>CAZCEH010000018.1:76678-96972 GCA_964497705.1 uncultured Actinomycetes bacterium | reverse complement strand
CTAGAGATGGTGCACCAGTGAGCGAGGCTTGCCGAGCGAACCATCGGTGCAGGCGTCGGCGCCGTGGCCGGGTCGCGGAGCGTGCGAGCCGGCCCGGGGAGGCGGCGGCGAGCGAGGCTTGCCGAGCGAGCCATCGGCACAGGCGTCGGCGCCGTGGCCGGGTCGCGGAGCCTGCGAGCCGGCCCGGGGAGGCGCCGGCGTGAGGCCGGACTCTTCCGCATCACCGTCGTCGGGCGACTGGTTCCGGCCCGATGGTCTGCCCGGTCTGCCGGCCCTGCTGGAGCGGGTGGTGGCCGTCGACGGCGTCGCCCCGATCTCCGGTCACGTGCTCGACGCCGTCCGTGGCGGCGCCGCCGCGGTGCTGACCGCGCCGCCCGCCGCGTCCGGTGAGCTGGCCGGTGTCGCGGTGGCGTTGGCCGGCGACCCGGCGGAGGTGGCGGTGACGCCGGACCGGCGGGGCCGCGGCCTGGGCACCGCGCTCGTCCGGGCCGCCGTCGACCGGCAGGGCGCGGTCTGGGCCTACGGCGACCAACCCGCTGCCCGCGCGGTCGCCGAACGGTTGGGCCTGCGTCCCACCAGGGTGCTGCTGCAGATGCGCCGGCCCCTGCCGATCGACGGCGCGGCCGGGCCCGAGGCCCCGCCGGGCGTGCGGATCCGCACCTTCCGTCCGGGCCGGGACGAGCAGGCCTTCCTGCGGGTCAACGCCCGGGCTTTCGCCGAGCACCCCGAGCAGGGCCGGCTGGATCTGGCGGGCCTGCGGGACGAGATGGATCAGGACTGGTTCGACCCTGACGGCTTCTTCCTGGCCGTCACCGAGCCGGGCGACGAGTTGCTGGGATTCCACTGGACCAAGGTTCATGGGCGGGACCGCGGCGCGGGGCTGGGCGACGCCGAGCCGGGCGACGCGCTCGGCGAGATATACGTGCTGGGGGTGGACCCGGATGCCGGTGTGTCCGGCCTGGGCACCGTGCTCGCCGATGCCGGGCTGCGCCACCTCGGGGGACGCGGGTTGCGGACCGCGATGCTCTACGTCGAGCAGGACAACACCCGCGCCGTCCGGCTCTACGAGCGGTTCGGCTTCGCCGTCCATCTGCGGAACGTGGTCTACCGGCGGTAGCCGGGCGGCCGCGTCGGTGGCCATGCCACCCGGTCAGATCATGCGTGTGCATCCTTCCGGATGGCCCCGATCACCCTCTGCGGCCACGCGGTTCACCCGGCGTTCACCTTGCGTCGGGTCTGCGTTCCAGCTGGCCACCTAGCGTCCGGTCCGTCGGGCGTCACCCTGCCGCGTCGTCTTCGTGGCGGGGGCCCGGCAGTCGGCAACGTTTGACCTAACGGAGGAAATGGCGTGAAGATCACGCGACGGTCCGGCCTGGTGGCCCTACTGGCGGCCGGTGCCCTGGTGCTCGTGGCCTGTGGCAGCGACAACAACGCGACCACGACGACATTGGCGGCCGCCGGTGGCTCGGCCGGTGCCGGCTCGTCCGCGGGCAGCGGGTCGGCGGCGGCCGGGGACGGCACGAGCTTCGAGGGAGCGGGCTTGCGCTGCGCGACCGGCTCGCTGCGCTCGTCCGGGTCGACCGCCCAGGGCAAGGTCATGGAGCAGTGGATCGCCGACTACAACGCCAAGTGCGGGGCCAACCTGAACGCCTACGGCGGCGGCGGCTCCGGCAAGGGCATCCAGGACTTCATCGCCAACCAGGTCGACTTCGCCGGCTCCGACTCGGCGCTGAACGCCGACCAGGCGTCCCAGGCGCAGTCCCAGCGCTGCGCGAACAACCCCGCGCTGAACCTGCCGATGGTCACCGGACCGATCGCGATGGCCTACAACGTGTCCGGTGTGGACACGCTGACCCTGACCCCGTCAGTGATCGCCGGCATCTTCAGCGGGTCCATCGCGACCTGGAACGACCCGAAGATCGCCGCGATCAACCCGGGCGTCACCCTGCCGTCCACCGCCATCCAGGCCGTGCACCGCGCCGAGGACTCGGGGACCACCGAGAACTTCACCAAGTACCTGGCCGCGGCGGCGCCGAGCGACTGGACCTTCACCCCGGGCAAGTCCTGGGCAGCCCCCGGTGGCGTCGCCGCCCAGGGCAGCGATGGCGTGTCCAAGCAGGTCAAGAGCACCGATGGCTCCATCGGTTACGTCGAGTGGGGCTTCGCCGTCGATGACGGCCTGAACGTCGCGCAGATCGACAACGGCGGCGGCGCCGTCGAGCTGACCGCCGAATCCGCCGGCAAGGCGGTCGAGGCCGCGCACGTCGTGGGCACCGGCAAGGACCTGGCGCTCAAGCTGGACTACGCGACCAAGGAGGCCGGCGCCTACCCGCTGATCCTGGTCACCTACGAGATCGTCTGCTCGGCCGGCAATTCCGCCGACGTCGCCCCGCTGCTCAAGTCGTTCCTGGGTTACACATCGACCGACGGCCAGGCCACGCTCACCGAACTGGGTGCGGCGCCGCTGCCCGCGTCGATTCAGGAGAAGGTCATCGCCTCCGCCTCGTCCATCAGCTGAGCGCCGGCCGTCGCCGCCCGGGCGGGTCCGACCGCCCGGGCGCGGCGCCAATCGAGTTCCGGTCAGCGCATCATCATGAGGTGCGGCTGACCCCACGCACGACGAATCGAGCCGAGGAGCGATGGTTCAGACGGCTGGAGACGACTCACGGACGGATGATCCGTTCGAGGTAGCGGCCCAGGGGGTGCCCGGGGCCAACCCGCTGATCGGGTCCCCGACCCCGGACACCGCCGACGCGCCGGACGCCCCCGGCACGATCCTGCCCGACGGGCGCCCCGAGGCGGGCATCTCCGGACGGTCCGTGCGGATGGGCGACCGCGTGTTCAAGGGCCTGGCCGCGGGATCGGGCGCGATCTTGCTCGTCGTGATGGCGGCGATCGCCATCTTCCTGATCTGGAAGGCGATTCCGGCGTTCACCCAGAACACCGGCAACCTGTTCACCACCCAGACCTGGAATCCGCAGGGCAACCCACCGCTGTTCGGCATGGCCGCGGTGTTCTTCGGCACCGTGATGTCCGCGTTCATCGCCATGCTGGTCGGCGTGCCGATCGCCATCGGCATCGCCCTGTTCATCTCGCACTACGCGACGCGGCGGGCGGCCACCACCCTCGGTGCGATCGTGGACCTGCTGGCCGCGGTGCCCTCGCTGGTGTTCGGCATGTGGGGGCTGTACTTCCTGATCCCGCAGACCAAGGGCTTCCAGGCCTGGATGAGCGAGTACTTCGGCTGGATCCCGCTGTTCAAGAACACCACGGCCACCACGGTCGACCAGTTCGGCAAGTCCCTGCTGATCGCCGGCATCGTGCTGGCCATCATGATCATCCCGATCGTCTCCGCGGTGTGCCGCGAGGTCTTCCTGCAGGTGCCGCGGGAGACGGTGGACGCGGCCTGGGCGCTCGGCGCGACCAAATGGGAGATGATCCGCATCGCCGTGCTGCCGTTCGGCCGGGCCGGCATCATCTCCGCGGCCATGCTCGGCCTTGGCCGTGCCTTGGGTGAGACCATCGCCGTCGCCCTGGTGCTCAACTCCGGCTTCCGGATCAACTGGCACATCACCGAGCCGGGCGGTGACACGTTCGCCTCGACGATCGCGCTGAAGTTCGGCGAGGCCGGCGGCTCGCCGGTGGCCATCGCCGCACTCATCGCGGCGGGCCTGTTCCTGTTCGTCATCACCCTGGTGGTCAACACCGCCGCCCGGATCGTCATCGCGCGCCGGAAGGAATTCACATGACGGCCACCGTGTCCGCTGCACCGTCCCTGCGGTCGGAACTGGTTGGGGCGCGGCTGCCGGCGTGGGCGCCCTACGGCAGCGCGGTGGCCGGAGCCGGCCTGGCCCTGCTGTTGCGGTGGCTGCTGGACTGGACCGGCTGGTACACCACGTTCTTCGCCACCGCCGTGCTGTTCGTCGTCGTGCTGACCGCCTGGTCATTCGGCGTGGAGGGCCGTCGCCAGGCGAAGAACCGGCTCGCCACGACCCTGATCTACGCGTCCTTCATCGCCGCGATCGTGCCGCTGGTGCTGATCTTGACCTACATCGGCATCAAGGGCATCAGCGTGTTCTCCGCCGACTTCTTCCTGCGCTCGATGAACGGCGTGACCAGCCGGATGGAGGGCGGCGGGCTCTACCACGCGTTGATCGGCACCCTGCAGCAGGTGGCGATCGCCGCGATCATCGCCTTGCCGATCGGCATCTTCACGGCCATCTACCTCGTCGAGTACGGCCGGGGCAAGTTCGCCCGGACGGTGACGTTCTTCGTCGACGTCATGACGGGCGTGCCGTCCATCGTCGCCGGCCTGTTCGTCTACACCTTCCTGCTGCTCGGCTTCGGGCTGCGACCGTTCGGCGCGGCGGGCGCGCTGGCCCTCGCCATCCTGATGGTCCCGGTGTCGGTGCGGGCGTCGGAGGAGATGCTCAAGCTGGTCCCGCGGGATCTGCGGGACGCCTCGTACGCGTTGGGGGTGCCCAAGTGGCGCACCATCCTCAAGGTCGTGCTGCCCACCGCGATGTCCGGGTTGATCACCTCGTCGCTGCTGGCCATCGCCCGGGTCGCCGGGGAGACCGCCCCGCTGATCCTGCTCACCGGGTACACGTCGTCGATCAACTTCAACCCCTTCTCCGGCGACCAGGCGACGCTGCCGATGATGGTGTGGGACCAGCTGGGCAAGCGGTCCGGCACCACTTCCAACGACCTGACCGAGGCCCGGGCCTGGGGGGCCGCGCTGACCCTGGTGCTGCTGGTCCTGATCCTGAACATCGGCGCGCGATTGCTGGCGCGTCTTGCCAAACCCAAGACCAGCTGATCATCGACCTGGCTACCTGGAGAGACCTGACATGGCCAAGCGCATCGACGTCGAGGACGTCAACGTTTTCTACGGCGACTTCCTCGCGGTCGAGGACGCCTCGATCAATATCGCCCCGCTGTCGGTGACCGCGTTCATCGGACCGTCCGGCTGCGGCAAGTCGACCTTCCTGCGGGTGCTCAACCGGATGCACGAGGTGATCCCCGGCGGCCGCGTGTCGGGCAAGGTGCTGCTGGACGGCGAGGACCTGTACGGGCCGGGCGTCGACCCGGTCAACGTGCGGCGCACCGTCGGCATGGTGTTCCAGAAGCCGAACCCGTTCCCCACGATGTCGATCTACGACAACGTGATCGCCGGGTACAAGATCGCCGGTACCAAGAAGAACAAGAGCGCGATGGACGACATCGTCGAACGCTCGTTGAAGGGTGCCAACCTCTGGGAGGAGGTCAAGCAGCGGCTCAACCGGCCGGGCGCCGGCCTGTCCGGCGGCCAGCAGCAGCGGCTGTGCATCGCCCGGGCCATCGCCGTCGAGCCGTCGGTGCTGCTGATGGACGAGCCCTGCTCGGCGCTCGACCCGATCTCGACGCTGGCCATCGAGGACCTGATCACCGAGCTGAAGACCCGCTACACGATCGTCATCGTCACGCACAACATGCAGCAGGCGGCGCGGGTGTCGGACCGAACGGCGTTCTTCAACCTGGCCGGTGTGGGGCAGCCCGGCCGGCTGATCGAGTACGACGACACGGCGAAGATCTTCTCCAACCCCAGCGAGAAGGCCACCGAGGACTACATCTCCGGCCGCTTCGGCTGACGGCTTCGCCGCCGGCCGGCTGGGTGGTTCGCTGATCGGCTGGGTGGTTCGCTGATCAAACCCGCGTTTGGGCGGGTGTCGTGACCGGTTGCGCGCGGTGTTGATCAGCGGAGGGTCGGGGACACGCCTGCTTCGCGGACGAAAGCCGCGGTTGTCGGCCCGCTTTGTCCGGATCAGCGCGGGATTGATCAGCGGAGGGTCGGGGACACGCCTCGTCAAGCGCGCACGATCGACGCACCTGCGTTTGACGCACACGCACGACGTCCACCCGCCGGCACCGACCGCGACCTCGACGGCGGTTCGCCGGCGCGGGCCGGGTTCAGTCGCGGGAGGCGTAGGCCGGCGTGGTGTCGCCGCCGACGTTCTCGCCGGTCACCAGGAACACCACCCGGCGCGCGATGGACACCGCGTGGTCGGCGAACCGCTCGTAGAACCTGGCCAGCAGGGAGATGTCCACCGCCGGGGCGACGCCGTGCCGCCAGGTCGGCGCGAGCAGGTAGTTGTACAGATCCCGCTGCAGGTCGTCCATCAGGTCGTCCTCGACCTCGAGCTGACGGGCCTGCTCGACGTCCCGGGTGCGCAGCACCATGCCGGCCTGGTCGGCCAGGTGCACGCCCACCCGACCCATCCGCTCGATGATCGGCCGGACGTCGGCAGGGATGACGTGCGCGGGATGCCGCCGGCGCGCCGCCTTGGCGACATGGATCGCCAGCGCACCCATCCGCTGCAGATCGGCGACGATCCACAGGGCGGACACCACGATCCGCAGGTCCCGGGCCACCGGCGCCTCGAGGGCCAGCAGCTCGACCGCCACCTTCTCCGCGCTGGCCCGCATGTCGTCGAGTTGGACATCGGACGCGATCACCCGCTCGGCCAGTGCGAGGTCGGCGTCCAGGAGTGCCTGGGTGGCGTCCCGCAGGGCGTCGCTGGCGACCTGGCACATGGACGAGCCGTGCTCGCCCAGCTCGACCAGCCGCAGATGGTATCCCTCGCGCATGATCAGAGAATATGACGCTCAGCCGGTCGCCGGGGAGGCGTCGGATGAACGCGGGATGAATCCCGGGGAAGGGTTTCGTTCCGAACCGGCGACGACGGGTGATCGGCCCCCCGCCGCTACGCGCGGAGGGCTGTGACACGCGGAGGGCTGCTACGCGCAGAGGGCGGCCCCCGCGTTGATCGACGTCAGCGGTGTGGTGGCGGTCGCCGACCCGGAGCCTTCGCTCGCCGACTCGTCCTCGTCGGTCGGTACGGCGGTGGCCGAGCCCATCGTGGCGGTGGCGCTCGCGCTCGCCCGGACGGTGGACACCGAACCGGTGTAGTCCTCACCGAGCAGCAGCCGGACCGACTTGCCGAGACCGTTCACCGGGACCACGGTGGCGCCCGGCACCGCCGCCGCGACGGTCAACGCCGCGTTCAGGTTCGTCGGGTCGTACTCGACAATGACGCCGGACTGGCTGTCGCCCGACGGCGCCTGCAGGTCGTCGTCGGTGACCTCGAATCCGACCCCGTTGAGGTCCTCCATCGCCTGGGTGGCCACGCCGCTGCGCCCGCTGACGTTGACCACGGTCAGCCGGACCGACGCCGGGTCCACGGTGGTGCCGGTGGCCAGCCCGTCCACCGAGGCAGACGAGGGCTGGGGCACCTGCGGTGTGCTCTGCGGTGCGCTCGCGCCGGGTTCGCCGGGCAACGGCTGGTCGTTCAGCAGCGCGCGGAACACCGCGCCGGCGGCCGACTCGTCGACGTCCAACGCCTCCGGGTTCGAGATGCTCGGCACCGTCGGCAGCGTGTAGAACGTCACCCGGCCGGGATCCAGGTTGCCCATCGACTGGGCGAGCGCCACCAGGTCGTCGATGGTCACGTTGTCGGTGAAAGTGTTCTGCACGAAGGCCTGCAGGAACGCGTCGAGCTTGCCGGGATTCAACAGCGTGCCGGCGCTGGTCACCTGCTGCAGGATCGCCGACAGGACGATCTGCTGGCGGCGGATCCGGGCGAGGTCGGAATCGGTGTCGCCCTCCACCTTGCGGGCCCGGACCAGGCTCAGCGCCTGCTCACCCTTGATGGTCTGCACGCCGCCGTCGGCCACCACGGTGCCCAGTTCGGCGTCGATGATCGGCCGGCAGACGTTGACCGTGATGCCGCCGAGGGCGTCGACCATGTTCTGGAACCCGGCGAAGTCGATGCCGATCACCCGGTCGATCTTCAGGCCGGTCAGATCCTGAACCGCCCGCACCGTGCACTGCGGTCCGCCGACCGAGTAGGCGGAGTTGATGTGCCACTGGTCGCCGGGGTTGACCGTGTAGGTGTCGTCGGACAGCTGCCCGGTCGCGCCGTCCCACACCTTGCAGGTGGGCGCGTCGACCATGGTGTCGCGGGGAATCGACAGGACGGTGACGTGCTGCCGGTCGCCGGAGATGTGCGCGATCATCAGCGTGTCCGAGTTGGCCACCCCGTCCGACGTGCTGTCGTCGGTTCCGCCTGCTTGCGCGTTGGCCGCGCCGGCCCGGGTGTCCGAGCCCAGCAGCAGGATGTTCTCGGGTGCGTAGGAGCCGGGGGGCACCGGAGCGCCGGCGGAGATGTTGGAGTCGTCGGTGACGATCGCCTGAACGCTGCGCGACAGGATGCCGGAGTCGGCCCTGGACTTGATCGTCCACTCCAGGCCGGTGGCCGCGAGTACCAGGACGGCGAGGAGGGCGACCGCCACCCGCCCCACGTTCAGCCAGACGTGGTGCTCGGAGGCGGGCCGTCGTCGCGGTCCGGTGGGCTGGCCGTCCGGCGCACCGGCCGGAGGGGAGAAGTCGCCGTCGGTCACGCCGCTGCCATCTCGGGACGTCTCGTGTGCTCGGCGGTCCCGGTGTGGCCGACGGCGTTCCTGTGTCGACGGTTCGCTCGGCAAGCCTCGCCCACGGGACCTCCTTGTCTTCATCATCCGGCGGGTCGTTCCGCTGTTTCAGCGATTGTCCATGGTACGGACGGTTGTCACCATTTGACTGGGAATGTGCCGTCCGGCTGATCCGCTCACCACATTCACATCAGATCGAGGCGGAAGCCGGAGCCTCTCCGCCGCCGTTCCCCTGAATGACGTAATGAACCGGGCCCGGTTCAATTCACACAGAAGGGTGTGAGGTAGGCCGCAGTGCTCGTCGCGCCGTCGGAGGGCCGTACCACGAGCTGCAGGGTGGTCAGGTCGGTGCCGGTCATCCGGCTGCCCGTGTAGATCCTGATCAATGTGGGCAGCGCGTAGCTGGTCGAGTCCGCGCTGCCGCCGGTGCCGCGCAGGCCGGCGTAGACCGGCTCGAAGCGCACCGTGGTGGTCGCGGGCGGACAGCGGCCGACGTCGGCGCGGTCGTCGGGATCGACCGAGTCGACCAGCCGTCGCTGTTGGTCGGCGACGGGGCCGCCGGCCGTGGCGTTGATCGCGTCGATCGTCGCCCGCACGGCCTCCGCATCGCGCGCCGGCACGCTGTCGGCGATGGGTGTGGCGGCAGCGTCCCCGGCCGTGCCGACTGTCGTGTTGACCGCATCGCCTGCCGTGTTGCCTGCCGTCGACGTCATTGCTGTCGGTGCCGACACGGACGTCGGTGGTGCGGCCTGGGGTGCGGCTGCTCCGCATCCCGCGGTCCCGACGGCGGCGACCGCCATGACGGCGACCGTCGCGGCCAGCATCAGGCGGCGGACGCCGGGCCGGCCGTTCATCCGCCGCCGTCGTCCAGTTCGGCCTCGTGCGGCACCGCCGCGCTCTCCGGGTCGTCCAGCCAGCCGTAGGGCAGGGCGACCCGACGCTGCGGTGACCCCTGCCGGCCGCGCGGGCCGTCCGCCGCGGCCGGATACGGCTGGTCCGCATCCAACTCGGCGAGCAGCTCGTCCAGCTCGGCCAGGCTGGACACCATGCCCAGCCGCCGGCGAAGCTCCGAACCCACCGCGAACCCGCGCAGGTACCAGGCCGTGTGCTTGCGCAGATCCCGGATGCCCCGGTCGGCGCCCATCTCCAGGCAGATCAACTCCGCGTGCCGGCGCAGCACCGCGGCGACCGCCCGCAGATCCGGCGGGGTGGGCGCGGGCCGTCCGTCGAACGCCGCGGCCAGTTCGGCGAACAACCAGGGCCGGCCCTGGCAGCCTCGACCGACCACCACCCCGTCGCAGCCGGTCATCGCCATCATCGCCAACGCGTCGGAGGCGGCGAAGATGTCGCCGTTGCCCAGCACCGGCACTGAGGTCACCGCCTGCTTGAGCCGGCCGATGGCCTCCCAGTCGGCGGTGCCCGAATAGTGCTGGATCGCCGTCCGCGCGTGCAGGGCGACCGCGGCCACGCCGGCGTCCTCGGCGATCCGGCCGGCGTCCAGGAAGGTGACGTGTTCGGGGTCGATGCCGATGCGCATCTTGACGGTGACCGGCACGCCGCGCTCACCCGCCGTGTCGACCGCGGCCCGCACGATGGACTCGAACAGCCGACGCTTGTAGGGAATGGCCGAGCCGCCGCCCCTGCGGGTGACCTTGGGAACCGGGCAGCCGAAGTTCAGATCGATGTGGTCGGCCAGGTTCTCATCGACCACGATCCGGACGGCCTGCCTCACGACGGTCGGGTCGACCCCGTAGAGCTGCACCGAACGCGGATGTTCGTCGGCGTCGAAGCGCATCATCGCCCGGGTCTTCGGGTCGCCGGCGACCAGCGCCCGGGTGGTGATCATCTCGCAGACGTACAGTCCGGCCCCGAATTCACGGCACAGCGAGCGGAAGGAAGCGTTGGTGACGCCGGCCATCGGGGCCAGCACCACCGGCGGCCACACCGGGTAGCGGCCGATGTGCAGCGGCGTGGCCGGTGTCGGCGTGGCCGGCGTCGCGGACGGTCGCACGGCTGGCGGCGCGACGGCCTGCGGGTCGGCCGGGTCGGCGATCGTGGGCGGGGGACGCACGGACTCATTGTCCAGCCTGCGCGGAACCGGCCCGACCGTCCGGGGCGGCACGGTGTGGGCGGTGCGGATCGTGGCCGGATTCGACGGATCCGATCGGCGTTCTCGGTGGGTGGGCCGCGCCAGGTGGCAAGGTGGCAGCCATGTCAGACGTGACGACTCTCGGCTTGCTGGCCGCCGAACGCGCGGTGGATCGGATCGACCTGCTGGCACCGCCGGTCGCCACCGCTTTGCGCCGACTGGCCGCAGCCGACCGGATCGCCGCCGACCGGATCGCCGCCGCCCCGATCGACCCGGACCTGGCGGACACGGCCGCCTTCTGCCGCGCCTACCAGGTGCCCCTCGCGGCGTCGGCGAACTGCGTGGTGGTCGCCGGCAAGCGGGCCGGCGAGCAGCGCTGGGCGGCGGTGGTCGTCCTGGCCACCACCCGCGCGGACGTGAACGGGTCGATCCGACGATGGCTCGACGTGCGCCGGCTGTCGTTCGCGCCGATGGCCGAGGCGGTCGCCCGTACCGGGATGGAATACGGCGGGATCACCCCCATCGGGCTGCCGCAGGAGTGGCCGATCTTGATCGATCGTGCGGTGGTGTCCGCAGGCCCGGTGGTGATCGGCTCCGGCATCCGCGGTTCGAAGATCGTCCTGGACGGGGCCCTGCTCGCCGACCTGCCGGGCGCCGAGGTCCTCGACGGTCTCGCGGTGCCCATCGCCGACGCGGTCGACGAGCCCGCTTGACCGGAAGCTCGCGGAGCGAAGCACCGACGGGTGGCGGGGCCCCGCACCCTCCGCCCCGGCGGGCGGAGCTGGGGAAGGTCGGGTCGCGTGAGGCGGCTGGGGTTTCCCCGGCTCGGGTGGCGCCGCACCACCGGAACCGGCCGACCCGCATGATCGGCGAGGGCCGGGCAGGATGGGCGGCATGTGTGGGCCCAGCACGACTCTTCGACCTGGCGCCGCCGCCGGTGGCGCTCATCCGGGTGACACGATCGAGGTGGCTGCATGACCGCCGTCGACGCCGATCCGGCCCGTTTGCTGGATCTGGCCATCCGAGGTGCTCGCGCCGCCGGTCGCGAACTGATGAGCAGGTACGGCCGGGTGGAGGGACTGACCGCCAAGTCGTCGCCGACCGACCCGGTGACCGACGCCGACCGGAGCGCCGAATCGATGCTGGTGAAGCTGATCGGGCAGGAACGCCCCGACGACGGCCTGCTCGCCGAGGAAGGCAGCGAGCGGGAGTCGACAACCGGCATCCGCTGGGTGATCGACCCGCTCGACGGCACGGTCAACTACCTGTACGAACTGGACAACTTCGCGGTGAGCATCGCCGCCGAGGACGAGGAAGGTCCGCTGGTCGGCGTGGTGCACAACCCGATCACGAAACGGACTTACCACGCCATCCGCGGGGTCGGTGCCAGCGTCGACGGGCGTCCGCTGCGGGTCAAGGATCCGGTCCCGATGAGCCGCGCCCTGGTCGCGACCGGATTCGGCTACGACCAGGAGTACCGGCGACGGCAGGGCGCGATGATCGCCCAACTGCTGCCCAGGGTGCGCGACATCCGCCGGATCGGCTCGGCGTCCCTGGACCTGTGTGCGGTGGCCGCCGGCTCCGTTGACGCTTACTTCGAGGAGGGGGTCAAGGCCTGGGACATCGCGGCGGGCGGCCTGATTGCTCAGGAGGCCGGGGCGCAGGCCGTCCGGACCTCGCCGATTGCCGGGCAGCCCGGCCTGCTGGTGGCCGGGCCCGCGCTGTTCGACGAACTCGCCCAGGCGCTGGTCGAGATACGCCGGGACACCGCGCCGGCCGAGTGAGAACGTCCCGGACGAGTGACGAGCGCCGCCGTCGTCACCGCGCCCGCAGGCTCATGAGTGGGGGTGCCGGACCGTCCGCAGTTCCGCGCCGGCCTCGGCCACACCGACCCAGGTCGCCCGGGTGGTGAGCACGGCGAAGGTGCCGGCGGCGAAGTGCCGCAGGCTGTCCGCATCCGGGTCCGAACCCGTTGCCGGATCGCCGGCGGCCGCGGACGATCTGGCCTGCGTGACCAGCTCCCAGGCCGTCGACGGAATGGTCGGCGCGTGTCCGATCACGAGCAGCGTGCGAACCGCATCGGGAACGGCGGCCACCTGCTCGAGAATCTCGTCGACGCCACCGCCGTACAGCTCGTCGGAGAAGCGGGTGTCCGCCCGGACCCCGGTGGCCGCGAGGGTCTGCCGGGTCCGGGTCGCGCTGGAGCAGATGACCAGGTCCGCCGGCGGCAGGTTGCCGCGGATCCAGCGACCGGCCTCGGCGGCGGCGCGCAGGCCGTCCGGGGTGAGCGGCCGGTCGTGATCCCGGGCGGCGCCGCCGGCGGCCGCATGACGCATCAGGATCAGCGTGCGCGACGCCGCGCTGGGTTCGGCGAGGGGCTGGGCCATGGGCACTCCGGAAGCATCGGTGCGGGTCGGCACAAGGTCGGCATCAGGTAAGCACAAGGCCGGCGCCGGCCGCCGGGCGGGCGGCGACAACGGGCGGCAAACACGAGCAGGCAACACACGAGGACGTGGTCGTGGTCGTCGTCGATGTCCTGCGGCAAGACAAGCAGGCAACACAAAGCGGGCAGCACGAGCAGGCAACCAAGAGGGCCGACACCGCCACGAAGACTCGAGCTGGCCCCGCATGGTGACGACCGCGTGGTGACGACCGCCTGGTGACGAAGAGTGTTCGTCAGGTTGGCCCGATTCAGCGTTGTGCACCAGCCGGCGCTGTGCTGTCATGGAATGACTGGTCCAGCAGAGGCGCCAGGAACAATCCCTGAGAATCCCGGGAGTTCCTCGTGACCTCAGTACTGGAACGTGTCGATTCGCGGCCGTCTGCCGCCGGATCGGCACCTCACACCAACTCCGCACCGCCGACCGCGCACCGGTCCCCATCCGGCCACACCATCGCCGCCGCGCCGACGGGAGCCCGCGCCGCGCACGTCCGTGACCTGCTGGAGTACACCGCCACCTGCACCGATCCGGCCGAACTCCAGCGGTGCCGGGAGCGGGTGGTGACCGAGTACATTCCGGTCGCGCGGTCCCTGGCCGCCCGGTACGCCGGCCGTGGGGTGGAACGCGGCGACCTGGAGCAACTCGCGTTCGTCGGCCTGGTCAAGGCCGTCCGACGGTGGCGACCCGGTCGTAGCGACGACTTCCTGCAGTTCGCGGTACCCACGATCGTGGGGGAGATCAAGCGATACTTCCGCGATCACTCCTGGCTGGTCCGGCCGCCGCGCCGGATCCAGGAGCTGCGGGCGGCGATCGCGGAGGCCGAACAGCTCTACCGGCACCGGGACGGCACGGCGCCCACCGACGACGAGCTGACCTCGATCACCGGGGCGAGCGCCCAGGACATCGACGAAGCCCGAGCCGCGGCGGCCTGCTGCCGGCCGCATTCCATCGACGAGGGTCAGGGGCCGGGTCTGACGCTGGCCCTTTCGTGGGGTCAGGAGGACGCGGAACTGCGCCGGGTGGAGGACCGAGCCACGGTCGATCGGCTGCTGGACGCGCTGACCGAGCGGGAACGCGATGTCGTGCACATGCGCTTCGACAACGGTTGGTCGCAGTCCCGGATCGGCAAGGAGATCGGCGTCAGCCAGATGCAGGTCTCCCGCTGGTTGCGGGCCATCACCGAGAAGCTGCGGCGCTGCGTGGAACGCTGATCGACCGACGGGCAGTGAACCGACGGGCGGGCCGGCGGGGCCATCGGGTCTGCCCGGCCTGTCCGTCGGGCGGCGGGGGCCGGTCCGAGCCCGGCCCGATCGCCGGGGTGAGCCCCGCCCGATCGGCGGCCGGTCCGGTCAGCGCAGATCCCGGATCACCGGGCGGCCCGGCTCACGGGCCTCCCTTGGCTCCATGCCGGGTGGCAGCCGGGAGCGGTCGGCCATGCCGGTCAGGTCCGGCTCCGCCGCCCGCCGGGTCCTCGACCGGCTGTTCAGCGCCTCGGGTTGCTCGGCGTTCGCCTTGATCACCACGATCCGGTCACCGGGCTGGAACACCTTGACGCCACCGGAGTCGAACCGGTGCGAGACCCCGTTGCGGATCACCGTCAGCACGATCTCGCCGCGTGCCTGCAGCCGCGCGGGTGCCAGCCCGACGTCCTCCGGGCGCACCTCGCGTTCCGAGATCTGCAGCCCGGCAACGGGTTCCAGCAGGTCTTCGATGACTTCGCCGGCGTTGGGGGCGAAGATGGACAGGCCAAGCATGCGACCGGCGGACTCCGCGGTAGGAATGACCACGTCCGCGCCGCTCTGCCGGAGCACCTCGATGTTCTGCTCCTCACGGGCCGCGGTCGCGATCGTGGCCGACGGCGCCAGGCGCCGCGCGGTGAGCGTGACCAGCACGCTGGTGTCGTCCCGGTCGGCGGCCACGATGACCTGCTGCGCGCTGGGCACCGCCGCCTGCCGGAGCACCTCCTCGCGCCGCGCATCGCCGAGCACCCCGACGCACCCGTCGCCGGTCGCCGCCTTGACGTTCGACCCGTCGCTGTCCACCACCACGATGTGGTCCGGCCGATACCCCTGGTCGATCAGCGCCGTCACCGCCGACCGGCCCTTCATGCCGTAGCCGATGACGACGGTGTGCTTCTTCACGCGCTTCCTCCAGCGGCTGGTGCGGAATTGCTGGCGGCTTCGCTCGGTGAGCACCTCGATGGTGGTGCCGACCAGGACGATGAGGAACAGGAACCGCAGGGGGGTGATGACGACGATGTTGGTCAGCCGGGCCGACTCGGTGACCGGCGTGATGTCGCCGTATCCGGTGGTCGACAGGGTGACCGTGGCGTAGTACAGCGCGTCCAGCCAGCTGTCGATCTGACCTTCCAGGTCTCGGTAGTCGGCACGTTCCAGGTACACCACCACGGTGGTGATCACCACGCACAGAACCGCCACGAGGACACGTGCACCGATCGCGCGGACCGGGCCGTGCTCCTTGACCGGTAGCGCCAGCGTCGGATTGTCGTACGCCACAAGGCCGCACAGTACGCCGAAGGCCGAGGTCGCCGGGGTTCGGGCCGGCGCGCCGAATCCGTCCTATGCCCGCATCGAGGTGGTCGGCCGGCTCACGGGGTCGGGGGCTCCCGGTCGGCCAGGAACGCCTCGAACTGCGCGCCCAGTTCGTCGGCGGTGGGCAGCGGTGCCGACTGCGCGAGCAGGCTCTGTCCGGTCGCGGCCGCGTACGCGTCGTACTGCTGCTCCAGGGCGGTGACGACCGCGGCGACCTCGGCGTTGTCCGCGATCTGCTTGGCCAGCTCGGCCCGCACCGTCGCGGCGGCCTCGTCCAGCTCGCTGGTGGGCAGCAGCAGCCCGGTGGCGTCGGCGGTGGCCTGGATTAGCGTCCGCGCCGTCTCCGGATAGTCGGATCGGGCGATGTAGTGCGGCACGTGCGCGGCGAACCCGATCGCGTCGCGGCCGGCCCGGCCGAACCGGTACTCCAACAGGCCGACGGCGTGGCCGGGGACCTGGATGATGCCGAGCCAGTCCTCCGTCGCCGGCAACAACCCCGGGCGGGTGGCGTGCGAGGACATGCCGGTCGGCCGAGTGTGCGGGACGCCCATCGGGATGGCCATCAGCCCGACGGTCAGCCGGACCGCGAACCGGTCGGCAATCTGCCCGACGGCCGCGATGAAGCGCTCCCACTGGCTGTCCGGTTCCGGGCCGGACAGCAGCAGGAACGCGGTGCCGTCGGCGTCGGTGAGCAACCGAACGAGCAGCTCGGGCTGCTGGTAGGCGGTGAACGCGTTGTGCTGGTAGGTCAGGATCGGCCGCCGCGCCCGGTAGTCGATCAGTTCATCGATGTCGAAGGTGGCGATGACGGTGGTTGGCTGGCTCGACAGGAGGTGCTCGACCGCCAACCGCACGCCCGATCCCGCGTCGATGTAACCGTCCAGCGCGACGATGAGCACCGGGTCGTGCAGCAGCTCGATCTCATCCCGCTCCAGGTGCAGCTCGTACAGCTCGCCTGGTTCGCCGCCCATGGGGTTGCTCCGTGTCATCCGCCCGTGCGGGCTCCGAATGTGTGCCTTCCATCGTCGCCCGACTCTCCCGGCTGGGCAACGCACTGTTAACGCTTCTCACACGGCTCCGCCGCGGATCCCGCCACAGCGTTCGATGCTTCGCTCGCTCAGGTGAACACCACGGTACGCAGGCCGTCCCGGAGTACCCGGTCCTCCAGGTGGTAGGTCAGCCCGCGGGCGAGCACCGCTTTCTCGATGTCCCGACCCAGCCGGACCATGTCGGCCGGGGAGTCGGCGTGATCGACCCGGATGACGTCCTGGTCGATGATCGGTCCGGCGTCCAACTCGGGGGTCACGTAGTGGCAGGTGGCGCCGATCATCTTCACCCCCCGCACGTGCGCTTGATGGTAGGGCCGCGCACCGCGGAAAGAAGGCAGGAACCCGTGGTGGATGTTGATCAGCCGGCCGTCCCAGGCCCGGCACAGCTCCGGCGGGATCACCTGCATGTACCGGGCGAGCACGATCGCGTCCGGCCGGTACCGGTCCGCCTCCGCCCGTACCTGTTCGAACGCGGCGGCCTTGCCGGCCGGATCGGCCGGAACCGGGATGTGCCGGAACGGCAGGCCGAACAGCCGGGCGACCGGCTCCAGGTCGGTGCGGTTGCCGATCACCACGCCGATGTCCACCGGCATCTCCCCGGAGTGCCAGCGGGACAGCAGCTCGTACAGGCAATGGCCCTCCCGGGACACCATGAGCACGATCCGCTTGCGGTCGGCGCTGTCCACCACCTGCCAGCCGTCCGCGTCCAACGCGGCGGCCACCGAGCCGAACCGCCGGCGCAGCTCCGTGACGGGGAAGGCGACCGAGTCTGCGCGGATCTCCTGCCGGGTGAAGAACCGGCCCGACTCCTCGTCGGAGTGGTAGGCCGCCTCGGTGATCCAGCCCCCGATGTCGGCCAGGAACGTGGTGATCCGCGCGACGATGCCGGTGCGGTCGGGGCAGCTCAGGGTGAGGACGAAGCGACGGTCATCGGGCACGGCGATCCATGCTGCCAGGCCGGCGGCCGGCGGTGGAAACCGGCGTCGGTCAGCCGGCTCAGCCGTTCAGCCGGGACTTGATGTAGGCCTCCTCGGCGGCCAGCAGGTCGGCGATCTGCTTGACGATGACGCCCTCGATCTTCGAGCCGAACAGCGGGATCGGCACCGCGGCCTGACCGGTGACGGCCAGCGTGGATCCGGCGCCCGCCGGGGTCAGCGCCATGGTGCCGGTCAACGATGCCGGTGCTCCCTTGACCGTCACGGTGAAATCGGCGGTGTAGCCGTCGCCGTCGACCTTCCAGTTCTCGGTGCGCTCGGTGGCCGGATCGCCCTGGATCATCGAGGCGACCATCGACGGCAGGGCGGAGGCGGGAATCGACTGCCGGGTGACGATGGTCAGGCCGTCGTCGGTGGCTTCCACGGACATCACCCGCGGGTCCAGCGCGCCGGAGTCCTCGAGCCGGCCGGCGATGAAGTCCGGGTCGTTGAGCAACGCCCACACCGTCGCTGCCGGGGCGTCGAACTGCTGCGTGACCTTCAGCGGAGTGGGCACGTTGGAACTCCCGTGATCGAGGGGTCGGGCGATTTCGCCTCCGCATCATCACCGTCCGTCCGGCGGCGGTGCAACCTGCCTCGCCGTGCCGGCGGCCGCCAACCTGCCTCGCCGCGCCGTCGGCCGGGCGAGCCGTCCCTTCGGCCGGCCGGCGTCGGCAGCCCGCATGTGGTACCGCTGCCGGATCGGACGGCAAAGGCTACGGTCGATTCGTCCGATCGGTGTCAGATCTGCGGGATCGGCCCGGTCGACGCCCGATCAACCCGCGTCCGGAGGAGCACCCGTGTCCCGTCACCCACTCGACTCGCTCAGCGCTGAGGAGTTCCGTCGCACCACGGGGGCCCTGCGGGCGTCCGGCGACCTGGTGCCGAGTCGTCGGTTCGCGTCGATCACCCTGGACGAGCCGGCGAAGGCCGACGTGCTGGCGTGGCGGGAGGGCGATCCGATCCGGCGGCGTTCGCTGTCGGTGATGTGGGACCGGGCGGACAACAAGACGTACGAGGCCGTCGTCGAGCTCGCCGAGTCCGGGTCGGCCGACGACAGGGTGGTGTCCTTCACCCACATCCCCGGCGTCACGCCGAACTTCACCGTGGACGAGTGGCACGACTGCGAGGTGGCCATGAAGGTCAACCCCGTGGTGGTCGCGGCGCTGGCCGAACGCGGCCTGACCGACCTCGATCTGGTGCTCATCGACGTGTGGACCTACGGCAAGGCGTTGATGCCGGAGAAGTACCGGGACCGCCGGCTGGGCTGGGCGGACGTCTGGGTGCGGTCGAGCCCGACCGGCAACCCGTACGCCAACCCGGTGTCGGGCCTGAAGCTGATCGTCGACATGAACACGATGGAACTGCTGGAGATCGACCGGTCCGACGTGGTCGCCACCCCGGCACCGGTGATGGGCGAGTACGAGCCCGACCTGGTGCCGGGGCAGACGTTGCGTGATGACATCAAGCCGCTGGAGATCACCCAGCCCGACGGACCGTCCTTCGAGATCGACGGCAACGTGATCAAGTGGCAGAACTGGTCGTTCCGGCTCGCCTTCAACTACCGCGAGGGTCCGGTCATCCACCAGGTCTCCTACGACGACCACGGCACCGTGCGGGACATCGCCTACCGCATGTCCTTTGCCGAGATGGTGGTGCCCTACCGGGATTCCAGCTTCGACCACTACCGGCGCACCGCGTACGACATCGGCGAGTGGGGCATCGGCTACATGACCCAGTCGCTGGAACTGGGCTGCGACTGCCTCGGCGAGATCCGTTACGTGGACGCGGTGCTCACGGACAGCCTGGGCGAGCCGTCCGTCATCAAGAACGCCATCTGCCTGCACGAGGAGGACAACGCGGTCCTGTGGAAGCACGTCGACTCGATCAACGGCCGGGCCGAGGTGCGGCGGCAGCGGCGCATGGTGGTGTCCATCCACGCCACCGTGGCCAACTACGAGTACCTGGTCTACTGGCGCTTCTACCAGGACGGCAACATCGAGTGCGAGGTGCGGGCGACCGGCATCATGGTCACCACCCCGATTCCCGAGGGTGAGCCCACCCCACGCACCGGCACCCTGGTCGACCACCGCACCTACGCCCCGTTCCACCAGCACTTCCTGGTCGCGCGGCTGGACCTGGACGTCGACGGCCAGTCCAACAGCGTGGTGGAGAGCGATTCCCGGGCGCTGCCGGTGGGACCGGACAACCCGTACGGGCTGGACGTCGTCACCGAATCGACCGTCATCGAGTCGGAGTCGCAGTCGGCGCGCGACTTCAGCTTCGAGAAGCAGCGTGGCTGGAAGGTGGTCAACCCCAACAAGACCAACGCGTTCGGCACGCCGGTGGCCTACAAACTGGTGCCCGGCGCGGCGTTCCCGGTGATGATGGAGCCGACGACGGCCCAATACCTGCGGGCACCGGTGATGGGCCACACGCTGTGGGTGACCCGACATCATGACGACGAGAAATGGCCCTGTGGGACCTATCCGACCCAGAGCGAGACCGACGACGGGCTGACCCGGTGGATCGCCGACGACGAGCCGCTGGTGAACACCGACGTGGTGCTGTGGTACGTGTTCGGCATCCACCACATCACCCGGGTGGAGGACTGGCCGATCATGCCGGTGGACACGATCTCGTTCTGGCTCAAGCCGTTCGGCTTCTTCGACCGCAACCCCTCGCTGGACGTGCCGCCGCAGCCGAACACCGGCTCGCAC
>CAZCEH010000018.1:28569-76578 GCA_964497705.1 uncultured Actinomycetes bacterium | reverse complement strand
TGCCACACCTGATCGGCACTGCCACACCTGATCGGCACTGCCACACCTGATCGGCACTGCCACACCTGATCGGCGCGGCCGGGCCGGCCGGCACGCCGGCGCACGGCGGAGCGGGCGCGGCTCAGCGGGTGAAGGTACCCAGCCCGTTGCGGTTCCAGGCCTCGACGGTGACCGACGAGGCGGTGTCGCCGGCGCCGGCGAAGGTGACGGCGCTGATGCTGCCGTCGTCGACGTTCTCGCCGCCCGGCTCCGATCCCCGGAGCCCGGCCGGGTTCAGGGTGAAGGTCTGACCGTCCCAGTGGCTCAACGGGAACTGCTGGTTCTTGGGTCCGGCGGTCAGCACCAGGCCGCCGCCGGACTCGCTGACCGTGATCGGGCCGAAGTAGTCGTTCTGGTAGCTGCCGACATAGGCGGCGTTCGGGGAGGCCGGAGCCGGATCGGCCGGCGGTGTCTGGCCGACCAGCTCACCGGTCGGTGCCGTGACGCCGGCCAGGCCGGCGCGGTAGATGGAGTACCAGTCCTGCTGGACGCTGCCGAACTCGGCGGTGTCGGCGAACTCGTGGGTGATCGCCTCGGCGGAGCCGTTGGCGACGGCATTGGTGAGCACCACGATGCCCAGATCCAGATCGGGGATGTACATCACCGTGGTGCCCGCGCCCGCGCTGAACGCGCCGGAGTGGGCGATCCGCACCCGCCCGGACGCGTCGTTCGTGATCCCGAAACCGTAGCCGTAGAAACCGGATCGCGCGTCGATCTGCGGCGGGGTCGGGCTACCGTCGGCGGCCCGCATCACCGGGGTCATCGCGGCCCGGAGTGCCTCCGGTTCCACCAACTGGCTGCCGTCGGCGGCCTTGCCGCCGCTCATCACCATCGCCAACCAGGTGGCGACGTCGGTCACCGAGGCGCTCACCCCACCGGCCGGGCTCTGCCCGTCCGGGTCGCGAACGTACGTCGCCTGGTACCCGCCGTCGACCGGGACGTGGCCGGCGGCGTGGTTCGGATTCGCCGCGAAACCCGCGAAATCCGAGCTGGTGTGGGTCATTCCGAGCGGGCCGTAGATGTCCCGCTCGGACAGCGTGGACCAGTCCGTGCCGGCGGCCGCGGCGACCGACACGGCGGCGGCCGTCAGGCCGTAGTTGGTGTAGTTGTAGACCGCGCGGAACGGGTTGAGAGGCAGGTACTTCAACCGGTCCAGGATCTGCTGCTGGTCGTACCCCAGGTCCTCCAGGTCGTCCCCGGCGTGATTGGGCAGACCCGAGCGATGGGAGTACATGTCGGCGATCGTCACGTTCTGGGTGGCGTACGGGTCGGCCAGCCTGAAGCCGGGCAGATGGTCGGCCAGCGGCGTGGTCCAGGCGACGGTGCCGGCACCGACCTCCTTGGCCACCACGGTGGCGCCGATCGGCTTGGACAGCGAGGCCAGCTGGAAGGCGGTGTCGGTGTCGACCGCCTCCGGTCGGCCGACCTCCCGGACGCCGTAGCCCTTGGCGAAGACGGTCTTGCCGCCGTGCACCACGGCCACCGCCATGCCCGGCACGCCGGACTTGTCGAAGGTGGTCTGCGCGACGGTGTCGACCTGGTCGATGGCCCGCGCCACGTCGTCGTCGTTGGTGGCGACCCCGGGGACGGCGCCCGGGTTCTGCATCGCCGCCTCGTCCGGGTCGGGTTCCGTCGTGTCCGGCGTCTCCGACGCTGCCGGCGACGTCGGGACCGCCGAGCCGGATCCGGCCGCTCCCCCGGCGCCGGACACGCTTGCGGACGTCGTCGACGTCGATCCGTCGCCGCCTCCGGTACAGGCCGCCACCAGCATGGCCGCGGCGATCACGATGGCGGCCAGGTGCCGACGTCGTCCCATGTGCATGCCTTCGTCTCTGCGGAACAGGGCAAACAAGAAGGCCGGCCGCGTCGGGTGCGCTGACCCGGGCGCGGCCGGCCTTGCCGAGCGAGGCCCGGTCAGCCGGAGCCGGGCACGCCCTCCTGGGCGTCGATCTGGTCGGCGAGCGAGGGTCTGGATGCGCCGGCGACGATCGGGGACGGCCGGCCCCTCTTGCGGGTCTCGTCGAGCTCGACCATGGTCCGCTCGAAGGTGATGATGCGGTGGCCGCGGCTCTTGCTGAACCACAGGGAGCGGGCCCAGTTGTACAGCGTGCCGAACCGGTTGCCCCAGCCGACCAGGTAGGCGACGTGGATGAAGCCCCACATCAGGTAGGCGATGAAGCCGGTGGACTTGTAGCCGAAGGCGTCGGCGACGGCGGAATTGTGCCCGATGGTCGCCATGCTGCCTTTGTCGAAGTACTTGAACGGCGGCGGGACGGGTCCGCCGGTGGTGCGGGCGTTGATCACCTTGGCGACGTACTTGCCCTCCTGCATGGCCGGCTGCGCGACGCCGGGCAGTTTGTTCAGCGACACCATGTCGCCGACCGCGAACACCTCCGGATGCCCGGGCAGGCTGCAGTCCGGGTTCACCGCGACCCGGCCGGCCCGGTCGGTCTCGGCCCCGGTCTTGTCGGCCAGCAGCTTGGCCAGCGGGGAGGCCTGCACGCCGGCGGCCCAGATGCGGGTGCGGGTGCGGATCGTCTCCACGCCGTCCGGGCCCTTGACGGTGATGGACTCGTGGTCCATGTCGGTGGCCAGGGTGTTGAGGCGGATCTCCACCCCCATCTTCTCCAGGTGCTCTTTGGTGTAGCGCTGGAGCTTCTCCTTGAACGGGGGCAGCACCGCGGGGGCGCCCTCCAGCAGGATGATCCGGGCCTCGGTGGTGTCCACCGTCCGGTATTCCTGGGGCAGCACCAGATGGGCCAATTCGGCCAACTGACCGGCCAGCTCGACGCCGGTGGGGCCGGCACCGATGACCACGAAGGTCAGCCATTCGGCCCGGATCTTCGGATCGGTCTCCATCTCGGCCATCTCGAACTTGGACAAGATGCCGTCCCGCAGGTAGCGGGCGTCCTCGATGGTCTTCATACCCGGGGCGAATTCGGCGAAGTGGTCCTTGCCGAAGTACGAGTGTGACGCGCCGCCGGCCACCACCAGCGAGTCGTACTCCAGGTCGACGTTGCGGCCGTCCGGGCCCAGCGCGTGCACGACCTTCTTGTCCAGGTCGATGTCCTTGACCTCGGCCAGCAGCGCCTTCGCGTTGCGCTGCTTCTTGATCGTGGACCGGATCGCCGGGGCGATCAGGCCGGGAGAGATCAGGCCCGCCGCGACCTGGTACAGCAACGGCTGGAACAGGTGATGGTTGGTTCTATCGACGATCGTGACGTCGACGGGTGCGTCCTTGAGGTTGCGGGCCGCGTTCAGCCCGCCGAACCCGCCGCCGACCACGACCACCTGGTGTCGCCCACTCGACATGCTTCCTCCATGGTGTCCGAGGTGACCATCATCCACGGTCGACGGACAATCGGCCTGTCACGAACCCGCGATGATCATCCAGCGGAACCCCGGACGGCGCCGATCGTCGGGGCCGCCGGACGTCAACGGATCGACCGCACTCCGTGCGTTGCCGCACGTCAGATGCGCAATCGCGGCGGGCGCGGCCGGATCCGCGTGATCAATCTCGCAGGCGGACGCCGCCGTGGTCAGAGTTTGATGCCGACGT
The DNA here is from genome assembly GCA_964497705.1 of uncultured Actinomycetes bacterium. Classification (GTDB taxonomy): domain Bacteria; phylum Actinomycetota; class Actinomycetes; order Mycobacteriales; family Nakamurellaceae; genus Nakamurella. The sequence continues at coordinate 72,980 of CAZCEH010000018.1, read as the reverse complement.
ACTTGGTCTCCAGGTACTCGTCGATGCCTTCGACCCCGCCCTCCCGGCCGAGGCCGGAGGCCTTGACGCCGCCGAACGGCGCCGCCGGGTTGGACACGATGCCCTGGTTGATGCCGACCATGCCGGTCTGCAGCTTCTCCGCGACGGTGATCGCCCGGCTCAGGTTCTCGGTGAAGGCGTAGGCGACCAGACCGAACTCGGTGTCGTTGGCCTTGTCGATGCCCTCCTGGTCGGTCTCGAAGGTGATCACCGGCGCGACCGGGCCGAAGATCTCCTCGGTGAACACCCGGGCCCTGGTGGGTACCCCGGCCAGCACCGTGGGCGGGTAGAAGTGCCCGGGGCCGTCGATCGGCTCGCCGCCGGTGAGCACCGACGCGCCCTTGTCCACGGCGTCGGCGACCAGTTCGGTGACCTTGCGGACCGCGGCCGAGTCGACCAGCGGGCCGACCTGCACGCCGTCCTCGATACCCCGGCCGATCGTCATCGCGCCCATCCGTTCGGCCAGCCTGCTGGCGAACTCGTCGGCGACCGAGGAGTGCACGATGAAGCGGTTCGCGGCGGTGCAGGCCTCGCCGATGTTGCGCATCTTGGCCAGCATGGCGCCGTCGACCGCCTTGTCCAGGTCGGCGTCGGCGAAGACCAGGAACGGTGCGTTGCCGCCCAGTTCCATCGACACCTTCAGCACGCCCTGGGCGGACTGCTCGATGAGCTTGCGGCCGACCTCGGTGGAGCCGGTGAAGGTGAGCTTGCGCAGCCGGGGATCGGCGATGATCGGTGCGGACACCCGGCCGGAGGTCGAGGTGGTGATCACGTTGAGCACGCCGTCCGGCAGGCCGGCCTCGATCAGCACGGCCGCCAGGGCCAGGGTGGTCAACGGGGTCTGCGCCGCCGGCTTGATCACCGCGGTGCAGCCGGCGGCGATCGCCGGGCCGAGCTTGCGGGTGCCCATGGCCAGCGGAAAGTTCCACGGGGTGATCGCGTAGACCGGGCCGACGGGCTGCTTCATGGTGAGCAGCCGGGTCCCGCCGGACGGGGCGACGCCGTACCGGCCGGCGATGCGGACGGCCTCCTCGGAGAACCAGCGGAAGAACTCCGCTCCGTAGGTGACCTCGCCGCGCGCCTCCGCGAGGGGTTTGCCCATCTCCAGGGTCATCAGCAGGGCGATGTCCTCGGCCCGCTCGGTCAGCAGCTCGAACGCCCTGCGCAGGATCTCGCCGCGCGCCCGCGGATCCGTCGCGGCCCACTCGTCGGCCGCCGCCACCGCGGCGTCCAGCGCCTCGATGCCCTGCTCCGGGGTGGCATCGGCGACCTGGGCGATCGTCTCACCGGTCGACGGGTCCTCGACGTCGACGGTGCGCTCGGTGGTGATCCACTTGCCGCCGATGAGCAGGCCCTTGGGCACCGCGTTCAGGACCCGGGAAACGGTTTCGTCGGTCACAGCCATGGTCGTCATCCTTCTCGGTCGGATCTGTCTGGCTCGGATCTGTCTGGCTCGGATCGGTCTGGGTGGCAGCGGTCGGTGTCCTCAGGCCAGCTTGTCGATCACGCTCTCCAACACGTCCAGGCCCTCGTTGAGCAGGGCCGGCGGGATCACCAGCGGCGGCAGGAAGCGCAGCACGTTGCCGTAGGTACCCGCGGTGAGCACGACGACGCCCTGCGCGTGGCAGGCCTTGGCGATCGCGCCGGTCAGCGCCGGATCCGGCTCCGTGGTGCCCGGCTTGACCAGTTCCATGGCGATCATCGCGCCTCGGCCGCGGATGTCGCCGATCGCGGCGTGCCGGGCCTGGACGGCCCGCAGCCGCGGCAGCATGGCGGCCTCGATGGACCTGGCGGCGCCGACGAGGTCGAGCTCGCGCATGGTGGCGATGGTGCCGAGGGCGGCCGCGCAGGCGACCGGGTTGCCGCCGTAGGTGCCGCCGAGGCCGCTGACGTGCACCGCGTCCATCAGCTCGGCCCGACCGGTCACCGCGGCCAGCGGCAGGCCGCCGGCGATGCCCTTGGCGGTGGTGATCAGATCCGGCACGACGCCCTCGTGCGCGCTGGCGAACCAGTCGCCGGTCCGGCAGAAACCGGTCTGGATCTCGTCGGCGATGAACACCACGCCGTTGTCCTGGCACCAGGCCGCGATGGCCGGCAGGAAGCCATCCGCGGGCACCACGAAGCCACCCTCGCCCTGGATCGGCTCGATCAGCACCGCGGCCACGTTGTCGGCGCCGACCTGCACCGCGATCTGGTCGATCGCCTTCGCGGCCGCCTCCGCCCCCGACAGGCCGCCGTCCCGGAACGGGTAGGACATCGGCATCCGGTAGATCTCGCCGGCGAACGGGCCGAACTTGTGCTTGTACGGCATGTTCTTGGCGGTCAGCGCCATGGTCAGGTTGGTACGGCCGTGGTACGCGTGGTCGAACGCCACGATCGCGGTGCGGCCGGTGGCGTGCCGGGCGATCTTGACGGCGTTCTCCACGGCCTCGGAGCCGGAGTTGAACAGTGCGGACTTCTTGGCATGATCGCCCGGCGTGAGTTCGGCCAGTTGCTCGCAGACCTGGACGTACCCCTCGTACGGAGTGATCATGAAGCAGGTGTGGGTGAACGCGGCCACCTGCTCGGTGACCGCCTCGACCACCTTGGGGGCCGAGTTACCGACGGTGGTCACCGCGATGCCGGAGCCCAGGTCGATCAGCGAGTTGCCGTCCACGTCGACCAGCACACCGCCGCCGGCCCGCTCCACGAACACCGGGAAGGCCGTGCCGACACCGTTGGACACGGCATTCTGCCGACGGGCGAACAGCTCGCGCGAGCGGGGACCGGGTAGGTCGGTGACGATGCGGCGTTCCTGGGCCGGGCCGGTCGGGGCGGCCGGCACCGAAGCGGTGGGCAGCGTCGTGGTCATGAAGATTGCTCCTGTTCTCGGTGCCTGGTGCTGGCGGTGACGGCCGGCGGCCGGCAGCGCCGCATGGGTGATCCGTTGCCGTCCAGCCTTCCTGAATCCGTCCGACCGGGTAATGGGAACAAGTGGCGCATTAGACTTGGCCAGGTGGACGAAATGGCGCGTTTGCCGTGGCGCTGACCGTGCGCGCGCTGGCCGGGCAGCGCGAACTCGGCGTGCGGATCGTGGCCGGTGCCGGTGCCGGTGCCGGTGCCGGTGCCGGGGGGCCGGATCGGCCGATCACCTGGGTGCACGTGAGCGAGCTGGACGATCCGACGCCCTTCCTGTCCGGCGGCGAGCTGCTGCTGACCACCGGGCTGTTCGTCCGGCCCGGCGTCGACCTCGGTGGGTACGTCGACAGGCTCTGCCGGGCGGGCGTTCTGGGCCTGGGGTTCGGTGTGGGGCTCAGCTTCCAGGAGATTCCGGACGGCTTGGTCTCGGCCGCCGACCGGCTGGGTCTGCCCGTGCTGGAGGTGCCGCGACGGACTCCGTTCATCGCGTTGAGCCGGGCGGTCTCCCGGGCGCTGGCCGCCGACGAGTACGCCGCCGTCACGCGAACGTTCACCGCGCAACAGGAGCTGACCAGGGCCGCTCTGTCGCCCCAGGCGCCGGACCGGGTGATCAGGCTGCTCGCCCGCAAGGTCGACGGGTGGGTGGCGCTGGTCGACGACCGGGCGGCGCCGGTGGCGCTGAGCGGGGAGCCGGCCGCCCGCGCGCTGCCGGCCGTGGCCGCCGAGGTGGCCAGGCTGCGAGCGCATCACGGTTCGGTCGGCGCCGGCTTCGAGGTAGAGCTGGACGGGAGCACGGTCGGCGTGAGCCTGCAGCCGGTCGGCACCGGATCCCGGCGGCGGGCCTACCTCGCCGTCGGCCGGCCGGGCCCGCTGGCCGCGGCCGACCGGCACCTGGTGAACGCGGCGGTGATGCTGCTGACCCTCGGCATGGAACAGGACGCGGCCGCGCCCGACGCGGCGGCCGGGGTGCGCGCCGCCGCCCTCGAACTCGCCCTGGCCGGGCACCTCGACCTGGCCGGATCGGTGGCGGCACGGGTGGGTTCGTCGCTGCCGCCGGACCCGGTGGTCGTGCTCGTCGCCCGCCGCCCACCGGCCGGTGCCGGCGCGTCCGACCAACGGTCCGGCGCCGACCCCGGTTCGGGCGTCGAACCCGGATTCGACGTCGAACCGGTCCTTGTCGCCGAGTGGCCGGGCGAGCTGGTGGTCCTCGCGCCCGCCGACCGGGCCGCGGCGCTGGCCGAGCGGTTGGCCGGCGACGGCCGGGTGGTCGGGTTGTCCGAAGCGACGGGTATCGATGACCTGGCGACCGCGCGCGAACAGGCCCGACGCGCCGCCGATGCCGCACGGCGGGGCGAGGCGCCGGTGCTCCGCTACGGCGCGATCGCCTCGGCGGGCATCGCGCAACTCTGGGACCCGGCGCAGGCGGCGGGCTTCGCCGCTTCGCTGCTGGCCCCGCTGCTCGAGCACGACCGGACCGGCCGCGGCGAGCTGGTGGCCTCCCTGCGGGCGTGGCTGGCCCACCACGGCCAGTGGGACCCGGCGGCATCCGCCCTGGGCGTGCATCGCCACACGCTTCGGCGCCGGATCGGGCTGGCCGGTCGGTTGCTCGACCGGGACCTGGACTCGCCGACCACGCGCAGCGAGCTGTGGCTGGCGCTGGAGGTCCTCGGTTCCGTCGAACGCCGCCGGTGACCTGGGCCGTCCGGCTACCGCTCAGCCGGCGAGGGCCTTCGCCTTGAGCGTGTCGAACTCCGCCTGGGTGATCGCTCCGCTGTCCAGAAGGCTCTTGGCCGACGCGATCTGGTCCGCGGGACTCGTCGCGGAACCGGTGGCCACCGACTTGATGTACTCGGTCTGGGCCTTCTGCATGGCCCTAGCCTGTTCCAGCTGCCGTTCGTGCATGCCCTTCCCGCGCGCGATCAGGTACACCAGGATGCCCAGCCACGGGATCAGGATCACGAACAGCACCCAGAGGGTCTTGGCGACGCCGCCGAGGTCCTTGCTGCGGAAGATGTCGCCGAAGATCCAGAACAAGCACATGAACCAGGCGAAGAACAGGAAGAACTCGAGCAGTGCGAGCAGGAACGATCCGTTGGAGTTGAACATCGATCAGCCTCTCGGTACGTGGGGGTGGCGGAGTGGGAGGTGGGACATCCGAAGGCCGTGGCTTCGGGTGAGGCGGAGGCTCGGGGGTCGGGTCGGGGGGTCGGGTCGGCGGCGCGAGCGCGGAGCGATGATCAGGCCGGAGGTCGGCGACAGGCGAGCCTCGCTGACCCGTTCGTCGGACACCGGGGAAAGAGTAATAGGTCCAGCTGGGACAAACGGCACACCTCACCGGCCCGCGCGTCCGACCCGTGCGTACCGCCCGAAACGGACGGCTTACGCTTCCCGGGCCCCGGCCATCCGGGCCGAGCGCTGTCCGAAAGGAACCCTGATGCCCGAAGAAACCCCCGTGCTCGATGCCTTGGCCGCGATCACCGCGGTGTCGATCGCGGGCAGCGAGTTGCCGGCCCGTGAACACGTCATCGCCCGGCTGGCGGCTCTGGTCGCGGTGAACGCGCCGGCCTCGTCGTACCTGTTGAATGCCGGGTCGGCGGTCGACGTGGGGATCACGGCGGAGGACGTGCAGAGCCTGCTGATCGCGGTGGCCCCGGTGGTCGGCACGCCCCGGGTGATGGCTGCGGCCGGCAACATCGCGCGGGCGTTGGGGCTCGCGGTGGCGTTGGCCGAGGCAGACCTGGACGACGACGAGGCGTAGCCGAGGTCTGCGGCCTCGAACCGAGCGGCCGGGGCGTCGGCGCACACCGGGGTCACCTCGGCAGCTGGATCGGCCCTCCGGTGCGCAGGGGCGCCGATCGCGTCGAACGATGCGTGGGTGGTGTGATGTCGTTTCGGCTGTCCCTGCCGCTGTCCCTGCCGCTGTCGCTGCTGGTCCTGGCCTGCGCGAACGTGCTGGCGAACCGGCTTCCCGGGGCCAGCGTGGCGATCGGGCTCGGGTTGACCGGCGTCCTGGCCGTCATCGCTCGCGGAAGCGGGCTCGGCGCGCCGGATCTGGGGTTGACACGGTCGTCCTGGCCGGCCGGGCTGCGATGGGGCGGCGGGTTCGCGATGCTGGCCGCGACCGCCTACACGGTGGCGCTGCTGATCCCAGCGGTGCGAGCCACGGTGGCCGGCACCGGAAGCGGCTCCTGGCCGCAGACGCTGGTCGCGGCGCTGCTGGTGATTCCGTTGGGCACGGTGATCCCCGAGGAGTTCGCCTTTCGCGGGCTGCTGTGGGGTTTGCTGCGTCGCCGATACGCCCGGTGGACGGCCACCGGGCTGTCCTCGGGCTTGTTCGGTCTCTGGCACATCGCACCGGCCCTGGCCGGCGGGTCCGCGAACCAGGCGGTCGACGACGTGGTGGGCGGCGGCGCCCTGGGTCTGCTGCTCCGCGTGGTGGGGACCGTGCTGTTCACCGCCGCTGCCGGGGTGGTGTTGTGCGAGATGCGGATCCGCAGCGGCAGCCTGCTCGCGCCGATGGTGGCGCACTGGTCGGTGAACGCACTCGGAGTGCTGTTCGTGCAGTTGGCGTGATGTTCGTGCCGTCGGCGTGACGCGGAACGCGCCATGGCGACGCCGGTTTCGTGACCTTATGCGGGGATACTGCCAATCGAGGCGGCGATCCAGAGAACTGGCGGGTGAACGAGATCATGGCGGTGCACACTGGTCCGGCGGGGCTTGCCGACCCCGGTCCGGCATCCGACGCACCGCCGATCCGCAGCGACCCGCAGGAGGGGCGCGCGGCGCCGCCTCGCCGGATTCACCGCTGGTTCCGGTACGCGCTGCCCGGCGCGTGGGTGGCGGTGATCTTCGTCTGCCTGTCGTTCACCCCGTCCCTGGTGCCGCGACCGGGGCCGTTCGGCGGACTGGTGTGCGGGATCAACGGCGCCATCGGCTACGGCCTCGGCGTGCTGGGCGCCTGGATCTGGCGCGAGTTCGCCGACCGGCCGGCCCGCCCGCCGCGGGCGTGGTCCTGGCGGATCTTCTGGATCGCCGGATCCGCCCTGACCGTCGTGTCCTACCTGCTCGGACAGCGGTGGCAGAGCCAGATTCGCGAATTGACCGGCGCCGCCCCGGAGAGCCTGGGCTCGCGGCTGCTGCTGCCGGTGTTCGCGGCCGTGTCGTTCGTGGCGTTGGTGGCGGCCGGCCGCGGCGTCCGCGCCGGCTACCGATGGATCGCCCGACTGCTACAGCGGTGGATCGGTGCCAGGGCAGCCCGCGCGCTGGGCTGGGTGGTAGCAGCGGTGCTCACCATCGGTCTGGTCAGCGGCGTCATCGTGGACGGGGTGTTGGCGCTCACCGACCGCATGTTCGCCGTCCGGGACACCACCACCAGCGACACCGCAGTGCAACCCACCAGCTCGTTGCGGTCCGGCGGACCCGGTTCGCTGATCGGCTGGGACACCCTGGGCTACCAGGGCCGCAACTTCGCCGGCACCGGACCCACCCCGGACGAGATCGCCGCATTCACCCACAACCCGGCGATGGAACCGATCCGGGCCTATGCGGGAATCGCCTCTGCCGAGAACGTCGAGGACCGGGCCGCGCTCGCCGTCGCCGACCTGGACCGCGCCGGCGGCTTCACCCGCGGTTCCCTGCTGGTCACCGGCACGACCGGGACCGGGTGGGTGGACCCGGCCGCGATCAACTCCTTCGAGTACATGACCGGCGGGAACTCGGCCGCCGTCGCCATCCAGTACTCCTACCTACCGTCCTGGGCGTCGTTCCTGGTCGACCAGGACAAGGCACGGGCCGCGGGCCGGGCCCTGTTCGACGCGGTCTACCAGCGCTGGTCGCAGCTGCCGCTGGAGCAGCGCCCGAAGCTGTACGTGTTCGGGCTGAGCCTGGGCTCGTTCGAGATGGAAACCCCGTTCAGTGGCGAGGCCGACATGGCCAACCGCACGGACGGCGTTCTGCTGGCCGGTTCACCGGCGTTCAACGCCCTGAATCGGGAGTTCACCCAGGAGAGGGATCCGGGCAGCCCGGAGGTGCAACCGGTCTTTCGCGACGGACGGATCGTCCGGTTCGCCAACGACCCCGCGGCGAGCATCCCGCCGGAGGGTCAACCGTGGGAAGGCGCCCGCGTGCTCTACCTGCAGCACGCGTCCGACCCGATCGTCTGGCTGAGCCCCGACCTGATCCTGCATCGCCCGGACTGGCTGGCCGAACCGCCGGGCCCGGACGTGACCGACGAGATGGTGTGGATCCCGTTCGTCACGTTCTGGCAGGTCACCGCCGACATGCTGGAACCCGTCGACACCCCGCCCGGGCACGGACATACCTACACCCTGGAGTTCGTCGACGGCTGGGCCGCGCTGCTCCAGCCACCCGGTTGGACTGCGGAGCAGGCCGACCAGCTCAAACAGATCGTCGCTCAGGACCACTGAGCGCGGTCGGGTGGAGCACCACGTCGAACGTGTCGTCCGGGTCGTCGAAGCTGCGCCGCCAACTGCGACCAGGCCAGAACAGGTGCATGGCCTGGGCTTCCGGCCGGTACAGCGCCGTGTACACGGTGCCGAACGCGCGCCAGTAGTGGGTCGAGTAGAGCGGCGGCTTGAGGAATGCGCTGACCAGGTCGGTCGGTCGGGGGTCGGTCGCGACCAACTCGACCAGGCGGTCCCGGCGCGGCACGCTGGCGAACTGCTGGGCGTGTTCGATGCTGTCCGGGACCTCCCCCCGATGGTTGGTGGCGATCGGTGAGTCGCTGAACTCGGGCGCTCGATCCGGCCCGACGAAGGCGGTCATCACCTGCCGCGCCGCGTCCACCACCGTCAGGTTGTAGGCCATCGCCACCGGCATCCGGCGCAGGATCTCCCGCGCCTGCTCGGTCGTCGACGCGACCTCCAGCAAGTACCGGACCACCAGGGACACCGCGAATCCCGGCCCAGACCCACGCCGGCCGCCGAAGCTGAGCGAGACGACCAGCCCGTCGTCGTTCATCCCGTCGGTCAGCCCCCACAGGCAGTCGCCGTTGCCGATCACCCGCCGCCGATCGAAGGTCGTGGAGATCACCACCCGCTCCCACAGGGCGGGCGAGTAGTCGTAGTTGCGGCACAGCGCGATCTCGGGCTCGGTGACCACCGCCTGCGAGCAGCCGGGCAGGAACCGGGGCGGATCCCAGAGCGTGAGCATCCGGGCGGCCACGTCGTCGCCGGGCAGCCCGAGGTCGGCGACCGCCGCGTCGGCGAGCTCGACCATCCGCAGGTAGGTGGGCAGCAGTTCGGGCATGTGGGTGGCGATCATGTCCTGCGCGAGCTCCAGGTTCGGCCGAGACCGTACGTCCCGCTGCAGGTACCAGCGCCGGTACCCGGGCCAGGTGGCGGCGAACAGGGCCTGCCACCGCGGGCCGGGGGTGGACTCGTTGATGCCGTAGACCGTCAGCGGGATCGGCGCGTCCGCATCCGGTGGTCGGGCCGGCGGCAGGGCTCGCGGGAAGGGATTCAGCCCCTGCCGGCGACCCCCACCCAGCACCATGATCGGGCCGTCCCTCCGCTCGGGGCCGGGTCGTCGGGTCCGGCTCGCCCGTCATCATCCCCCGTCCGTATCCGCCCGGTGTTCGGCTCGGTGTCCGCTCGGTGTTCGGCCCCGGCCGCGCTCACCCCCATCCATTTGCCAGGTTCGGCCCCGGCCGCGCTCACCCCCCATCCATTTGCCAGGTTCGGCCCTGGCCGCGCTCACCCCCCATCCATTTGCCAGGTTCGGCCCCGGATTCGCCCGACGAAGGGCGGAATGTGGCAAACGGATGCGCCGGGGGGTGCCCGCCGGGTCACGATCCGGACGCCCCGCCGGGGGTCACGATCCGGACGCCCCGGCGGGTCACGGCACCGACGCGCCCCGCCACGATCCGGACGTTCCCCGGGTCAAGGACGCCAGCCCGCCCGCATCAGGGCTCGACGGACCCGGCGGACAACCTCATCCGGGTCCCGGAAGAACGACGTCTTCGCGATTCGAATCACCCGCCAGCCGTTGGCCGCCAGGTTGTCCAACCGGATCAGGTCGAGGTCGAACTGCCGCGGATCCGTCCGGTGGTGATCACCGTCATACTCGACCAGGAGCCGCCACTCCTCGTACACCAGGTCACCGTATGCCAGCAGAAGGCCGCTCTCGTCCCGGATCTCGACGTTCAGTGCAGGCTCCGGCAGTCCGGCCCCGACCAGCATCAGGCGCAGCAGGGTCTCCGGCCGGGATTCCGCGCCCGGACGGATCAGCGTCAGCGCTTGCGCAGCCCGCCGCTTGCCCGGGCCTCGATACCACTCGACCCGCTCGGTGAGGGCGTCGATCGTCAGGTACGGCCGGTCGCCGGGGTCGAACCGGGGGGTGAGCACCAGCGCATCGCCGACGGCGACCAGATTCGGAACGGACATCACCGCGCCGAGATGACAGAACAGGCTGGCCGGGTCGGTGACGGGGATGCCGAACCTGGAGACCGTGCCGACGTCCTGGTCGGAGACCTGGTGCCCGATCACCCCATCGCGGCGAGGGGCGTGGTCGGGTGCGAACGCGCTGATGTGCAGCGGCTCGTCGGGCGGGGCGCTCGGCATCGGGAGCGGCCAGATGCGGGCGGCGGTGATCGAGCTGATCACCGCGCCCTGGCAGACCGTGATCAGGGCGGCCCGGCAGCGGATCCGCAGGGCGTTCGTCGGGTCGGTCGCCGGGTCGGCCGGACCGCCGGCCACCGCCCGCACCCCGCTAAAGGGGACGACCAGGTCCGGGCCGCGCATGCGCTTGAACGTGTAGCCCGTCCAATGCGGGGTGAACAGGACATCGCGCAGGTCCTCCGGGATCGGTTGCCGTGGCGTCATGCGACCACCATGGACGATTCCCGTCCGACACCGCCGAGTTATCCACAGGCGGGGGTTCCCCAGCCGATCCATTTGCCGGTTTCGGCCCCGGATTCGCGTCACGAGGGGCCGAATGTGGCAAACCGATGGCGGGCGGATGTCGACGGTGGGTCCGACGGGCGGGTCCGACGGGCGGGTCCGACGGTGGGTCCGACGGTGGGTCCGACGAGCGGTCCGCGGGATGGGCCGATCGCCGGCCGGATCGTGCCGGCCAAACCGGCGAGCCCCTGTTGCCCAGCCCCGACCGGTGGGCAACGATCAACGCCATGACCGATCAGAGCCCCGCGGCAGGGCCGAGGCCCTTCGGACAGCGGCCCCTGCGGGGGATCGCGGAGATCCGACATTTCTTCCGGACCAACACCACTCCGGTGTTCTTCATCGGGGCGACCCCGTTCAACCTGCTCGGCCTGGACCGGTGGGTGCGCAACTTCGAATACATCACCTACTACGACGCGTGGGACGGCGCGCACCCGCGGGTGTTCACGCCGAAGGACAAGCCGTACCTCGAGTTCGAGAGCGGCGAGGAGATCAACAACTATCTGCTGCTGCACCCCGAGGTGCGGGCGTACATGCAGCGCAACGGCGGCCGGCCGAAGGTCGCCATGGTCTTCTTCGACGAGGAGACCGAGAAGATCTGCACGGAGCTGGGCTACGACCTGATCCTGCCGTCCGCGGCACTACGCGAGCACCTGGATTCCAAGATCGTCACCACCCGGCTGGGCAACGAGGCGGGCGCGGCCAGCGTGCCGAACATCCTGACCTCGGTCGACACCTGGGATCAGCTCGTCGAGGAATGCACCGCCGCCGGGCTGGGCACCGACGTGGTGCTGCAGACCCCGTACGGCGACTCCGGCAAGACCACGTTCTTCCTCACCAGCCAGGCCGACTGGGACAAGAACGCCGACGACATCGTCGGCCAGCAGCAGAAGATCATGAAGCGGATCAACAACCGCGGCATCGCCGTCGAGGCCGTGCTGACCCGGCACGGCACGGTGGTCGGGCCGTTCATGTCCGAGCTGGTCGGGCACGCCGAGCTGACCCCCTACAAGGGCGGCTGGTGCGGCAACGAGATGTATCCGGAGGTGCTGACCGGGCTGCGTCGGGAGCGGGCGACGCAGTTGGTGCGCCGGTTGGGTGATCGGTTGGCCGGGGAGGGGTACAAAGGCTTCTTCGAGGTCGACGTGCTGGTCGACCTCGATTCGGACGAGGTGTACCTGGGGGAGCTGAACCCGCGGATCTCCGGGGCCTCGTCGATCACCAACGTCACCGCCGGCGCGTACTCGGACATGCCGCTTTTCCTGTTCCACCTGCTGGAGTACATGGGCGTGGAGTACGAGCTCGACGTCGACGAGATCAACCACCGCTGGGAGGATCTGGCCGCGGTCGACGTCTGGTCGCAGATGGTGATCAAGGAGATCTCGCCGGAGGTGCAGCAGATCACCGAGGCCGCGCGGACCGGGCAGTGGTATTTCGACGACGCCGGCGACTTGCATTTCCGCCGGGCCGCGCTGGACTGGCATCAGCTGCAGCGGGAGAGCGAGTGCTTCTTCCTGCGCATCTACGGCGCCGGCGACTACCGTTGGAAGGGCGCCGATCTCGGGGTGCTGGTGACCAAGGGCCGGTTGCAGACGGAGGACCCGGAAGTTGTGGCCGCGCCCGAGTCGGAGGCCGAACCCGAAGGGCCCGACCTGATCTCGCCGGCAGCGTCCAAGGAGGCGCCGGTCGGGGAGGCTCCGGGCGGCAAGCCGCGGCTCACCGCCCGGGCCCGGCGGCTGATCGACGCCGTCCGCGGCCAATACCAGGGCGTGCCGGTGGGAGCCGAGTTCGTGGTGCCGACGACCTCGGTCGGGGTGAAATCCAGCTCCTGAGCGGCGCCGGCTCGACATCGGTTGGCTGATCAAAGCCGCGCGGCCGGACCGAAACCGGCGCCCGGGACGCGGGTTTGATCAGCCCGGCAGCGGCCGCCCGCAGGGTTGGCTGATCAAAGCCGCGCCGGTTCGGGCATATCGGGTGCACCAACGCGGAAAAGATCAGCGAACCGGCTGGGGTGCCACTGCGCACCGCCGATGACGACAACCCGTTCGGGTCGCCTGCGGCCGGGTCGCCGTCACACCAGACCCGCGGCCAGGCTCAGTTGGAAGCCGATCATGTCTATCGCCGCGAGAGTGTCGAGCAGGTGGGCGGGCTCCTGCGGCAGCGGCCACGAGGACAGCTTGACCACGACGAGTTGCCGGGCCGGCTCCACCCAGATCAGCTGACCGTGGATGCCCAGGCACAGCAGCACCTCGCGCCCGCCGGGCAGCCAGAATTGGTTGCGGTAACCTCCGCCGGGCAGCCAGCTGCCGTTGCCCGATTCGGCGAACTTGTCCCGCGTGTCGGCGGCGGCCGTGTAGCTGTCCGCGATCCACTCGGCGGGCACCACCTGGCGGCCGAGGGCGACACCGCCGGCCAGCAGCATCTGCCCGAACCGGCCCAGATCGCGCAGGGTGGCGGACAGGCCGCCGTCGGCGAACACCGCGCCGGCTGAATCCACCGCCGCATCCATGTCCTGTTCGCATCCCAGCAGCGACCAGAGCTTGGTCGACACCAGGTCCGGCAGTCGGGTGCCGGTCGCCCGCTCGCAGATCCAGCCCAGGATGTCCGTCTCGCAGGATCGGTACTCGAACGCGCCGCCGTGGGCCCGGTCGGCCTTCAACGTCGCCAGGTACTCGTACATCGAGAACGGCAGGTCGGGATCGCTGCGCGGGGCCCACCCGACAACCTGCTCGAGCAGCCGTACTTCGGCCGTTGGGTCGAGGTAGGTCTCGGAGAAGGCCACCCCGGAACGCATGTCCAGCACGTCCTGGACGGTCGCGCCGCAATATCCGGACGCGGCGAGTTCGGGAACGTACCGGTCGACGGCGGACCGGACGTCGATGACGCCCTCGTGGACGAGGATCCCGACCAGGCAGCCGACCACCGACTTGGACACCGACATGAGCAGGTGGGTGCGGTCCGCGGGCATGCCGCCCGGGTACTGCTCGGTGACCACCTGCCCCTGATGCAGCACCAGGAAACCGTCGGTGTAGGTGTCCGCCAGCACCTCGGCCACCGTCGACCAGCGTCCGTCGAGCCGCCACACGGCCTGGGCGGCATCGAATCCACCGCCCATCGGCAGCGGCTGCGCGGGACCGGCGCCTCGGGAGACCCGCGCGGTCGGCACGACCTCCCGGACGTGCTGGAACGACCAGCGGTTGGTCGGCGCGTTCTGCCAGGTGGCCAGCGACCATCGGTCGGCCGGGTCCGGCGGGAAACCGATCATGGTCATGACGAGTGGACTCCAGTGCAGGGTGGGACGGTGCGGCGGACGAGCAGGATCATTCCTCGGGGTCCAGCGGGAACATGTCGACGGTACCCAGCGAGAGGCGGGTCACCTTGCCGTCCCGGAAGTCCGCCACGGCCATGCCCTCCACTCGCCGGCCGTCCGAGGTCGCCCGCACCCGCCACGTGACGTGGTTGCGTTTGACGATCTGCTTGCGGTTGTGGTCGATGGTGACCCCGGCCGACAGGCGCTCGGTCAGGAACGCGCGCTGCCTCGCCCGGTCCCTGGTCGCCGGCAGTTCGCTGAACGGCGCGGTCGACGCCACGATCGCGTCGTCGGCGAGGAAGCGGACCAACGCTGCCGCGTCGGCGGCGTCCCAGGCTCGTTCGAACCGCAATGCGGCGAGGAACTCGGCGGCCTGGTCCTCGCCCTGCTCGATCAGCGACCGCAGGAACCGCGGATCCCGGTTCAGTTTCGACGCGTAGCCCAGGCGTTCGGAGGACGGCGGCCGGTTCATCTCCAGGATCCGCACGGTGACCGGGCGGTAGGCCTCGCTGCGCAGCGCGCCGCGTTCGATCAGTCGGTCGACCTGCTCGATGAAGTTCAGCTCCTGGTACAGCGACAGGTTGCCGCCGAGTTCGTTGCGCCGATCCTCGATCTCCATCACGCTGGTCGGCTCGGTGACCCGCTCGGTGGGGTTGATCTGGATCACCCAGATCTCGTCCGGATGTGTGTAGAGCAGGTCGCCGACGGGGGGGTTCTGGGAGAACAACCCGTCCCAGTAGAGCTTGCCGTCGACGGGCACCGATCGGAACAGGTGCGGGATGGCCGCCGAGGCCAGCACCGCGTCCGCGGAGATCTCACCGTCGTGGCTGTTGAAGGCCTTGAACGAGCCGGAGAGCACGTCGACCGCGCCGAGCAGCAGCAGCGGGGCGTCGTCGCCGGACTCGGCGGCGCGGGCGGTGACCGAGGCGAAGTCCAGGGTCCGTTCCAGCAGGCCGCGCAGGTGCTCCAGCGACATCACCGAGGTCGGCGTGCTGTACGGGCTGATGGCCGGCGCCGCCACGTAGTGCGCTACCCGGGAGGCGGCCAGGATCATCTCGTTGAGCGCCATCTCGGCCGGGGTGCTGGCCGAGTTGGCCGCCCAGAAGTCGGCGAGCCGCTCACGGGCCAGGTCGGGCTTGTCCTCCACCAGGGCGGCCCAGGCCAGCAGGGCGCAGATCGCGCCGCCCGACGTCCCGGACAGGCCGACCATCCGATACCGGTCGAGCACGTCGGCGGACATCCACCGGGACAGCACGCCGGCGGTGAACGCGGTGTGGCTGCCGCCGCCCTGGCACGCAATGGCGATGCGCGGACGCGAACCGTTGACCACCGGGCATCTCCTCTGCGTCGGGTGCGGCCGTGGTCCTGTGTCGGGTGCGGCCATGGTCAGCCTAGGGTTCGGTTGACGCCTCACCGACCGTCCAGGTTGCCGGGTGTGAGCGAGGCTTGCCGAGCGAACCATGGGCGGTGTGAGCGAGGCTTGCCGAGCGAGCCGTGGGTGCTGGCGCCGGCGCCGCGTCCGGGGGGCGGAGCGTGCGAGGCGGCCCGGGAAGGCGGCGGTGTGAGCGAGGCTTGCCGAGCGAACCATGGGTGCAGGCGCCGGCGCCGCGTCCGGGGGGCGGAGCGTGCGAGGCGGCCCGGGAAGGCGGCGGTGTGAGCGAGTTCTCGCCGCGAACGGGGCGGACGTAGGGTCAGGCTCATGAGTGACGCCGCCGCGCCCGATCAACCACGTCAGCACCGCAAGCCGCACAGCCACATCGTCACCGACGGCATCGAACGGGCCCCGGCCCGGGGCATGCTCCGCGCGGTCGGCATGGGTGACGACGACTGGCGCAAGCCGCAGGTCGGTGTGGCGAGTTCGTGGAACGAGATCACCCCGTGCAACCTGTCCCTGGACCGGCTGGCCAAGGCCGCCAAGCAGGGCGTGCACGAGGCGGACGGCTACCCGCTGGAGTTCGGCACCATCTCGGTGTCCGACGGCATCTCCATGGGGCACGGCGGCATGCACTACTCGCTGGTCAGCCGGGAGGTCATCGCCGATTCGGTGGAGACGGTGTTCCGCGCCGAGCAACTGGACGGCGGCGTGCTGCTGGCCGGCTGCGACAAGTCCGAGCCGGGGATGCTGATGGCGGCCGCCCGGTTGGACATCGCCGCGGTGTTCCTCTACGCCGGGTCCACCCTGCCCGGCAAGCTGGGCGGCGAGACGGTCACCATCATCGACGCGTTCGAGGGCGTCGGGGCCTGCCTGGCCGGCAAGATCAGCCGGGACCGGCTGACCGAGATCGAAAAGGCCATCTGTCCCGGTGAGGGCGCCTGCGGCGGCATGTACACGGCCAACACCATGGCCAGTGCGGCCGAGGCGCTGGGCATGTCGTTGCCCGGCAGCGCCGCCCCGCCCGCGCCCGACGTCCGGCGCGACTCGTTCGCGGTGCGCAGCGGCCAGGCCGCGGTGGCGCTGATCGACGCCGGCATCACGTCCAGGGACATCCTGACCAAGCAGGCCTTCGAGAACGCGATCACCGTGGTGATGGCGCTCGGCGGGTCCACCAACGCGGTGTTGCACCTGTTGGCCATCGCGCACGAGGCGAAGGTCGACCTGAGCCTGGACGATTTCAACCGGATCGGCGACCGCACGCCGCACCTGGCCGACGTCAAGCCGTTCGGCCGCTATGTGATGACCGACATCGACCGCATCGGCGGCGTCCCGGTGGTGATGAAGGCGCTGCTGGACGCGGGCCTGCTGCACGGCGACGCGCTGACCGTCACCGGTAAGACCATGGCCGAGAACCTGGCCGAGCTGAACCCGCCGGAGCTGGACGGGGACGTGGTGCGCAAGCTGAACAACCCCCTCCACGCCACCGGCGGCCTCACCATCCTGCGCGGGTCGCTCGCACCGGAGGGTGCGGTGATCAAGACCGCTGGCGTGCCGTACCAGGAGTTCACCGGTCCGGCCCGGGTGTTCGACGGCGAGGCCGGGGTGCTGGAGGCCGTCACCGATGGCACCCTGGGCAAGGGCGACGTGATCGTCATCCGCTGGGAGGGCCCCAAAGGCGGGCCAGGCATGCGGGAGATGCTCGCCGTCACCGGCGCGATCAAGGGCGCGGGCCTGGGCAAGGACGTGCTGCTGCTCACCGACGGCCGGTTCTCCGGCGGTACCACCGGCCCGTGCGTCGGCCACATCGCGCCCGAGGCGGCGCACGGCGGGCCGATCGCGCTGGTCCGTGAGGGTGATCCGATCCGGCTGGACCTGACGGCCAGGACGCTGGACCTGCTGGTGGACGAGGCGGAGCTGGAGCGCCGCCGGGCCGAGTGGGAGCCGCGGCCGCAGAACCTGGACTTCGGCGTCACCGGCAAGTACGCCAAGCTGGTCGGTTCGGCCGCCAAGGGCGCCGTCTGCTTCTGACGGGATGATCGCGGGTGACGGGATGATCGCCGGCGGATCCGCGACGCCTACCGATCGCGGTAGGCGTCCACCTGCTCGTAGTACTGCTCGTCGACGTACACCGGCTCGGACTGAGCGGGCAACGGATGTCCGATCAGGCCGCCGCCGCGGCGCACCGGCGTCAGTCCGGCCACCTTCAACGTCGACTTGCCGGCGCCGCCCTTGGCCGACTTGGCACCGGAGCGACCCGCGCGCTTGGCCTTGCGCTGGTTGGTCGCGGCCGCCGTCGCGGCTTCGGCGGCAATCGGGTGCGCCTTGCCGTACTCCTCGGCGACGTGATCGAGCAGGCCTTCCAGGAACGTCTGGATCTGGATCCGGCTGGTGTCCCGCAGGGTCCGCAGGTAGGCGGTCTGCTGATCGAGTTCGGCCTGGACCGCCTCCGAGTTCAGGTTCATCCGTTCGACTCGTTCGGTGGCCTCGCGGTCGATCGTCTCCGCCCGGCTCAGCGCCTCCTCGTAGACGTGCCTGGCCTTGTCCTCGGTCTCCTGTTCGAGGGTGGCGGCATTGCGGCGGGTGTCCTCGTACAGCTCGCGAGCCTCGGCCATCACCTTGGCGCTGTACTCGTCGGCCTGGGCAACCGTCTTGTCCGCGGTCTGCTGCGCCGTGATCAGCACGCTCATCGCCTGGGCGACCTCGTTGCTGCGGCTGTCCCGCTCGATGCGCTCCTGCAACTGGGCGATCTCCGCCTGGCATTCGGCCACCCGCTCGTCCATCCGGGCGCGCAGCCGGTCGACGACCTGGGCGCAGCGCACCACGAACGAGTCGACCTCGTGCTGGTCGTAGCCGCGGCCGAAGCCCTTCGAGGTGCCGAAGGTGACCGACTGGAGGTCGGCGCCGGTCACCGCATCCAGGTTGCGGAGGCTGGAGGTCGAGTCCGTCATGGGATTCTCCTTGTGATCGACCGCGCTACGCGTCGCCGAAGTCCTCGAACTTGATCTGATTCTCCGGCACCCCGGAGCCGATGAGTTTCCCGACGGTGAACTTCACCATCGCCGGCGAACCACAGACGAACACGTCGTGCGCCGACCAGTCGCCGGCCCCGGCGACCACAGTACCGACCAGACCGCGGGGGCCCTTCCAACGGATGTCGTCGGAGATCACGATGACCACCGTCAACCACGGGTATCGCTCGGCGAGGGCTTCCAGGTCCTTGCGGTCGTAGATCTCCCGCACCGAACGGGCACCGAAGTACAGGTGAGTGGGCCGGCCGCCGTCGCGGGCCAACCGGTCGATGATCGCCTTCAGCGGTGCCAGCCCGGTGCTGCCGCCGATCAGCAGCAACGGGCGGTCGGACGTCCGGTCCAGGGTCAGCTGGCCGACCGGCGGCCCGAGCCGCAGCTTGTCGCCGGCGGCGGCGCTGCGCACCAGCGCGGTGGACACCGGGCCACCATCGATCAGCCTGACGTGCAGCTCGATCTCCAGGCCCCCGGGCGCGTTGGCCGGTGTGTACAGCCGCCACTCCCGCGGCCGCAGCGTGCTCGGCTCGATCGACATCGACTGACCGGCGACGTAGGGGTGCGGGGTCTCGGTGCGCACCTTGAGCACCGCGATGTCGAACGTGCGCAGGTCGACCTCGGTGATCTCGGCGTCCCACCAGGCCGGTTCGCTTTCGTCCACCTTCTGCGCGGCGGTGGACATCGTGTCGGCCACGATCCCGTAGGCGGCGGCCCAGTCGGCGTACAGCTTGTCCGTCCAGCTGTCGCCGCTGAAGTGCCGCAGGGTGGTGATCAGCGCCTCGCCCACGGCGGGGTAGTGCCCGGCCACGGCGCCGAACTTGCGATGATCGCGGCCCAGGTCCTCCAGGTACGGCACCAGTTCGCCGACGTTGTCGACGTTCGTGACGATCCGCACCAGCGCGCCGAGCAGCCGGTCGCGCTGCTTGGCCATGGACGGCGGGAACATGTCCCGGGTCTCCGGGTAGCGCAGGAACAGGTAGCTGTAGAAGTACTGCGCGACCGTGTCCGGGCCATGCGCCGCAACCTCGGCGAAGTTCGCCTTGAGTGCGGCCGTGTCGATATCCGCCACTACGGTTTCCTCACGCGCTCGTGGTCGAACGGCTGGATCGGCGTCGATCGACGGCCAGGGAGCGCCTTTCCGCAGGAGCGCTGTCCGCGACGTCGATGATTACCGGCGCGAGCGTAGTCGCAATCTGCGGCAGGATCAAAAATCCCTACGCCGATCGTGTGATTCCGGTCGGATGCCACAGCTCGATCTCGCCGGAATGTCACATCGCGTGGCTACTCGCTGAAGCTGAGTGCCGGTCAAGGAACGAGCCGGCAACACGTTCGCCGTCACATCGGGTGGTTCGAGCGTCACCTCGACGTCCGGTATCGCCCGGGTGGATGGTCCAGCCGCCGGCCGGTCCGTGCGTCGCGCCGGCGTCCGGTGGCGTCCGACGCCGGGTGGCACAGTGGTCCGATGCCGCACCGGATCACGACGCAGGAGCGCCGTGCCCGGCTCGGCGTGCGGCACGGGCTGGCCAGCCGGTCGATCGGCCGGGACGCCCGTGCGGTGGCGACGGATCTGACCGTGCTGCACGCCACCGATCCGGCCACCGTCTACCTGTCGGTCGCGGCCAGGTCTGCCGACCTGGGCGTGCCGGACGTGGCGCGGGCGCTGCACGACGATCGGTCGCTGGTCCGGATGCTCGGGATGCGCCGAACCATGTTCGTGGTGCCCGCCGGCCTGGTGCCGGTGGTGCAGCGCTCGTCCGCCGATCAGGTCGCCGCCCGGTTGCGGCGCGACCTCGTCAAACACCTGGCCACGGCGGTCGACGATCCGGCCGCCTGGCTCGCCGACGTGGAGCGGTCCACCTACGCGCTGCTGCGACACCTCGGTACAGCGACCGCGACCGCGCTGTCCACGGCCGAGCCGCGGCTGCGCACCAAGCTCACCTACGCCGAGGGCAAGGCCTACGGTGGCCCGGCGACGATCACCAGCAGGGTGCTGAACCTGATGGCCGCGGACGGCCTGATCGCCCGAGGCCGGACTACCGGTTCCTGGACCGGCGCCCAATACGAGTGGGCGCCGATCGAGGCGTGGTTTCCGCGGGGCATCCCAGCGCTGGATCCGGCCGTGGCCCGGGCGGACCTGGCCCGGGCCTGGTTGGCCCGGTTCGGTCCCGCGACGCTGGCCGACTTTGCCTGGTGGACCGGATGGAGCGGGCGGGACGCGAAGGCGGCGCTGGCCGCGGTGGGCGCGGTCGAGGTCGACCTGGACGACGGGGTCGGGGTTCTTCTGCCCGACGATCTGGAGTCGGAGCCGCAGCCTGAGCCCTGGATCGCCCTGCTGCCGGCCCTCGATCCCACGCCGATGGGCTGGTCCGAGCGGGACTGGTACCTGTCCGCCGACGTCAAGCCGGCGCTGTTCGACCGCACCGGCAACATCGGCCCGACGATCTGGTGTCGCGGCCGGGTCGTCGGCGGCTGGGCGCAGCGTCCGTCGGGCGAGGTGGTCACCCGGCTACTGGTCGACATCGGATCGGAACTCAGCACGGCGGTGACGGCTGAGGCCGCCCGGATCGAGGCATGGATCGGGCCGGCCAGGGTGCTGCCGAAGTTCCGGGTGCCGTTGGATCGGGAACTGGCCGCCGGCTGATAGGCGCGGCGGTGGCCGATCCGCGTGGTCGCGCGGGCCGATGCACGATGGCGGATGAACTGGACATTCTCGACGTCAGGGGACGCGGTGGACGGCACGAACACCAGCACCGCTAGCACCCCGGTCAGTGGCGACGTCGACCGACTGCTGGCCGCCTTCGTCTCCCGGGCCGGCCGGGACGATCCGTACCCGATCTACCGCGAGTTGCTGGCGCTGCCGGTGCTCCCTCGTCTGGGCGACGGGTCGTTGATGATCACCCGGTTCGCCGACTGTTCCGGCGTCCTGCGGAGCCCGGACGTCGGGCACAGCGACGACGTCGGCGCCGGGCGGGTCTCCGGTTGGCGTCAGCACCTGTCCCTCTACCAGTTCGGGACCGGCCTGCTGGGTCTGGATCCGCCGGCGCATACCAGGCTCCGGCGACTGATCGGCGGCGCGTTCACCGCCCGCCGGGTGGCGGCGCTGCGGCCGACGGTCGGCAGGATCGTCGACGCGCTGCTCGACGAACTCGCCGGCGAGGTGGACTTCATCCGCGCCTTCGCCTTCCCGCTGCCGATCGCGGTGATCGGCGAACTGCTGGGCGTGCCCCGGGCCGACCAGCCGCCGTTCCAGCGGCTGGCCCGGGACTGGACGGCGGTGCTGGACGTCACCACGCCCCGCATACTGGCCCGGGCGGACGCCGCGGCCGCCGAGATCCGTTCCTACCTCGCCGATCTCGCCGACGAGCGGCGGCGGGCGCCGCGCGCCGACCTGATGAGCGCGCTGGTGGCGCCGATGCCCGACGGCTCGGATCGGCTGGCCCCGGACGAGCTGCTGACCATGGCGGCGCTGTTGTTCGCGGCCGGTTTCGAGACCACCACACATCTGCTCGGCAACGGTCTGGTGGCCCTGCTGGACCGTCGGGATCAGCTGGACCGGTGGCGTTGCGCGGAAGATCCGACCGACGGCGAGGTCGCCGCGCGGGCCGTCGACGAGCTCCTGCGATTCGATCCGCCGGTCCAGATCGCCCGCCGGAAGAGCCTGCGGGACATCTCAATCGGCGAGGTTTCGGTGGCCGCGGGCGAGCGGCTGACGGTGTGCCTGGGTGCCGCCAACCGGGATCCGGCCCGGTTCACCGATCCCGACCGGCTCGACCTGGGCCGGGCCGAAGGCGGCTCGCTGGCCTTCGGAGCCGGCGTGCACTACTGCCTGGGTGCGCCACTGGCCCGGCTGGAGGGACAGGTGGCCCTCCCGGCGGTGTTCCGCCGCTTCCCGGACCTGGCCCTGGCCGGGCCGGGCGTGCGTCGGGTCAGCCTCACGCTGCGGGGGTACCAGCGGCTGCCGATCGTCACCGGCTGATCCGGCATCGATTCGCTGCCGCGACGGTGACCACCGATGCCGCCGGACCCGGCGACGTGGCGGGCGTCACTGTCCGATCATGCTGCGCAGCCGGGCCAACTCGGGTCCGGGGACGAGTTCGATCGGCAGGACGTAGGCCGTCCGAACGTGCCGCACCCTGAGCAGCACTGCCGTCGTGGTCGACCAGACCTGTTGGAAGGTCTCGTACCTGACCTCGGACACGCCCAACGGCCCGGCGATGACGATGGTGGCGGGACCGTGCAGGACCCAATGCACCGTGCCCGGTCCGTACGGTCGGCGCAACAGGCGTACCAGCATCCGGTACTGCAAGCATCCGACGACCGGAATGACGATGATCAACAGGAAGGCCATCCGTACCGGGTCCCCGACGCAGAAGAAGCCAATCCCCATGGCGATGGCCGCCAAGACGGCCAGATTGACCCAGGTGAGGGGACGGCTGAATCGGTACCGGATCAAGGCGCCGGCGAGCCGGCGGGCGGTTTTGTCATCGGCGATGAGGCCGATCGCGCCCGGTGGGCACGGCGCGGTCGGCAGGCTCGTCGCAGACCTGTCCATGTCCATGTCATCTCCGCATGCTCGTTCGTGTCCGTGTCGGCTCCTTGTTATCCGCCGGGCCGCGGCCCGGCGGATAAGCCCATCCAGGACGGTTCACCACCGCTCGTGGTTCCGGTCCGGAGTCCCGCGCTGACTACTCTGTCCCGGTGCCCACGCCCGTCATGCTGTCCGAGCTGACCACCCTGCGGTTGGGCGGCCCGGCGCCCGACCTGGTCGAGGCCCACACCGCCGACGAGGTCCGGCGCGTCGTCGGCGCCGCCGACCTGGCCGGCACCGGCGCCCTGGTGCTGGGCGGCGGGTCCAACCTGGTCATTGCCGATTCCGGCGTCGACGTGCCGGTCGTCCGGATCGCGATCAAGGGCATCCGGGTCGATCGTCCGACGGCCACCCCCGACCATGCACCCAGCCTGGTCACCGTCGGGGCCGGTGAGAACTGGGACGACGTGGTCGCCCAGCTCACCGCGGACGGTTTCGCCGAGCTGGCCCCGCTGTCCGGGATCCCCGGATCCACGGGCGCCACGCCCGTGCAGAACGTCGGCGCCTACGGCACCGAGATCTCCGAGGTGCTGCATTCGGTCAGCCTGTACGACCGGCCGTCGGCGACCACCTTCCATGCCCCGGCCGGCGACCTTCGGCTGCGCTACCGCAGCTCCACCCTGCGCGGCACGGATACCGGCGTGATCACCGACATCACCCTCCGGCTCACCCGGGGGCCGGTCGTCGTGCGATACGCCGAACTCGCCCGGACGCTGGGCGTGTCGCCGGGGGAGACCGCGCCGGCGGCCCGGGTCCGGGAGGCGGTGCTCGAGCTGCGCCGGGCCAAGGGGATGGTGCTGGATCCCGACGATCCCGACACCCGCAGCGTCGGCTCGTTCTTCACCAACCCGATCGTGGACGCCGACCAGCTGGCCCGGGTCGACCGGGCCGTCCGCGACAGGCTGGGACCCGACGTCACCTACCCCCGGTACCCGGTGCCGGACGAGCCGGAGACCACCGGGCGGACCAAGCTCTCGGCGGCCTGGCTGATCGAACGGGCCGGCTTCCCGAAGGGGTATCCCGGTCCGGGGTCGCCGGTGGCGATCTCCACCAAACACACGCTGGCGTTGGTCAACCGGGGCGGCACGACGGCCGAGCTGATCGCGCTGGCCGGGCGGATCCGCGATGGCGTGCGGGCCGCGTTCGGGGTGGCGCTGGCGCCGGAGCCGATGCTCATCGGCCTGGACTGGCCCGCCTGATGCCGCCGTCACATGGACCTTACGAATCCGGCTTACGGTGGGAGCACCGGCAGCCGTATGTGGTGAAACCGGACGTGTGAAGGGAGCACCCGGTGCGACGATCGCCCCAGCGGCCGAATCCAGGCAGCGGATCCGACCGGCGCCGCCGACGGGCCGGTAGGCCGGTGGGTCGGTTCGTGCTGGCGCTGGTCGCCGTGCTGACCCTGGCGGCCTGCGGATCCAGCGGCGACGTGGTGGTCACGGTGACGTCCACCGCCGGCGCCTCGGTGACGGTGTCCGGGCTGGACGCATCAGCCGCGCCGACCAGCGAGTCGACCGCCCTGAGCAGCAAGGTCCGGATCAGCGCCAAACCGAAGTTCGGCTCCACCGACGTCGCCCCGAACGAGCCGGTGACCGTCACCCTGTTCTCCGCCACCATCAAGGACATCTCCGTCACCGGTGACGACGGCTCGACCGTGCAGGGCACCGTCTCCGACGACAAGGCCACCTGGACGCTCGGCCAGCGCCTGGCCTACAACACCGTCTACACGTTCAACGGCACCGCGGTGGACA
This sequence comes from uncultured Actinomycetes bacterium, assembly GCA_964497705.1. Taxonomy (GTDB): domain Bacteria; phylum Actinomycetota; class Actinomycetes; order Mycobacteriales; family Nakamurellaceae; genus Nakamurella. The sequence goes on along the minus strand of CAZCEH010000018.1, from coordinate 48,080 downwards.
AGGACGGCAACGAGAGCCCGTTCACCGGAACCCTGCAGACGGTCAAGCCGGACAAGACGATCCGGGCGTCCTTCCAGATCCCCACCGGCACCACGGTCGGGGTGGCCGCGCCGATCATCATCACCTTCGCGGAAGCCATCCAGGACAAGGCCGCCGCGCAGCAGACCTTCAAGCTGACCACCGACAAGGGCGACGTCAAGGGCTCCTGGGGTTGGCTGCAGGACGAGGACGTGCAGGGCACCGGCGTGAAGCAGTCCATCGTGCACTTCCGCCCCGCCGACTTCTGGCCGGCCAACACCAATGTGCACGTCGAGGCCGATCTGCAGGGCGTCAACTACGGTAGCGGCGCCTGGGGCAAGGAGGACATCTCCAGCGACTTCACCGTCGGCCGCAAGCAGGTGGTGCAGGCGGACGTGAACACCTTCCACATGGTGGTGCTCGTCGACGACCAGGTGGTCAAGAATTACGCCGTCTCCTACGGCAAGGAGTCCGTGCCGGGACGGGCCACGGTCAGCGGCATCCACGTGGTGACCGAGAAGTACCCGACATTCTCCATGTGCAACCCCGAGTTCGACTATTGCAACGTCGAGGAGAAGTGGGCCGTCCGGATCAACAACAACGGCGAGTTCATCCACGAGAACGCACTCACCACGCCCTATCTGGGCAAGGAGAACGTCTCGCACGGGTGCATCAACATGGGCGTCGGGGACGCCGAGGAGTACTACAACTCGGCGATGTACGGCGACCCGGTGATCGTCACGAACACCGGCACGCAGATGAGTGAGAAGGACTACATCTACGACTGGATCTACTCGTTCGACGACTGGCAGAAGCTGTCCGCGTTGTAACGGCCCGGCGGCCGGATCCATCCGCGGCCGAAACGGTTCCGGGCCGGGCGTACCGTTGCGGCGATATGGGCAGACACTTCGCGAACGAGGACGGCGAGGGCGTCGCGCGGAACGGGGCCCCGCTCGACGGGCCCCGCCCGCCGATCCGTCGGCTGGCCGCGATCTCGCTGCACACCTCCCCCCTTGCCCAGCCCGGGACCGGGGACGCGGGGGGGATGAACGTCTACATCGATCAGACGTCCCGCCGGCTGGCGGCCCGCGGCGTCGAGGTCGAGATCTTCACCAGGGCGACCTCCTCCGACCAGCCGCCGATCCTGGAGATGGCACCCGGCGTGCTGGTCCGGCACATCGTCGCCGGCCCGTTCGAGGGCCTGGACAAGGAGGACCTGCCCGGCCAGCTGTGTTCGTTCGCGGCCGGGGTGATGCGGGCCGAGGCGCGTCACGCTCCCGGCCACTACGACATCGTGCACTCGCACTACTGGCTGTCCGGTCAGGTCGGCTACCTGGCCAAGGACCGGTGGGGCGTGCCCCTGGTGCATTCGGCCCACACCCTGGCCAAGGTCAAGAACGCGGCGATGGCGGACGGCGACGATCCGGAGCCGCGGGGCCGGATCATCGGCGAGGACCAGGTGGTCGCCGAGGCGGACCGGATGATCGCCAACACCGCCGCCGAACGGGACGATCTCGTCCGGCTGTACGGGGCTGATCCCACGCGGGTGGACATCGTCCCACCGGGCGTCGACACCGACCTGTTCAGGCCCGGTGACCGGGCCGCCGCCCGGCGCGAGCTCGGCATCGGCGGCGGGGAGAAGGTCATCGTCTTCGCCGGCCGCATCCAGCCGCTCAAGGGGCCCGACATCGTCGTGCGCGCCGTGCATCTGCTCGCCGACCGGTACCCGGACGAGTCCTGGCGGCTGATCATCGTCGGCGGCGCGTCGGGCACCGGGCGACGACCCGGCCACCGGCTGCACGAGCTGGTGGACCTGTTGGGCACCCGGGACACCATCGACTTCCGGCCGCCGGTGCCGGCGCCCGATCTGGCGACCATCTACCGGGCCGCCGATGTGGTGGCGGTGCCCAGCTACAACGAGTCCTTCGGCCTGGTCGCCGTCGAGGCCCAGGCGTCCGGGACGCCGGTGGTGGCCGCCGCGGTCGGGGGCCTCACCGTCGCGGTCGCCGACCAGGTCAGCGGCCTGCTCGTGGACGGTCACGAGCCCGGTCGATGGGCCGAGTCCCTGGCCCGGGTCGCCCTGAACCCGGCCGAACGGGACCGGCTGTCCGTCGGCGCCCGCGAACGTGCCGCCGGCTTCTCCTGGGATGCCACGGTGGACGGCCTGCTGGCCGGCTACCGGGCGGCCCGGCGCCATGGCATCGGCCACGGCGTCGACCGCCGGGCCCCGACCCGCATCGCCGAGCGGATCGACCCCGACGGCATCCCGCTGGTCCGGGTGGCCGGTCGGTGAACTCGCAGGACGTGGCGGCGGCCCTGGCCGACCTGGATGTCCCGTTCGTGCGACACGATGACGACGCGTTCCTGATCACCCTGCCAGGCGAGCGGCGGTACCGGACCCTGGTCTGGCTGGTGCTGGGCGCGCACACCGTGCTGGTGGAGTCGTTCGTGTGTCGGAAGCCGGACGAGAACACCGAGGAGGTGTACCGGTTCCTGCTGCGGCGCAACGCCCAACTGCGGTCGGTGGCCTACGCGATCGACGGGGACGGGGACATCCACCTGGTCGGCCGGCTCGGCCGGCGGACGCTGACCGCCGACGAGCTGAACACCACGCTGGGTGTGGTGCTGTCCACGTCGGACGCCGACTTCAACGCGATCCTGGAACGTGGGTTCGCCTCGGCCATCCGGCGGGAATGGGCCTGGCGAACGTCCCGGGGACAGTCGGTGGCCAACCTGATCCAATTCCGTCACCTCATCGACGCCGATCGGCAAGTGCTCCATATGAGGGATGGTGATCCGCCGATCGAGCGGACGAGTGGGCCGACATGACCGTCGCCACGCGCGAGTGACCACGGAGCGTCGAACTCCACCCGAAAGAGGCCGATGATCAGCACGCACAGTGACTACAGTGAAGATCACTGCGCATAGCCCGGTCGAGTATGGTCGCACCGGGCTGAAGACGGTCCAGGCACGTGACGAGACCCTGGGGGAATGCCCGTGACCGGGCGACAGCGTCGGGTACGTGACGCGCTGTCGCGCGCGGTCGTACCATTCCGGCGCGGTCGTCGGCCCTCGGGTCTGCCCGACGGATGGTTGCCACTCGAAGACCGGGCTTCCTATCAACCGCCGACACCGGCCCAACCACCGCTCGAGCGGTCCGCATTGTCCGTCCGGCTGCTGGCCGGCGCCGCGGTCGGCGCCCTGGCGCTGGCGTTGGCGGTACCGGCGGCGCAGGCCCAGGCGGCGATCCCGGTGGTGGCCGACTCCGGTGGCCTCATGACGGCCCGTCTGCCGGTTTGCGCGCCCGGTCAGGAATCGACCCCGGTGTCCGGATCCGGCACTCCCGCGCCGTTGGGCAACCTGCAGGGACTGCCCGACGACCTGGCCGCCGGCGGCGTGTTCGCCGGTGTCGCCCTGGACGGCGAGCAGGTCAAGATGGCCGCCACGGTGATCGCCGTCGGCAAGCAGATGGGCATCACCAAGCGGGGTGTCGAGATCGGCGTCGCCGTCGCCACCCAGCAGTCGAGCCTGCGGCCGGAGGCGGTGAACGACGAGTGGCTCGGCCTGTTCCAGCAGAACCCGGTCACCTACACCCAGTACCGGCGCACCGATCCGGGCGGCGCCGCGTGGATGTTCTACGACCAGCTGATCAAGCAGGTGCCCGGCTACGACACCGATCCGCGCTCCAACGACGAGATCGGCGACGTCGTCCAGAAGACCACGACCGGCTGGCGGTTCGCCGAGTACGACGACATGGCCGCCGCGCTCGCGGATCGGCTGATGGACGCGGTCTCCATCCAGCAGGACGAGGTCACCTGCACGCCGGCGCCGGCCGAGCAGGCCGCCACCGGGTCCGCCTGGGATCCGGGCAACATCGTCTCCGACGCGGTGTTCTACAACGCCTCCGCGATGTCGGCGGATCAGATCCGCACCTTCCTGCTGTCCGAGGGAGAGGGCTGCACCGGGCCCTACTGCCTGAAGAACCTGCGGGTCAGCACCGCCGGGCAGGCCGCCGACCAGTACTGCCAGGCCTACCAGGGCGGCGTGAACGAGGACGCCGCGACGGTGATCGCCAAGGTGTCCGCGGCCTGCGGCATCAACCCGCAGGTGATGCTGGTGACCCTGCAGAAGGAGTCCGGCCTGCTGAGCCGCACCGACCCGACGGCCGCAACCTACAACGCGGCGTGGGGCTGGCACTGCCCGGACACCGGGCCCGGCGGCTCCGCCAACTGCGATCCCGCCTACGCCGGCTTCTTCAACCAGGCCTACGGGATGGCCAAGCAGTGGTCCCGGTACCGGGTGGATCCCGGCAAGTACAACTACCAGGCCGGCCAGACGGTCACCATCCTGTGGAACGTGGTCGAGTCCGGCTGCGGCGGGGCGCCCGTGACGATCAAGAACCAGGCGACCGCCTCGCTGTACAACTACACGCCGTACCAGCCCAATGCCGCGTCCCTGGCCGCGTACCCGGGCGTCGGCGACGCCTGTTCCTCCTACGGCAACCGCAACTTCTTCTTCCTGTTCCGCAAGTACTTCGGGTCCACCGGCGGCGGCACGTCGACCTCCGTCACCTCGGCGGTGCTGGCCACCGGCACCACCGTGAAGGTGCCCGCCAACCAGTACGTGTCGGCCGCGCTGGCGGGTCAGTCGATCACCGCGCCCACCCCGCAGGTCGCGGCCGGCCTGGCCGCCGGGTTCAGCGCGCTGGGCCTGCCGTACGTGTGGGGTGGCGGCGGATCCGGCGCGGGGCCGAACAACGGGTGCGCCCGCGGCGGCGGCGACTACAACAGCTGTGGCTCCGAGATCGGCTTCGACTGCTCCGGTCTGACCGCGTACGTGCTGGGCATGGCCGGCTACCAGATCCCCGGCGACTCCGGCTCGCAGCGCGGTGCCGGGGTGTCGGTGAGCTGGGATCAGGCACTGCCCGGCGACATCGTCGGTTTCCCCGGCCATGTCGCGATCTACCTGGGCACGTTCGGCGGTCGGCCGTACATCCTGGAGGCGTCCTGGGTCGGCACCCCGATCCACGTCGTGCCGCTGACCCGCACCGACATGGACGACCGGGTGCACCGCTACTGGACCGGGGTTCCGGTCCGGGCGCCGGGCGTCGCCGACTTCTCGTCCGTCGTGCGGACCTACACCTACGCCTCCCCGTCGTACACGCCGTCGTTCAGCAGCGTGATCTCCGGGTCGTCGGGGACCGGGTTCGGCGGCTACACGCCGAACATCCCGCGCATCCGGCCGGTGCCGTTCCCGGCACCCGCACCGGTGGTGACCCTGCCCGTGCCTGACTCGAACGGCGGTGCGCCGGCCCAGCAGACCGTTGAGCAGCCCTCCGCGCCGCCGACGCAGACCGTCGAGCAGCCGCCCGCGCCGCCGCCGTCGACTCCTGCGCCACCTGCCAGCAGCACCACTTCGTCGGCGCCCCCCGCGACGCCGTCGAGCTCCGTCAGCCCGCCGCCGTCGAGCACGACAGCCAGCTCCACGTCGAGCAGCGCTACCACGACGCCGCCGACGACGACGGCTTCGGCCGGCTCCGGGTCGGAGGCTCCGACCACCGCACCGACCACGGTGTCGCCGTCGCCGTCGCTGACGTCAACTTCAACGGCGACCACTTCAACGGCGACCACTTCAACGGCGACCACTTCAACGGCGACCACTTCAACGACGACAACGGTGGCGACGCCGACACCGAGCAGCGGTGCTCCGGCCGCGGACACTTCCACCGCCACCGACCCGGCGGGTGACGCCGCCACCGGCGAGCCGACGAGCGACGTGACCGAGACCGCGTCGGCGAGCGAGCCGACCACGACCGAAGCGGCCGCACCGCCGGCCGAGACCGGCACGGCTGTCGCCCCGACGGAATCGATCACCGCCGAGACCACCCCGGACAGCGCGCCGGTCACGACCACGCAGACGACCACCCCGCAGACGACCACCCTCGTCCCGCCCGTTGCCTCGGCGGGCAGCGTGCCGGCGACGGCCGAGTCCACCTCGGCCGCCGAGGCCGGCTCGGCGGCCGGAGGCCGTGCGCCGGCGGGCACCGTCCGGACCGTCGACCTGACCGCCACCGGCCCGCGCTCGCGGTCGGTCGCCGCCGACGGTGGCACAGCAGCGCCGGACGACGAGCCCGACGAGTCCTGACCGGCCCGGCGAGCGCCCAGGACGGCCGGCCCGGCCAGGCCCGGCACAGCCCAGACGTGTCGGGTTTGGGGTGTTGCGGAGCCTCCGGCGTGGGGAAGCTTCAGTCGCGTGGAGCGACCGGATCTTCCCCAGGCGCCCGGCGGTGTCAGCCGTCAGCCGACTGACACCGGCGGCCGTCGTTGCACAACCGTGACCAAACCCGTGCATCGCCGCATCGGATCCGGTCCGTCATCAGGTCACGCGCCGCGCCAGCCACGGCGCGGTTCGCATTCGGACACGACCCGATGGAGGACGGTCATGAGGGAATTCCGCACTCGGCGGGTAGTCAGATACGGTGCGCCGGCATTGCTCGGCGCACTCGCCATGGGCGTCGTGGTGGCCTGCAGTTCCGGCTCGGCGAGCAGCGCCGGGGACTACTCGGTCCCCTCGGCCGCCGCCACGCAGGCGGCCCCGGAGCGGGCCATCCCGGGCCCCGACGCACAGGCCGGGTCGGGCGGCGCGGCCACGGCTCCGGATTCGGCCGCCGGCAGCTCGGGCGAACAGCAGCTGGCGACGGTCCCGGTGGACGGCTCCAAGGTGATCAAGACCGCGGACCTGTCGGTCAAGCTGGAGGTCCAACCCGTCGCCGCGACCGACGATGCCGCCGCCGATCGCGAGGCCAACGCCAGGGCCCGGGCCGACGCGGTGGCCGCGACCAGCGCGTCCGTCCGGGGCATCGCGAGCACCGCGGGCGGATTCGTGGCCAGCTCGGACGGTGGCGGATCGCAGATGTCCATCACGCTGCGGGTGCAGGCCGATCAGTACGACGCGGTGCTGGACAAGATCACCGGGCTCGGCCAGGTGACCAGCCGCACCGAGAGCTCGCAGGACGTCACCGCGCAGATCGTCGACGTCAACAGCCGGGTGGCCAGCATGACCGCCAGCGTCGCCCGGGTCCGCACCCTGCTCGACCAGGCCACCTCCATCGCCGACGTGATCTCCATCGAATCCGAGCTGGCCACCCGCGAGGCGGATCTGGAGGCGCTGCAGCAACAGCAGGCCTCCCTGCAGGGGCAGGTCGCCATGTCGACGGTGACGGTGGGCCTGTCCGCGGTGACCCTGCCGGCACCCGGCGCCGTCGAGCCCGAGCCGGACAGCGGGTTCGTCGCCGGCGTCAAGGCGGGCTGGGCCGCCCTGCTGGGGTTCCTGTCGTGGCTGGGCGCCGCGGTGGGCGCGCTATTGCCCTTCCTGCCGTTCGTGGCGGTCGCGGTGGTGGCGCTCTGGTGGGCGGTTCGCCGGCTGCGCCGGCGCGGCCGGACCCGTCGCGAGCAGCCCCCGGTCCAGCCGCAGGACCGGACCGAGGAGCAGGCTCCCGAGCCGGCCGGGGTGGGCTGACCGGACGTCGGCGGGCCCGGGGAGTCTCGTCGGGTGGGTTCCCCGGGCCTGCGGAAGAATGCGCCCATGACATACACCTTGATCCTGTTGCGCCACGGCGAGAGCACCTGGAACGCGCTCAACCAGTTCACCGGTTGGGTCGACGTGCCGCTGTCCGAGAAGGGCACGGCCGAGGCGATCCGCGGCGGCGGGCTGCTGACCGAGGCCGGGGTGCTGCCCGACATCGTGCACACGTCCGTGCTGCGCCGCGCGATCACCACCGCCAACCTGGCGCTGGACGCCGCGGACCGGCATTGGATCCCGGTCAAGCGGACCTGGCGCCTCAACGAGCGGCACTACGGGGATCTGCAGGGCAAGAACAAGAAGCAGACCCTGGAGACCTACGGCGAGGAGCAGTTCATGCTCTGGCGGCGTTCGTACGACGTGCCGCCGCCACCGATCAGCGACACGAACGAGTTCTCGCAGGCCGGTGACCCGCGCTACGTCGAACTCGGCGACCAGGCTCCGAAGACCGAATGCCTGGCCGACGTGGTCGTCCGCATGGAGCCGTACCTCATCGGGCCGATCTTCGACGACCTGCGCGACGGGAAGGTCGTCCTGGTTGCCGCGCACGGGAACTCGCTGCGGGCGGTGGTGAAGCTGCTGGACGAGATCAGCGACGAGGGCATCGCGAAGGTGAACCTGCCCACCGGCATCCCGCTGCGTTACGAGCTGGACGAGAACTTCAAGCCCATCCAGCCGGGCGGCGAGTACCTGGATCCCGACGCGGCGGCCGCCGCGATCACCGCGGTAGCCAACCAGGGCCGCTGAACCATCCATGGACACCCGGTGAACACCGGGTGAATCCCTCGTCCGGTGGCCGTTCAGCCGTGTGCGAACGGCTACCGGCGGGTCGGATGCGGCGGTGAATCCACCTACCATCACGGTGTGTCGGGCGCGGGCTATGTCGCTGTCGCGGTGGGGGGATGTGTCCTCGGCTGGCTGGCCGCGCTCCTGGTGCTGCGCCGCAGGCGGTCGGATCCGGCGCACCAGCAGCCGGCGCCGGTGCCGCTGGAGCGGGAGATCCTGCATCGGTCGAGCACCGGCTACCTCGTTCTGAACCACGTCGGACGGCCACTGCTGAGCAACGCCCGGGCCCGTGAACTCGGCGTGCTGTCGGGCGGTTTCGTCGATCCGCAGGTCCTGGAGGCGGCGGGCCGGGTGGCCGTCTCCGGTGAACCGGTCGACGTCGAGCTCAGGCCGACCCATCCGCCGTCCCTGCTCGCCTCGTCGGCCCAGCCGACGGCCGTGTTGGCGGTGGTCCAGGCGTTCGGCGACGACCGGATCCTGGTGTCCGCGACCGATCAGTCCGCGGCCCAGCGGGTGGAGGCGGTCCGCCGGGACTTCGTGGCCAATGTGTCGCACGAGCTCAAGACGCCGGTCGCGGCGATCGGCCTGCTCGCCGAGGCCACCGTGGACTCGGCGGACGATCCGGAATCGGTGCGCCACTTCGCCGGCCGGCTGCGCACCGAGTCGAACCGGATGGCCACCCTGGTCTCCGAGCTGATCACGCTGTCCCGGTTGCAGGGTGCCGACCAGCTGCCGGAACCGACCGTGGTGGAGGTCGACGCCGTGGTCGAGGAATCGATCGGCCGGTTGCTGGCCACCGCCGAGGACGCGGGCATCACCGTGGTGGCGGACCGCCCGTCGGGCATGCTGGTCAGCGGCGACCGGGCCCTGTTGATCATGGCGTTGACCAACCTGATCAGCAACGCGATCAACTACTCCGCGGCCGGCACCCAGGTCTCGGTCAGCCGGACCGCCGGCGACGGCATGGTCCGCGTCTCGGTGACCGACCGGGGGGTCGGGATTGCGCCCGAGCACACCGAACGGGTCTTCGAGCGGTTCTTCCGGGTCGATCCGGCGCGATCCCGGTCCACCGGCGGAACCGGGCTCGGACTGGCCATCGTCAAGCAGGTGGCGGCCAACCACGGCGGGGTGGCGACCGTGTGGAGCCGACCGGGCACCGGGTCCACCTTCACCCTGAGCCTGCCGGCGTACGTCCCCGACGGCGACGACGCCGGCACCGCCGAGCCGTCCTTCGGGCCGGCCCGGACCGCATCGCTGTCTGCACATCGAGGAGCCGTGTGACCAGGGTGTTGATCGTCGAGGACGAGGAGTCGATGGCCGAGCCGTTGGCCTTTCTGCTGCGCAAGGAGGGCTTCAGCACCCAGATCGCGGCCACCGGGCAGGACGCCCTGGACACGTTCGACCGCGCCGGCGCGGACATCGTGCTGCTGGACCTGATGCTGCCGGGGATGAGCGGCACGGAGGTGTGCCGGCAGCTGCGGCTGCGCGGCTCGGTGCCGGTGATCATGGTGACCGCGAAGGACACCGAGATCGACAAGGTCGTCGGGCTCGAGTTGGGCGCCGACGACTACATCACCAAGCCCTACTCCACCCGCGAGCTGATCGCGCGGATCCGGGCGGTGCTCCGGCGGGGCGCGGACGTCGACGACGGTCATTCGCCGGTGCTGCAGGCCGGCCCGGTCCGGATGGACGTGGAGCGGCACGTGGTCAGTGTGTACGGGGTGCCGACGGCACTGCCGCTGAAGGAGTTCGACCTGCTCGAGTACCTGATCCGCAACGCCGGGCGGGTGCTCACCCGGGGCCAGCTGATCGACCGGGTCTGGGGCGCCGACTACGTCGGCGACACCAAGACCCTGGACGTCCACGTCAAGCGGCTGCGGGCCAAGATCGAGCCGGATCCGGCGGCGCCCCGCTACCTGATCACCGTGCGTGGGTTGGGCTACAAGCTGGAGGCATAGTCGGCCGAGTGTGCGAGGCCGCCATGGTCTCGCCGGCCGAGCGTGTGAGGCCTTATGGTCGCGCCCGCGTCGCTCATCGATTTGCCACGTTCGGCCCCGTTTTCGGCGATGCGAGGGCCGAACGTGGCAAACGGATCCGCTGCTCCGATGGGAATGCCGCTCCACCGGCTCCGACACCGCTCCTCGGGTGGGAGCAGCGCGCCAGTCCTGCCGGGAGCGGCGTCACCGTCCGAGGAGGCCTGTCGTCGTGCTGGCGCCCGCCGGCACGGTTCGGTCCGATCCGGAGGACGGTAGCGTGGTTTCGGGGCGATCGGACCGAAGGGGAATGGGTGGTAGTGGTGCCAGGCGGACGGTCGTCGCATTGGGGGCGTACCGCCTCCCCGGCTCGGCCGGTCGGCGGCCGGTGATCCGCATCCCGCCCATCAAGGTCGGCATGTCGACCGCGGCGGTGTATCCGGAGTCGACGGCTCGCGCGTTCGCCCGAGCCGCGGATCTGGGGTACGACGGCGTCGAGGTGATGGTGCAGACCGAACCGGTCAGTCAGGACCCGGTCGCCTTGGCCGGGCTGATGGAGGAGTTCTCGCTCCCGGTGTTGTCGGTGCATTCTCCCTGTCTGCTGGTCACCGCCCGGGTCTGGTCGACCGATCCGCTGGTCAAGCTGGCCCGCTCCATCGACATGGCCGAGCGGGTCGGGGCGGGGACCGTGGTGGTGCATCCGCCATTTCTCTGGCAACGGACCGCCGCCGCCAACTTCACCGAGGCGGTCGCCGAATTGCAGGATCGCACCGAGGTGCGGATCGCCGTGGAGAACATGTTCCCGGTGAAAGTGCGTGGCACCGAGGTGAACAGTTACCGGCCGCACTGGAATCCGGTGTCGGCCGGGCACCGCTGGTTCACGCTGGATCTGTCTCATACCGCGACCTCGGGCTCGGACGCGGTGGAACTCGCCGGCGTGATGGGTGACCGCCTGGCCCATCTGCATCTGGCGGACGGATCGGGGTCGGGCAAGGACGAACACCTGGTGCCCGGCCGCGGCGGCCAACCGTGCGCCGAAATTCTGGAAGGGCTGGCGCGTAACGGGTTCGACGGGTCGGTGGTGGTGGAGATCTCCACCAGAGGCAAGGACGCGAACGTTCGGGAGACGGACCTCGCGGAGGCGCTGACATTTGCCCGGTTGAATCTGGCGACCGCCCTGCCGGCGCCGGATTCGGTCGGCGAATAGCGCCGTCCGGCGGCGCGGTCCCACGCGGCCACCGAAAATCGTCGTAACAATGCCGTGGACTGGCAACCAGGCGCTGACGGACGCGCTAGTGTGGACGGCACGCCGGTCATCCGGCTCACCGACTCGGTCGAGGTCGTCGGAACGTGTCCAATCACGGGCCTCCCTGCCGCGCAGGGAATCCCGGAGAGGTCGGTCGGTTCCGAATTGTCCGGATCAAATGTGTCGGTCTCATTCTCTGCGCGCAGCGGAAGGTACGGAACACTCAATGGCCCAGCAGACCACGGTGACGCTGACGGACGATCTGGACGGCACCAAGGCGGCGGAGACGGTGCGGTTCGGGCTGGACGGCCGGTCCTACGAGATCGATCTGAACAAGCGCAATGCGGCGGCTTTGCGGAAGGCGCTCGGTGAATTCACCGCGGCGGCCCGCCGGGTCCGGGGTACCCGAGTGGTGACCAAGCCGGCCGCGCCGGCCGCGCCCGTCCGGATCGACGCCAAAGCGGTGCGGGAATGGGCGGTGGCAAACGGCATCACGGTGTCCGCGCGCGGCCGGGTGCCCGCCGATGTGCTCGAGCGCTATCAGGCCGCCAACGGTTGAGGTCGGACGGCAACGGGTACGACGTCAGTGACTATCAAGACGTAGAACCGGCCTTCGGCACCCTCGCCGATTTCGACGAATTCCCGGCCGGGGTTCGTCGTCGGCGCCTGCGGTTGGTCATGGACCTGGTCGTGAACCACACCTCCGACGAGCATCTCTGGTTCCGCGAGTCACGGTCCGGGAGGGGCGATCCGCGTCGGGACTGGTACTGATGGCGTCCGGACCGTGCCGGCATGCAGCCGAACACCGGGTGCGGAACCGAACAACCGGGCCGTTCTTCAGCGGGTCGGCATGGGAATTCGATCCGATCGGCGGGGAGTACCACCTGCACCTGTTCTCCCGCAAGCAGTCGACCTGAACTGGGAGAATCCGGACGTCCGCATGCCGATCCACCAGATGATGCGCTGGTGGCTCGACCGCGGCGCCGACGGCTTCCGGATGGGCGTCATCGACATGATCTCCAAGGACACGGCCCGGCGGCGCCGTCACGTACGGCGCCTTCGGTGACGGCACACCGCATTTCGAATGCGCCGCGCATTCGTGAATTCCTGCGGGAAATGCATCGGGAGGTGTTCGCCGGCCGCCCGGAGCACGTGCTGATCGTCGGTGAGATGCCCGGGGGTGACCGTCGACCGGGCGCTCGCGTTCACCGACCCGGATCGGCGAGAACTCGACATGGTCTTCCAATTCGAGCATGTCGCGCTGGATCACGGTCCCGGCGGGAAGTGGGACATCCGGCCGCCTGCGCCGGTCGACGTCAAGGCCGGCCTGAGCCGGTGGCAGGCCGGACCGACCGAGCGCGGCTGGAACAGCTTGGAACAATCACGACCAGCCGCGAGCCGTCTCGCGATTCGGGGACGACGGGCGTTACCGGCTCGAGTCGGTCAAGCTACTCGGCACCGTGCTGCACCTGCACCGGGGTTCGCCGGACATCTATCAGGGCGAGGACCTGGGCATGACGAACGCCCCGTTCACCAGGGTGGCGGAGTTCCGGGACAATGCCCGCACCCCGATGCATCGCGACGGTTCGCCGGTCGCCGGATTCACCACGGGCCAGCCGTGGTCGACGGCAATTTCACCATGCCGCTGCCGGACGATCCGGTCGTCCACGCGTTGACCCGTCGGCCGGGCCGAACCGAGTTGCTGGTCGTGGCGAATGTCGGCAGCGATTCCCGGCGGCGATTCCCGGCGGCGATTCCCGGCGGGCGCCGGTGCCGGAGGAATCGCAATGGGTGGCTGCGCGTTGCTGCTGGGGAATGGCCCGGACCGGGACGGTGGCGACGATGCTCTGCTGCTGCGGCCTGGGGAGCCCCGGGTCGACCGACGCGTGCGGTGACGCCCCGTACCATCATCGACATGAGCGTAGGGCCTGCCGTCGGAGCGGATCGTCGGCGTCGGCCGGTCGGCCGGTCCGGTCGGTCGATCCTGCGCCGGGTCCGGCGGAGGGCCGACGGTTGAGCCTTCACCTGTACGACACCGCCAGCCGATCCGTTCGTCCGTTCGAACCGATGCGGCCCGGCGTGGTGTCGCTGTATAACTGCGGCGCCACCGTGCAGTGGCACCCGCACATCGGACACCTGCGTGGCGCCGGCATCGTGTACGACGTGTTGCGCCGGTGGCTGGAATTCAACGGTTACGAAGTACGGCACGTGCGCAACGTGACCGACATCGACGACAAGATCCTGGCCAAGGCCGCCGAGGCAGGCCGTCCCTGGTGGGAATGGGCCACCACGCACGAACGCAGCTTCGATGACGCCTACGACACGCTCGGCTGCCTGCGGCCGTCGGTGGAGCCGCGGGCCACCGGGCACATCCCGCAGATCCTGGAGATGATCGCCGGGCTGATCGAATCCGGCCACGCCTACGGTTCGGGCGGCGACGTCTATTTCGCCGTGCGCACCCAGCCCGACTACGGATTCCTGTCCGGCCAGCGCATCGACGAAATGGTGCAGGGCGAGACGGACGCGGCCGGAAAGCGGGACCCGGCCGACTTCACGCTCTGGAAGGCGGCCAAACCTGGGGAGCCGTCCTGGGATTCCCCCTGGGGCCCGGGCCGGCCGGGCTGGCACATCGAATGCTCGGCGATGGCCCGCGCCTACCTTGGGCCGGAATTCGACATTCACGGTGGTGGGCTCGACCTGATCTTTCCGCACCACGAGAACGAGGCGGCGCAGTCGCACGGTCTCGGCGACGGATTCGCCCGTTACTGGATGCATTCCCACTGGGTCACCATGTCCGGGGAGAAGATGTCCAAATCGCTGGGCAACATCCTGTCCGTGCCCACGATCACCGAGAAGGTCCGGCCGGTCGCCCTGCGGTACTACCTGATCAGCGTCCACTACCGATCCTCGATCGAGTACTCGCAGGAGGCGCTGGACGACGCGGCCAAGGCCTACGAGCGGATCGAGTCGTTCCTGCACCGGGCCGCCGACCGGATGGGGGCCGGTGACGAAGGGGTGCCGATCGGGGAGGTGCCCGAGGCGTTCCGGCAGGCGATGGACGACGACCTGCGGGTGCCCAAGGCGCTGGCCGTGATCCACGACCAGGTCCGAGCCGGGAACGCCGCGCTGGCCAGGTCCGACGACCCGGCCGCGCAGGAATTGGCGTCCTCGGTGCGGGCGATGCTCGGGGTGCTGGGCCTGGACCCGTGGGCCGCGCCCTGGGCCGAGCGGCGCGAGGACCGGCGACTGGTCGAGGCGACCGGCCGGCTGCTGGACGGGCTGCTGGCCGAACGGGCGCAGGCCCGCGCCGAACGTGACTTCGCCCGGGCCGACGAGATCCGCAACCAGCTTTCCGCGGCCGGGTTCGCGATCGAGGACACCAAGGACGGACCGGTGTGGTCCGTCGCCGGATCCGCCGGCCGGCCCTGACCGTCGGCCCAGACAGTCGGCCCGGACTCGGGCCGCCGCACCAGCCACGTCGGCCCGGACCCGGGCCGTCGCACCAGTCACGGAGGACACCAGCATGGCCGGCAACTCGCAGCGCCGCGGCGCCACCCGCAAGGCGGGCAGCAAGAAGGGCGCGGTCGTCGGCAGCGGCGGACGTTCCCGCCGGGCGCTGCAGGGCAAGGGGCCGACGCCGCCGGCGGAGAACCGGACCGGGCACCCCGCGGCCAAGCGGGCGGCCGCGGCCGCGCGGCAGAAGCCTCGGCCGGCCGGCGAGTCGCGGTCGCCGGCCCGGCCCCGCGGGGAGCTTCCGGAGACCGTCGTCGGCCGCAACCCGGTGGTCGAGGCGTTGCGGGCCGGTGTGCCGTCGTCGGCGTTGTACGTGGCGGCCGGGCTGGCGTCGGACGACCGGGTGGCCGAGGCGATCGCGGCGGCCGCAGAGCGGGGCATCCCTCAGTTGGACGTGTCCCGGGCGGAGTTGGATCGGCTGACCGGCAACGCGGTGCACCAGGGGGTGGCGCTGGTCGTGCCGCCCTACCAGTACGCCCACCCGGACGATCTGCTCGGGCGGGCCCGCGACTCGGGCCGCGCCGCCCTGATCGTCGCGGTCGACGGGGTGACCGACCCGCGCAATCTCGGTGCGATCGTCCGGTCCGCGGCCGCGTTCGGTGCGCACGGCGTGGTGGTGCCCGAGCGGCGCAGCGCCGGGATGACCGCGTCCGCCTGGCGGACGTCGGCCGGCACCGCGGCCCGGTTACGGGTGGCCCGCTGCACCAACCTGGTGCGGACGCTGAAGGACTACGCCCGGCAGGGACTGATGATCGCCGGGTTGGACGCCGACGGCACCACCGACACCGACTCGTTCGAGCTGGCCACCTCGCCGCTGGTGCTGGTGGTCGGGTCGGAGGGTCGTGGGCTGGCCCGGCTGACCCGCACGGTCTGCGACGTCACCGTGTCCATCCCGATGGCGCGGTCGGTCGAGTCGCTCAACGCGTCCGTCGCCGCCGGGGTGGTGCTGGCCGAGGTCGCCCGGCGGCGTCGCGCCGAACAGCCGGCCGGCGGCTGACCTCCCCGCTGATCCCTTGGCGGTCCGCTGGTGCCAGGGCGGGCTGCCCGGCCCCGCTGGTGCCAGGGCGGGCTGCCCGGCCCGGGCCGGTCGGCGATCCGCCGGGGCTCGGATGGACTACTCTGTCGAGAGTGATTATCAGAACGGTTAATACGTCGATCGGCCGGCGGCGCCGATCGGCCGTGATCGCCCTGTCCGCCCTGGCCGGCGTCGTCCTGGCCGCCTGCTCGTCCGGATCGACGCAGTCATCGACCGGTTCGGCGTCCGGAACCACGGCCGCCGCATCCGCCCCGATCGTCGTGGTGGCCTCGACCAACGTCTGGGGCGACGTCGTCGAGCGGGTCGGCGGCGACCACGTCGAGGTCACCTCCGTGATCAGCGATCCCAGCGCCGACCCGCACGCCTTCCAGGCCAGCGCGCAGAACCAGCTGGCACTGTCCAAGGCCGCCCTCGTCGTCGAGAACGGCGGCGGCTACGACGACTTCATGTCGACCATGCTGGCATCGGTGTCCTCCGGTGCGCCGGTGATCAACGCGGTGGACGTGTCCGGCTTCACCGCCGACGGCGGCGAGCTCAACGAGCACGTCTGGTACGACCTGCCCACCGTCGGCAAGGTCGCGGACGAGGTCGCCCGGCAGCTGTCCGCGATCGACCCGGCCGATGCGGCCGGCTTCACGTCCAACGCGGCGGACTTCGACGCCTCGCTGGCGCAACTGTCCACCCAGGTGGGCGAGCTGAAGAGCAAGCACGCGGGCACCAAGGCGGCGATCACGGAGCCGGTGCCGCTGTATCTGCTCGATGCGGCGGGCCTGCAGAACGCCACGCCGGAGGCGTTCAGCGAGGCGATCGAGAACGAGACCGACGTGCCGGCCGCCGTGCTGGACCAGACGCTGAAGCTGTTCAGCGACAAGCAGGTCGCCGTGCTGGTCTACAACGAGCAGACCTCGGGACCGCAGACGCAGGCGGTCGTGGACGCGGCGAAGGCCAACGGCATCCCGGTGGTTCCGGTCACCGAGACCCTGCCGAACGGGCAGGATTACCTGACGTGGATGCAGGCGAACATCCAGGCGCTCTCGCAGGCCCTGGGCGGATGACCGAGCAGGCGCTCGCCGACGCACCGGCAGGTGTGCCGACACGCCCGACGCCGGCCTCGGGAGCGCCCGACGTGCCGGCGCTGCGGCTGCAGGGCGCCGGGCTGGCGTTCGGCGAACGCCTGTTGTGGCAGGACCTGGACCTGTCGGTGCGGCCCGGCGAGTTCGTCGCGGTGCTGGGGTCCAACGGCTCGGGCAAGTCGAGCCTGCTGCGCGCGGTGCTCGGCGAGATCCCGCTGAGCTCCGGGCAGGGCTGGATCCGGGGCCGGCCGCTGGGCCGGCGCGGCACGGACGTCGGGTACGTGCCCCAGCGAATCGCCATCGACGCCGCCACCATGATCAAGGCGCGGGACGTGGTACGGCTGGGGCTGGACGGGCACCGTTGGGGTTTGCCCGTTTCCTTCGGCAACCGCCGGCGGGCGGTGCGGGCGCGGGTCGACGAGTTGCTCGAGTCGGTGGGCGCCACCGACTTCGGCGACGCGCCGGTGAGCATGCTCTCCGGCGGCGAGCTGCAACGGGTCCGGGTCGCCGCCGCACTGGCCAGCGACCCGCCCTTGCTGCTGTGCGACGAGCCGCTCGCCGCGCTGGACCTGCGGCACCAGCAGGACATCGCCGCGCTCCTGAACCAGGAGCGGCAGGCCAGGGACACCGCGGTGCTGTTCGTCACGCACGACATCAATCCGGTGCTGCCGTACGTCGATCAGGTGCTCTACCTGGCCGCCGGGCGGTTCCGACTCGGTCCACCGGACCAGGTGCTGACCTCGGCGGGCCTGACCGAGCTCTACGGCGCACCGGTCGACGTGCTGACCGCGCACGGCCGGATCATCGTGGTGCCGTCCGTGGAGGGGGCGGTCGGTCACCAGTCGCACGACGACCACCCCGGCCTCGACCTCGGGGAGCACCATCGATGAGCGCCTGGGACAAGATCTTCAACTTCGACCATTACGGCGAGCTGCTGGCGCTGCTGCACAACTCGATCCTGGCCGGCGCGGTGCTCGGCCTGGTCGGCGGCCTGATCGGCGTCTTCGTGATGATGCGCGACCTCACGTTCGCGGTGCACGGGATCAGCGAGCTGTCCTTCGCCGGCGCCTCGTTCGCCCTGCTGGTGGGCGTCAACGTGGTGGTCGGTTCGGTCTTCGGGTCGCTGCTGGCGGCGCTGGTGATCGGCCTGCTGGGGGTACGGGCCCGGGAACGCTCGTCCATCATCGGCGTGCTGATGCCGTTCGGACTGGGCCTGGGCGTGCTGTTCCTGTCGCTGTATCCGGGGCGGTCGGCGAACAAGTTCGGCCTGCTCACCGGGCAGATCGTGGCCGTGGACGACCCGCAGCTGGTGTGGCTGGGCTCGATCTCGGCGGCGGTGCTGCTGGTCCTAGCGGTGATCTGGCGCCCGCTGGTGTTCGCCAGCGTCGATCCGGACATCGCCGCGTCCCGGGGCGTGCCGGTCCGGGCGCTGTCCCCGGTGTTCATGCTGGTGCTGGGCCTGACCGTGGCCATGGCGATCCAGGTGGTCGGCGCGCTGCTGGTGCTGTCGCTGCTGGTCACGCCGGCCGCGGCGGCGATGCGAGTGACCGCGTCGGCGCTGTGGGTGCCGGTGCTGTCGGTCGCGTTCGCGATGGTGTCCACGGTCGGTGGGATCCTGCTGGCGCTGGGCGGCAGCGTGCCGATCAGCCCGTACATCACCACGATCTCGTTCGCGATCTGGGTGGTGTGCCGGCTGATGGGGTCGGCCCGGTCGCGTCGCGGCTGGTCTCGGCGCGGACCTGGCGCGCTGGCGGCAGCGAACGCCCCGGTGCAGGCCGGCTCGTCCGTGCCGGCCTGAGCGGGCTACCTGGACCCGACGTCGGGTCCGCCGATGGTGTGGGCCCGGATCGGGCGCGGTGCGGATGGTTGCGGATGGTTGCGGAGCTTGTGCTGGTCCTAGGCGTGCTGTTGTTCCGCGGCTTCAGCTGGAGTGCGCCAGGTCAGCGCGAGGCGGGACGCCTGCGGAATTTGCGCCGGTCCCAGGCCTGCGGTTGTTCCGCGGCCTCAGCCGGAGTGCGCCAGGTCAGCGTGAAGCGGGACGCCTGCGGAGCTTGCGCTGGTCCTAGGCGTGCTGTTGTTCCGCGGCTTCAGCTGGAGTGCGCCAGGTCAGCGCGAGGCGGGACGCCCGCGGAATTTGCGCCGGTCCCAGGCCTGCGGATGTTCCGCGGCTTCAGCTGGAGTGCGCCAGGTCAGCGCGAGGCGGGACGCCCGCGGAATTTGCGCCGGTCCCAGGCCTGCGGATGTTCCGCGGCTTCAGCTGGAGTGCGCCAGGTCAGCGCGAGGCG
>CAZCEH010000018.1:0-28469 GCA_964497705.1 uncultured Actinomycetes bacterium | reverse complement strand
GCCAGGTCAGCGCGAGGCGGGACGCCCGCGGAATTTGCGCCGGTCCCAGGCCTGCTGTTGTTCCGCGGCCTCAGCTGGACAGCCCCAGGTCAGCGGGAAGTGGATGCCTGCGGAGCTTGTGCTGGTCCTAGGCCTGCGGATGTTCCGCGGCTTCAGCTGGAGTGCGCCAGGTCAGCGCGAGGCGGGACGCCCGCGGAATTTGCGCCGGTCCCAGGCCTGCGGATGTTCCGCGGCTTCAGCTGGAGTGCGCCAGGTCAGCGCGAAGCGGCGCCTGCGGAGCTTGCGCCGGTCCCAGGCATGCTGTTGTTCCGCGGCTTGGTGTGGGGTGCGACGGATCGGCCGGTTGCGGATGGTTGCGGAGCTTGTGCCGGTCCCAGGCCTGCGGTTGTTCCGCGACCTCAGCTGGAGTGCGCCAGGTCAGCGCGAGGCGGGACGCCTGCGGAGCTTGCGCTGGTCCTAGGCGTGCTGTTGTTCCGCGGCTTCAGCTGGAGTGCGCCAGGTCAGCGCGAGGCGGGACGCCTGCGGAATTTGCGCCGGTCCCAGGCCTGCGGTTGTTCCGCGGCCTCAGCCGGAGTGCGCCAGGTCAGCGTGAAGCGGGACGCCTGCGGAGCTTGCGCTGGTCCTAGGCGTGCTGTTGTTCCGCGGCTTCAGCTGGAGTGCGCCAGGTCAGCGCGAGGCGGGACGCCCGCGGAGCTTGCGCCGGTCCCAGGCCTGCGGATGTTCCGCGGCCCCCTGGGGGAGCGTGCCAGAGCCCGGCCGAGAAACCCGGGCCGGCCGAGAAACCCGGGCCGGCCGAGAAACCCGAGCCGGTGAACAGACGCCAGCGACGTCAGATCTTGCCGAGGTCCACGGTGGCGCCGGCCACGGCGTCCGCGGGGACGGCGTCGGAGGACTTGAACCGGATGCCGGTGTTCGGGTCGAACACGTGGCAGTGCTCGGCGTCGGTGGGAAGCGCGTGCACCGTGGAGCCCTGGGAGGGGTGGACGCGTGCGTCGGCGCGGATGACGAGCCGGTTGCCGTCGGGGGTGTGGCCGTGCACGTAGGCGTCGGCGCCGAGCTCCTCGACCAGGTCGATGCTGACCGGGATGCCCTTGTCGCTCAGGGTGATGTTCTCCGGTCGCACCCCGAAGGTGACCTCGTTCAGCCCGGCGGCGGACGCCTCGGCGAGCACGCTGCGGGGGAGCGGGAAGGTGGCGTCGCCCAGTTGTGCGCCGTCGGCGACGAGCGGCACGGTGAGCAGATTCATCGCGGGGGAGCCCATGAACCCGGCGACGAAGACGTTGACCGGCTTGTCGTAGAGCGTCCGGGGGGTGTCGACCTGGTTCAGGATGCCGTCCTTGAGGACCGCGACGCGGTGGCCCATGGTCATGGCCTCGACCTGGTCGTGGGTGACGTAGACGGTGGTGGTGCCCAGCCGGGACTGCAGTTCGGCGATGTTGGCGCGGGTCTCCACCCGGAGTTTGGCGTCCAGGTTGGACAGCGGCTCGTCCATGAGGAACACGGACGGCTCGCGGACGATGGCGCGGCCCATCGCGACCCGCTGGCGCTGACCGCCGGAGAGCGCCTTGGGCTTGCGGTCCAGGTACTTCTCCAGATCCAACAGGCCGGCTGCCTCCTTCACCTTCGCGGCGATCTCGGCCTTGTTCACGCCGCGCAGTTTGAGCGCGAAGCCCATGTTCTCGGCGACGGTCATGTGCGGGTACAGGGCGTAGGACTGGAACACCATGGCGATGTCCCGGTTCTTCGGCGGGACGTGGGTGACGTCGCGGCCGCCGATGAAGATGCGGCCCTCGTTGACGTCCTCCAGCCCGGCCAGCATCCGCAGCGCGGTGGACTTGCCGGATCCGGACGGGCCGACCAGGACGAGGAACTCGCCGTCGGGGATGTCCAGGTTCAAGGTGTCCACGGCCCGGACGGGCGGGTTGCCGGGGTACACACGAGAGGCTCCGTCGTACTTGACGTCGGCCATGGAATGTCACGTCCTTCCGTCGGCCCCTGATCGTCAGGGTCCGGTCGACGAGGGTGTCGAGGTCTGACAGTAACCGACGGGCCGCCTCTTGGGAAGGGGATTGGAAAACGTTTTCCGGCACCTCGGCGGGGCGCGGCCGCCGCTGGCGTCGGCGAGGTGGTGGCCGGATGGCGATCGAGCGAGGCCGACGCGATACCGTGTGGAAGATGGACCGACCCCCGCGGACGAGGCCGCCGGCGACACTCGCGTCGCTCGCCGCCGAGTTGGGTGTGTCCAGGACCACGGTGTCCAATGCCTACAACCGCCCGGACCAGCTGTCTCCGCAACTGCGGTCCCGGGTGATGGAGGCGGCCCGCCGGATGGGCTACCCGGGCCCGGATCCGATGGCACGGTCGTTGCGCACACGCAAGGCCGGCGCGGTCGGGCTGTTGCTCGCCGAGCAGGTGTCGTACGCCATCCGGGACCCCGGGGCGGTCGCCTTCCTGGAGGGCCTCACCCTGGAGTGCGACGAGGCGCAGGTGGGCCTGCTGCTGGTGCCCGCCCGGCCCGGGTCCGAGGACGTCGCCGGGGTGACCAGGGCGGCCGTCGACGGCTTCGTCGTCTACTCGATGCCCGATGACGATCCGCACCTCGCCGCCGCGCTGGCCCGCCCGGTGCCGTCGGTGATCTGCGACCAACCGAGCATTCCCGGCACCAACTCGGTCGGCATCGACGACAAGGCCGCGATCCGTCAGGTCGCCGACCACCTGCTCGAGCTCGGTCACCGGCGCATCGGCGTGGTCTGCATGCGGCTGGGCCGGGCCAGGCTGGATGGGCCGGTGCCGATCGAACGGCAGAGCGCGGCCCGCTACCACGTGCAGCGCAACCGGCTGATCGGGCTGCGCGAGGCGTGCACCGCGGCCGGTGTGGCCTGGGACCGGATCCCGGTCGTCGAACGCTTCGAGCACACCATCGAGGCGGGCGCGTCGGCCACGGCCGAGGTCCTCACCCTGGATCCGGGGATCACCGCGCTGATCGCCACCTCGGACGTGCTCGCTCTGGGCGCGATACAGGAGCTCACCCGGCGTCGCCGGCGGGTACCCGAGGACGTTTCGGTGACCGGATTCGACGGGATCAAGGCCGCCGTCGACGCCGGCCTCACCACCGTCGAACAGCCGGTCGTCGACAAGGGTCGCAACGCCGGCCGGATGCTGCTCAATCCTGCCCGCAAGGCCGCCGGCCGCCGGCTGCTGCTGCCCACCACCTTCCTGCCGGGACGGACCACCGCGACACCCCGGATGTAGATCGCGTCAGATCGTTCGCGCGGTCGGGTTCGCCGGGCAGTCTTGTGCCGGCGGCCATCGAGGGACAGGCGGACGAACATGACCACAACAGCGGGCAACGACCCGGCGGACCAGCGGGCCGTTTCCACCGCATTCCCGGCCGGGACGACGGATGGGGCGCGCGGCCCGGTCGTCGGATCCCACCAGGTGCCCCGCGGACTGGCCATCGGCCTGGGGCTGGCCGCCATCGTGGTCGTGGTGGCCGGCCTGCGGTCGATTCCGTCCATCATCGGGCCGGTCTTCCTGGCGCTGGTGCTGACCATCCTGGTCGAACCGGTCCGCGGCTGGCTGGTCCGGCGTCGAGCGCCGCGCTGGCTCGCCTCGATCGCGGCGTTTGCGGCCGGACTGCTGATCGTGGTCGGTCTGATGATCGCGACCGGGCTGGGCGTCATCCGGTTCGTCCAGTTGATCCCCGAGTACGCGGACGACTGGCAACAGACGCTCGCCGGCCTGCAGTCGTGGCTGGACGGCCTTGGGCTATCCACCACGGACGTCCAGTCGTTGCTGACCGACATCAGCCCGAGCACGATCGCCTCGTTCGCGGAGGCCCTGCTGTCCGGGCTGAGCAGCGTGCTGTCGGCGACCCTGTTCACGATCGTGCTGCTGATCTTCCTGGCCGTCGACGGCATGGTGTTCCCCGAGCGGATGCTGCGGGTCCGGGCCGGGCACGAGGCCACCTTCGACGGGCTGCGCGCGTTCGCCTCCGGCACCCGCCGCTACTTCGGCGTGGCGACCGTGTTCGGTGCCATCGTGGCCGTGCTGGACACCGCCGCCCTGCTGATCCTCGGGGTGCCGGCGGCGTTCCTGTGGGGGATGCTCGCGTTCGTCACCAACTACATCCCCAACGTCGGCTTCATCGTCGGCCTGATCCCGCCGACGGTCCTGGCTTTCCTGCAGGGCGGTCCGGGTCTGGCGATCGCCGTCGTGGTCGTCTACTGCGCGCTGAACTTCGTCATCCAGTCGGTGCTGCAGCCCAAGTTCGTCGGCGACGCGGTCGGTCTGACCACCACCATGAGCTTCCTGTCGCTGATCATCTGGACCTACATCCTGGGCCCGCTCGGCGCCATCCTGGCCATCCCGGCCAGCCTGCTGGTCAAGGGCATGCTGGTGGACATCGACCCGCAGGCACGGTGGCTGCAGCTGTTCCTCGGCGACGCCGCCGATCCTGCCGACCCCGGCACGGCGAAGTCTGCGAAGTCTGCGAAGACGGCGAAGGCAGCGGCGGCGGCGAAGGTCGGCGAAGACGGCGAAGGCCAGGAAGTGACCGGGTGAGGGCTCTCTTGGCGTCCGGCCAGGCGCTCCTGCGCTGATCATCGCACGAAATCTGCGCCCGAAATGTCCGGCTCGGTCGTGCGATGATCAGCGCAGTGACCGGTCCCGCCAAGTTGGAACCAGTGCGGGCCTCGGCCGATGGGTGTCCAGAAGGAAAAGTGTCGCTGCGCGGCCCTTTTCCTTCTCAGCGCGCCCGAGTTGGCCCCGGTCGAGCGCTACCATCGTCGCCCGTGCTCGTGGAACACATGAACGGCCTGATGCTGGCGATCCGGCGGGAGGCCGAGGACATCATCGCCGCCGACCGGCTCGATCCCGGGCTGCAGGCGTTCATCGACGATCAAGGGATCGTGTCGCGAAACGGCGGCGTCTACTTCGCCGGCATGCTCGCGGCCAACGGTGACAGATCGCCGTACACTGAGGCGACCGGGCACGAGGCGTGGGTGAACAAGTTCCATCCGGACGAGTTCCTGGGCATCGAGCAACCGGACTGGGCGACGGTCAACCTGGCCCATAGCGTGCTGCTCGCCCGGCAGGTCCTTACCCGCGCCGCCGGCCTGACTCCGATGCCGATCGACGTGCTCGTGAGCATCGACCTCGGCGGATTCGGTGGCTACCCGTCATCGACCTTCCGGTTCTACGGGCGCCGCGCCGACGACCGTTGGATGGGCGATGATCTCAGCGAGGTCTACGCGGTGGCAGTGGCCATTCTGCGGCTGCCGGGCAGCGAGGAGCGATGAACCCATCGATACGCCCGGCGGCCGACGACGGAGCCGACCAGGGTGAGTCCCTGCCGGAGACAGGTCCTGACCGGTACCCCGAAGCGAGCGTCGACGGGTTCACCATCGGCGTGTTCGTGACCTACGGCGACTGCGGCGACGCAGGGGTGCAGGCGCCCGACGGGGGCATCGCGACATTGATCTGGGAAACCGGAGAACCTGCCTACTTCACCGAATGCATCCCGCCCGATCCCGCCGGCCGGTGGGGCACCTACCAGGTTCAACTCCCGCTGCCGCTGACCACCGACCGGGAAGCAGCCGCTTACCTGACCGCGCTCCTGCCCGACCTGATCCCGTGTTGGCGGGCTTGGGTCGAGAGCCGTCGAGCCTGAAAGCAAAGCACTTCGTGCCTCACAGGTTCGGACAGCTGTTCACCGGTGTGGCACCGGCCAGCCGGTCTTCGGTCCACGCGAACAGGTCCGGAATCGCCGGGGAATCGGGCGCGACGACGCCGACATGATCGCGTCCCGGGTAGGTGCGGAATTCGAGTTGCTGACCGGCCGCGCACTGCTGGCGGACGTACGCGCGTTGCACGCCCGGCAGCACCAGCCCGTCGGCCTCGCCCTGCCCGATGAACACGGGCGCCCGGATCGGGTCGCGTGGAATGTTCTCGGTGAGCCGTTGCCCCAACGGGCCGCCGCCTGGATCGCTGGCGTACATCGGCTGGTCCCGGGGGAGCCCGGCGATCACCGAGACGAGCGCGGACTTGCCCAGACATCGGCCGGCGGCCTCGGTGACCATGGTGCGGGCGGCGGGGTTGATGTAGTCGTCGATCTTCACGTCGGGATATGTCCTGGCGTATCCGTCGACCACATAGGAGGCGAAGATCGTGCCGCCGGGGATGCCGGCGAGGTTGTCCACCAGCCCGAGCAGGTCGGAGGCGGGAGCCAGTGCGGCAACGCCGATCACGTCGACGTCGGGCGCGTAGGTCGGCGCAAGGATGCCCGTCCACAAAGCGGCGTGGCCGCCCTGGGAGTGGCCCCAGACCAGGGTGCGATCCTGCAGGTCGACGGCGTCGAGTTGGTGCGCCGCGCGGACCGCGTCCAGCACCGACCGACCCTCGGGCTGGCCGACCAGGTACGGGTGCGGGGCGTCGACACCCAGCCCGACGTAGTCGGCGGCGACCATGACCCAGCCGCGGTCGATCACCTGATCCTGGACGAACATCGCCCCGCTGGTGAACGGATCGGCCAGCAGGGACGGCGCACAGGTGATGTCGGTGCCGGTGGTGCCGTGCGCCCAGGCAATGACGGGTCGCGGGCCGGCCGGCGCGTTCCTGGCGACCATCACCAGGCCGCTGGCTACCGCGGGCTGACCGTCGTTCCGGGTGGTGGTATACAGGATCCGCCAGGCGTCGGCGTCGTCGGGGATGCCGTTCGTCATCGGCTCGCTGCTCAGCAGCACACCGGGTGCGGTTGGCACGGAATCCGGGACCGCGTAGAAGTCGGTGACCGTCGGGTTGGTCCGGACGATCCAGAGGCTGATCACCGCCAGGATCAGCGCGAGTCCGAGTGCGAGGGCCGACCCGAGGATCCGGGCGAACCGACGCCAGCGCTTCCGCGGCCGGGAGGTCGGAGTCGGGGACGGTTCGTCCGCGTCGCGGGCGAACGCCGCGCCGATCCGGGCCGCACCGAACAGCAGCACCCGGGCACCGAACACGACGGCGATCACCAACACCGTGATGTCCGGCCAGGTCAGCGCGAGCACGCCGAAGACGACACCGGCCAGGCCGCCGATCACCGCGGCGAGCCGCTCGTCGGTGCTTCCTCGGATGCCCGCGATCAGGTCGGCGATGCCGGTGACGATCAGCGCGATGCCGACGATCAGGGCGAGCACGCCGATGGTGATGCCGGGCCAGGCCAGCGCGAGCAGCCCGGCCACGCACCACCCGATCCCGGCCAGGACGCGGATCCACCGGCGGGTCGCCGAGCGGACATCGGCGAGCTCGGAGACGCCGACGACCAGTGCGCCGATGCCGACCACCAGGGCGAGCACGGCGAGCGAGGTGAACGGTCGCAGGATGAGCACGACGCCCACCACGACCGCCGCCGCCCCGACCAGGGCCGAGAACCATCGCGGCAGGGTGAGTCGGACTGTGCTTCGCCCCGTCATCACGTCGCTTCCTCGCCGGTGGTGGTCACCGACAGCCGGACCCCCATGGGGCGAGAAACCCTACAGCTTGGCCCAGGCGTCCTTCAACACGGACCGCATCGCCGACTCGATCTGGTCGAACTCGGCCTGGCCGCACATCAGCGGCGGGGCGAACTGGACGACGGCCTGACCGCGGTCGTCGGCCCGTGCGTAGACGCCGGCCTCCCACAGCCCCGGTGCCACGAACCCGCGCAGCACCCGCTCGCAATCGGCGCGGGTGAACGGCTCCCTGCTGGCCTGGTCGCGGACCAGCTCGACCGACCAGAAGTAGCCGTTGCCGCGGACGTCACCGACGATCGGCAGGTCCAATAGCTTCTTGAGGGTGGCCTCGAAGGCGCCCTCATTGCGCAGCACGTTGCCCGGCAGGTCCTCGGACTCGAACAGGTCGAGGTTGGCCAGCGCGGCGGCGCAGGCCACCGGGTGCCCGCCGAAGGTGTAGCCGTGCGGGAACGCGACGGTGCCCTTGCTGAACGGCTCGAAGATCCGGTCGGAGATGATCGCCGCGCCCAGCGCGGCGTAGCCCGAGGTCAAACCCTTGGCGCTGGTGATGATGTCGGGCTGGTAGCCGAACTTGTCGGCACCGAACAGGGTGCCCAGCCGTCCGTACGCGCAGATCACCTCGTCGGAAACGAGCAGCACGTCGTAGGCGTCACAGATCTCGCGGAGACGCTCGAAGTACCCAGGTGGCGGCGGGATCGACCCGCCGGCGTTCTGCACCGGCTCGACGAACACCGCCGCCACACTGTCCGGGCCCTCCATCACGATGGCCTGCTCGAACTGGTCGGCCGCCCACCGGCCGAACGTCTTCTCATCGTCGGCGACGTGGTCGGGAGCCCGGTAGAAGTCGGTGTTGGGCACCTTGATGGCGCCCGGAACGAGCGGGGCGAAGGGAATCTGGAAGCCCGGGACGCCGGTGATGGCCAACGCCCCCTGGGTGGTGCCGTGGTAGGCGACGGACCGGCTGACCACCTTGGTCTTGTTCGGCTTGCCGGTGAGCTTGAAGTACTGCTTGGCGACCTTCCAGGCGGTCTCGACGGATTCGCCGCCGCCGGAGGAGAAGAACACCTTGTTCAGGTCGCCGGGAGCCAGCGCGGCCAGCCGGTCGGCCAGCTCGATGGCCGGCGGGGTGGCGTAGGACCACACCGGGAAGTAGGCCAGCTTGCGGGTCTGGGCGGCGGCGGCCGCGGCGATCTCCTCCCGCCCGTACCCGGCCTGCACCACGAACAGCGCGGACAGGGCGTCAAGATATTTGCGGCCGTCGGTGTCCCAGATGTAGGCGCCGTCGCCGCGCTCGATGACCGGAACCGGCTTGTCGGCGAAGGTGCCCATCCGGGTGAAGTGCATCCACAGATGGTCGGCGGCGCCGTTGGGGCCGGTGGGCGCGGTGACGGGTTCGATCAGTGCGGTCATGTCCGGATCTCCGGCTGCCCCTCTTGGTTTGATCGACCTTCGGTCGTTGGATCGATCACGGGAATGTGGTCGTTCCAGGCTCTCACACCGAGCGCGCGGTTCATGATCACCGGCGCATCGGATGGATCGGCCGCGCGGTGCCGCCGGGCGGCGAGCAGGCGGCGGTAAGTCGGCGGGTGGGCACTGTCGGACCGTGGTGGCACAGTGCCAACCATGATCGATCATTTCGGTGTGCAGTCCGACGACGTCGCCGCGGCCGCGGCCTGGTACGACGCCTTCCTGGCCCCACTCGGGTATGCGCGGGTGATGGACTTCGGGGAGGCGGTGGGGTTCGGGCCGCCCGAACATCCGAGCTTCTGGGTCAGCGCGGCCACCGACCCGGGCGGACGACAGTCACACATCGCGTTCGCCGCCGCCGACCGGGCCGTGGTGGACGAGGCGTACCGGGTCGCCGTCGGCCTGGGTCTGGAAATCCTGCACGAGCCGCGGGTGTGGCCGGAGTACCACCCGACCTACTACGCGGTGTTCGTCCGCGATCCGGACGGCAACAACGTCGAGGCTGTGTGTCACCGGCCGCCGGCTGCGTGATCGCGGTGTTCCCGCCCATCGAGCCGCACGCGACGGGCATGCTGTCGGCCGCGCACGGCGCCCGGCTGTATTGGGAGTGCTCCGGGAACCCCGATGGCCGGCCGGCGGTCTTCCTGCACGGCGGACCCGGCTCACCGATGTCCGGCGGGTTTCGACGGCAGTTCGATCCGCGGCGCTGGCGGATCGTGTACCTGGATCAGCGCGGCTGCGGTCGAAGTCGGCCGCTGGCGCACCAGGATCTGGCGTCACTGGCCACCAACACCACCGGCCAGCAGATCGACGACCTCGAGCTGCTGCGCGATCACCTGGGCGTCGACCGGTGGCTGCTGGTGGGCGGGTCGTGGGGAGTGACGCTGGCGCTCGCCTACGCGCAGCGACATCCGGAGCGGGTGACGGGTCTGGCGCTGGCTGCGGTGACCAACGGCGCCCGGGAGTACCTGGAGTGGATCACCGAGTCGATGCGGCACGTGTTTCCTCGAGAGCGAGGCTCGCCGAGCGAACCATCGATACAGGCGTCGACGCCCTGTCCGGGGCGCCGAGCTCGCGAGGCTGCCCGGGCGCGCGGCGGCGCGAGTGGGGGGAGTTCGCCGAGGCGTCCGGCCGGCGGCCGGGTGAACGGGTACTCGACGGCTACCTGAGGCTGATCACCGACGCCGACCCGGAAGTCCGGTTCGCGGCGGCCCGGGCGTGGTGCGCCTGGGAGGACGCGCACGTGTCGCTCGCGCCCGGCTGGACGCCCAGCCCGAGGTACGCCGACCCGCAGTTCCGTGCCCAGTTCGCCACCCTGGTGATCCACTACTGGGCGAACGACTGCTTCCTGCCGCCGGACGGCGTCATGGGCGGGATGCCGGCCATCGGCGACCTGCCCGGCGTCCTGGTGCACGGTCGGTACGACGTCAGCGGTCCGCTGTCGGCGGCGTGGGACCTGCACAAGGCCTGGCCGGCGAGCCGGTTGGTGGTGCTGGACGACGCCGGGCACGGCGGAGCGCCGATAAGCCAGGCGCTGGCCGCGGCGATCGCCACCTTCGAGAGTTGACGGGCGTGACGACGACCCGGCGGCGCGCGGCGACCGTCGGCATCCGCCGTGGCCGTCCGCCGCCGGACGGAGCCGAGCCGTCCGCCGTCGGACCGAGCTGAGCCTGGACGGGAGCTACCGAGCTGAGCTGAGCTGGACGGGACGCACCGGACCGAGCCGAGCCGAGACAGGACGAAGCGGACCGGATGGTCAGCTCGCGGTGAGCCGGTCCTTCGCCCCGGGCCCGGAGGTCCCGGCCGCGTGCTGGGAGCGGCGCTTGATCACCCGGCGGCGGTAGTCGGCCAGCACGTTGAGCACGTCCGCGACCCTGGTCGGGTCGGCGATGCGGGTGTCCGCGACGGTTCGGCCGGAGCCGACCTTGATGCCGACGTCACCGTCCTCCAGGACTCCGAACGCGTTCTCGTCGGTGATGTCGTCGCCGATGAAGATCGTCGCGGTGCAGTGGTTCGCCTTGGTGAGGGCCTTGAGCGCGCGGCCCTTGTTGGTGGTCACCACGGTCAGCTCAAGGACCTTCTTGCCGCGCAGCAGGTGCACCCCGGGCCAGGTCGCCGGGTTCTCCTCGACGGCGGTGGTGACCGCGGACGCGTCCTCGGGATCGACGCCGCGCAGGTGCACCGCGATGCCGGTCGGCTTCAGCTCCAGCCACACGCTCGGGTACTCGGCGGTGATCTGCTGGAGCTCGAGCCGCAGCCGGGCCAATCTCCTGGTCTCGTCCGGGCCGAGCAGCGCCGTCTCCTCGCGGTCCGCGGCCGAGGTCTCGGCGCCGTGACTGCCCACCAGATGGATCCGCTCGACCGGACCGAGCAGCATCTCCAGGTCGGCCAGAGCGCGGCCGGACACCACCGCGACGACGGTGCCGGGGGTGACGGTCAGCGCCTGCAGCGCCTCCATCGACTCCGGCAGCGGTCGGGCGGTCGCCGGATCGTCGACGATCGGGGCGAGGCAGCCGTCGAAGTCGGTGGCGACCAGCAGCCGCTGGGTCTCGGCGACCTGGTGCAGCTTGGCGACGACGTCGTCGGGCAGCCGGCTCACGGCGTCGGCCACGTGATCCCGGGTGTTCTCCAGGGCGGACAGGAAGGCCGCCGCCCAGCGGTCGACGTCGTGCGTGAGCACCTGGCGGCGCAGCGACCGCATCCGGCGCCGCGACTCCACCGCGGGCATGGTCAGCGCCTGCCGCAGGTGCTTCTTGACCCCGTCGGTGTCGTACGGGTTGACCAGCAGGCTGGCGCGAAGCTCCTTGGCCGCGCCGGTGAACTCCGACAGCAGCAGCACGCCGCCGCCGTCCACCCGGCAGGCCACGTACTCCTTGGCCACGAGGTTCATCCCGTCGCGCAGCGGCGTGACGGTCATCACGTCGGCGGCCACGTAGAACGCGGCCAGCTCCTCCCGTGGCAGGGACTGGTGCAGGTAGTGCACGGCCGGCCGGCCGATCCGCCCGTAGTCGCCGTTGAGCGCGCCGACCTGCTGCTCGATCTGCTCGCGCATCCGCCGGTAGGAGCCCAACCGCTCCCGGCTCGGCGTGGCGATCTGCACCATGACCGCGTCCTGTACCGCGGGATCGCCCTCCTTGAGCAGCTCGCTGAACGCGCGCAACCGGACGTCGATGCCCTTGGTGTAGTCCAGCCGGTCGACCCCGAGGATGATCTTGTTCGGATCGCCCAGGTCGGCCCGCAGGCTTCGGGCGGCCTCGTGCACCTGGACGGTGGCGGCGAGCGCGGACTGTTCCGCGGAGTCGATGGAGATCGGGTACGCGGCCGCCCGGATCTGCCGGCCGTCGTGTTCGATGGTGCCGCCCGTGGTCACCGCGCCGGTCAGGGTCCGGGCCAGCCGGGCGAAGTTCCGCGCGCCGCCCGGCAACTGGAAGCCGATCAGGTCCGCGCCCAGCAGGCCGTTCACGATCTGCGCGCGCCAGGGCAGCCGCATGAACAGCTCGACGGGCGGAAACGGAATGTGCAGGAAGAAGCCGATCCGCACGTCAGGGCGCAGCCGGCGGAGGAACTGCGGAACGAGCTGGAGCTGGTAGTCGTGCACCCACACGGTGGCGTTCGGCGCGGCCAGATCCGCGGCGGCGACCGCGAACCGTTCGTTGACCTTCTGGTACGCCTCCCACCACTCCCGGTGGAACTGCGATTCGATGACGGCGTCGTGGTACAGCGGCCAGAGGGTCTCATTCGAGAAGCCCTCGTAGTACTTGTCGACCTCCTCCGCGGTCAGCGTGACCGGGTGCAGGCTGAGCCCGTCGGTATCGGTCGGCTCCAGGACCAGATCGGGCGAGCCGGGCCAGCCGACCCAGGCACCCTCACGGCGCGACAGGATCGGGGCAAGGGCGGTGACCAGGCCCCCGGGTGCCTGCCGAGCACGGGTGCTGCCGTCCGGCAGCTTCTCGATGTCGAAGGGCAGCCGGTTGGCCACCACGACCATCTGGGCCTGGACCTTGTTCCGCCCGGCTGCTTGGTCGGCCGCGGCGCCCCCGTCCGATGAGCCCGCCTCATCCGATAAGTCGGCGGTGTCCGTGTCGGCCGCGGTGGAGGACCCGTCGGAGAATGGGCGACGACGGTGGCGGCGGCCGCCGTTGCTGTGCAGGTCCTCGTCCGTTGTCGGAACGCTCACCGGCCGCCCCCGGCCGTCGAGGTGTGCGGTCCCGGCTCGAAGGCCGCGGCGGCGGGCAACATTCTCACGGTCTGCACGGTTCCCACCCTAGCGACCGCCATTCAGGCCATCGGTGCGCGGAAGGTCACATCGTTGTCGCAACGACAGTGCACCCTCCGGCCTGTGAAGCCGTCAGAGTGAACGGTGCCCATCCCGGTCACGCAGCGGTGCTCGGATTCCGGATTCCGGATCGGAAGACGCGTCTGACGGATCCGGCCGGCCGGCGGGTGTGACGGACCCGGACGGACGGTTGTGCCGGCGATCCGCTCTCAGTGACCGAACGGGTCGGGATCGGTCCCGGGCAACCAGGACAGCCCAGGGACCCCCCAGCCGTGTTCCTTGACCGCCTTGAACGCCCGCCGCTGGTTCTTGCCGATCAAGCGGTCGAGGTACAGGTGTCCGTCCAGATGATCCGTCTCGTGTTGCAGGCAACGGGCGAGGAAACCGGTGCCCTCGACCTCGATCGGGTCGCCGTTCGAGTCGAAACCCTTGACCCTGGCCCAGTCGGCGCGGCCGGTCGGGAAGTTCTCGCCGGGGACGGACAGGCACCCCTCGGTGTCCTCGTCCGGGTCGGGCATGTTGGTGGGGATCGTGGACGTCTCGATCTCGGGGTTGATGACGTAGCCGCGCCGCCGGGTGCCATGGTCCGGGCAGTCGTAGATGAACAGTCGCCGGTCGTCGCCGATCTGGTTGGCCGCCAGACCCGCGCCGTGCGCGGCCTCGTTGGTCTCGAACATGTCCTGGAGCAGCGCTTCGAGTTCGGGCGTGCCGAACTCGGTGACCGGGCGGGTCGGCCGGTGCAGCACCGGCTCACCGCAGATCACGATCGGGCGGATGGTCATCCGAACAGCGTACGAAACGGTCTGCGGACGCCGTCGAACCGGCATCCCGCCGGATTCGGGACCTTCGGCCCAGTTCAACCGGCCAGGGTTTCGGATGTATGGTGCCTGGCTAGGGCAGGCTAACCAATGTGGTTCCCGGCCCCGGGCGCGTGAGGCATGCGCCGGACGCGAGGCGGGAGGTGCGCATGCTCGCGACGTTCGTCATCGGCTTACGCGAGGGGCTGGAAGCCGCCCTCATCGTCGGCATCATCGCCGCCTTCCTCAAGCAGAGCAACCGGACGGACGCCCTGCGCAGCGTGTGGATCGGCGTGGCCGTCGCGATCGCCATCTGCCTGGGTGTCGGCATCCTGTTGCAGGTGCTGCGGTCGGAGCTGCCGCAACAACAGCAGGAGATGCTCGAGTGCGTCGTCGCCGGCATCGCTGTGCTGATGATCACGTACATGATCCTGTGGATGCGCAAGCACTCCCGGGACCTGCGCAGCAGCCTGCAGGACGCGGCAGGCAGCGCGCTGGCCCGCGGGTCGGCGGCCGCGCTGATCGTGATGGCCTTCCTCGCGGTCATCAGGGAAGGCTTCGAGACCGCCGTCTTCCTGCTCGCCGCCTTCCAGTCCGCGGTGTCCCCGGCGCAGGCCGCCGTCGGTGTGGTGCTCGGCATCGGCTGCGCGATCGTGTTGGGCTATCTGGTCTACCGCGGCGGGGTGAAGCTCAACCTGTCCCGGTTCTTCCGGATCACCGGCGCCGTTCTGGTGCTGGTCGCCGCGGGCCTGGTGATGAGCACGCTCCGCGCGGCGTACGAGGCCGGCTGGCTGACCGCCGGTCAGCAGCAGGCGGTCGATCTGTCCGCGATCGCCCGGCCCGGCTCGGTGCAGGAGTCGCTGCTGACCGGCATGCTCGGCATCCGGTCGTCGCTGCCGGTGGTCGAGGTCGTCGCGTATCTGCTGTACGCGGTGCCGATGCTGCTGGTCGTGCTCTGGCCGCCCCGGCGCACCCCGGCCCGGCGGACCCTCGGCGCGATCCTGGTCGCGTCCGCGTCCGCCGCGCTCGTCGTCGCCGGACTGCTGGTGGCGCTCGCCCCGCCGGTACCGGCACCGGTGACCGGGACCCAGGGCCCCTTCTCGTTGGCCGCGGTCGGTGGCGGGGTCAGCGGCGGAGCCGGTGCCGCGGCAATCCCGACGAACGCCGCGTCGGCCGGAACCGCGCAGGTGCAGCTGGCCCCCGATGCCGCCCAGGCGACCCTCACCGTCGCCGTCGGCGGCGTGACCATCAGCAGCATCAGCACGTTGACCGCGACCGGGCACACGGTGGTGGCTGCCGCCGGCGCCACCGCGTCGGCGACCACGTTCGCCGGCACCCCGATCGGCTCCGCCGTCGACGCGGTCGCCGCCGGGCTGCCGACGGCGCTGACCGCCGAGCAGATCGCCGAGCTCAACAACGGCCGGTTGCCGGTCGGCGTCCGCTCCGGGTCCGCCGGACAGTCCTACCCGGCCAGCTACACCGACACCGTCACGCCGACGATCAGCGCCGACCAGGACGCCGGGGTCGTCGTCGGGCTGTCCGTCCGGGTCGTCCGCACCGTGCAGGTGGACGTGCCGGGGCGCGCTCCGGTGCAGGTGGGCAGCACCCTGGACAGCACGCTGACCAGTCCCGCCGACGCCGTCGGGCCCGCGCTGGCGCAGGTCGCGGACTTCGAGAACGACCAGGACCGGCACCAGATCGTCGGCCAGGTGATCCCCGCGCTGCTGGTCGTGTTCGCCCTGGTGATGCTCGCCTTCGGCCTGCCCCGGCTCGTCACCCGACCCGCCGGGAGGCGGGACCAGGTCGGCGCCCCGACCCGCGAGGTCGCCGGCGCGGCGGGGGACCGGTCGGGCCGCCGCCCGCCGGAGGTTCGGCCGGCCGAGGGTGCGGCCCAGACCGTCGACGCCGGCCAGCCGGACCAGCCATTGGCCCGCACGCTCCCCCCGCCGGGGGGCTAGCCACCGACTTCGTCGGCCGAGTGCGGCCGAACGCCATGCCCAGCCCGCCGGCACCCGCGGCGAGGCCATCTCGACGTCACCGAAATCGACCGTTCCACCACCCCTCACCTGGAGAAAGCATGTCAACTCGGACCCGCCGGCTGTGGCCGGCCGTCCTGCTCACCGCCGGTACCGTCGCCCTCGCCGCGTGCGGGTCCTCCGGTTCGACCGCCTCGTCCGAATCGTCGGCCTCCGGTTCGGCGTCGGGCGGCGCCGCGGCGTCCGGCTCGGCCGGTTCGGGGGCGGCGGGGCAGGTGACCGTGACGGTGACCGACGCCGACGGCTGCGTCACGACGCCGAACACGGTCCCGGCCGGGCAGGTGACGTTCGTGGTCACCAACGTCGATGCCGTCGGCGTCACCGAGGTCGAACTGGTCGCCGACCAACGGATCGTCGGTGAACGGGAGAACCTGGCACCCGGGTTCGACAGCACCTTCTCGGCCCGGCTGGACGGCGGCACTTACCAGATCTACTGCCCGGGCGCGAGCACCGAGCGGACCACGTTCACGGTGACCGGGCAGGCCGCCGCGCAGGACGAGGACCTGACCGCGCTGCTGGATCAGGCCACCAAGGACTACGCCTCCTACGTGGACGACCAGATCAGCTTCCTGATCGTTCCGGTGCAGGAGCTGGCCACCGCCATCAAGGCCGGTGACCTGGCCGCGGCGCAGGCCGCCTACATCAAGGCCCGGCCGTTCTACGAGCGGATCGAGCCGGTTGCCGAGTCGTTCCCGGACCTGGACCCGGCCATCGACCTGCGGATCGGTGACGTCGAGCAGGGCGCCCCGTGGACCGGATTCCACCCCATCGAGCAGGGCCTGTTCGAGAAGCAGAGCACCGACGGGCTCAGCCAGCTGGCGGACCAGCTGGTCTCCGACGTGCAGAGTCTGCAGACCCAGGCCAAGCAGCTCTCCGACGCCACCAACGCCGGCACCGACGGTGGCTACCAGGCGTTCGAGATCGCCAACGGCTCCGCGTCGCTGCTCGACGAGGTGCTGGCGTCGAAGATCACCGGCGAGGAGGAGGCCTACTCCAAGATCGACCTGCTGGATTTCGAGGCCAACGTGGAAGGATCCTTGCAGGCGTTCGCCACGCTGAAGCCGGCGCTGAACCAGATCGACCCGACGATCGTCCCGCAGATCTCGGCGGCCTTCGACGCGCTGACCGCGGAGCTGAACACGTTCCGCGATCCGGAGTCGGCCAGCGGCTGGGTCGCCTACGACCAGCTGACCGACGCGGACAAGAAGGCATTGGTCGACGCCTTGCTGGTGGTGCAGGAGCCGCTGTCGGCGGTGGCGCAGAAGATCACGCAATAGGACCGGGAGCAGTTGACGGGCATGACCGAGCAGGGCAGCACCTCACGGCGGCGGTTCCTCAGCGGGGCCGCCGCCGTGGGGGTCGGCGCAGCGGCCGGGTTCGCCGCCGGCTACGGCGTCAAGGGCGCCACCGACGCCAACGCCGAGCCGACCGCGGTGGCCGCCGACCTGGCCGCCCGCGCGGACAACATCGTGCCGTTCTATGGCGACCGCCAGGCCGGCATCGCCACCGCCCAGCAGGAGCGGCTGATGTTCGCCGCGCTCGACGTGACCTCCACCGATGTCGAGGAGCTCAAGCGGATGCTCGGCCGGTGGGCAGCCATGGCGGCCCGGATGACCGAGGGCAAGTCGGTCAGCGATTCCCCGGTCCGTGACCAGCAGCCGCCGTTCGACACGGGCGAGGCGATGGACCTGGGCGCCCATTCGCTGACCATCACGGTCGGCTTCGGTCCGAGCCTGTTCGACGATCGGTTCGGCCTGGCCGGCCGGATGCCGCCGGAGCTCGCCGCCTTCGGCACGATCCCCGGGGACGCGGTGCTGAGGCCGGAACTGTCCGACGGCGATCTGTGCATCCAGGCCTGCGCGGACGACCCGCAGGTGGTTTTCCACGCCGTGCGGAACATGACCCGGGCCGCCCGCGGCGTCGCCGTGCTCAAGTGGTCCCAGCTCGGCTTCGGCCGGGCCTCGTCGACCGCGGCCGGCCAGACCACGCCGCGGAACCTGATGGGATTCAAGGACGGCACGCGGAACATGCGCGCCGACGATACCGCGACGCTGGACGAGCAGGTGTGGGTGGGCGCGAACGGCGCACCGATGGCCCCCGAGTTCGAATGGATGCGCGGCGGCTCCTACCTGGTGGCCCGCAAGATCCGGATGGAGATCGAGTCCTGGGACACCGACCCGCTGTCCGACCAGGAGCAGATCTTCGCCCGGTTCAAGGCGACCGGGGCCCCGCTGACCGGCGGCGACGAGTTCGCCGATCCCGACTACGCGAAGGCCGACGCCGCGGGCAACCCGGTCATCGACGTGAACGCGCACATCCGGCTCGCCTCGCCCGAGCAGAACAACGGCATCAAGATCCTGCGCCGCGGCTACAACTACACCGACGGCCAGGATCCGGCGACCGGCAAGTTGGCCGCCGGCTTGTTCTTCATCGCCTTCCAGCGCGACCCGCATGCCCAGTTCAAGGTGCTGCAGACCCGGCTGGGCAAGACCGACCTGCTCAACGAGTACATCGCGCACATCGGTGGGGGGCTCTGGGGCTGCCCGCCGGGCGTGCGTGGTCCCGGTGACTGGTTCGGCAAGGCGCTCTTTAGCTGACCGTCGGGTAGGTCTCGGTTGGCCGCGGGGCTCGGTTGGCCGCGGGGCTCGGTTGGCCGCGCTGATGGGCCGCGCTGATGGGCCGCGCTGATCCAATACCCACTTTCGGTGCCGTTTTGTCCGTTTTGCTGAACGTTGCATCAGCGCGGCACCCGTTCCCGTCAAGGAAAGACGCTCTTGCGTGCGACGGACCGGCCCATCACCCGATCGTGGTCCATCGCCACGCATAGTGGTTGCCGTCGACGACCGACACCGGCCCCGACCGACGCCGTCCGGACGGCGAGGGGGCGGTGCGTCATCTTTTCTGGCCGTCCCCCTTGTGCTGAGTCACCGGGCTGGTCATTCTTGTGATGCGCCGTTCACACGAATGGGCCAAAAGGGTGTAATCACGGTTACTCTGTGGTAGAAATATGAGGACGAAGCGCAGAAATGGCGTTCGTGTAGCCCGTTCGGTCCACCAGGTCACGCAGCAAGGACTGGGTTCTCACGGAGAGTAATGCCCGCGCAGCGCGGCAGTCGGTCAGCTTGTCCGCCTGCCTGGGATCGAGCAGAGGAGTTCGAGTGTCGCAGGCTTACGATTCACGATCGCAGCAGGCGTTCGCCGCTGCCGTGTGTCGCGTGATGCGTGAGTCGCGGCGCCGGCAGAAGCTGACGCAGGCCGAGGTCGCGCAGCGCACCAACGGCCTGGTCAGCAAGGCGGCGCTGGCCAACTACGAGACCGGGCACCGGTCGCTGCGGGTCGACGTGCTGTGGGTGATCGCCGGCGCGCTCGGGGAGGACCTGGGCACGCTGCTGTCCGCCGCCGAGCGGAACGTGACGACGCGCCCGTCGCCGTACGGCTCCGGCTCGATCACGGTCGACGTGCACGAGGTGATGGCCAGCCCCGATCCCCGGCTGTCCATCGTCAAGCGCTGGTTCGAACTGCGGGCCAACTCGTCGTCGACGATGACCCTGGACGACGGAGCGATCGGCGCGCTGGCCGCCCTGATGAACCTGCGTCCGGACGAGTGCCGTCGGCTGCTGCTGGCCAGCGGTCGGGGGATCCGGCCACAGCCGAACCCCGCGAGCAGCGCTCCGGCCGTCAACAGCTTCTGAGCCCGCGCCTTCGTCCGACCGTGGGTCCGGCCGTCGATGTGTCCGGCCCCGCGTGGGCCAAGGGGCCGGATCCCTCGTTCGGGTGAAGCTGGCGCATTCCGATCCTCTCGCCGTCCATCTCGCGCGTCCATGAGACCGTGGCTGTGCCGGGCATCGCCCGGTCGGCCGGTCGGGACGCCGCGAGGAAGGACACCCAGGAAAAGTGAGCGACGAGCCCACCCGTCCGCACCATGCGGCCGGGTCCGCTGGTTCCCTCGATCACGGTGGCGGCCGACACGGCGCCCCTCGCCGCGCGGGGTCACCGCCTGACGCCGGAAACGAGTCGCCGACCGAAGTCATCCGGGTTCTCCCGGCGGCCGACGAGGTCACCGAGGTGATCGACCCGTCCGCGCGAGCCGCCGAGACAACGCAGGTCATCGACCGGTCCTGGCCGGGCGCCGACGACAGCACGGTCGTCACGGACGCTGCCGTCGCCACCGTCACCGCTGCCGCCGCCGAGCCCGTGTCCGATCAGCCGACGGCGGATCGACCCGGCCCGCCGCGCCGCCGCCTGTTGGTCGCCGCGGTGGTGGGCGTGTTCGCCCTGCTCGGCGTGGTATACGTGGTCGACCTGCTGGTCACCTCCGGCACGATCGAACGCAACACGACGGTGGCCGGCGTCGACGTCGGCGGGCTGACCCCGGACCAGGCCGCGCAGCTGCTGACCGAGCAGGCGATGCCCGCCTACGCGACCCCGATGACCGTCGACGTACACGGCGTGCCGACGACCATCGATCCGGCCGAGGCCGGCCTGACCGCCGACGTGACGGCCACCGTCGAAGCGCTGGGCACCCGCTCGGCGAACCCCTTCGCGCGACTCACGTCGTTCCTCCGGTCGACCGACCGGCCGCTGGTCGACCACGTCGACCAGGTCGGGTTGGCGGCGGCCCTGCAGGGGATCGCGAGCCGCACCGACCTCGCGCCGGTCGAGGGTGCGGTGACCATCGAGAACGCTCAAGTGGTCACGGTGCGGCCGGTGATCGGGCGCGCCCTCGACGTGCCCGGTGCGGTGGACGCCGTCACCGGGGCCTGGATCGCCGGCGGACCCGGCGGCATCGAGGGCCTGGTGCTGCCCGTGTCCGCGACCCCGGTGCGCGCGTCCGCCGAGAAGGTCGACCAGGCCGCGGCCGAAGCCGCCACGATCCTGTCCGCGCCGCTGACGCTGACCGGCGGCGGCCCCACGGTCGAGGTGCCGGTCGTCGACATCGCCGCGGCGACCACCATCACCCCGGACGACGCCGACGGTTTCGTGGTGACCGTCGATCCCGCCGCGCTGCTCGCGCCGGTGACACCGGCGATCGACGCCACCCAGAGCGCGCCGTCGGACGCTCGAGTCGTGATCAAAGACGGCGCCCCGGTCGTCGAGCCGAGCGCGCCGGGCCGGGCGACGGATTGGCCGGCGGTGCAGGCCGCCGTCGCGGCGGCGGTGACCACGCCGAACCGCGAGGTCGCGCTGACCTACCGGCTCAGCGATCCGTCGTTCACCACCGAGCAGGCCAACGCCCTGGGCATCAGGGAGGTCGTCGGCGAATTCACCACCGGCGGCTTCGCCAGCGCGTCTGGGGAGAACATCAGGGTCGTCGCGGAGAAGGTGAACGGCGCGATCGTGTTGCCGCACACCACCTTCGGGCTCAACGAGTTCACCGGGCCGCGCGGCACCGAGCAGGGTTACGTGCCTGCCGCGATCATCCAGGAGGGGGCGCTGTCCACCGCGGTGGGCGGCGGCATCAGCCAGTTCGCCACCACCCTGTACAACGCCGCGTACTTCGCCGGGATGGGTGACGTCACGCACACGCCGCATTCCTTCTACATCAGCCGCTACCCCGCCGGGCGGGAGGCGACCGTGTTCGACGGGGAGATCGAATTGGCCTTCGCCAACGACTACGACACCGGCGTGCTGATCGAGACGATCTGGACCCCGGACGACATCACCGTCCGGCTGTGGGGGACCAAGCACGTCGAGGTGGAGTCGCAGTCGTCCGACCGGTTCGACTACACCTCGGCGCCCGTGGTGGTGAAGCCGTACGGCACCGCCTGCTCGCCGTCCAGCGGCAGCTCCGGGTTCAGCATCGTGAACACCAGGATCATCAAGGACCTGTCCGGGGCGGAGATCCGGCGGGAGGACTTCACCACCGTCTACAACGGCCAGCAGAACGTCGTCTGCTCCCCGCCGCTGGCCGCCGCCACATCGACGGCGGCACCCTCGGCGGCTTCGGCGGCGAGCATCGCCGCCAGCCCACCCGCCGAGGTTCCGGCCGGCGGGTGATCGGCCGAGTACCAGGTGGCGTCAACCTCGGCTGACCGGCCCGGCGCGCCGAGTGAAGGATTGTGCCCGCTCAGCGGGCAAGAACCTTCACTCGGACGTCAGTCCCACCACAGGTACCCCCGCTCGGCGTTCTCGGGCTCACATGTATCTCCCCGGTAGGCCCCTGCGTCTGCATGACAAACAGGGCATCAGGTACGAAAGGGGAACGCGCATGGCGCGCAACTGTGGTTCGGTGCAGAACTACTTCCGTCAGGTCGACCTGTATCCGGCCCTGCGGGCCAACCAGGCCCGGCTGGAGAGCCTGACCAGGTCGACCCTTCGGCAGGGCGCGGCGGAGGACCGTGCCTACCCGCGACGCATCCCGGTCGTCGTCCACATCCTCTTCGCGCAGGATGCGCAGAACATCACGGACGAGCAGGTCGCCTCCCAGATCGAGGTACTCAACGAGGACTATTCGGCCTCGAACGCGGACATCGGGACGGTGCCCGCACCGTTCGGGAACCTGGTCGGCAACCCGAGTCTGGAGTTCTTCCTGGCCCAGCAGGA
The DNA here is from genome assembly GCA_964497705.1 of uncultured Actinomycetes bacterium. GTDB lineage: Bacteria > Actinomycetota > Actinomycetes > Mycobacteriales > Nakamurellaceae > Nakamurella. Next base: position 5,860 of record CAZCEH010000018.1, on the reverse strand, counting down.
CCCGACCGGTGCGCCCACCACCGGCATCACCCGAACCACGACGACCAGGACCGGGTTCGGCGTCGACGACAGCATGAAGTCCGACGGGACGGGCGGCAAGAGCCCATGGGACACCAAGCGCTATCTGAACCTGTGGGTCTGTGCCCTGGGCGGCGGGGTGCTGGGCTACGCGCAGTTCCCCGGCGGCGACCCGAACACCGACGGCGTCGTGATCGCGACCTCCGCGTTCGGCCGGCGGGGCTCCGCGCGAGCACCTTTCGACCTCGGCCGGACCGCGACGCACGAGATCGGGCACTACCTGAACCTGTCCCACATCTGGGGCGAGGCCCGGGTGCCCACCTGCGAGGACTCGGACTTCGTCGACGACACGCCGAATCAATTCGGGCCCAACTCCGGCAAGCCGACCTTCCCCAAAGAATCCTGCGGTAACACGCCCCACGGCGACATGTTCATGAACTACATGGACTACGTCGACGACGACACGATGTGCATGTTCAGCCAGCAACAGGTCGACCGCATGCACGCCGCCCTCGAGATCTCGCGGTCGGGCCTCGGCTCCGGGTTCGGCGCGCCGCCCGCCGACGGAGCGGTCGCCGAGCCGGCGGTCGCCGAGCCGGCCGTCGGCTAGCGCTGATGCCGGCGCCGGGCCGGCGTTCCATAATCGGCTTGTGAAGCCGTTCACGGACCGGGTGTGGTTGCGGTCGCTCGAAGAGGAGACCGGCGACGTCCGCGTGTACCGACCCGACGGTTACCCCTTCCCGCCGGCCCGGGGTCGGGAGGGCCTGAGCTTCCACAGCGACGGCCTGCTGGACTATCTGGTGCCCGGGCGAGATGACCGGCCCACCGCGGAACCCGGCACCTGGCAAGCCGACCCCGGCGACCCCGCCCGGCTGACCGCCCGGGTGGCCGGACGCACGATCGGCCTGCACGTCCGGTCGGTCGGGCCGGACGAGTTGCGACTGACCTGGACGTCCTGACGGCTTGGCGGGCCGGTTAGGCTTGCGGCGCGTCGCCGGGCCGGCACCGCCGGTGGGCACGACGCAGGCCGCCGTGGCGCAACTGGTAGCGCACCCGACTTGTAATCGGGCGGTTAGGGGTTCAAGTCCCCTCGGCGGCTCTCGCGAAATTGCCTCTCACCTGCTGAAACATAGACGTGTGATTCCGATCAGGCTGATGATTCGGGGTCGGCATCCAACGGAAACCCAACGGTTTCGCCACCGGTGAGCGAGTCGGGATCCGGCACACTATGGTCACCAACTGTGACGGTTGCTGTGTTGGTGAAGGTGTTTGACGGGATCGTGGTGGCCACGGACTCGGCCACGACCGTTGCTCTGCCGGGAGGCTCTCACCAGGTCTACAACGGTGCGGACAAGATCTTTCACCTACATCGCGACCTGCCGATCTGCTCCATGACCTGGGGGCTCGGCCAAATCGGCGCCGCCAGCATTTCCACGCTGGCGAAGGACCTGCGACTGAGGCTGATGGGCAAGGACCAGTCAGCCGGCGACTGGGCGCTTGACCCGGACGCGTACACGGTGGAGCAGGTGGCTCAGCGACAGATCGAGATGTTCCACAGCCTGTACGCCACCGAGCACCAGGGCAACCCGGCGCCTCCGTCTCTCGGGATGTTGATTGCGGGGTACTCCGCCGGGGTGAAGAAGGGGGAGGCATGGAAGTTCGTAATGTCCGACCCGGCCACCCCTCCTGTCGCTGAGGTCGTCGCCGGACCGGACCAGGGCGGCTGGGCAGCCTTTGCGCAACCTGAGGCCACCACCAGGCTCTTCCATGGAGTGGATCTACAGCTGCAGTCGCTCACTCAGAACCTGTGCGCTCCCGACAAGGTGATCCTGGATGCAGCCATCGCGAGCCTGCGACGCGAACCTGTGATCCCCGCGATGCCGTTCAGTGACGCGATCCAGTTTGCAAAGTTCCTCGTAGATGTAACAGTGGGGTACAGCCACTTCCTACTGGGTCCCGATACAGTCGGGGGACCGGTTGAGGTGGCCGGCATCAGTCGACACGAGGGCTTCAAGTGGATCAGCAGGAAGCACTACTACCCGTCCGAACTCAACCGCCGGGAGCACGGACATGCATGAGATTCTCGCTCTGAACGCCACGACGAAAGCGGCCGGTGCCGCGCCCAAGCCGGACACGCGTGCTTCCGGGGGAAGCATCTTCTCGGTTCCAGACCCGTACCGCGGCAGGTCCGCGACGCCCAAGTCTGGATCCGGGCAAGGTTCGACCGGGAAGGCCCGGAGCAAGTAAGTTCACTCGTCCGCCGGCTGCCCGAACACATCGAGCAGCGCTCGCGCATCCGGGCCGGAGCCGGTCCGTTGGACGTAGTGCCGCTCAGTGACCGCGGTCCCGCTGTGCCCGAGCTGGTCGGCCGCCGCGCGCAGGTCGCCCAGACCGATCACGGTGGCAACGCTCTTGCGGAACACGTGCGGCGTCACCCAGTCGAAGCCCGCCCGGTCCCGGGCGGCCCGCCACTGCCGATGCACGTTCTGTGGCTCCCGCAGCGTGCCGACCGAGCTGGGGAACACCAGGTCCCCACCGTCGACCTGCTCCACCCGGCGCCGCAGAAGCATCGCCACCACGAACGCGGGCAGCAGCAGCTTGCGCCGACCGGACGCCGTCTTTGGGTGGTCCTGGATGATCAGCCCACGGCCCGGCAGCCGGACCACCGTGCCCGTGATCGTCGTGGTCGGCGCGGCGGCGCCCAGGTCAAGGTCGGCCCACCGGAGCGCCAGAGCCTCGCCGATGCGCACACCGGTGCCAAGCATGTAGTCGACCAAGTCCGGCAGGTCCGCGCGCGCCGCCTTGCGGTCGGCGCCCAGCTTCCCCCGGAGCGCGCGGACCTCGCGCTCGGTCAGCGCTCGCACCGGCTTCCGCTCGGCGGTCACTGGCGCCGTGTCCCGCACCGTGTTCCGGGGGGCCGCGTCATGCCGGGCGGCCAGCGACAGCATCCCCGACAGCACCGTGCGGCAGCCGCGTGCTGTCGCCGCGCCCGTCTTGTCCGCCACGGACCGCAGGAACCGGTCCAGCGGTCCCACGGTGGCCTCACGGACTGTCAGGCCGCCGACGCCGGGCACGATGTGCGAGGCGACCAGCTCGGCGTACCGCCGCTGGGTCCCGGCCGCCTTGTCGCTGCGCCGGACATCGTCCAACCATGCATTGGCGAGCACGGAAAGCCTTGTGTCCCCGGTGATCTGCGCAGTGGTTGGCGTAGCCCGCTCGGTGAGCGCGGTCATCAGCGCGCGCTCGGCAGCGGCACCGCTCTTCCCCCAGGCCTCAACCTGGCGGGTGCGGCCGTCAAAGTCCCGGAACCGTGCACGTGCGACCCAGCGGCCGCCGCTCTCGGTGCGCTTCACGTGGCCCCAGGTGCCCAGCGGAAGCGGCTTACGAGGCATCAGCGCCGCCCTTGGGTACGAGCTCGTCGAACGGTGTTCCCTGAGCCAGGCCCGTGGCCGCCCGTCCATGCTCGGACTCGCCAAGGAATCCACGTTCACGAGCTCTTCGGACCCAGCGCTCGGCCGTCGGCCGAGGAACGTCGAACGCAGCGGCAACCTGCTTGGTCGGCGGGTCTCCCATCGCGTACGCCACCTGATAGATGGTGGCGACCATCCGCAGGGTCTCGGTGACCGGGCCGGCCTCCTTCATTCGTGCCTGCGCCTCCTCGGTTAGCAATCCATATGGACCGTGACGAACCACGCCAGGCGGTAGCTGTCGCTGCTCCCAATCGCTGGGCCGGGCGTGATCGAGCAGGGATGCCAGTGGGATTGCACGCAGGATCTCCCCCGTTAGGGAGTGCCCTGGTTCCGAGCGGAACTCGATCTCCCGCAGCTCAAATCGACCGGATTCGTCGTTGAACTCGACAACAGCGCGACCATCCGCCGCGGGCTCGTCGTCAAGGCGGATCTGAATGTTGACGAGGGTTCGACGGGGGGCGGTCAGTCCAGCGATGTGAACCTTGCCTGCCGAGAAGTCGATGGAAGACCCCTTTGACCAGGTGATCACCGAGCGCGCCATGCGCCGAGCATGCCAGCGAAGAGCGGTGCCCAGCAAGGGTGCCTCATCAGTGATGGGTACTTGCCACACCCCATCAGTTTCGGTTATCTTGATGATGGAGTCAAGCAGCACTCCATCATCAAGGAGGAGGCGACGCCCAGTGAGGACCACTCTCGTGAACACCGTCCGTCAGGACGACGATCTGATCAGCCCGGCCGAACTCGCGGCGTACCTCGACGTGCCGCAACAGACCGTCTACGTCTGGCGCTACGAGGGGCGAGGCCCCCGGGCTATCAAGGTCGGGCGGCACATCCGCTTTCGATGGTCTGACGTCAAGACCTGGTTGGAAGCCAACGCTGACCCGGCCGTCTGACATGACCGACACCGCCCCGATGTCAGCGCTCCTCGCCTGGACGTGTGGCCAGTGCAACGCCCAGCCGGGCGAGCGCTGCACCACCGCCCGTGGCCGCACGACCGCCACTCATTCCGACCGGCGCGACAGCGTCGAGCTGGACAAGCGGTACGGCACCCCGGTGTTCGACCGCACGAAGAAGGCCGCCGCCCGCGTGTTCGCCGAGTCGGCCGCCGCCAACGCGCCGAGCTGTTCGGGCTGCTGAACCTGGACGACCACGACGAGGCCGGCGATCTGCTCGACCGCCTGGTCGAGCTGCACACCCAGCACTGAAACGAAACGGGCCGAGTAGCCGCCCGGCCCGTCCCGCACTTCCAACACTCCGAGGAGGAGCAATGTCCATCGTACTGAGCAGTCCCACCCAGACGCTGGCGTTCGCCCGGATCGCCAGCACGGTCGACCCTTACGAGGGCCTTCCTGAGCTGACTGTCAGCGGATTCACCCATCACCTGCGGCTCGCCGCCGACGGTGTTGACGCCCTGCTGATGTCCCCGCGCACCTGGACGTGCGCGATCACGGACCTGCTCCAGCTCATCCATGCGGTCCACCCCGAAACCTGGGCGGACGTCGTCGATGACCTGGATGACCGGCTCGCGGACGCCTGGTACGACGACCGGTTCCGCTCCGTGAGCGACCCGGAGTTCGCGGTCGAGGTGCGCGACGACTACCTGGCGATCATCAGCCGGGACGGGCTGGGCCGCCAGTTCCGGCTGACCGAGCTGGACGACGGCCGGCTGGAAGCGACCGGGTCGCTGATGTTCTGGGAGTGCGCCGTCCGAGACCTGTTCGCGTTGCTCCTGCGGGTCGACCTATACGCCGCCGCGGAGATCCTCAACCACCATGCCGAACCCGCCCTGGCGGCGGCCTGATGGCCATCACGGCCACCGCTGTGGGCACTGCCCGGCCAGCCGCCATGCGGCAGGGCGGGTACGTCGTTGTGAGCCTGGGCGGTCTGACCCTGGCGATGCGTGCGGACGAGGCCGCCTACCTCGCCCGCACGCTCCAGGCCGCCCTCGTATCGACCGCCGCCGCGGTCCCGCTGGAGACGAGCACCGACGCACCAGATTCGGACTCGGAAGGCTGAGAAGTGGCGCGCGAACAGGACGGTCCGACCGGGCAGGCGTTCGTCACCAGGTGGCGAGGCCTGATCCGGGAGGATCCCAGAACGACCGGCACCTACCTGGCTGTCCTGTACGCGTTGGCCGACTATGCCGACAGTGACGGGACCAGCGTCCACCCGTCACAGGCGAGGCTTGCCCGGAACGTAGGTGTGCATGTCCGGCAGATCCGGCGATACCTGGGACGTGCCGAGAGTGAGGGCTGGGTCGCCCGTGACGGTGGGCGTGGCAACCAGCACCAGGCGACCGAGTACCGCCTGACGTCCGCACCAGCACCGGACATGGGTGTCCTCAGCTCACCCGAGGGAGCTGAGGGAGCTGA
>CAZCEH010000017.1:83094-97626 GCA_964497705.1 uncultured Actinomycetes bacterium | reverse complement strand
ACCGCTGTCGCTGACGCCCGATCCGGCCCCCGGCCACTTTTTCAGGTCGAAGTAGCTAGTGGCCGGACTGATAACCATTGCTCCTCATAACGGTTGGCGTAGTAACCATGGGAGCCTGGAGAATGGTGGGCTCGGCGTCAGTTTGGAGACGTACATCGCCGTCCTCAGCGCACTCGGCATCCTTCGTGACGCACTCACCGCACTCGACCCGTACGAATCCGACCTCGGCCGTGCACGCGCCGACCAACTTCTGCCGAAGCGGGTCCGACGATGACCACCCGTGACCGACTCGTCGTTGCGGTCGAGGTCGACGGCGACTCGATCGACGCGGCGACTTCGTCGTTCCACCGACGCGGCGGATCACTGTCGACGACCGTGCAGTATCTGCCCGAGTACCTTGCCGACGGCCGGCCGTACGTACTCGATCCCGCTCTTCCGCAGCAGCGGCACTCGAACGGTCTGTGAGCTGCCGGGGCGCTTTCGCCGACTGCGTACCCGACTTCCCAAGCTGCTCCGCGCGGCCGATCGCGTCACCTTCGCCCCAGCCCCGTCCGCGGATGATCTGGATGCGATCAAGGACCTGCTCGGGGCGGGAACCGGAACGTTGGGCGACGCACGGCCGAAGGCCTCCGTCCGAGACGTGACCGGCCGATCATCGCCAAGTTCCCGCACCGGGACGACCCGGTGGACGTGATGGCTTGGGAGAGCACCGCACTCGACCTGGCCGACAAAGTGGGTACCGGTTCCACGGCACCGCACCCTGCGATTCAGAACGCCGACGACCACCTCCGCAACCACGGCTTCCTCCGCAGCCGTCGAGGGTGGGCTCTCTCACCGGCATTCGACATCAACCCTGACCCCGACCCGCATAAGGACCGCGTGACCGGGATCGCCGGAGCGCGCTCCCCGGAAGACGAACTTGACGCCCTGCTGATGGCCGCTCCCGAGTTCGGCCTCAGCGACCGTCAGGCCAAAGGCGTCCTCACCGAGGTGTTCGACGCGACCGGCGGATGGCGTGACACGGCGCGCGGGCACCGGATCAGCGACGCTGAGATCAACGTGCTCGAGGCGAGCTTCGAGGGCCTCCGTGGCGAGGCTGCCGACCGCGCCGCTGGATAGACCATCCCTCCGGTTCTTCCAGCGCCCTACCGGCAGGCATGTTCCTGTCGACCGTGAACGTCGCGGACAAGCGTCCGCGACGGCGCGACCAGACCCGGGTTCGTCACTTCTTCCCTCCGGAGGCGAGTCCGCTGCGGAACTCGACCACGTCCCCGTCGGCCATCACGTAGTCCTTGCCCTCCATCCGCACCCGCCCGGCGGCCCGCGCGGCGGCCATCGATCCGGCGGCCACCAGGTCGTCGAAGGAGACGACCTCGGCCTTGATGAAACCGCGCTCAAAGTCGCTGTGGATGACCCCGGCCGCCTGTGGCGCGGTCGCCCCCCGCTTGATCGTCCAGGCCCGGGACTCCTTGGGACCGGCGGTCAGGTAGGTCTGCAGGCCCAGCGTGTGAAACCCGGCCCGGGCCAACGCATGCAGGCCTGGCTCCGGTTGCCCGACCGACTCCAGCAGCTCCCGCGCGGACTCCTCGTCCAGTTCCAGCAGCTCGTGCTCGACCTTGGCGTCCAGGAACACCGCGTCCGCCGGCGCCACCGCGGCGGACAGTTCGGCTCGCTTGGCGTCATCGGTCAGCACCGACTCGTCGGCGTTGAACACGTACAGGAACGGCTTGGCGGTGAGCAGCGAGAGCTCCCGCAGCAGCGGCAGTTCCAGCTTGTCCCGGGCCGCGAACAGGGTGCTGCCGGCGTTCAGCACCTCGTTCGCGGCCTTGGCCGCGGCCAGCACCGGCGCCCGGTCCTTGGCGTTGCGCGCCTCCTTCTCCAGCCGCGGGATCGCCTTCTCCAGCGTCTGCAGATCGGCCAGGATGAGCTCGGTGTTGATCGTCTCGATGTCCGAGAGCGGGTCGACGCGGCCGTCCACGTGCACCACGTCGTCGTCGGCGAACACCCGCACCACCTGGCAGATCGCGTCCGCCTCACGGATGTTGGCCAGGAACTTGTTGCCCAACCCGGCGCCCTCGCTGGCCCCCTTGACGATGCCGGCGATGTCCACGAACGACACGGTGGCCGGCACGGTCCGCGCGGAGGAGAAGATCTCCGCGAGCTTGTCCAGCCGCGGGTCCGGGATCGGCACCACCCCGATGTTCGGTTCGATGGTCGCGAACGGATAGTTCGCGGCCAGCACGTTCGCCTTGGTCAGCGCGTTGAACACGGTGGACTTGCCCACGTTGGGCAGTCCGACGATGCCGAGGGTCAGACTCACGAGGCGTCAGTCTACGGTCGCCCGACGTCGGCCCCGGCCGGTTCGGGCGCCGCTGCACCGGGTCGGCGCAGCACGGTCACCGCCCAGTCGGCGCCCTCCGTCCACGGGTCCAGATGCCAGGTCGCGAACCGGTGCTCGACGGACAGGCCCACGGCGGCGGCGTCGGCGTCGAGCGCGTCCACCCGGTAGTCCCGATCAGTGTGGAACCCGGTGACCAGCCGCCCGCCCGGCACCAGCAGCCCGCCGAGCACGCCGAGCACGTCCCGTTCGGTGCCGGGCGCCAGGTACACCATGACGTTGCCGGGCAGCGCGATGACGTCGAAGCTGGTCGGGGCGCCGGCCGCGGCGAGCGCGTCCTCGACCAGCAGCAGGTCCGAGGTGAGGAACAGCGGACCGGGATAGCGCTCGCGCGCGATCGCGATCAGGCCGGCGTCACGGTCGGCACCGACCACCCGATGACCCATCCGGTGCAGCGCGCCGGCGACCCGCCCGGTGCCGCAGCCGCCGTCCAGGATCGTCGCCCCGCGCGGCGCCATCATGTCGACGAACCGGGCCTCGCCCTCCAGGTCGGCGCCCTCCGCGTACTGCCGGTCGAACCGGTCGACGTACCAATCCCACTTGTCGCCGACCACGGTCAGCTCCCAGCGGGTCGGCGGGGCGGGACGCGCGTCGGACACCACCGCATGATGGCACGCCGGGGCTGGCACAGTGGGCGAGGTGCTACCCGACCCGGTCACCGTCGAACTTCCCGTCACCGGCCCCTTCGCGTCGGAGGAGCTGCTCGGCTTCCTGGCCCGACGGTCGGTGCCGGGCGTGGAGGCCGTCACCGGGCGGGTCTACGCCAGGACCCTGCGGATCGGCTCCGGCGACGACACCGCGGTCGGGACGATCTCGCTGCGACTGCCGGGACCCGGCGAGGCACCGGTGGTTCACGCGGGCCTGCGGTTCGCGACCGCGGCGGCGATCGAGGTGGCCGCGCGGCGGTGCCGGCAGTTGCTCGACCTGGACACCGACGGGTGGGTCGTCGACCGGACGCTGCGCGCCGACCCGGTGCTGGCGCCTTTGATCGCCGCCCGTCCGGGCGTGCGCGTGCCCGGCACCGTGGACGCCGACGAGCTGTTGATCAAGGCCATGCTCGGGCAGCAGGTGACGGTGGCCGCTGCTCGCACCGCGGCGACCCGCCTCGTGGCGGCGGCCGACGACCGGCTGGCCGAGCCCGTGGACGGCCTGACCCACCTGTTCCCGACACCGGCCCGCATCGCGGCGCTGGGACCGACGGCGTTCGCCGGTCCCCGGAGCCGGGCGCAGGCGATCCACTCCGCCGCCGCTGCGCTCGCCGCCGGCACGCTCGACCTGGTCCCGAACGAGCGGAGCGTGCGGGAGCGGCTGCTCGCGCTGCCCGGGATCGGCCCGTGGACGGCCGACTACCTGGCGATGCGGGTGCTCGGTGACCGCGACATCCTGCTGACCCAGGACCTGGCCGTCCGACGGGGCGCCGCCGCCCTCGGGCTACCGGCCGACCCGAAGGACCTGGCCGTCCGCGGCCTGCAGTGGCGGCCGTACCGGTCGTACGCGGGCATGCACCTGTGGGCCCGGGCGGTCGGCTGATCAAACCCGCGGGCTCGAGGCGGTTCGCTGATCAAAACCCGCGGGCTCGGGGCGGTTCGCTGATCAAACCCGCGCCTAATCGGGCGAATCGCCCTGCCTCGCGCGGGTTTCGTCCGCGAACCCGGTGCTGCCGGCAGTGCTCGCTGATCAAACCCGTGCCGAAAGCGACAGATCGGGCGCGGTTCCGCGGATTTGATCAGCCCAGCCGGCGGCACCCAGACGGATTTGATCCCCAGCCGGCGCGCACCCAGGCGGATTTGATCAGCCCAGCCGGCGCGCACCCAGGCGGATTTGATCAGCCCAGCCGGCGCGCACCCAGGCGGTCTTGATCAACCCCGCCAGCCGGCACAGACGCGGGCTCGATCAGCCCGGCCGGAGGGCGGATCCGGCTAGACTCCCAGCCGTGACGACCACTCCGGACGACAACCAGTCGGACAGCGGCGGCCCGGCACCGGAGCATCACCGCTCCGCCGGGGAGGAACTGGAGTGGATCGGCGCCGAGGTGGAGGCCCGGCCGAAGCTGCAGTTCTGGATCTGGATCGGCATCGCCGCGGTGGTGGCGATCGTGCTGGTCATCATCATCGTCACCGCCCTGTAGGCCCGCCGGTCGTCACCGGCACCGGAGTCACCGGCATCGGAGTCACCGGCACCGGAGTCTGAGGCCCCGGCCGGTCGGCGGCCTCGCGAACAGCCTGTCAGGGCCGCGCCGGCATCACCGCAAGCGTCGCCGAGTAGCGCAGCAGCACCAGTTCGGCCAGTGCCGTGCCCAGCGGCCGCGCCACCTCCGCGCCGATCGCGGCAGCCTCCGCGGCCACCTGATCCAGCAGCAGCCCCGGGGCCAGGAACAGCGGAACCACGCCGATCCGGCGACCCTCGGCGGACGCCCGGCGTAGCACCTCGCCCGCCGTCGGCACGCCGACCGTGCCGAATCCTGCCCAGACGGGGCCGATCCGCCGCTCGCTCCACCGGCGTGCCAGGTCGTGCACGGCCTCGTTGGCCGAGGCCCGGCTCGACCCGACCGCGTACAGCAGGATCGCCTCGTGCGCAGCGATGTGCGCCCGGGCGGCCGAGTCCTCCAGGGCCAGCAGCACCTCCTCGCCCATGCCGAGAATCCCGGACAGCCGGAGCGCGACGCCGGTCTGCTGCTGAGCGTTGCCGACGGTGGTGGGCACGTCCACGGTCGCGTGGTAGGCCTCGGTGAACAGCAACGGCACGACGATGGCCTCGTCGAAGCCGGACTCGGCCCTGGCCAGGTCGATCGCGGTCACCAGGTCCGGCTCACTCAGGTCCAGGAACGCCGGCAGGGCGCGCAGCCCGGGCCGCAGGGCCTGGGCGGCGCGCATCACCTCGCCGATCATCGTTGCGGCGCGGGGCTCGCGGCTGCCGTGCGCCAGCCCGATCAGCGGGGGGAGCGGACGAGCGACCACGCGTTCAGGCTAGAACCTGGCAACCGGCCCAGCGAACCGGGCCGGTTGCTCGAACGGCTCAGCGGTTGCCGGTCAGGCCGCGTGCCTCCAGGATGGCCCGTTCCAGTGGCCGGAACATGATCAGCTCCACGCCGACACCCACGACGAAGATCAGGATCAAACCCGAGTACAGCAGCGGCGCGTCGGACAGGTCACGGCCCTGGTTCATCAGCTGGCCCAGCCCGAAACCGAGCTTGGACGAGGTGACGATCAGTTCGGCCGCCATCAGCGAGCGCCAGGAGAACGCCCAACCCTGCCGCAGGCCGGCCAGGAACCCGGGCAGCGCCGCCGGTAGCAGCACATGCCGGGCCTGGCCCCACCAGCTCAGGCCGAGGACCTTGCCGACCCGGGTGTACAGGGGTGGGACCTGGTCGATGCCTGCGGTCAGGCCGTTGGCGATCGAGGGGACCGCCCCGAGCAGCACCACCATGTAGATCATGGCCGGGCTGATCTGGAACCACAGGATGGCCAGCGGCACCCAGGCCACCGACGGCATCGACTGCAGGCCGGACAGCAGCGGGCCGAAGGAGGCCCGGATCCAGGAGAACCGGGCGACCAGGATGCCGATCGGGATGGCGATGACGATGGCCATTGCGAAGCCGAGGAGCCCGCGGGACAGGCTGGTCCAGATCGTCTCCCAGGCCTGACCGGTTTCGAGCAGATGGCCGAGTTCGGTGAACACGGCCGCCGGGGAGGGCAGCATCACCTCGGGCTTGAGGTGCAGGAGGTAGACGATCTCCCAGATGACCAGCACCACGATCAGCGCCAGGAAGGGCGGCAAGATCGACGTGCCCAACCTGCGCCACCACGGGTCGCGCCGACGGTCCGGCTCCTCCAGTACGTCCAGCCCGGCGCCGACGGCCGCGGTGTCCTCGCGTTCGACCTCGTCGCGGGCGATGACCGAATCATCAAGCGCGGGCATGGCTGTCCTTTCCGGACTGCTGGGGCACCGCCGAGCCGGTCTCGGCCTTGACGGCCGCGGCGCCGGCCAACTGCGCGTGGCTGGCGATCTCCTCGCGTAGCCGCAGGGTGATCTCTGCGGCCAGCGCACCGACGGCAGGATGCTCGATGGTGCGCGGGCCGCGGATGTTGATCTCCCATTCGCCGACCACTCGGCCGGGTCGGGAGGACAGCAGGACGACCCGCTGGCCGAGTCGGACCGCCTCCCGCACGTTGTGCGTGACGAACACGATGCTGTTACCCGTTTCCTTCCAGACCCGGGTGAGCTCGTCGTGCATGACGTCCCTGGTAATGGCGTCCAGCGCGGCGAACGGCTCGTCCATCAACAGCACCTCGCTGTCCTGGCCGAGCGCCCGGGCCAATGCGACGCGCTGGCGCTGCCCACCGGACAGTTCGTGCACCCGGCGATCCGAATGACCGGAGAGGCGCACCAGGTCGAGCAGTTCCTCGATCCGTTTCTTGCGGCTCGGATGGGGCACGCCTGCGTACTTCAGGGCCAGGGAGATGTTCTGACCGGCGGTCAGCCATGGAAACAGCGCGGATTCCTGGAACATCAGTGCCGGCCGCCCGGTGCCGGTGACGGTGCCCGAGGTGGGGGTATCCAGATGGCTGATCAGGTTCAGCAAGGTGGACTTCCCGCACCCCGAGGCACCCAACAGGCAGACGAACTCGCCGCGAGCCACCGACAGGCTGATGTCGTCCAGGGCCTTCACCGCGCCGTGCCGACCGCGGAAGATCTTGGTGACGTGGTCGATCCGGACGGCCGAATCGGCCTCCGCAGCGCTGTCGGCCAGCAAGGGAACGACCCGGGGATCGTCCTCGTGGTAGCTGACTTCCGACTCGTCGACGAGAGTCATCGGTGCCTCCTTACTCCTGGCCCAGTCCGGCCGCGCTGACCGGCTGCTGTCCCTGCTCGGCCAGTACGGCGTTGAGCTGACGCAGGTCGTAGATCCCGTTGAGGTCCGGCTTTTCGGTGAGCGTGCCCGCCTCGAGGCCGTGCTCGGCGATGGTCTCGAGGGTGCCGGCCAACGGATCCCAGGTCGGCTCGATATTGGCGAACGCGGACTTGATGGTGGCGTCCTCGAGCGGCTTGCCGGTCAGCTCGGCCAGCGCCGCGTTCAGATCGGTCTGCGCCTTCGTCGGATCGGCCTCGATCGCCTTGATCTCGGTGATCTCCCCGCCGATCAACGCCTTGATCGTGTCCGGGTGCTGTTGCAGGAACGGCGTGGCGACGATCAGGATCGTGGTCTGGAACTTCTCGTCCGGCCAGAGGGTCTTCTCGTCGACCAGGGTCTTCCCGTCGGCCTCGTTGACCAGCCGGGACGCCCAGGGCTCGGGCAGCCAGGCGCCGGCAATCTCCCCGGACTTGAACAGGTCGAGGGTCTGCGAGTTGTCCTGGTTGACGATGTCCACGTCGTCGCCGCCGGTGGTCTGGGTCTTCAACCCGTTGTCCAGCAACCACTTACGCAGCGCAACGTCCTGAGTGCCGCCCAACTGCGGAGTGGCCAGCGTCTTGCCCTTGAGATCGGCCGGCCCGTTGATGTCCTTCGCCACGACCAAGCTGGCGCCGTTGTTGGTTGCCCCGGCGACGATTCGAATGGCCTCGCCGTTGGACTTGGCGAAGGAGTTGATGGCCGGGTTGGGGCCGATGAAGGTGGCGTCGATCGCACCGGACAGCAGTGCTTCCGTGGCGGCGGGACCGGCGTTGAACGTGGACGTTTCGAGCTTGGTGTCGCCCAATGCCTGCTGGAAGGTGCCGTCCTTGACGCCCAGGACGGCGGCGGCGTGAGTGACGTTCGGGAAGTAGCCCAACCGCAGCGTGTCGGCGGCGGAGGAGCCGGCAGCGGCGGATCCGGAGGCGGCGGATCCGGAGGCGGCGGATCCGGAGGCGGCCGCCGAACTGCCGGCGGACGTGGTGCTCGCGGAGGTGGTGCCGGAGGAACTGGAGGAGGAACCGCAGGCCGTCACGACGAGCAAGGCGGCGACGACGCCACCGAGCAGAGCGGCGGGTTTGAGACGGGCAGCGGAGATACGGCGAATCGACACGACGCTTCCTTCTGGGGCGCCCCGGGTCACGGACCGGGGGTGTGGATGTTGTTGGGGCTGAGCGGATACGCGCGGCCGGTACAGGCCGGGCGCGGACATCGCTCGATTTGAACCGCGCGGGGGTAACAGCTCATGACAGCCAGTCCTCCTCGTCGTTCGTGGCTGTGGAATCGTCCGTGATGGTCTGTGGATGCAGTGCGGCGAGGCGGTCGCCGACCATGCCGGCGGACAGCGTGGTGCCGTCGGCCGGGTCGACGATCAACAGCGAGCCGACCGCGCCACCGGGGCGGTACGCCTCGACCGGCAGCGGATCCGCGGTGCGGACGGTGATCTGGGCGATGTCGTTGAGCGCCAGCTCGTTCGGCGCCCGGCCGTAGGCCAGTGTGTCGATGTCCAGCAGGTGGTCGATCGAGGTGACCAGCGCCCTGGTCGATGTGGCGCCGTAGCGCAGCAGCGCCCGGGTACCGGCGCGCAGCGGCTTCTCGGCGAGCTGGGTGACGGTGGCGGTGAATTCGGTGACCGGCCGCGGCGCGTCGGTCACCGCCGCGATCAGGTCCCCGCGGGACAGGTCGACGTCGTCGGACAGCAGCAGGGTGACCGAGTCACCGGCCGACGCCGAGGCTCTCGGGCCGTCCGCGGTGTCGATCCCGGCGACGGTGGAGCGCAGCCCGGAGGGCAGCACGACGATCGGATCGCCCGGCCGCACGGTGCCGGCCGCGACCCGGCCGGCGTAGCCGCGGTAGTCCGGCAATTCCTCCGACCGCGGCCGGATCACGTACTGCACCGGGAAGCGCAGTTGCTGCGTCGACGACACGTCTTGCAGCGGAACGGTTTCCAGGTGCTCCAGCACACTCGGCCCGCGGTACCAGGTGATCCGCTCGGACCGGGTGACCACGTTGTCGCCGTGCAGTGCCGAGATCGGGATCGCGGTGATCTCGTGCACGCCCAGGCCCTTGGCGTAGGCGGAGAACTCCGCCGCGATCGCGTCGAACTCGCCTTGGTCGTAGTCGACCAGGTCGATCTTGTTGACCGCCAGCAGCAGATGCGGGACTCCCAACAGGGCGGCCACCGCGGCGTGCCGGCGAGTCTGCGCCACCACGCCGGTGCGGGCGTCGGTGAGGATCACCACCAGGTCCGCGGTCGACGCGCCGGTCACCGTGTTCCGGGTGTACTGCACGTGTCCGGGGGTGTCGGCCAGGATGAACGTGCGGGTCGGGGTGGCGAAGTACCGGTACGCGACGTCGATGGTGATGCCCTGCTCGCGTTCCGCGCGCAGGCCGTCGACCAGCAGCGACAGGTCGACCGTCTCCAGGCCGCGGGCCCGCGAGGTGCGCTGCACGGCGTCCAACTGGTCGGACAGCACGGACTTGGAATCGTGCAGCAGCCGTCCGACCAGGGTCGACTTGCCGTCGTCGACCGACCCCGCGGTCGCGAACCGGAGCAGCCCCCGGGAGTGGCTCAGCTCCTGGGCGAGTTCGTGCGCGTCGACCTGTCCCTGTTCGTCGACGACGTGGGTCCGGACGCCAGCCGGTGCCGTGCTCATCAGAAGTACCCCTCGCGTTTGCGGTCCTCCATGGCGGCCTCGGACAGCCGGTCGTCGGCCCGGGTCGCACCGCGCTCGGTGATCCGGGTGGCGATGATCTCCTCGATCACCGCGCGCACGTCGGTGGCCTGCGACTCCACCGCACCCGTGCAGGACATGTCGCCGACGGTGCGATAGCGCACCCAGCGCCGCTCGAGCGTCTCCCCCCGGGCGGGGCCGCCCCACTCGCCGGGGGCCAGCCACATCCCGCTGCGCCGGAAGACCTCTCGCTGATGGGCGTAGTAGATCTCGGGCAGGTCGATGCCCTCGGCCTCGATGTAGTTCCACACGTCCAGTTCGGTCCAGTTGGACAGCGGGAAGACCCGGACGTGCTCACCGGGCGCGTGTTTGCCGTTGTACAGCCCCCACAGTTCGGGCCGCTGCTTGCGCGGGTCCCAGCCACCGAACGCGTCCCGCAGCGAGAAGATCCGCTCCTTGGCCCGGGCCCGCTCCTCGTCCCGGCGGGCCCCGCCGAGGACGGCGTCGTACTTCTCCGCGGTGATGGTGTCGACCAGGGGAACGGTCTGCAGCGGGTTGCGGGTGCCGTCCGGCCGCTCGGTGAGCCGACCGTCGTCGATCCAGTCCTGCACCTTGGCCACGGTCAGCCGCAGCCCGCCCTGCGCGACCACCCGGTCGCGGAAGGCCAGCACCTCCGGGAAGTTGTGCCCGGTGTCCACGTGCAGCAGCGAGAACGGCAACGGCGCGGGATGGAAAGCCTTGCGGGCCAAGTGCAACACCAGCACCGAGTCCTTGCCGGCGGAGAACAGGATGACCGGCTTGTCGAACTGGCCGGCCACCTCCCGCAGGATGTGGATCGACTCGGACTCCAGGGCGCGCAGGTGCGGGCTGGCCACCCGGCGCGACACCGGCCGGTCGGCAGCGGTCGGAAGGGTGATCGTCATGCCAGTCCCCTGTCCACGAGCAGGTCGAGCAGCAGCGTGACCGAGGCGTTCCGGTCCATGGCGGAGGTGTCGATCCGCAGATCCGGGTCGACCGGGATCTCGTAGGGGTCGTCGACCCCGGTCATCGAGCTGATCTCGCCACGGAACGCCTTGGCGTACAGGCCCTTGACGTCACGGTCGGCGCACACCTGCACCGGCGTGGACAGGTGCACCTGCAGCAGGGGCGTGCCGTGTTCGGCGTGGTGGGCGCGCACCTTGTCCCGGGCGTCGGCGTAGGGAGCGATCACCGGCACCAGCACCAGCACGCCGTGCCGGGCCAGCAGTTCGGCGACGAAACCGATGCGGGTGACCTGCGTGTCGCGGTCCTGCTTGGTGAACCCGAGGCCCGCCGACAGGTGCGTACGCACCTCGTCGCCGTCCAGCAGTTCGGTGTCGACGCCGCGTTCGGCCAGCACGTCGGCCAGCGCGCGAGCGAGCGTCGTCTTGCCCGCGCTGGGCAGGCCGGTCAGCCACAGGGTGCCGCCCGGCCGGGATCGATTCCCGGCCGCGCCGCTGCCCTCGAAGGTGGTCTGGGTCGTCGTCATGTGTTGATCCCACATTCGGTCTTGGCCAGGCCGGCCCAGCGGCCGGCCCGGGAATCCTGGCCCGGCAACACACGTCGGGTGCAGGGCGCACAGCCGATCGACGGGTACTCGTCCGACAGCAAAGGGTTGACCAGGACGTTGTGCTGCTCGATGTAGCGGGCGACATCGTCGTCGGACCATGCGGCCAGCGGGGCGATGCGAACCTTCCCGCGCTTCGCGTCGAACTGCACGGTCGGCGTGTTGGTACGCGTCGCCGACTCCGCCCGGCGCATCCCGGTGGCCCAGGCCTCGTACCCGCGCAACGCCCGATTCAGCGGGGCCACCTTGCGCAGTGCGCAACACAGGTCGGGATCCCGGGCGAACAGATCCTTTCCGTGTTCGGCCTCCTGCTCGGCGACGGTCTGCAGCGGCAACAGCCGGCGCAGGGTCACCGGGTAGACCACCTCGATCGCGTCGGCCGTGCCGATGGTCTCGACGAAGTGGTACCCGGTGTCCAGGAACAGCACGTCGACACCGGGAATCACCCGGGACGCCAGGTGCACCAGCACGTTGTCCTGCATCGAGCCGGCGACCGCGAAGCCGGTTCCGAACTCGGCCGCCGCCCAGCTCAGCACCTCCTCCGCCGGCGCGTCGGCCAGCTCCCTGGCCGCCCGCCTGGCGACCGCCTCGAGTTCGGCGGCCGGCCGCAGCGTGGTGATCACGGCGCGGTGCTCCGGGACACCCCGGCCGCGGTCGAGCGAGCGGCCAGCCCGATGAAACGCACGGCGAAGACGCGCAGGCAGTCCCGGCAACTCCACGCCCCGTGCGAGGAATCGTCCGGCCACAGATTCGTCTCGCCGCAGTACGGGCAGTACTGGGCGGGGGTACGGTTCTCGCTCACCGCAATGCCGCTTCCTCGGCGCGGGCCACCCACTCGGCGAACCGCTCGCCCCCCAGCCGCTGCGCGTCGAAGGCCTTGACCAGTCGTTCGATGTAGTCGGGCAGGTCCTCCCCGGCGATCTTGTGCCCGCGGACCTTCCGGCCGAAGCCGGCGTCCAGCCCGAGGCCACCGCCCAGGTGCACCTGGAAGCCCTCGACCTGCTCGCCGTGGTCGTTGGTGACGATCATGCCCTTGAGGCCGATGTCGGCGATCTGGGTACGCGCGCAGGCGTTCGGGCAACCGTTGATGTTGATGGTTATGGCCGGAAGATCCGCTGCGTCGTTCCCGAGCCGCTTCTCCAACTCGTCCACCAGCGCGATGCCGCGCTGCTTGGTGTCGACGATGGCCAGCTTGCAGAACTCCAGACCGGTGCAGGCCATCATGTGCCGGCGGAACGTGGACGGCTTGACCGACAGGCCCAGCTCGTCCAGGCCGGCGACCAGCGAGTCGACCCGGTCGGCCGCGACGTCCAGGATGACCAGGCCCTGGTCGGTGGTCACCCGGATCCGGTCCGAGCCGTGCGCCTGCACCAGGTCGGCCAGCTCGATCAGCAGGGTGCCGCTGACCCGGCCCACCGTGGGGTTGACGCCGACGTAGAACCGACCGTCGTTCTGCGGGTGGACACCGACGTGGTCCCGCGGCCCGACATGGGTCTCCGGGGCCGGGCCGTCGACCAGCGGCCGGTGCAGGTACTGGGTCTCCAGCACCTCGCGGAACTTCTGCACGCCCCAGTCGGCGACCAGGAACTTCAGCCGGGCCCGGTTGCGCAGCCGCCGGTACCCGTAGTCACGGAAGATCCCCACCACGCCGGCCCACACGTCCGGCACGTCCTCGATCGGCACCCAGGCACCCAGCCGCTGGCCGAGCATCGGGTTGGTGGACAGTCCGCCGCCGACCCACAGGTCGAACCCCGGCCCGTGCTCGGGGTGGACCACCCCGGTGAACGCGACGTCCTGGATCTCGTGCGTCACGTCCTGCCGGGGCGATCCGGAGATCGCGGTCTTGAACTTGCGCGGCAGGTTGGAGAACTCCTCGCTGCCGATGAATCGCCGGGTGATCTCCCGGATCGCCGGGGTGCCGTCGATGATCTCGTCGGCCGCCACCCCGGCCAGCGGGGAGCCCAGGATCACCCTGGGCACGTCGCCGCAGGCCTCCGCGGTGGTCAGCCCGACACCCTCGATGGCCTCCCAGATGTCCGGGACGTCCTGCACCCTGACCCAGTGCAGCTGGATGTTCTGTCGGTCGGTCAGGTCGGCGGTGTCGCGGGCGTACGTGGCGGACACCTGGCCGATGGTGCGCAGCGCGTGCACGGTCAGCTGACCGCTGTCCACCCGCACCCGCATCATGAAGTACTTGTCCTCGAGCTCCTCGGGCTCCAGCACCGCGGTGCGACCGCCGTCGATGCCCGGCGCCCGCTGCGTGTACAGACCCCACCAGCGGAACCGTCCGCGCAGGTCGGACGGGTCGATCCCGTCGAAGCCGGTGTAGCGGTAGCGCGTCTCGATCCGTTGCCGGACGTGCAGCCCGTCGTCGTCCTTCTTCATCCGTTCGTTGGGATTCAGCGGCTCGCGATGGCCCAACGCCCACTGTCCCTGCCCACCCGGCCGACCATGCCGGGCGCCGCGGGCCGGTGCACCGTTGGTGCCGGTCCGGGCGGCGGCCGGCCGGCGCGCGGGCCGATCGGCGGTCGACTGCACAGCGCCGTCGGCCGATCGCTGTGTGTGATCGGCCGGAGACTCGATGGCAGATGGGATAGGCATATGGATCCTCGCGGACTGGCCGGCACCGTCAGGCCGACACGACACATACGCTGGTGGGCGGTCGCGCCGGAATGACAGCCCGGCGCTGACGAATAGCGGCGGGTGTCAGGCGGCGTGACAACAGGTAGCGCTGGCAACGCGCACGAGGTCAACCTCGCGGCGGCACACCAAGAGCACTCCCTGCACGGACATGGGCCGAATCATACCGTGCGAACGACGCGCCACCGATCGACCGAATGAGGCGACTACCGGGCCCGCGGATTCACGGTCCGTATGCTCACCCGCGAGACCGGCCGAGCGTCCGCACGGGCGGGTGTGAGCCGGCGGCGACCCGGAGAGGCGGTGGCAGTGAGCGAGGCTTGCCGAGCGAACCATCGGCACAGGC
>CAZCEH010000017.1:0-82994 GCA_964497705.1 uncultured Actinomycetes bacterium | reverse complement strand
GCCCACGCCGCATCCGGGTGGCCGAGCCTGCGAGGCAACCCGGAAAGGCGCTGGCAGTGAGCGAGGCTTGCCGAGCGAACCATCGGCACAGGCGCCCACGCCGCATCCGGGTGGCCGAGCCTGCGAGGCAACCCGGAAAGGCGCTGGCGTGACGATTCTCGACCTGCTCGGCCGGGCGCTGTCCGAGGGGCCGGCGACCGTCGTGGTGGAACCGCCTGGGGTCGGTTCGGGGTTCTGGGCCGGTGGACCGAGTGTCGTGTACTCCGACGGGCTGTTCCACCTGGCCTATCGCCTGCGCCGGCCCGTCGACCAAGGCCGCGGCTACGCCAACGTGGTCGCGGTGTCGACCGACGGCCTCCACTTCGAGCCGGTCGCGCAGTTGTCCGCCGAGGCATTCGGGTGCGCGTCCCTGGAACGGCCGGCGCTGATCCGCCGGCCCGACGGCGGCTGGCGGGTGTACGTCAGCTGTTCCACCGTCGGGTCCAAGCACTGGTGGGTCGAGGCGGTGGACACCGCGCCCGGCGTCGGCCTGGCCGGCCTCGCCACCGGCACCCGGACCGTGGTGCTGCCCGGCGACGCGGACTCGGCATGGAAGGACGTGGTCGTCGGCCGAGACGGTGACGGATGGCACATGTGGGCCTGCGAACACCTGCTCGACCGGGGCGACGACGAGGCCGACCGGATGCGCTCGGTGTACCTGACCAGTGCCGACGGCCTGACGTGGACGCCGCATCGGGTCGCGCTGGCCCCCACGGAGCGGTCCTGGGACGCCAGGGGCGTGCGGATCACCAGCGCCTGGGAGTCCGGCGGCAAGTGGCTGGCCAGCTACGACGGGCGGGCCAGCGCCGCGGAGAACTGGTTCGAGCGAACCGGTTTCGCGATCGGAGCCACACCGCAGGAGTTCGAACCGGTGGCCGGGCCGCTCGACCGGGGCGGACACACGCTGCGCTACGTGACCATCGCGCAGCTGCCGACGGGCATCCGGGTGTACTTCGAGGCACAACGCGCCGACGGCGCCAACGACCTGCGCACGGTGTTCGTCCCGGCATCCGCCGACGCCTGACCGACCGGCCGCGCGTCGGGATCCCCACGCTGCCCGGCGGGGATCTGCGGGTTCGCGCCACGCCGGCATCATCGGCGTTCCTTGAACGCCCCCCGACCCTGCTCGTTCAGCCAGTCCGAGTGGTCGATCCCGGTCAGTTCGGACAGCAACGCGTTGTCCTGCCTGAAGTAGGGCAGCAGTTGTGCCCGTTGCTCGGTGGGCAGCGGGGGGCGCCGGTGGTGGCCGCGCTGCAGCACGGCCAGCGCAGGGCGCTCCACCGCCCGCCAGGCTCGGGGCGGCAGGTGGGCGCCGACCGTGGCACCGACCCGGACACCGCGTTGCAGCACCCGGTTCACCGCCGAGTCCGGCACCCAGCTCTTGACGTTCGAGCCGGGGATGGTGCTGATCACGCCGGTACGCACGCCCAGGAACCGGCAGATCCGGTCCAGGATCTGCGCCGTGTCGTCGATCAGCTGCCGGTAGCGCAGCACGAAGACCTGCTCGCGCGGGAAGACGCCGTACAGGTGCGCCAGCTGCTGCCCGTACAGGCCGGTCTCCAGATAGCGCCAGAACGGGGCGTAGCCCGCCGCGATCCGCGACTGCTCCAGACGGCACGCGGTCAGGAAGTCCTTCTCCGGCTCCAGGCCGTCGCACCACAGATGAACCCAGTTGGAATAGGCCCGGTCCACCGGGTCGCGGACGACCGCGATCATCTTCACATCGGGCACGACGGCCCGGATCCGGGCGTGAGAGTCCTTGTCCCACAGGTAGAACGGCGTGGACTCGCCGCGCAGCGCACCGGCCGGGGCGCCGTCGAACAGCCGCTCGTAGGCCGCCCGGCGCCAGACCCATTCCTGGGCGCTGTGTGCGTCTCCCGGCCCCTTCTGGTGGGCCGGGTCCGGCGCGCGCTCGTCGCACATGAAGAACTTCGGTTCCTTCGGTGTGGACAGGAACAGCGCAGGGTGCTGCGCCAGGGCGTCGTGCAGCGCGGTGGAACCGGCCTTGGGCGAGCCGATGATGAGGAAATCGGGAAGGGCCATGGTGTTCACTCCGGTGGTGGTGACGGGTGCGTCGGGGCTGCGCGACGGCGCGCGGATCACGGGGTGATGAGAGTCCGGCGCCGGGACCGTCGCCCGGTCGACAGGCCGTTGCCTGTCGAGGGGCCGGTTTGCCTGTCGAGGGCGGGTCGCCGGCGGGCCGGTCAGTCGGCCGATCGCGAACAGGTGGCACTGGCGACACGCGCGAGGTCGACCTCGCGGCGGCACACCAGCCTGATGCCACTGCCCGTCATGGCGGGAAGGGTAGTGCATCGGCGGCCGCACCGGACCGGCACCGGCCCGCACAGTGATATGGACGTGAATGTGGACGTGGACAGGGACGTGCCGCGGCTGCTGCACGGGCACTGTCGTAGTCGCCGGGCATGATCCCCGGCATGGACTCATCAGGCCTGCTCATCGGGGCGTTGCTGCTGGCCGCCGGGATCGTGATCGGCGTACTGATCGGCCGCGCCCATCCACGTGATCGCGACCCCGCGACCCGACTGGACGCCCTGCTGGCGCCGGCGTCGGACGCCATGCGCCGGGTCGAGCAGCACCTGTTCGAGGCGGAGCGGGACCGCGCCGCCGCCTACGCGGGACTGCGTGAGCAGGTGTCGGCGCTGTCTCGGACCTCCACCGACCTGAACCAGCACACCCGCGCGCTGGCCGGGGCGCTCAGCGCACCGCAGGTCCGCGGACGGTGGGGCGAGATCCAGCTGCAGCGCGTCGTCGAGCTGGCCGGCATGGTCGAGCACTGTGACTTCGACACCCAGGTCGGCGCACGCTCCACCGAACCCGACGCCGCCGGGGTGCGCCCGGACATGATCATCCGGCTGGCCGGCGGGCGGCAGATCCCGGTGGACGCCAAGGTGCCGTTCACCTCCTATCTCGAGGCCGTCGGCTGCCCGGACGAGCGGCGGCGCGCGGCCCTGCTGGCCGCCCACGCGCGCGCGTTGCGCGGCCACGTCGACGCGCTCGCCGCCAAGGCCTACTGGCGACATTTCCAACCCGCGCCGGAATTCGTGGTGCTGTTCGTGCCCGGCGAGCCGCTGCTGGACGCCGCCCTGTCGGTGGATCCGGGGCTCGCCGAGCACGCGTTCGCCCGCAACGTGGTGATCGCCACCCCGACCACGCTCATCGCGCTGCTGCGCACCGTCGCCCACGTCTGGCGCCAGGAGCGGCTGTCCGCCTCCGCTGCCGAGGTCCACGCGCTGGGACGGGACCTGCACCGGCGGCTGGGCACCCTGGCCGGTCACCTGTCCACGCTCGGCGCGAGCCTGGACAGGGCGGTCCGGTCCTACAACGGCACCGTGCGTTCGCTGGAATCGCGGGTCCTGGTGTCCGCCCGCAAGCTCGCCGACCTCGGGGTGACCGGCGAGGACCTACCGGCGCCGGACCAGATCGACACCACACCATTGCTGCCGGCCGAGGCGTCCGGCGATCCCCCGGACCATCTCGACCCCGACGACGCCGCCGCGCAGGCGGCGGTGCAGGCCGAGGCCGCCGAGTCGGCTCATGTCATGCGGTTGCGAAGTCCCGTTCGCCGGACCCGGGACGCTACCGTTGAACGGTGACCACGAACACTGCGGCTCGTCCGCGCTTGGCCGACGCCTCGGTGGTGTCCTCGGTTCGAGGCTGGCCGTCCTGGGCGGCGATCGTCCTGGCGTTGGCCTGCACCCTGGCCGGCGCGGCCATCGACGGGCTGACCACGGGCGTGCTGGCCTGGGGACTGCGGATCGGCTTCTACGTCGGCGTGCTGGGCGCCGCGCTGATCGTCCGCCGCGGCTCGATCTTCACCGCGATGGTGCAGCCACCGTTGGTGCTGGTGGTGGGCCTAGTGGTGGGCGGCATGCTGTTCACCGACGCGGGCGGCCTGTACGGCACCGCGCTGCGGGTCATCGCGACGTTCCCGACCATGGCGATGGGCACCGCCGCGGCCGTCCTGATCGGGTTGATCCGGATCGTCGCGCAGCCGTTGCGAGCCAAGTCGGCGGCCGGGCGGACGCCGCCACCGGCCCATACCTGAGCCGTTCGGGCCGGTCAGACGGGTTCGCGGCGGGGCGCGGGGCGGCGCAGTTCCTTCGGCAGCGAGAACGTCAGCGTTTCGGTGGCCGCGGTGAACTCCTCGGCCGCCGGAAACCCTCGCTCCTGCAGGTGCACCAGCACGCCGTCGACCAGATCGTCCGGCACCGACGCCCCGCTGGTCACGCCGACGGTGTCCACGCCGGAGAGCCACGCCTCGTCGATCTCACCGGCGTCGTCGACCAAGTAGGCCGCATCCGCGCCGGCACCCTTGGCCACCTCGACCAGCCGCACCGAGTTCGACGAGTTCTTCGAGCCGACCACGATGACCAGGTCGCAGTCCGGCGCGATCTGCTTCACGACCTCCTGCCGGTTCTGCGTGGCGTAGCAGATGTCGTCGCTGGGCGGCGACGTCATCAGCGGGAACCGTTTGCGCAGCAGATCGACCGTGCCCAGGGTCTCGTCGACGGACAGGGTGGTCTGGGACAGCCAGATGACCTTGTCCGGGTCGCGAACGGTGACCGAGTCCACGTCGGCCGGGTCGTTGATCAGCTGGATGGCCTCGGGCGCCTCGCCCTGGGTGCCCTCGACCTCCTCGTGCCCGCGGTGCCCGATCAGCAGGATGTCGTAGTCGTCGGCGGCGAATCGGCGCGCCTCCCTGTGCACCTTGGTGACCAGCGGGCACGTCGCGTCGATCACCCGCAGCTGCCGCTGCGCCGCCTGCTCGTGCACGGCCGGCGACACCCCGTGCGCCGAGAACACGACCAGCGCGCCCTCCGGCACCTCGTCCGTCTCGTCCACGAAGACGGCTCCGCGCGCCTGCAGGTTCGCCACCACGTGCTTGTTGTGCACGATCTGCTTGCGCACGTAGACCGGCGGCCCGTACTGCTCGAGGGCCTTCTCGACGGTGACGACCGCCCGGTCGACACCCGCGCAGTATCCGCGTGGGCTGGCCAGCAGGACGCGCTTGGCCGGCGGCGAGGTCGGATGGGTCATGGCTCAATCGTAGGTGCGGCCGGCAAACCGGCCGGCCGGCCGCGGACCGGCGTGCACCTCGGGCGGCCGATGCGGCAGGCTGGTGGCCATGGCCATCACGCTGCCCCTGCCGCTGCGGGTCGCCGCCGGCATCGTCGCCACCGGCATCCATGTGGTCCGCTCGCTGCCCGAGGAGCTCCCGGCGATTCCGGTCACCATCGTCGGCAACGCCATGCGACTGTCGATGAGGGTGCAGCAGGAGATCACCACCCTGGCCACCAGGGGCGACGAGTTGCTCGGCGGTCTGCTCGGCGGCCGGGCCCAGGAGAGCCCGGCGTGGGCGACCTTCGACGAGGACAAGGAGCCGGCTGCGGCAGCCTCGACGCCGACGCCGAAGGCGACGAGGAAGCCGTCCACCCCGCGGCCGTCCACCACAGAGCCGTCCACCACAGAGCCGTCCACCAGGGAGCGTTCCGCCACGGAGCCGTCCACGCCGGAGGCAGCGGCCGACGGGGTCACCACCCTGCGGGCGCCGGAGACCACCGCCCTGCCGGACGCCGACTCCACGGCCACGGACGCCGCCGTCGAGGTCACCGAGGCGGTGGTCGAAGCGGCCACGCATGCCGTGCCCGATTCCGGGGCAGATTCGGCGACCGACACCGCCGACGATGCCTCAGACGATGCCTCAGACGATGCCTCGGACGATTCGGGGCCCGGCGTCGTGCCGGATTCCGTGGACGAAGCCCGGTCGAACCAGGCGGACGCGTCGGCGGCAACGTCGCCGGCCACGCCCGACGCGGCGGACGACACGGCCGGACCGGACACGCCCGAGCCGGCCGAGGACCAGCCGGCCGAGGACGACGGACCGGCCGTCCTGCCCGGCTACGACCTGATGACACTGGCCCAGGTCAGGGGGCATCTGCGGGAGCTGACCGTGCAGGACGTCTCGGCCCTGCTGGCCTACGAACGGGCCGGCGACAACCGAGCACCGTTCCTGACCCTGCTCAGCAACCGGCTGGTCACCCTGGACGCCCAGAACTCGTGACCTGCCGACCGCGCGGGGCGTCCGGATCCATGTTTCCGGATCCCGGATGAGTGCGGAGCCGGGCGGGTCGACGGGCGCGCCATCCCCCACCCGCACACCGTCCCACACCCGGCCGGCCCTGCCTGGGCGGGCCGGCGACACGACGCGGGAGAACCCGTGGCCGGTGCGCACCCTCGCCCAGCGGATGACCGAGTACATCGCCAAGGCCCCGGCGGCCTGGGTGGAGGGGCAGATCGCTCAGGTCACCGTCCGCTCCGGGTCGCAGATGTCGTTCCTGACCCTGCGCGACCCCTCGGTGCCCATGTCGCTGCAGGTGGTGTGCTCCCGGACGCTGCTCACCGCGATGGACCCGCCGCCCGCGGAAGGGTCGCGGGTGGTGGTGCACGGCCGGTTCGAGTTCTACCCGGCGCGGGGAACGCTGAGCTTCAAGGTCGACCAGCTGCATCCGGTGGGCATCGGCGAGTTGCTGGCCCGGTTGGAACGGCTGCGTCGGCTGCTGGCCGCCGAGGGACTGACCGCGGCCGAACGCAAGCGCCCGCTGCCGTTCCTCCCCGACGTCGTCGGGTTGATCACCGGCCGGGCCAGCGCCGCCGAGTCCGACGTGCTGGCCAACGCCCGGGCACGCTGGCCGGCCGTTCGGTTCCGGGTGGAGAATCCCGCGGTGCAGGGCGTGTCGGCGGTCACCCAGCTCATCGAGGCGATCGCTCGGCTGGACGGCGACCCGGCGGTCGACGTCATCGTGCTGGCCCGGGGCGGCGGCAGCATGGAAGACCTGCTGCCGTTCTCCGACGAGGCGCTGTGCCGGGCTGTCGCGAACTGCCGAACACCGGTGGTGTCGGCGATCGGGCACGAGCCGGACCACCCGATCGTCGACGACGTCGCCGACGTCCGCTGCTCCACCCCGACCGACGCGGGCAAGCGGGTGGTGCCGGACGCGCTGGCCGAACGCCGCCAGGTGGAGCAGTTGCAGGCCAGGGCACGCCGCGCGCTGACCGGGTGGGTGACCACCGAGGAGGCCCGGCTGCGCCGGCTCACCTCGGCCGCCGTGCTGGCCGACCCACTCACCCCGCTCGCCCGGCGGGAGGCCGAGCTGGTTCGGCTGCGCGACCGGACCCGATCGCTGATCGAGGTGACTCTCGAGCGCATCGACCGGGACATCGCGCATCGGCGCGCCCAGTTGTCGGTGCTCGGGCCGTCCGCCACCCTCGCCCGCGGGTACGCGGTCGTGCAGAGCCACGGAGCGGTGGTGCGCTCGATCGCCGACGCACCGGCCGGAGCCGACCTGCGAATCCGGGTCGCCGACGGGGCGGTGCTGGCGGTCAGTTCCGGATCCGAGCCCGCACCCGGCTGACCCCGAACCGAACAAGCAGGGAGTTTCGATGCCACCAGGAACCGACCCGCAGGACGTCACCGCCGCGCAGAGCACAGCACAGCGGGCGGCCAGCTACGAGCACGCCCGGGACGAACTGGCCGAGGTGGTCGCGAAGCTGGAGGCCGGCGGGCTGTCGCTGGACGAATCGCTGGCGTTGTGGGAGCGGGGCGAACAACTGGCCGCGATCTGCACCCGGTTCCTGGACGGAGCGCGGGAGCGGGTGGAGCGGGCGCTGGCGTCAGGAGCGGCCGATGCCGCTCGGAACCAGCCCGAAACCTAACGGGACGTCACCGGGATCGGTGCCGAGCTGCACGATGTGGTTCGCGGCGTCGACGAACACCACCCGCGGTTGCCGGGACCGCGCCTCCGCGTCGGTGAGCAGCCCGTACGCGATGATGATGACGATGTCGCCGGGGTGGACCAGGTGCGCGGCGGCGCCGTTGATGCCGACCTTGCCGCTGCCCCGATCGCCGGCGATGAGGTACGTGCTGAGCCGGGCACCGTTGGTCACGTCGACCACATCCACCTGCTGGCCCGGCAGCAGATCGGCGGCGTCCAGCAAGTCCGAATCAATGGTGATCGAGCCGACGTAGTCCAGGTTCGCCTCGGTGACGGTGGCCCGGTGGATCTTGCCCAGCAGCATGGGACGGAGCATCGTCGCCTCCCGATCGGTCCTGGTCCTGGGTACCGCGGCAACGCCGCCGCGGTGCGTACCAGTATCGCGGGAGCAGGGCCGTCGATTGCGGTGAATGTGGTCACACGATCGCCCACCGGTACCGAACCCGCCGGCGCGGCGCACGCACGTGCGGTCAACCGCGGCCCACGAACGGCATCTTGGTGGCCATCACCGTCATCGTCGGCACGTTCGCGTCCAACGGCAGGGAGGCCATGAACGCCACCGCCCGACCGACCTCGCGGACGTCCATCGTCGGCTCCACCCGCAGGCTGCCGTCCGGCTGCGGGGTGCCCTCGTCCCACCGCGCGGTCAGGTCGGTGGCGGCGTTGCCGATGTCGATCTGCCCGCAGGCGATGTCGTACGGCCGGCCGTCCAACGAAATGGACTTCGTCAGCCCGGTGATGGCGTGCTTGGTGGCCGTGTACGCGGCGG
Organism: uncultured Actinomycetes bacterium; assembly: GCA_964497705.1. Classification (GTDB taxonomy): domain Bacteria; phylum Actinomycetota; class Actinomycetes; order Mycobacteriales; family Nakamurellaceae; genus Nakamurella. The sequence continues at coordinate 74,393 of CAZCEH010000017.1, read as the reverse complement.
CGCGCACCCGCGGGCTGTGCGCGGAGATCGACCCGTTGTTGATGATCCGGCCGCCCGGCGGGTCCTGCGCCTTCATCACCCGGAACGCCTCGCGGGCGCACAGGAAGGCGCCGGTCAGGTTCACCGCGACGACCGAGTTCCATTCCTCGAGAGGGATCTCGTCCAGATCCCGGGACGGGGCGAACCGGCCGGCGTTGTTGAACAACAGATCCACCCGGCCGAAGTCGCCGACCGCCCGATCGAACACACCGGCGACCGCCGCCTCGTCGGTCACGTCCGCGGGACTCGGCCACAACCCGCCGGGCAGGCCGGCGCCCCGCGCCGCCACCTCCCGCAGGGGTTGGTCACGGCGGCCGACCAACACGACCTGCCAGCCGTCGGCGGCCAGCGCCGACGCTGCCGCTGCGCCGATGCCGCTTCCCCCGCCGGTGACCACCGCCACTCGAGACGCCCGCTGCTGCATGCCCCGATGCTGTCAGGCCCGTCGAGGGCAGACAACAACCGGTGCCGGTCTCGGTTCGGATCGGATCGGCGCCCCACCGAGTTGATCATGGACCTTCGAGCGGTCATGAGCTGTGCGCGTCCGCCGCCCCGACCACGGGCGGGTCCCACGGGTCGTTCGACGGCGGCCAGCACAACATGCCGAGCAGCAGCATCGGATCCGGACGGTGTTCGACGCCTCGGCGCCGGAGCCTCGAGCCCCGATGGCGGTGGCAGTGCCAGTGTCGGTGCCCATCCCTACAGTCCGCGGGCATGACGAGTGCTGAGCATGAGGCGCCGGTTGCCCTGGTCAAGAATGACCCGGCGGTGATCGCGTGGCTGCTGACCAATGTGTTCGGCATCGCCGTGCCGGCCTTCGACCACGCCTCGGCGCGCCCAGGCGATCTTCAAGTACTGACGCCTCGCACCTACCACGCCGATGCAACCGTGCTCCTCACCGCTGCCGACGAACCGGTGTATGCGGTGGTGGTCGAGGTGCAACGAGCCCGCGACCCGGACAAGGCCTACCGGTGGAAGCAGTACCTCGCCGAGGTCGAGGTAACGGTGCGGGTGACCACGTCGCTGGTGGTGCATTGCGCGGATCCGGACGTGGCCCGGTACTACCGACGATGGGCGGCCCGGGACGGCGGCTCGCTTCACCTGCGCCCGCTGATCGTCACCCCGGACGACCTTCCGTTGGTCGTCGACGCCGAACTCGCCGTGCGCTACCCGAGCCTGACTGTGCTGTCGATCCTGATGCACTCGCGGCGCTCAGATGTCGACCAGGCGTTCGCGGGCCTGGCCGAGGCTTTGCGAGCAATAGGTCCGTCACAGGCAGTCTTCTACAATGACATCGTGCTCGCCGGGCTGCCGCCCGACTCTCGCGCTCGTTGGAGGGCATTCATGACCAGCACACTCGGTTCGCGATTCTTCAGCGAGGAGTTCCAGCAGGCCGAAGCCAAAGGCCGGGTCGAGGGCGAAGCCAAAGGCCGCGTCGAGGGCGAAGCCCGCGGTCTGGCCGATGCGGTACTCACCCTGCTCGACGCACGCGGCGTCGCGGTCTCCCAAGCCGTCCGCGACCGAATCTTCGGATGCACCGACCAGGGCCAGTTGCGCACGTGGCTGCTGCGCGCAGCCACGGCGGCCACCATCGAGGACGTGACGGCCGACTAGCGGCACGGTGAACCGTGGTTGCGCAACGAACCGGCCGATGCGCAACGATGGTTCAGCCGGTAGACGATCCCGTCACACTCAGAAGACGCGGTTCGGGATCTGTGCCGGCGCGGCGAGCAGTTCCTCGATCTCGTCGTCGAGCTTGACCAGCGTGAGCGAGGCGCCGGCCATGTCCAGCGAGGTGCAGTACTCGTTGACATAGCTGCGACCCACGGTGATCCCGAGTTCGGCCAGCTGCTGATGGGCCCGCCGGTACAGGATGTACAGCTCGCTGATCGGCGTGCCGCCGAGCCCGTTGATCATCAGCGCGACCCGGTCGCCGGACTGGTAGGGCAGGTCGGAGACGACGGCCTCCAGCAGTTCGTCGGCGATCTCGTCGGCGGAGGCCAGCGAGCGGCGTTCGCGGCCGGGCTCACCGTGGATGCCGACACCGACCTCCATCTCGTCGGCGCCCAGCTCGAACAACGGCGAGCCCTTGGCCGGCGGGGTGCAGGCGGTGAGCGCCAGGCCCATGGTGCGGGTGACGTCGTTGACCTTCTTGCCGATCCGGACCACCTCGTCCAACTCGTCGCCCCGCTCGCTGGCCGCGCCGACCGCCTTGATCACGAAGAAGTTCCCGGCCACGCCGCGGCGTCCGATCGTGTACGTGGAGTCCTTGACCGCGACATCGTCGTTGATCATGAGGATCTCGGCGCGGACTCCTTCGGACTCGGCCATCTCCTTGCCCATGTCGAACGCCATCCGGTCACCGGTGTAGTTGTTCACCAGTAGCAGCACACCCTTGGGGCTGGCCAGCCGTTTCGCCGTCTCGTACACGTAGTCCATCGGCGGCGCGGCGAAAACGTCGCCGGGACAAGCGGCGTCGAGCATGCCCTTGCCGACGACCATCACGTGGGCCGGCTCGTGACCCGAACCCGACCCCTGGACGATGGAGACCTTGTCCTCCCGGGGCGCGTCCGTGCGCATGATCAAGTTGTACTCGGGCACGTAGGTCAGCGTGTCCGGATTGGCCAACGCGAGACCCTCGAGCATCTCCGGGACATACCGTTTGGGGTCGTTGACGAACTTCTTCATGCTCCAGCCTCCTCGGCCCATGCCTGGTTGATCCGTTCGACGATCACCGCGACCGCCATCGCCCCCGCGTCCACCGAACCCCTGCTGCGTTCGCCCGTGTACGACGCACGGCCGCGCTTGGCGATCATCGGGATGGTCGCCTCGGCCGCCTCGCGGGTGACGGCGGCCACCGCGGCCAGCGTCGTCGCCGCATCCGATCCGTTCGCCAGTTCCTGCTCCAGCCGGTCGGTCAGCGGCACCAGCGCGTCCAGCAGGGTCTTGTCACCGACGTCGGACTGGCCGCGGGCCTTGATGCCCTCGATCGCGTTGCGCAGCATGGCGACCAGCTTCGGGCCGTCGACATCGTCGGCGCCGGCGGTCATTCCGGCACGCAGGAACGCCGTCCCCCAGATCGGGCCGGAGGTGCCGCCGATCCGGGACGAGATGACCATGCCGGTCTTCTTCAGGAACGTGCCCGGATTGCCGCGGTCGATGTCGTCCCAGCCCTCCAGCACCTTCTCGAAGCCGCGGGCCAGGGAGTACCCGAAGTCGCCGTCACCGACGACGGCGTCCAGATCGCCGAAGTACTTCTCGTTGTCGATCGCCGTCTGCGCGATCGTGCGCACCACCAGCTCGGTGCGCTCCAGGGAGTCGGTCACGGACACTCTCCTTCGTCAGGTGGCCAGGCAGGCGCGCAGATCGTCGAGAGTCACGTAATGACCGGGCCGTGCGGCGCCGCGGGTGGCCAGCACCCGGATCGGCGCGGCGCCGGGGTCGCCGAGTTCGGACACCACCAGCGTCGCCTCGTCGAACGCCTCGTCGCGGGTGTACCCGCTGACCGTAACCAGGCACCGCAGGCCGGCGCGGGTGGCCGCGAGCAATCCGTTGCGCGAGTCCTCCACCACCAGCGTGTCGGCCGGGTCCAGACGCAACCGGTCGACCGCGAGTTGGTAGACGGCCGGATCGGGCTTCTTGGCCGGCACGATGTCACCGGCGAACACCGGCACTCGATCGGCGGTGTCGCCGACCGCGCGCCGCAGTACCGCCGCGACCGACTCCGCCGCGGAGGTCGAGCAGACCGCGACGGTCCAGCCGGCGTCCAGCGCCTCCCGGATCAGCCGCGCGACGCCCGAGCGGGGTGGGATCTGGCCGTCGGCCACCAGCTGTTTGAAGTGCGCGGTCTTGGCCTTGTGCCAGCGGGCGAGCAGCTCTTGGCGCGCGTTCTCGTCCGCGGGGATGCCGGCCTGGGCGACGAAGTCGGGGTCGTCGAACAGGCTGGCCATCCGTTCCTTGCCGCCGCCGATCGTCAGCTTCTCGCCGTACTCGTCCTCGCTCCAGTGCGCCGGCACGCCGAATTCGGCGAAGGTGCGGTTGAAGGCCGGCAGGTGGCCGTACCGCTCGGTGTCGGCCAGCACCCCGTCGCAGTCGAACAGCAGCGCCGTCACCAGGCGTGCCCCGATCCGCCGAACATCGCGATGTGCTCCCGCGCGGTCTGCACCAGCGCGGCCCGCTGGTGGGCGAACAGCGTCGGCGGATCCCACTTGTTCTTCGCCTCGGCCTGCTTCAGGTGCTCCAGCGCCGAGCGCATGTACGACTCCTTGATCGCCGTGGAGATGTTGACCTTGGCGCAACCACGGGCGATCAGGTCCTGGAACTGCTCGGCGGACAGCCCGGTGCCGCCGTGCAGGGCCATCGGCACACCGGTGGCCGCCACCAAGTCGCTGACCCGCTGGTGATCCAGGGTGGGAGCCTGCTTGTACTGGCCGTGCGCGTTGCCGATCGCCGGCGCGAACACGTCCACGCCGGTGGCCTTGATGAAATCGACGGCGACCTCCAGGCTTTGCCGCTTGGACGCCTCGTCGGAGCCGATGTCGTCCTCGACCCCGACGATGCCTTCGATCTCACCCTCAACGTGCGCGCCGCAGCGCCGCGCCTGCGCGACGACTTCCTTGGTCTGCCGCAGGTTCTCGGCCACGTCGAGCTCGTGCGCGTCGAACAGCACCGAGTTCCAGCCGGCCTGCAGGCATTCGGAGATCACGTCGCGGTACGGGCAGTGATCCAGGTGCAGGGACACCGGGACCGACACGTCACGGGCCATCGCCCGGAAGACAGCGAGCAATCGGTCGCGGCCGTAGGCGCGGACCGTCTTCACCGAGGTCTGCACGATCACCGGGGCCCGCTCCTGCTCGGCCGCGGCCAGCACCGCGTCGATGCTCAGGTCATCGAGGATGTTGAACGCGCCGACGCCGTAGCGGTCGGCGAAGGCGCGGTCGACGATCTCCTTGGTGGACACGACCGGCACGGGCACCTCCTCGTCGTCGAGGTCTGCGGTGGCCTGCGTCGGTGCTCCGTCGACGGTGACGCCGCGCCGGCCACATCGCCATTCAAGCCACATCGCCATTCAAGGCAGCCGCCCGGCCGGGGCGCCATGGGGTGAATCACCCATCTGCGGGCGCACCGGCGCTGACGTGTCGGATCTACGTGTCGGGCAGCAGCCACCCCCGGTCCAGGGCCTGCACCACGGCGGCGGTCCGGCTCGGCGTCCCGGTCTTGCGCAGCACGGCCGCGACATGCTTCTCCACCGTCTTCGGCGAGATCACCAAGCGGGCCGCGACCTCCCGGTCGGTGAGGCCGTCCGCGAGCAGGCCGAGCACCTGCCGCTCGCGCGGCGTCAGCGGCGACGGCCGGTCCGCGTGCGCTGGCGTGATGTGCCGGACCGGGAAGTCCGCGCACAACAGCGTCCCCCAGCCGGCGACGTGCTCGACCCCGACCTGCCCGCCGAGCCCTCCGCCGACCACCGCCAGCAGCTCGTTCCAGGTGCTGGTGCCCAGACCGAGCGGGTCGTGCGATGCCGGCAGCGCCTCCGCCGCCTCGTCCTGCACCAGCAACCGCACGCCCTCGTCCCGGTTGACGACCGCGACGTGCAGCCGGGACGCGCTGGTCCGGGCCGACGCGGCGCGGCCGACCAGTGCCACCAGATCCGCCGCGGCCGACGCGACGTCGTCCGGCACCGGCCGCGGCGTGCCGACCTCGGTGACCACGGTCTGCACGCCGATCTCCGGCCCCATCACCTGGCCGTACTCGCGCAGCACGCCGGCCAGCGACGGCACCACCCGACCGGCCCTGACCACGGCCGCCGCGACGCTCTGGGTGAGCATCTCGAAGGCGTCGATCTCAGCGGCGGTGAACCGACGGGTCCGGCCGGCGAACGCGACGTTGACGCCGATCACCTCGCCGCGCCACCAGAGCGGCACCGCGGCCGCCGCACCGCGGCTCGCCGGGTGATCGGGCGGCAGGTGACCGCCCCGCACGTCGCTGTAGTCGTCGATGACGACGGGCATCCGGCGGGACACCGCGCGACCGGTCGCACCCTCGTCCAGCGGAAAGCTCATGCCCACCCGGCACGCGACGCCCTGTTCGGCCAGCTTGCGGTAGCGCCCCTGCGCGGCCTCGACCAGCGAGATGCTGCCCGCCACGGTGCCGAGCAGGACCCGGCTGTGCTCCAGCAGGCGGTCGAGCAGCAGGTTGACCCCCAGGTCCGCGTAGAGCTCGGACACCGCGAGGTCCAGGCGGAACTCCTCCACCGACGTCACGTCGAGGTTGCCGTCGCCGACGACGAGCATGCCTCGACCATACGAGCCGCCCGGTGCGCCGGGCAACGCGATCGCCGAGACGACGAGCGCACCGGCCACGCACGTCCGCCCGCCGCCCGACGCCCGACGCCCGACGCCGGAGCCGGAGCCGGCAGGCCCTAACCTGCTGACATGGACCCGATCGCCGCGCTGCGCCGGATCGGCTTTCTCCTCGAACGCGTGCAGGCCCCGACCTACCGGGTGAAGGCGTTCCGCACGGCCGCCCTGACGCTGGCCGGCCTGACCCAGGATGAACTGGACAGTCGCAGCGCCGCAGGCACTCTCACCGACCTGCCGGGCATCGGGAAGACCACGTCGGGGGTCATCGGCCAGGCCTTGGCCGGACGGGTCCCCGACTACCTGGCCGATCTGGAGGCCAAGGTCGTCCCGCTGGCCACCGGCGGTGAGGCCATCCTGGCCACGTTGCGCGGCGACCTGCACTCGCACAGCGACTGGAGCGACGGCGGCAGCCCCATCCAGGAGATGGCGGTGACGGCCATGGAGCTCGGGCACGAGTACCAGGCGCTGACCGACCACTCCCCCCGGCTGACCGTGGCCAACGGGCTGTCCGCGGCGCGGCTGCGCCGGCAGCTGGGCATCGTGGCCACCCTCAACAAGCACCTGGGCGACTTCCGGCTGCTGTCCGGGATCGAATGCGACATCAACGAGGACGGCACGCTGGACCAGACCGCCGACCTGCTCGGCATCGTCGACGTCGTCGTCGCCTCGGTGCATTCCAAGCTCCGGTCGGACTCCGCCGCGATGACCCGCCGGATGCTGCGGGCGATCGCCGACCCGCACACCGACATCCTCGGTCACTGCACCGGCCGGCTGGTCACCGGCGGCCGCGGCACCCGGCCACCCAGCCAGTTCGACGCGGCCCGGGTGTTCGACGCGTGCGCCGAGCACGGTGTGGCGGTGGAGATCAACAGCCGCCCCGAGCGGCTCGATCCGCCCCGGCGGCTGCTCCGGCAGGCGGTCGCCGCGGGCTGCCTGTTCAGCATCGACACCGACGCGCACGCGCCCGGGCAGTTGGATTGGCAGCAGTACGGCTGCGCCAGGGCCGCCGAATGCGGCGTGCCGGTCGACCGGATCGTGAACACCTGGCCGGTCGACGAGTTGCTGGCCTGGACCCGGCGACGGGCGTGAGGATTTTCGGCGAGACGGGTCAGGAGGTCGCCGGGGTGCCGTTGTCGGCCGCGACGGCCAGCGCGCGGAAGTCGTCGGCGGTCGCGCTGCCGGTGATCAGGTAGGTCACGTCGCCGACCGGACGGACCCAGGCGACCTCGCTGCGCCGGCCGGGTACCACCGTCCAGGTCGCGCCGTCGACGACCTCGGTGCCGGTGGCCGAGCCGACCCTGCCCAGTTCGGCGGACTGGACCTGCGCCAACTGGCCGCTCGACTGAACCAGGGTGATGAACCGGCCCTGGTCGGACAGCCACCCGGCGCGGACGGCCGGCGGCTGGTCGGCGCTGCCCGGCGCGGCGGTGAAGGTGAACGAGTTCGGGTGCCAGCCGTCCGGCAGCCCGGCGGGGATGACGACCGGGAAGCCCACCAGCGGGGCGGCCCGGGTGAGGCCACCGTCCACGTCGGCGGTCGGCGCCGTTCCGTCGCTCGGACCGGCCGGGGTGAAGCTGGCCTGCCCGTAGAAGAACATCAAGCCGAAGACGATGACGGCCAGCGCCCCGACCGCCATGGCCATGCTGCTCAGGGTCTTGGGTCGAGGCGCTGCCACCGCTCCATCGTCGCACGACCGAATGTGACCGAAATCCGTCCTTGTGGTGCCCCGCAGCCCGAGCCCGGCGACCGGTCGTCCCGATAACGTTTGGGTCATGTCTGAACACGACGACGTGACCACCGAGGACCCCGACTACCGCATCGAACACGACACGATGGGCGAGGTCCGGGTCCCCCGCAACGCCAAGTACCAGGCACAGACGCAGCGAGCGGTGGAGAACTTCCCGATCTCCGGCCGCACCCTGGAACGCACCCAGGTGCGCGCGCTGGCACTGATCAAGGCCGCGGCCGCGAAGGTGAACGGGCAGCTCGGGGTCGTCCCGGCACAGATCGCGGACGCGATCCAGCGGGCGGCGAACGAGATCGCCGGCGGCCGGCACTACGAGGACTTCCCGCTCGACGTGTTCCAGACCGGCTCGGGCACCAGCTCCAACATGAACACCAACGAGGTGATCTCCAGCCTCGCCTCCGAGCTGCTCGGCAGCAAGGTGCATCCCAACGACCACGTCAACGCCTCGCAGTCGTCCAACGACGTGTTCCCCACCTCCATCCACGTGGCGGCCACCGAGACCGTCGTCTACACGCTGCTGCCGGCGCTGGCCCACCTGGAGGCCGCGCTGCAGGCGAAGTCCGACGCCTGGGCGGACGTGGTCAAGTCCGGTCGCACCCACCTGATGGACGCCACCCCGGTGACCCTCGGCCAGGAGTTCGGCGGCTACGCCGCGCAGATCCGGCTGGGCCAGGAACGGCTGCGGGCGTCGCTGCCCCGGCTGGCCGAGCTCCCCCTGGGCGGCACCGCGGTCGGCACCGGCATCAACACCCCGCCCGGCTTCTCGGCCGCGGTCATCGCCGAGCTGGCCGCCGTCACCGACCTGCCGTTCACCGAGGCCCGCAACCACTTCGAGGCGCAGGCCTCCCGGGACGGCCTGGTGGAGACGTCCGGGCAACTGCGAACCATCGCGGTGAGCCTGACCAAGATCTGCAACGACCTGCGGTGGATGGGCTCCGGCCCGACCGCCGGGCTCGGCGAGATCGCCCTACCCGACCTGCAGCCCGGCTCGTCGATCATGCCCGGCAAGGTCAACCCGGTGCTGCCGGAGGCCACGCTGATGGTCTGCGCCCAGGTCATCGGCAACGACGCCACCGTCGCGTTCGCCGGATCGCAGGGGAACTTCGAGCTGAACGTGATGTTCCCGGTGATCGGCCGGAACCTGCTGGAGTCGATCACCCTGCTGGCCAACGCGAGCCGGCTGCTGGCCGACCGGTGCATCGACGGGATCGTGGCCAACGTCCAGCGGTGCCGCGCCTACGCCGAGTCGTCGCCGTCGATCGTCACCCCGCTGAACAAGTACATCGGCTACGAGGAGGCGGCCAAGGTCGCCAAGCAGGCCCTCAAGGAGGGCAAGACGATCAAGCAGGTGGTGCTGGAGCGGGGCCACGTGGACAACGGCACGCTGACCGCGGAGCAGTTGGACGCCGCGCTGGACGTGCTGTCCATGACGCACCCCTGACACATCACTGCGCATCGCGGACGACCCGGTTTGTCCATCAAGCTGGTGGAGCAGGAGCCTGGCACAAGCCCAGCCCTGGTCGGTCGGCTTGCGCTTCGCGCCGATCCCCGGTCGCACCTTTGGTGACCGAAACCTGGTCGCGGAGCATCGGCCGGTCTGGCGCCGTCTGATGTTCCGCGGGGTGGCTTGGCGCAGCCGGATGTTCCGCAGTCGAGCCGCCGCTCAGTGGCGGGGGCCGTCGCCACCGTTCTCGCCGCCACCGTCCTCGCCGCCGTTGTCTTGCTCATCGGGCTGGGCGCTGAACGGCCGGGTGCGCGGGCCCTCGGCCGGGCCCTGCCCGCCCCTCGCCGAGGTCGGCCCCCCGCCGGCGGCGCCGCCGGGCGCGTCGCCGGCGAACTCCGGCGGCACCGACCACTGCTGCGGCCCGCCCTGACCCGACGTACGTTCCGAGCTCGGCCCGGGCGTCCGGCCGGTGGGCGGCCCGGCGGGACCCTGCTGTCCGGGCCCGCTCGAGCCGGGTGGGGCATGGCCGGGACGTCCGGACGCGGGCGGGATGACCTGCGTCGGACCCCCGATGACCTGCGTCGGGCCGGGCGGGATCTGCTGGGTCGGGCCGGGCGGATCGACCCGGGTCGGCGCGTTCGGGTCCACCCCGTAGGGGTGGTTCCGGCCGGACAGCAGGCCGTAGGGATCGGCTCCCGGCGGCGGGCCGCCCGGCCGCGGGTTCGTCGGCGGCAGCACCATCGTCGGGGCGTTCGCCATCGGGTCGTAGCCACCGGCACTCTGCTGCCGGGCCGCGGCGGCGGCCAGCTGCTTCTCCTGCTCGGCGCGGGCGGCCTCCTTGTTGCGCCGGTACACGATGAACCAGGTGATCAGCCCGGCCAGCACCACCAAAGCCAGGATCAGCCAGATCCACCAGTTGCTGCCGCCGCCGGTGTCGCCGCCGGTGGTGGTGGTGGTCGGCGCGGTGGTCGGGGCCACGCTGCTGGACGTCACCGAGGTGCTGGTCTCGCTGGTCGACGTCGGCGACGGGGTGGAAGTAGGCGTCGAGGTAGGCGTCGGCGTGGGGGTCGGGGTCGGAATGGGCGCGAGCACCTGGAAGCTGGCCACCCCGACCGTGCCGGACTCGGCTCCGATGGCCTCGAGCCGGTGGGCGCCGTCCACGAAGTCCGCGGGTACCACGAAGTCGACGCGGGCCACCCCGGTGGGGTCGGCGGTGACCGGGGAGAGGACGATCGGGTCGGAGAACAGCGTCAGGTTGACCTGCTCCCCGCCCTTGAATCCGGAGAAGATCACCGATTGGGTGGCGCCGGGCGCGATGGTGGGCGTGCCGACCTGCTGCACGATCGCGCTGGACGGCGTCGACGGGACCGAGCTGGACGTCGGCGCCTGGAAGGTCAGCGGAACCCGGTTGTCCAGGCCCGAGTGGGAACCGTCGTCGCTGACCGTGTACAGGGCGCACTTGGCGGTCACGCAGTCCACGGAGCCGCCGGTGACCGAGGGCAGGGCGAGCGTCACGTTGAAGGCGCCGGCGTTCCAGTTGGCGACATTGACCCCGGTGCCGCTGCTGACCACGTGCGCCCAGGCTCCGGGAGGCGCCGTGGTGGCCGGGATCGGGCCGCCGACGCACTTGTCCAGGTTCGGGGTGGCCCCGGCGTCGGGGCAGACCGCGACGTACATGCCGCCGGGATCGTCACCGAAGCCCTTGCCCTCGACCCTGATCGACGCGCCGGTGACGGCCAGGTCGCTGGTCGGGTCGACGATCAGGGTCGCCGAGCCGTTGCTGCTGGTCACCGGGGCGGCCACGGCCGGACCGGCGGGGCCCGCGGTGGTGGCGGCCTGCGCGGGCGTCAGCGCGATCGTCGCCGCCAGCGTCCCGGTGGCGGCGACCGCCAGCGCGAACGCACCGATTCGTGCCCGCAACATCGACGTCCCTCGATCGCTCGACCGGGCGGGTACCCGACCGGGACCCGCTGATTCCTCGGGCAACTGTGCCGCCTCGGCGGGACGGATGCACTTCGACCCGCCGAGCCGCCGGCTATCCGGGATCCGGTGTGCCGGAGCGCCCCAGGAGCAGGTGATGCGGATGCAGCCGGTGCCGGTCCAGCCGCTGCCGGGTGGTGGTCAGCCCGTCCCGGTCCAGCCAGCAGGCCATCGTGTCCGGATCCACGAAGACGAAGCGGGCGGCACCCCGCTCCGCCGGGTCGCGCTCGGTGATGCCCAGCACCGTCACCGCCAGCGTCTCCTGCCATCGGTTCCAGGTCGCCTTCCACCGGGGGGTCGGGCTCATCTCCTTGACCAGCAGGGATCCGCCCGGCGCCAGCTGCCGGGCCGCGTCCGACAGCAAGGCCCGCTGCGCGTCGGCCGGCAGCAGGTAGAGCACGTCGACGATGACGATCGCGTCCCAGGGCCCTTCGGGCACCGCGCCGGACTCGGCCACCTGGAACGACAGATCCACCGTGGGCAACCGAGCGGCCACCTGCCGGGCGAGGGCGATCTTGTCCGCGTCGATGTCCACCCCCAGCACCGACCGCTCCGGACCGGCCAACGCGGCGTACGTGCTGAACAACCCGTGCCCGCAGCCGATCTCCAGCACTCGCCCGGACGGCGGCAGGAATGCCGCGATCCGCGGGAACGGCGCGCTCCACCAGCGGACGGTCGCATGGACCCGGGCGGGCACGGGCAGCGACCGGTACGCCCGCAGGGCGGCGCGGCCGGGTCCGGTCGGCCAACGGTCGGCGAGCGGCTCGATCAGCACGCGATCACTGTGCCCCACCGGCGGCCAGGTCCCGGAACGAGGTCAGGGTGTAGCCGAGGCCACTGACCAGCGCACGGGTCGCCGGGTCGCAGAGCATGGTCAGCTCGTCGGACCACCGGTAGCCGCCCCACTCGAAACGGCCGAGGTCCGGATCGTCGGGCTCGCCCGGATGGGTGTTGATCTCCGCCGATCCACCGGCCGCCGGCACGGCCCCGGCCAGATCGTCGACCGCCGCACGGAAGGCCGCGGCGTCCATCGCGCCGGCCTGGTCCAGGCCCGCGTACCGGGTGGTGGTGGTCAGACCCGCCCGGTCGATCCGGCGCCGGAGTGCCCCCGCCAGCAGGTTGACCGCGCCGCCGACCGGCAGCAGCCGGCCGCTGTGCGGGGTCCGCACCGCCGGCACCCCCCGCTCGACCGCGAGGTCGACCAGGACCCGGGCCACCGGCGGCCACAGGTGGGCGTGCTGGTGGGTGTCCAGGTGCGACACGACGACGCCGGCCGCGCTGATCCGGTCCAACTGCGCGGTGAACTCGCGACGCACATCGTCCGGATCCAGCCGGCCGGTCAGGCCGCGGGCGACCACCGTGCGATAACTCAACGGGAACGCACCCCGCCCATCCACCAGGGTCCGGATCTGCCCGGCCGGCAGCAGCGGCGGGTCCTCCCCCACGATGGCCAGATGGGCGCCGACGTCCAGCCCCGGGTGATCGGCCAGCATCCGGGTGGCCAACTCGAACGACCGGCCCACCGCCAGCAGGGACGTCGCCGTGACGACGCCTTCGACGTGCCCGCGCAACACCGCCCGGCACACCCCGTCGGTCAGCCCGAAGTCGTCCGCGGAGACCACCAGCAGCTTGCTCACGCGACCGGCGGCGGTGCCTTGAGCTCGGACCGCAGTCGCACCATCTCGCCCAGCATCGTGCGGATCACCGCCAGCGACGACAGGGTGGACACCCCGCGGGTGCGCGGGAAGTAGTCGACACCGATCTGCAGGATGGTGAAGCCCGCCTTCTGCGCCCGGATGACCAGCTCGGCGTCGATGAACGAGCCCTCGCTGGACAGCGTGACGGCGTCCAGCACCCGCCGCCGGCACAGCTTGAAGGCGAAGTTGATGTCCCGCAGCCGGGTGCCGAAGGTCAGCTGGATGAGCCAGTTGTAGACCCAGGAGTAGACGGCGCGGCGCAGTCCCTCGCCGGTGCGATCCAGCCGGTAGGCGCTGACCATGTCGGCCTCGTAGTTGCGCAGCACCCGCAGGGCCCGGACCAACTCGATCATCTCGAACGGCAGGTCGGCGTCGGTGTACAGCACGACGTCGCCGGTGGCCGCGGCGAACCCGCTCTTGATGCTGCCGCCGAGCTTGCGGTTGCGGTCGTGGTGCACCACCCGGATCCGCGGATCGGCCTCCACCAGCTCGTCGGCGTACTCGGCGGTCCGGTCGGTGGACGCGTCGTCGACGACGATCAGCTCGTAGTCGCCGACCTCCTTGTCCTCGACCAGCCGGTCGCAGATTTCCTTGGCCGCCCGGATCGCGCGGTGGATGTACTGCTCCTCGTTCCACATCGGAAAGAAGATCGAGAGCTTGCCGAATCGCTCGGGTTCCAACGGCAGCGTCATACGTCGAGCTCCCGCGTCATCGCCAGCCCCCATCCCCTCCAGACGACCCGGCTCATGTAACCATGTCCGAAAGCGGTTCCGTGGGATCGGCACCCCCGTGACGCCGCGTCGGCACCGACTGCTCGCCCGGCGGGCATGTCGCTCGACGTCCAAGGCCACCGGGAGAGGGATGAACCTGTCATTGCTGGCCGTCGGCGCGGCGGCGGTGTGCTCGGGTGCGGCGGCCGTGCTCCAGGCCTCGGCGGTCGCCCGCCTGCCCACGGCGACGGCGGTGACCGGCGGTTTCATCGCCCGGCTCGCCCGTAGCCCGCGTTATCTGGCCGCGCTGGCGCTGGTCGCGCTGGGATTCGCGTTGTCCTTCCTCGCCCTGCGCAGCCTGCCGCTGTTCGTGGTCCAGGCGGGCCGGGCGTCCAGTCTGGCGGTGACCGCGGTGCTGTCGGTGCTCGCGTTGCGGGTGCGGCTGCGGCGCGCGGAGCTGGTCGCGGTCGTCGCCATCGGCGCGGGCCTGGTGGTCGTCGGGCTGACCGCGGGCGATCAGGCGTCCGCCGAAGTCGGCACCGGCGGCCGGCTCATCCTGCTGGCTGCCGCGATCGCACTGATACCGGTGGCCGCGGCGATCCTGCGGATGCGCGCGGCGGCCGGATCGGGTCTGCTGCTGGCCGTGGTCGCCGGCACCTGTTTCGGCCTGCTGGCGCTCGGAGCGCGGATCCTGCGCGGCTTCGACCCGGTGACCCTGGTGGCCGATCCGGCAGCCTGGGCGATGGCCGCCGCCGGGGCGCTGGGCCTGCTGTCCGGCGCGCTGGCGTTGCAGCGCGCGTCGGTGGTCACCGTCACGGCGGCCATGGTGGCCACCGAGACGGTCCTGGGGTCGGCGCTGGGCATGCTCGTCTGCGGTGACCGGCCGGATCCGGGCCAGGCCGTCCCGGCCGCGGCCGGCTTCGTCCTGGTGCTTGCCGGTGCGCTGACGCTGGCCCGGTTCGGCGCGCCGGCCGCGGACGCCGACGGCCACGAGGAACCCGCGACACTGCCGATCGCCTGATACCCCGGACGTCGCGATCCGACCGGCGGGCGTCGGTCAGGTGACCGAGGTGCCGGTGGCGAACACGAAGGTGACCACCACCATGCCCAGGAAGCCGGCCACCAACACCACCGACCGCAGCCACCGGGGCCGGGCGGCGGCCAGCAGATGCCCCGCCGCGGCGATCACCGGAAAGGCGGCCATCACGTACCGGCCGGTGCCCATGAAATCCTTCGTGCCCAGCAGCGGAATGGTCAGCACGACAACGGAGTAGGCCAGATAACCCCAGCCGAACAGCCGCCACACCCGGCGCAGCAGCAGGACCGCGATCAGGCACATCAGCGCCTGGGCGGCAACCCGCAGCGCGACGTCGAGCGGCCCGTGCACCATCGTCCCGAAGAACACCAGCTTGAACCAGGTCTTCGGGCCCGTGCCCTGGTACCAGCCCGGCGCCCCCTGAACCGTGTTGAACGCCAAAGGGTCGCCGAAGGTCGTCCACAGGTACAGGCACCAGGCCGCCAGGCCGAGGCCGGCCAGCAACACACCGGCCTCCCGCCAGCGCACGGCGGGCACGGCCCGGAACAGCTCCCGCCAGCCGACATGCACGGGCCATCGGCGGGCCGGGACCGGTGCCTCCGCGGGAGCCACCGCCCGACGTTCGGCCAGCATCTCCAGAACGCGCACGACCAGGCCGACCGCGACCGCCACCCCAACCGGCCGACCCGCCGTCGCCAACGCCCCGACCAACCCGGCCAACCAGAACAGGCGCCGCTCCACCAGCACGAACGCGCCGACCGCCAGCATCAGGAAGAAGGCGTCGCTCATCATCGGGCCGTACAGGAAGAACGAGTACGGATAGAGCATCAGTACGGCGACCGCGGTGAGCGCGGCCGGCCGGGGCAGCCGGGCCCACACCCAGCTGGTGAACAGCACCACCGCGGCCAATCCGGCGGCCAGCGCGACCAGCCAACCGGCCAGCCGGATGTCGCCGCCCAGCAGCCAGCCGACGCCGCGGACGGACATCGGATACGTCGGGAAGAAGGCGACCGACGACTGGTGTCCCGGGGTGTAGATGTAGCCCTGGGCGGCGATCGACTGGTACCAGCGGGCGTCATCGATCAGCCAGGCGTCGATCCAGGCCCGACTCTCCATGTTGGTGTTGTTCGGCGGGCGGTGCGTGATCGCCGTCACCGCAATCGTGGTGACGACGACCGCCAACGCGGCCCAACACCCGAGGATCAGCGCCCACGGGGGACGGCTCGCGGTCGGCCGGCCGGTGACGGACGGGCTCGGCGCGCCCGCCGCCGCGGGTTCCGGTTGCGACAACGCCCCTCCCCTATCCACACCGGCGACATCCCGGCGCGCGTCACCCTACCGAGAGACCGGCCGTCACCCGTGTTCCGGCAGCTCCAGCAGCTCGGTGACCAGGGCGGCGATCGGCGAGCGTTCCGACCGGGTCAGCGTGACGTGCGCAAACAGCGGGTGGCCCTTGAGCGTCTCGATGACGGCGGCGACGCCGTCGTGCCGGCCCACCCGCAGGTTGTCCCGCTGGGCGACGTCGTGGGTGAGCACCACCCGCGAGTTGGTGCCGAGCCGGGACAGCACGGTGAGCAGCACGTTGCGTTCCAGGGATTGAGCCTCGTCGACGATGACGAAGGAGTCGTGCAGCGACCGGCCCCGGATGTGGGTGAGCGGCAGCACCTCGAGCATGCCGCGTTCGATGACCTCGTCGATGACGGCCTGCGAAGCGACCGCGGACAGCGTGTCGAACACCGCCTGCGCCCAGGGCTGCATCTTGTCGTTCTCGCTGCCCGGCAGGTAGCCCAGTTCCTGCCCGCCGACCGCGTACAGCGGGCGGAACACCACCACCTTGCGGTGCGCCCGGCGTTCCATCACCAGCTCCAGCCCGGCGCACAGGGCCAGCGCCGACTTGCCGGTGCCGGCGCGGCCACCGAGCGAGACGATGCCCACCTCATCGTCCATCAACAGGTCGAGCGCGATCCGTTGTTCCGCGGACCGGCCCCGCAGCCCGAACGCCTCCCGCTCGCCGCGCACCAGCCGGACCTGCTTGCCCGCGGTCACCCGGCCCAACGCCGAACTGGACGAGGCGACGAGTTTGACGCCGGTGTGGCAGGGCAGCTCCCGGGCCTCGTCGACGTCCACCAGGCCTGCGTGGAACAGGGTGTCCACCTGCTCGGCGGACACCGGCACCTCCGCCATCCCGGTCCAGCCGGACGGCACGATGTCCTGGGCCCGGTACTCGTCGGCGGCCAGCCCGACCGCGGACGCCTTGACCCGCAGCGGCATGTCCTTGGAGACCAGGATCACCCGGCCCGGCGGGCGCTCCTTGGCCAGGTTCAGCGCGCAGGCCAGGATGCGCGAGTCGTTGGTGTCATTGCGGAAGCCGGCGGGCAGCACCGTCGCGTCCGTGTGGTTGAGCTCGACGTGCAGGGTGCCGCCGGCCCGACCCACCGGCACCGGCGCGTCCAGCCGGCCGTGCTCGATGCGCAGGTTGTCCAGCAGCCGCAGCGCCTGCCTGGCGAAGTAGCCCAACTCCGGATGATGCCGTTTGGCCTCCAGCTCGCCGATCACCACCAGCGGCAGCACCAGCTCGTGCTCGTCGAACCGGTTCAGCGCCCACGGGTCGGACAGCAGGACGGAGGTGTCGATGACGTACGTGCAGCGCGCCCCCTGGGCCGCGCCGGCCGCGTCATCGCCGTCGGCGCTCTCGACCGCTGTTCGGGCTGGGGCAGACCTGCGTGTGACCACGGACGGCTCCCTGGCGGACACGGTCGTCCGTGTCCGGCTTCTCGAGATGGGCCGGCGGTTCCCCTCCCGTCCGGACCGGCGGCTGCCGGCGGACGCGGGGGCCCGGTGCCGGCCCCCTCGTGCTCGGTGCTGCGGTTGCGGCACGCACGATCCGGGGCCTCCCGTGTGGGTCTGCTCGAATGCTGCCCACGATCCGGACGGTACTCCCGGGGCGCTCGGCCCGGCGCCAAACACGCAACGCGGCCGAGGTGAACATCAGGTTGCGGGACCATCACCCGATGGCCCCCCGGGCGGGGGCGGTTCCGGCGAGACAGGGCCGGAGCCCGTGGGACGTGCCGCCACCCCCGGACCCGGCGCACCCGGCCGGGGCACCGCCGCCGTCCCGGACGCCCGGGGCAGCACGACGGTGACGGTCAGGCCGCCACCCTGGGTGTGCGACGCGGCGATCCGGCCGCCGTGCCCGCGGACGATGGCGGCAACGATCGACAGGCCCAACCCGGTGCCGCCCCGCTCCCGGCTGCGGGAGGGGTCGACCCGGTAGAACCGGTCGAACAGCCGGTCCAGGTCCTCGTCGCTCACCCCCGGCCCGTTGTCGCTGACGCTGACCGCGATCTCGTCCAGCCCGGGCAGCACCGAGATGGTGGCGACCGTTCCCTCCGGGGTGTGCGTGCGGATGTTGGACAGCAGGTTGGCGAAGACCTGGTGCAGCCGCAGCCGATCGCCGACCACGTCCATCGCGCCGTTGCTGGCCGCGAGCCGCCAGGTGCGCGTCTGGTCGATCACCGCTGCGTCGTCCACCACGCCGGTGAGCAGCTCACCCAGGTCCACCAGTTCGTGGCCGACGGCGTGCTCGGCGTCCGCCTGGATGAGCGTGAGCAGGTCGTCGACCAGCGCTCCCATGCGTCTGGCCTCGAAACCCATCCGCTCCATCGCCCGGTCCACGGCGCCTTCGTCGGACAGCGCGCCGGCCTGGTACAGGTCGGTGTAGCCGCGGACCGCGGCGACCGGGGTCCGCAGCTCGTGGGAGGCGTCGGCGATGAACCGGCGCAACTTGTCCTCGCCCCGCCGCCGCTCGTCCAGCAGCGAGGAGATCCCGTCCAGCATGTCGTTGAACGCGTATCCCAGGCGGCCGGTCTCCGTGCTCGGGTCCGACTCCTGCACGCGCAGGCTCAGATCGCCCCGGGCGATCGCGTCCGCGGTGGCCGCCATGGACTCCAGCGGCCGCATCTCCCGGCGGATCACCAGCCCGGCCGTGGCCCCGAGCAGCACCAGCAGGCCCGCGGTGATCAGCAATTCGGCCAGGATCAGCCGGCGCATCTGCTCGTCCACGTCGGCCATCGGGATCCAGGCGACCAGGTAACCGGGCTGGCCACCGATGACCAGGCCGCCGAAGCCCATCGCCCGATACCGCACGTCACCCCGGGACGCGTCGCCGACGGTCACCGCCTCACCGAGCCACTGCCCGCCCACCAGGTCAGGGTTGGCGTCCTCCTCGCTGGCCGCCTGCACCCGCACCTGGCTGACCCCGGACTGGGTGATGGTGGACCAGCCGACCTCGCCCTTGAGCCCGGAGCTGCTGGTCAGATCGGCCAGCATCTGACCGGTCAGCTGCCCGTACTCCTGCTGCGCCGCGGCGTTGGCCGCGGCCAAGGTCGCGTCCTTGGTGCTGATCGCCGCCCCCCGGACCACCAACGGCAGCACGATGTCCACCGCGACCAGGGCGACCGCGGCGGTCGCCACCACCAGCGCGATCAGCCTGGCCCGCAGGCTCCACCGGCGCCGCGGCGGCCCCGCCGGGTCGGGCGGGCGAGGGATCGGTCGCTCCTTGGCCGTCGCCCGCGCGGGATCCGGTGCGCCCGGCCGGCCCCGGCCTGCGACACCGGCGGAAGGCGACTGCACTGTCGGGTCCATCGTCAACGCACCCCGGGGTCAGGTCCTCGGGCCGCGCAGCACGTACCCGAAGCCGCGGTGCGTGTGGATCAACGGATCGCCGGTGGCGTCCACCTTGCGCCGCAGGTAGGAGATGTAGGTGGCGACGACCGAGTCGTCGCCGTAGAAGTCGGTACCCCACACCGCGTCCAGCAACTGCTGCCGGGACAGCACCACGTTCGCGTTGACCATCAGGTGCCGCAGCAGCTTGTACTCGGTGGGAGCCAACTCGATCGGCACCCCGCCGCGGGTCACCTGATAGGTCTCCGGATCCAACTCCAGGTCCGCGACCCGCAGCACACCGTCCTCCGCGGACTCCGGACGGGTCCGCCGCAACACCGCGGCCACCCGGGCGGCCAACTCCTCCAGCCCGAACGGCTTGGTCACGTAGTCGTCGCCGCCCGCGGTCAGGCCGGCGATCTTGTCCGCCGGCGTGTCCCGGGCGGACAGGAAGACCACGCCGGAGTCCACACCCGCGGCACGCACCCGCTTCATCACCTCCAGGCCGTCGAAGTCGGGCAGCATGACGTCCAGGATGATCAGGTCCGGATGGCTGTCGGTGGCGATCCGGACCGCCTCCCGCCCGGTGCCGGCAACCGCCACCTGATACCCCAGGAACCGCATCGACGTCGCCACGATGTCCTGCAGCGACGGCTCGTCGTCCACCACCAGCAGCCTGGCCGCACCAGTCATGGCGCCGTCCTCCTCGGGGCGCTCGCAAGCTCCACGCCCCTCCCGCGGACACCGCCGCGGTCTCGATGATTCGCTCGGCAAGCCTCGCTCATAGCGCCGTCCTCCTCGGGGCGCTCGCAAGCTCCACGCCCCTCCCGCGGACACCGCCGCGGTCTCGATGATTCGCTCGGCAAGCCTCGCTCATAGCGCCGTCCTCCTCGGGGCGCTCGCAAGCTCCACGCCCCTCCCGCGGACACCGCCGCGGTCTCGATGATTCGGTCGCTGACGCTCGCTCATAACCACCCGGTCTTCCCCTCGTCCATGCGCGCCGCGGCGGGCACGGCCCGGCGGCACGAGTCCAAACCCATCGAACCCGACCGCTCGAAGAATTGCATGTGAGCGGTGCGTGAACCCGCACGTCACGCCGATCGACCGGCGTTCATCCCGGACATCTCCTGCCGGATGACCCGCGGAGTCAGCGGTTCGTCCAGCAGCCGCCGGAAGCGGTCGAGGGCGGACTGACCCGCCGGGCGCGCGGCCAGCCATGGCCGCAGCAGCCGATCACCCTCCACGTAGGTCGAGGTGTAGGCGCGCCACAGTGGGTCGGTCAGGAAGCGAAGCCGCTGGCGGGCCTGCTTCTCGTCGGTCAGCGCCCACCGGCGCTGGTAGGCGACGATGTCCTCGGGGTCGGCGCCCCGGTCGTGCAGCAGGATCGCCGCGTTCTGCCGGACCGTGTTCAACGGCCGGGAGGCGATCTCCAGCGCCTCGGCCAGGTCCGGGTCGAAAGCCGGGCCGATCCCGTCGAGCACGTCGGCCAGCCAGCGGCCCCAGCCGGGGCCGACCGCCGCGGTCAGGGCCAGGTCGCCCAGGCCTTCGGCCATCACGCACTGCGGCGTGTTGACCAGGAAGATCTGGTGCTCGAGCTCGGCCCCGCGGTTGACCAGCAGGTCCTCCTTGCGGCAGTGCTCGGTGTGGTGGCCCGGATAGCACTCGTGCGCGACCAGCACCCCGAACTGGCTCATCCGGTGACCGATGTCGGCGTTCACCGCCACCCGGGATCGGAAGCCGCCCAGGTAGTAGTTGAAGCCGCTCCACGCGACGTCCCTGGCGATCTCGAAGTCGATGTGCTCGGGCAGGACGGCGATCCCGGTCGGCCCGGCGACCCGCTCCCGCAGCGCCCGCGCCACCGTGCGGACCACGGTCTCGACCAGCTCGGGCGGGCAGCTCTCGGCGGCCCGATGGGCTGCGAGCCGGTCCGCCAACGGGCCGGAACCGCCGAGCAGCGCCGAGATCTCGTCGTGAGCGGCGGCATACACATCGGTGTCCACCAGCTCGATGTCCACCTGGAAGTAGCTGCGCACCTCGTCGACGAAGGACATCTGCTGACCGGCCAGCCGGCGCCCGGCCACCGTCAGGGCGGCCAGGTGCGCGGTCAGGAAGTCGGCTCGGGCCGGTGCCAGGCCGGCGTCGGCGACGGCCGCGGACAGCGCGGCGGCCTGCCGGGACAGCGCGGCCGGATCCGGCGCGGGTTCGTCGTCGACCTGATTCCGCAGGGCCGGGTCGCCGGTGTACGCGTCCACGAACCCGTCCACCACCCGGCCGAACCGCAGGCCGAGCTTCAGATACTCGATGACCGTTGCGACGCCGTCGTCCGGGCTGCCCATGGTGTTCCACGGTAGGTCAGCGGCTCGCCGCGCCCGCCGGCGGCGCGGCCGCTAGGCTTCTGAATCGACCGACCGGCGGTGGGGCTCGCCGGAACCGAACCTCGGTAGCACCGATCGGTGCGCCGACAACAGTCCCTACCCGATGACTGGATCAACTCGGGTGGGGGTGCGTCGGCCATGGCGAAAGGCCCTCGCGCCATCGTCGAGCTGTCCGCTCGCATCGGGATCCAGCCTTTCCCGACGGGTGTGAGGAGACACCGATGGCCCCATCGATCCAACTCGAACTGTCCGCCGTGCACGCGGTGGAGATCCTGGACTCACGCAGCCGGCCGACGCTGGCCGTGACCGTCACCCTGGCCGACGGGACGATCGCCCGGGCCGGTGTGCCCTCGGGCGCGTCGACCGGATCGCGGGAGGCGGTCGAACTGCGCGACGGCGACGCGAGCCGCTACAACGGCCAGGGTGTGCTCAACGCGGTGGCGAACGTCAACGGTGAACTCGCCGACGCGGTGGTAGGCCGCGCCTTCGACGGGCCGGCCGACGTCGACCAGGCCATGCGGGACGCCGACGGCACGCCGACCAAGTCCCGACTCGGCGCCAACGGGATCATCGGCGTCTCGATGGCCACCTACCGGGCCTGGGCCGCCAGCCGCGGTGAGCCGCTGTGGCAGTCGCTGACACCCGCCGGAGTCACGCCCTGTCAACCGGTCCCGCACTTCAACGTGGTCAACGGCGGCGCGCACGCCCCCAACAGCCTGGACTTCCAGGAGTTCATGCTCGCACCGATCGGCGCGCCCTCGATCACCGAGGCGATCCGGGCCGGCGCGCAGGTGTACGCGCGGCTCAAGCGACTGCTGCACGACGCCGGCTACGCCACCGGTCTGGGCGACGAGGGTGGCTTCGCGCCGGACATCAGCACGCCGGAGGACGTGCTGGCGATGCTGGTCCGGGCGATCACCGAGGCCGGCTACACCGCCGGTCGGGACGGCGTGGCGATCGCGATGGACCCGGCGGCCAGCGAGTTCTACTCCGACGGCGCCTACCGGGTGGCCGGCGAGACCCTGTCCAGCACCGACATGATCGGCCGCTACGAGGCCATCGTGGACGCCTACCCGGTGTGGAGCATCGAGGACGGTCTGGCCGAGGGCGATGAGGACGGTTGGATCGAGCTGACCGCCCGGCTCGGCGACCGGATCCAGCTGGTTGGCGACGACAACTTCGTCACCAACCCGGCCATCATCGCCGAGGCGATCGAGAAGAAGATCGCCAACGCCGCACTCATCAAGGTCAACCAGGTCGGCTCGGTGTCCGAAACCCTGGAAGCCATGCGGTTGTGCCGGGAGGCCGGCTACGGCGCGATGGTCTCCCACCGGTCCGGCGAGACGGAGGACGCCTTCATCGCGGATCTGGCCGTCGGCTCGGGATGCGGGCAGATCAAGACCGGCGCGCCGGCCCGTGGCGAACGGGTGGCCAAGTACAACCGGCTGTTGGAGATCGCCGACGAGTATCCCGATATTCCCTACCGTGCAAGCTGAACCGGCCGGGAAATCGGGCGGGTAACGATCTGGTCGGCCTCGGGCCCCGGGTGTGCGGCGGCACACACCCGCGGCCCGGGCGATTGCTCTGGGCGGGAACGTTCGGCTACATTGCCGGCAGGACGGCGGAGGGGCCCGCCGACAACCGCGGGTCAGCCGCCAACGGTCCCTACCTCGGAGCAGGAGGTAGGCACATGCGACCCGTCGACCGGCCGTCCGCGGCACCCGTACCCGACGACCGAGAATGGCTGCCGGGCAACCAGGGTCAGCCGGACCCTCGACCGACCCGCCGGCTGGACATCGATGAGTCGATGGTCGACCTGCGGTGCTCGCTGGTGCTGGTCGACGACGACCACGTGCTGGTGATCCACCGGACCGGACGCGACCGTGACGACTGGGTGCTGCCCGGCGGGCGGCCGCGGACGGGCGAGAGCCTGGCCGCCTGCATCTCGCGGGAAACCCGAGAGGAGACCGGGCTCGAGGTCACTCCGACGCGGATCGCTTTCGTGGGTGAGGTGATCGACCCGTACAGCCACGAACGCACCGTCGAGGTCGTCTTTCTCGGCAGCCTGCTGGGCCGGGCCGACGACCGGCTCCCCCGCGGTGAGCGGGGCGCCGCGCCGCAGTGGATGGGCCGGGAGCAACTCCGGCAGATCGACCTGCGCCCGCCGATCGCCGGATACCTGCCGGCGGTGATGCATCGAAGCCGTTCCGACGCCGCCTATCTGGGCAACATGTGGCGGCCCCGACCGGCCGGCCCGGCCTGATCGGCGTACGGCGATGGCTTGGCGGACACGGTGACGGCCGGAGCGGCGGCCACCGATACCGCGCCGAGACCGGATGCACCGGACCTGACCCGGCTGCTGCGCCTGCTGTCCGACCTCACCGACCGGACGCGAGCTCCGCAGATCCAGGACCTGCTGGAGCGTTGGTCGGCGGCCAGGCTCCGCGTGCTGCTGCTCGGCGAGGCCAAGCGGGGCAAGTCGACGGTCGGCAACGCGCTGCTGGGCCGCCGGGTGCTGCCCACCGGCACCCTGCCGTTGACCGCGGTCGCCACGACGGTGCGGTCCGGCGAGCCCGAACGGATCGAGGTGCGCCGGCTGAACGGGTCGACGATCACCGCGGGCATCGGCGACCTGGCTCGCTACGTCACCGAGAGCGGCAACCCGGACAACGTCGCCGGAGTTCGGGACGTCGTGGCGTACGTGGCCGCCGGCTTCCCGCACGCGAACGTCGACCTGGTCGACACACCGGGCATCGGATCCGTTTTCGCGCACAACACGGCCGGTGCGGAGGCCTCGCTACGCAGCGTGGACGTGGCGCTGCTGATCCTCGGCGTCGACCCACCGATCACCGCCGACGAGCGGGACCTGCTCCGGCGCGTGCATACCTTCGCGGCCCGGACCTACGTCGTACTGAACAAGATCGACCGGCTCGACGCCGATGACCGCCCGGCCACCGAAAGATTCACCCGGAAGGTGATCGCCGAGGCAGTGAACGGCGACATCGACATCCCGGTGTTTCCGGTGTCCGCCCGGCAGGCCGAACGTGCGCGGGCCGATCGCGACGAGAACGCTTGGCAGGCCAGTGGTATGGACCGGGTGCAAGACGTCCTGCGGACGCAACTGGCGAGGACCTGGCGTGACGACCTAGCGGCCGGCATCGCCGGCGCCGCCCACCGGGTCGCGGCCGAACTCCTGGACGAGGCCAACCTGGCCCGACGCACCCACGACCTGCTGGCCGGCCGCCAGCAGCATCGGGTGACCGCGTTCCGGCAGACGCTGGACCGTCTGCCGGCCGCCGGCGAGGACGCGGCCGCGGCCGCCGATGCCATTCTCGCCCGCTGCCAGCAGGCCATGGACGCCGACGCTGCCGCGGTCCTCGGGCCGCTGACCGTCGCCGTCCGGCGTGACCTGGACGCCCGGCTGTCCCGGTCCGCCGCGGCCTCGGCCGCCGAGCTCGAGTCCGCCGGCTGGGCGGCCATCGGCGAACTGGTCGCCGATGCCGTCGACGGATGGAGAAAGATTTGGGCAGAAAAGATCTCGGCGACGACTCGGTCCGCCGGAGAACGCCTGCAACAGCTGCTGGACGACGCGGTGTCCGGCATCCAGGCGGCGGCTGCGGATCATCTCGGCGTCGAGCTGACCGCGCCCGCGCCCGTGCTGGCGTCCCCCCACTCCGGCGCGTTCGACTTCGACGTGGCGCCGCGGATCGGCTGGACCCAGCCGGTGAGTTCCGCTGTGCGGCGCCGGATTCCGGGTGCCGCCGGTCGAGACAGGATGTCCCGGTTCCTGCGGGACGAGGCCGTGCGCATGGTCGACAAGCACATCGGCCGGGCCCGCGCCGACTTTCAAGCCGGCATCACCCGGATCCGCCATCAGATGCGCGTCGCGGCGATCCAGGCGTGCGCGACGCGACACACGCAGCTTCTGGAGGCGGTCCGGGCGGCCGAGGTCTCCACCCCGAACCCGTCCGCCGGCCAGGCCGGCGCCGATCGCCGGCGCGACCTGGAAGCCGTGACGGCGGACCTGGCCCTGGTCCGGTCCGCGTCCCTGGACCGGGCCGCCCGGCGCTGACCACCGCGACCACGACACAGCCTGCTACGAGGGTCGTCTCACTGCTCATTGGCCGGCTTTGGGTTATGCTCGACGGAGTACGGCGATGAGGCTCGCCGCAACCACGGACAACGCGGTCCGTTGATGGCCTCTACCCCCCTTCGTGCCGTCCGGTACGAAGCTGGCCGGTGGAGGAGGTTGCCTTGTCCCACATTCCCTGAGTCGCTGCGCTCCAACATTTCCCGACACGCCCGGTGAAAGCGCCGGCGGCGCGCCCGCATGCCCGGAACCGGAAGTCGCGTGTCCTGACCGGGCACGGCCCGTGCGACCCGGCCGGGCGCTTCACCTTGCGCACGAACATGTCTCGGTCGGGATCGACCAACCCCACCATCACCCCTGCCATGGAGGAACGACGATGAACTGTCTGGACTGTGCCACCCGCAACGAGATCAAGTCGGCCGTCGGCGTCTGCACCACCTGCGGCGCCGGAGTGTGCTCATCGCATTTGGAACTGGACACCCACACGATCACCCCGCATCACGGCGTGGGCGCCAGCCGGCACTATCAGACCCGTGCGGTGACCTGCGCCGAGTGCGCACCCGTCATGACCGCCCTGCACCACCAGCGCTACCGCGACGCGCCCGGTGCGCCGGCGACGGCCGCACCTCGCCGCTGATTCACCCACAACGGCGGGCCGCGGCGCTGGTCGCCGCGTCCGCCGGACGGCAGACCTGTGCCCATGACGCCACGGCCACCGACGACATCCGAACCCGGCCACGGTCGAGCAGTCCGGAACCGGGCCCGTGACGCTGAGCCGCGCATTCGACCGGCCGCAGGAACGCGCGGACGCCCTGTGGTTCGAACGGCGGTGGCTGGACGCCGAGATCGCCGTCACCGGCGGCGAATTCGATGCCCGCGGCCCGGTGCCCAGGCATCCGGCCGATCCAACCGTCCCGGTCCGGTCAACCCGACGGGCGGCACCGACGGCGGGCGGCGCAGAATCTGATCCTGCCCGGTTCTTCTGGCCAGGGCACCCATCCGGCGGAGGGAGGCGGCGCGCGATGCCCACCGCGGCCCAACCGACACCGCCGGAGGGTACCGCCGACGGCCGGACCGCGATCGTGCCTGCCACGCCGCCACCGGCGAAGGCCGGCTGGCTGCCCAAGCTGGACCGGCGGGAACTGGCCGCGATCTTCGCCGGCGGCGCGATCGGCACGCTGGCCCGGGCCGCACTCGGCGAGGCCCTGCCGCACTCGGCCACCGAGTGGCCGTGGCCGACGTTCATCGTGAACATCGTCGCGGTCGTGCTGCTCGGCTACTTCGTGACCAGGCTGCAGGAGCGGCTGCCGCTGTCCAGCTACCGCCGCCCGTTACTGGGCACCGGGCTGTGCGGCGGCTTGTCCACCTTCTCCACCATGCAGGTGGAGATCCTCAAGATGATCGAGGCGAAGGCGTACCTGCTGGCCGTCGGCTACACGGTGGCCAGCGTCGCCGCGGGGTTCGCCGCCATCCATCTGACCACCGCGCTGGTCCGACGCGTCCGGATCCGGACATGAGCGAGGCTTGCCGAGAGAATCATCGACACCACGTCGTCGGCCTCGGAAGGGGTGCGGAGCCTGCGAGCGCCCCGCCGGGGGCGACGACATGAACCCGCTGGTGTGGGTCGGCGTGGTGCTGATCGGCGGCGCCGGGTCGGTGCTGAGGTTCCTGGTGGACGGCGCGGTGTCCTCCCGTACGGGCCGGACCTTCCCCTACGGCACGCTGGTGGTCAATCTCAGCGGAGCGTTGGTGCTGGGCCTGCTCACCGGTTTGGCCCTGTCCGGCGACCAGGCGCTGCTCGCCGGCACCGCCGCCGTGGGCTCGTACACGACGTTCTCCACCTGGATGCTGGAGACCCAGCGGCTGACCGAGGAGCGGCAGGTCCGCAGCGCCGGCCGGAACGTGGTGCTGAGTCTGGTCTTGGGCGTGGCCGCTGCCGCGATCGGTCAGGCGATCGGGGCGGCGATATGAACCTGGACTGTCTCAAGCTGACCTGTTATTTCGGTGAGCGGCACCGCACCGCCGCCGGCTTCGTCGCCGATCAGTTGCTGGACGTCTTCGGCCGGCACCAGATCGCCACCAGCATCATGATGCGCGGGGTCGAGGGTTTCGGTCTCAAACACCGGCTGCGCAGCGACACCTCGCTGACGCTGTCCGAAGATCTACCCGCGATCGCCATCGCGGTCGACACCCGCCCACGCGTGGAGTCGGTGGTGGACGAGGTGGCGGCGATTCCCTCGATCGGTCTGATCACGCTCGAGCGGGCCAGGCTGCTGGAGGACGGCGCCGGCGCCGTGCGGATGCCCGACGACCTGGCCGAGGCCACACGGCTGACCATCTACCTGGGACGGCAGGAGCGGGTCGGCCGGGTGCCGGCGTTCGTCGCGGTGTGCAATCTGCTGCACGATCGAGGCATCGACGGGGCCACGGTGCTGCTCGGGGTCGACGGCACGGTCCGCGGGCACCGGCAACGCGCCCGGTTCTTCGGCCGCAACGCAGACGTCCCGGTGATGATCCTGGCCGTCGGCACCGGCAAGCGGATCGCCGACGTGCTCCCCGAACTGGACCGGATGCTCTCACGTCCGCTGCTCACCCTGGAGCGGGTCCGGCTCTGCCGGCGGGACGGGGTAATGGTGAACCGGATGCAGCACATCCCGGCCACCGACGACCAGGGCCTCGCCCTGTTCCAGAAAATCATGATCTTCACCTCGGAGGACGCCACCTACCAGGGCCGTCCGATCCACCGGCAGGTCACCCGATGGCTGCGCCAGGCCGGCGTCAGCGGCGCCACCACGCTCCGCGGCATCTGGGGGTTTCACGGCGGCACGCCGCCACACGGCGACCGGCCCATCCAACTGGGACGACGGGTGCCCACGCTGACCGTCGTCGTCGACACCCCGGACCGGATCGCCGCGGTGTTCCCGATCATCGAAGAGCTCACCAACGAGCGGGGCCTGGTGACCAGCGAACTGGTCCCGGCCGC
Source organism: uncultured Actinomycetes bacterium (assembly GCA_964497705.1). Classification (GTDB taxonomy): domain Bacteria; phylum Actinomycetota; class Actinomycetes; order Mycobacteriales; family Nakamurellaceae; genus Nakamurella. The sequence continues at coordinate 45,271 of CAZCEH010000017.1, read as the reverse complement.
CCGCGCCCGGGCGACCGACGGCTACCGGGGCGGCCTGGACCTGGCCACCCATCGTTGGTGACCGCACGACGTCATTCGCCGTACCGGCGGTGCCGGGCGGCATAGTCGCGCAGGGCACGCAGGAAATCCACCCGCCGGAAGTCGGGCCAGTACGCCTCGCAGAACCAGAACTCGGAGTGCGCGCTCTGCCACATCAGGAACCCGGACAGCCGCTGCTCCCCGGAGGTCCGGATGACCAGGTCCGGATCGGGCTGGCCCGAGGTGTACAGGTGCTCGCCGATGGTGTCCACGTCCAGCGAATCGATGACCTCCTGGATGCCGTGGCCCTGCTCGATCCCCGACTCGAGCATCGACTTGACCGCGTCGACGATCTCCTGCCGGCCGCCGTAACCGACGGCGATGTTCACCTGCAGGCCGCCGCGGTGCTCGGTGCGCATCTCGGCCGCGGTGAGCCTGGTGGTCATCGGTACCGGCAGTAGGTCGAGCGCGCCCACGATGCGCAGTTTCCACGGCCGGTCGGGGGCTGCCAGGTCGTCCACCACGTCGGTGATGATCTCCAGCAGCGGCTGCAACTCGTCGTCGGAGCGGCGCAGGTTGTCGGTGGACAGCAGCCAGAGGGTGACCATGCCGATGCCGGCGTCCTGGCACCACTCGAGCAGGTCGACGATGTGCGCGGCGCCGGCGCGATGACCCTCGGTCGGGTTGGAGAACCCGGCCTTGCGAGCCCACCGGCGGTTGCCGTCGAGCATCACGCCGACGTGGTGCGGAATCTGCGCACCGACGAGTTCCCTGGTCAGCTTGCGTTCGTAGACGCGGTAGACCAGCGCCGGCAGCTTCACGACCCGACCCTAGCGGTCGGCCGTCACGGTCGGCGGGCGCTGGGCCACGTGCCGCGCGATCGGGCCGCCGGGGCCGCCGCGCCGTCCGGCTCGGCACCACCGCACCCGTCCGGCGCCGGGCACCCCTCCATCCCGTCGGGCGCGCCACCCCTCCATCCATTTGCCAGGTTCGGCCCTGTTTCCACCCGAGCACGGGCGGAATGTGGCAAACCGGGGGGTTCGCGGAGCGACGAATCCGGCCGGTGAGCGTCCGGGAGTGAGGATCCGGGGCGAGGATCACTGTGGTCCGACATGTGCCGGACCGGCTGCGTCGGCGAGGATGGAGACATGACTGTGACCGCGCATGCACCCGTGCCCGCGCCGGCGCGGCCCCGTGCCCGGGGCTGGATCCACGTGTACTCGGCCGTGGTTGCCACCGTGATGAGCCTGGCGCTGATCCCACTGGCCGCGTTGTTCGTCGGCCCCGGCGCCGCGTTCGCCTGCTCGGTGTACGCGATCACCCTGGTCGGCATGTTCACCGTGAGCGCCACCTACCACCGGCACACCTGGCGGTCGGCGCGAGCCCGGACCTGGATGAGGCGGGCTGATCATTCGATGATCTTCCTGTTCATCGCGGGCACCTACACACCGATGACGGCGCTGGCTCTGCATCCGCCGACCAGCACGGTTGTGCTGACCACGGTCTGGGTGGGCGCCGCCGGCGGGGTCGCGCTGAAGATGTTCTGGCCGCATGCCCCCACCTGGGTTGGCGTGCCCTTCTACCTGGCGCTGGGCTGGGTGGCCGTCTTCGTGCTGCCCGATCTGCTGGCCAGCGGTGGCCCCGCGGTCCTGATCCTGCTGCTGGTCGGCGGCGCTCTGTACTCGCTGGGCGCGTTCTGCTACGCGACCCGGCGGCCGAACACCTGGCCGACCACCTTCGGATACCACGAGTACTTCCACGCCTGCGTGTCGCTGGCCGCGTTGTGTCACTGCGTGGCGATCTGGCTGGTGCTGTTCCGGGTGAGCTGAACCGTACGGCTTACGATCGGTCAAGCCGGCTGGCCGTCCGCCGACCGGTTCGACGCCGGCCTAGTGGGTCCGGGCCCGTTGGAGTGGTGGGCGGCCGATCGCACCGGGCGACCGGCTGCCCACGCGTCCGACCCTCCCCGCGGATGCCCGAGGAGCATTCCGGGAGCGGCCCCGGCCCCGGTTCGCTCCGGCTCGGCCGGAGTCACCGCAGGTCGGGCCCGGCCTCGCGGAGGCGGTTGACCTCTTCCATCGCCTGGCGCAGGTCGCCCAGCCAGTTGTCGGCGTTCTCCCCGACCAGCCGCACCGCCCAGGCCAGGGCATCCGACCGAGACCGGGCGACCCCCGCGTCGACCAGGGTGTCGAGCACCTGGCGCTCAGGCTGCCGGAGCCGAGTCATCACCGGCGCCGAGAGTGTGGTGAACAGTTCCTCGGTCTGGCCGAGCCGGGCACCCCAGGAGATCTCCCGGCCGTACCGGTGCTGGGCCTGCCGCGCGATCTCCATGCGCTGCTCCCGGGTGTCCTCGCGGAACCGCGAGATCCGGCCGGACTCGGCAGCCGCACGGGCGGCGTCGTCCGCGAACTCCTCGGTCAGCTCGGGTAGTTGGCCGACGACGATGATCTCGTCACGGTCGGTCCGGACGTCGGGCGCTCCGACGAACCAGTCGCCCGGCAGCCGGCCTGCGAACCAGCCCGGCGCATCGGATGCATCCGGCGCCTCCGGGTAGCCGCCACGGCCGCGGCCTCGTGGACCGAAGCCCCGGCCGGGTCCGAACACCGGACCACCCGGCCCGCGTCCCCGTTCACGGCGCTCACCGCGCTCGCCCCGGTGACCGCCTCGCCCGCGTCCGTGCGGGCCTCGTTGTTCGGGGCCGCCGGGCATCTCGCCGTCGGCCCACGCTGCGAAGTTCCCTCTCATGGGTCCTCCTCCTTCTCTTGTAGATTGATTACAGCGTTACATGCATTACTACGTTCTGCAAGCGCCTGAGATTCCAGGCCTCGGATGTGAGCTGTGCCACTTCGTCGGGAGCGACTCTTGCGCGCCGGCACTGCCGACAAGCACTGCCGCAGGATGTTCCGCGGTCGCCGTCACGTCCCACCGATTCAAGCCTGAGGGCCGATGCCGCTCGTCAGCCGCTGGCCGCGGAACATGCGCCGGCCAGACACCTGCGCATGTTCCGCGAGCACGCCAACCTGAGCCCGACTGACCCGTGCAACCGAACCGCGGAGTATCCGACGGCCTAACACGAGCGAATGTTCCGCAACCAGCTGGTCCGCAACCAGCCCGAATGCTTCGCAACCAGCCCAACCCGAGTGCGCCCAGTCGCTCACAACCGACCCGCGAAACATCCCCCGGCCGCAGACCGGCGAATGGTCCGCACCTGCGTCAGGCCCCCAGCAACGCCGCGAGGTCGTCACCGGACGTCACCGGACGATCGCAGACGAAGCCGCGGCAGACGAAGGCGGTTGCCGCGCCGCCGACCGGGGGACGGTTCGCCAGCAGCGGACGGCCAGCCTCGTCCGGGTCCCCCACGTCGATGACCGATCCGCCGGGCGCCCGCCGCCACGCCAGCGTGGCGAGCTCGTCGCGTACCGACCCGGCCGGTCCGGCCACCGCGATCTGCAGTGGCCCGCCGGCCAACGCCTCGGCGGCGGCCAGGTGCCAGCCGGCCGACCGGGGAAAGCGCCCGGCCAGGTCGGCGGCCGAGGAGACCACCGTCTCGGCCGCCGAGCGGAAACGGATCTCGCCGGTCAACGCGGCCGCGGTGAGTAGGGCGTGCGCGATCGCGGACGGCCCGCTGGGCGCGGCGCCGTCGGTGGGATCGCGCGGTCGCAGGATGAGCGGGCCGGCGTCCGCCGCGGTGTCGAAGAAGCCGCGGATCGTGCCGGACGCGGCGTCCCTGTCGGCGAACTCCGCCAGCGCAGCGTCGAGCACGTCGACCGCCTCGCCGAGCAGGTCCGGGTCTCCGGTGGCCTGGTAGAGCGCGAGCAGCCCGCCCGCCAGATTGCCCAGGTCGGACAATACGGCGCGGCCGGGGCCGACCCGCCCGTCACGGGAGCTGCGAAACCAGCGGCCGGACACCCGGTGGACGGCGGTCAGGTGGCCGGCGGCCGACCGGGCGGCCTCGACCCAGTCGGGTCGGGTCATCGCCCTACCGGCCTCGGCGAGCGCGAGGATCACCAGCCCGTTGGATCCCAGCACCACGATGTCGTCACGATCGGGTTGTGCTCGCCGCGCCCTTCCCTCGAGCATCACCCGGCGAATGCGGCCGAACACGCCGTCGGGATCGTCCGGGTCGGGTGGATCGACCGGCAGCCGCAGCACCTCCCGGGCGAGATCGTCCGGCTGCGGGTGGCCGGGGGGACCGGTCACCGCCGGCGCCTGCTCCGCGACCGGGTCGGGCAGCGCGAACAGCTCCGCGGCGACCGCCGCCGACGGCGCGCCGAGTAGCTCGACCAGCTGCCTGCCGGTCCACCGGTAGGTGGCGCCCTCCTCGTGGTCGGTGTCCGCGTCCAGCGACGCCGCGAACGCGCCGGACGTCAGCCGCAACTCCCGGAGCAGGAAGTCGGCCACCATCGTGGCCACCCGGCCGGATTGCGCCGAGCCGGTCAGCCGGTGGTGGTGGGCGTACAGGCGCAGCAGCTGGGCATTGTCATCCAGCATCTTCTCGAAATGCGGTACGTGCCAGGTTCGGTCGACGCTGTACCGGCAGAACCCGCCGCCGAGTTGGTCGAAGATGCCGCCCCTGGCCATCCGATCCAGGGTCAGCTCGACGGCCGCCAGGGCCGGCGCCGAACCGGTGCGCTCGAAGTGGCGCAGCAGGAATTCCATCGCCATCGTCGGCGGGAACTTCGGCGCACCGCCGAAACCACCGTGAACCGGGTCGATTTCGCTCAGCAGGGCGTCCGCGGCCGCGGCCAGTTCGGCCGGCCCGAGAGTGCCGGGCGCGAGCGGGCCGGCCAGCGTAGTCAGAGACTGCCGGATCCGGGCCGCGCCGCCGAGCACTGCCGTCCGATCACCGGCCCAGGCCTGGGAGATCGCTGCCAACAACTGGCGGAACGAGGGCGCATTGCCGGTCGGCACCGGCGGGAAGTACGTCCCGGCATAGAACGGCTCGGCCTCCGGGGTCAGAAAGCAGGTCATCGGCCAACCGCCGGAGCCGGTCAGGGCCTGGGTCGCGGTCATGTACACGGCGTCGACGTCCGGACGTTCCTCGCGGTCGACCTTGATCGCGACGAAGCCCTCGTTGAGCTGGCGGGCGGTGTCCAGGTCCGAGAACGATTCCCGAGCCATCACGTGGCACCAGTGGCAGGACGCGTAACCGATCGAGAGCATGACCGGCACGTCCCGACGCTTCGCCTCTTCGAACGCCTCGTCCGACCAGGGCCACCAGTCGACCGGATTCTCCTTGTGTTGCAGCAAATACGAGCTTGTCGAGCCTCCCAGACGGTTCACGCCGTCGATTCTCCTCCGCAAGTGGCGCGCAGAAGGCTCAGGCAATCGGCACCGCCCCCTCCGAGATGATCATCTCTGAGCCTCACTCCCCTGTGGCACGAGCGGGCCGATATCGGTCGTCGTCACAGCTGCTTCGTGGGCAGCGTGTCATAGGTCGCGCGCCTCTGACCGTGTTGGGAGAGCTTCCCCTCTTCGACCAGCCGACGAAGGAGATTTCGTGCGCCGATGCGATTCAGGCCGGTGAGCTCGCGGACGCGTTCGTCGGTGGGTCGCTCCTCGGCGGCAGCGTCGAGGACGACTTGCTGATCAGAGCGCTCGGGGCCGAGGGTGCCCAGCGTGTAGTAGGCGCGACCGCCTGTTCCATGCTGGACGAGAATGCCGGCGTCCCTCAGCCTCTGCAGTCGTGCTCGAGCCTCGGTGCTGTCGAGGCCGAGACCTCTCTCCAGCTAGACCAGCCACGATGTCGGTACGGACACGTTATGAACTCGAAACGAGCGCTGCTGCCAGCCAGGTCAGTTCACGTTCATCATTCGTCCAGAGCGAGCGGCAGACTCCACCGACCCGGACCGATCCGTCGAGGTCGAAGCCGCTCCCGAACGGCCCCAGCTGGCCGATCCACCACATCGCGCCCGGCGAGATCCCATCAGGTCGCTGGACGAACTGGAGGCCCGCCCTCTCGCGCATCGCCGGAGATCAGCCGAGCCCGCAGTCGACCTCGAAGTTGATGTCGAAGTGACGAAATGGTCAGCGAGTCCGGCCGCCGACCGCTCATCCCGATGGCTCGTCGGGATCGGTGTGGCCCCGCTCGGTCGCTCCCGGTGGGCGCGGGGTCGCGCCGGCACCGGGCGAGGCGGGCACCCGCGTCGGCGCGTCGGTCGGGCCGTCCACCGGACCGTCGATCGCTGCGTCGAAGGTGGCCGGCACCTTCTTCAGCTGACGGGTGAACGACCGCAGCAGGAACACCACGGCAACGCACAGCAGCAGGATCACCAGCAGGCCGATCGGCGCGGCCTTGCCCCATTCGGGCCCCTTGCCCGTGGTGTCCGGGTCGTCCTCACCCGGTTGCGGCGCGGCCAGGACCAGCAGGCTGAGCAGTCGCGTCATCGCGTCACCTTCTCCCGCACTCCGGCGAACAGGTCGACCTCGGGCAGGGTGGTATCGACCAGCGATCTGGCCAGTTCGTAGTCCTCGGTGGCCCAGACCTGCGCCTCCACGTCCCGGGGAACGGCGAACCAGGTCGAGTCCGGATCGATCTGCGTCTCGTGGGCGCGCAACGCCGCGTCCCGGACATGGAAGTAGTCGGCGACGGTGACCTGGGTCGTGATCCGTGTGCCCGGATCGGGTCGCGAATGCTCGCTGAACCGCTTGATCCATTCGTCGTACGGGCCCTCGCCGGTCCGCGCCCGGACCGCGTCATTGATCGCCAGGATGCGCGTACGGGAGAAGCCGACGTTGTAGTAGAGCTTCAGCGGCTGCCAGGGCTCACCGGCGTCCGGGTAGGCGTCGGGGTCACCCGCCGCCTCGAACGCGCCCACCGAGACGACGTGGCAGCGGATGTGGTCCGGGTGCGGGTAGCCGCCGGTCTCGTCGTAGGTGGTCATCACGTGCGGCCGGTACCGGCGCACCACCCGGACCAGCGCCTCGATCTCCACGTCGGGGTCGATCACGCCGAACGACCCGGCAGGCAGATCCCAGCCCTCCGGCGGGCCCTCGTGGTAGCCGGTGTCGTGGAAGCCCAGCCACACGTGGGCCACGCCGAGGATCTCCGCCGCCCTGGCCATCTCCCGGATGCGCAGGGCAGGGATGTCGGCGTCGTCCAGGGTCAGCTTCTTGTTCAGCAGGTCACCGCGCTCGCCACCGGTGCAGGACACCACCACCACACCGACCCCGTCGGCCGAATACTTGGCCAACGTGGCGGCGCCCTTGCTGGACTCGTCGTCCGGGTGAGCGTGCACGGCCATCAGCCGCAGCGGTGCGGTCGTCGCCGCCCGATCCCGCGCCTCCGCCGCGTCCACCATCAACGCGTCCGCGCCGGTGGCGATCAGCTCCTCGGAGTCCGTGTGTGCGACCGGACGCCGCTCGTCGTCGGCCTCGGGTGCCCGGAATGCCTCGCTCACGTCCTGATGGTTCGCTCGGCCGGCCTCGCTCACGATCTGCCCTCACCTTTCCGTCCCGCCCTGTTGTCGCCATCGCGGCGGGACGTCCACCATTGTCCACCGCCGCACCGACAGTGCTGCCATGCGCCGTCCCGACGCCGCCCGGGCTCCGCCGGTTGACCCCTCCGCCGTGCCGGGGAACGGCCCATCGCCGCAGGTCCGCGAGGTGGACGCGACCGGGGGACGACCCGTACCGGTAGCGGACCGGTAGTCGGAGCCGGATTGCGAAGTCGGCGGCGTGTTATGATTGCCTCAATGAAAAACGGCCCCCGAGGGGGCCGTCATGTGTTTCTGTGCCAATTCGAGTGCGGGCACGCGTGTCGCGACCGGCTCGCGGCACACCGCACACCGCACAGGCACCACCGGCGCACGGTGGTACCGACGGATACCTGTAGTGAGGAGTTGCCATGACCGGCACCGGCGTGACCTGGTTGACCCAGGAGGCCCACGACCGTCTCAAGCACGAGCTGGACGAGCTCGTCGCGCATCGCCCGGTGATCGCCGCCGAGATCAATGCCCGGCGCGAGGAAGGCGACCTCAAGGAGAACGGTGGCTATCACGCCGCGCGCGACGAGCAGGCCAAGCAGGAGGGGCGGATCCGCCACCTGCAGGAGCTGCTACGCAACGCCCAGGTCGGGGTCGCGCCGGCGGACGACGGGGTGGTCGAGCCGGGCATGGTGGTGACCATCGCCTACGACGGCGACGAGGACGACCGCGAGACCTTCCTGCTCGGCTCCCGGGAGGAGGGCGTGCACGGGTCGCTGCCGGTGTATTCGCCGCAGTCCCCGCTCGGCCAGGCCATCGTCGGCGCGAGCCGCGGCGAGTCCCGTGAGTACGTGCTGCCGAACGGCCGCACCCAGAAGGTCAGCGTGCTGGAGGCCAAGCCCTTCGCCGGCTAGACCTGCCCCGGGCGTCAGCCCCGTTCGATCACCCGGAACCCGGCGCCGTCGAGCGCCTCGACGATCGTGTCGCAGTGCTCGGCGCCGCGGGTCTCCAACCGCAGCGCGACCTGGACGTCGCCGAGCGAGAGCGACGATCCCACCCGCGAATGCTCGACGTCGATGACGTTGCCGCCGAGCTCACCGACCAGCGCCAGCAGGGCCGCCAGCGACCCGGGCCGGTCGATGATGTCCACCCGGAGCGAGAGGAACCGGCCGGCGGCGACCAGACCGTGCTGTGCGACGTGCAGCAGCACCAGCGGGTCGATGTTGCCGCCGGAGAGCACGGCCACCACCGGCGGGGTGAACGCCGCCGGCCGCGCCATGATCGCCGCGACGGCGGCCACCCCGGCCGCCTCCACCACCAGCTTGGCTCGTTCCAGGCACAGCAGCATCGCCCTGGACAGCTGGTCCTCGGACACCGTGACGATCTCGTCGACCAGGTCGGACACGTGCGCGAAGGTCAGCGCGGACGGCTCCCCCACCGCGATACCGTCGGCCAGCGTGGACATCTCGCGCAACCGCACCGGGCGTCCGGCGGCCAGCGACCCCGGCCAGGCGGCGGCCTGCTCGGCCTGCACCCCGACCACCCGGACGTCCGGCTTGAGCTCCTTGAGCACCGCGGCCACCCCGGAGATCAGCCCGCCGCCGCCCGCGGCGACCACCACGGTCGCCACGTCGGGCACCTGCTCGGCGATCTCCAGCCCGACCGTGCCCTGCCCGAGGAGCACGTCCAGGTGGTCGAACGGGTGCACCAGCACCGCCCCGGTCCGCGCGGCGAATTCCAGCGCGGCGTCCAGGGCCTCGTCCAGTGTCTGACCGACCAATTCCACCTGCGCGCCGTAGGCGCGGGTGGCGGTCAGCTTGGCGATGGACGCACCGACCGGCATGAACACCGTCGCCGTGGTGCCGACCAGGGAGGCGGCCAGCGCGACCCCCTGCGCATGGTTGCCGGCCGAGGCAGCCACCACCCCGGCCGCCTTCTCCCGCTCGGACAGCCGGGCGATCCGCAGGTAGGCGCCCCGGATCTTGAACGACCCGGTCCGCTGCAGGTTCTCGCACTTGAGATGGACCGATCCGCCGACCGCCTCCTGCAGCGGCCGGGAGGACTCCATCGGCGTGTACCGGACGACTCCCCGCAGGGCCTGCGCCGCCGACCGCACCTGCGCCACACTGACCCGATCCATGCCGAGCATCCTTCCCCAGCCGGCGCCGGCCCGCGCAGTCCGCCGGTCAGGCTCCCGGTCCGGCGGCGAATTCCCGGCCGGGCCAGTACGCCTGCGGTCGATGGACCACCGCGGCCGCCCCGACCAACCCGGCAGCGGCCGCCAGCCGGGCCGGCACGATCCGCGGCGCCCGTGCGAAATCCAATGCGGCGTAACGGGAATAGGCCTGCTTCAGCGGGTCGAAGAGCACCGCGCCGGCGTCTGCCACGCCGCCGCCGATCACCACCAGCTCCAGGTCGAGGGTGGTGACCGCACCGGCGATGGCCAGGCCGAGGGCGTCCGCGGCCCGGCGGAACGCGGCCAGCGCGATCGGATCACCGGCGCGCGCAGACCGGGCCACCGCGGCCGCGTCCGCCGCCCCGGCCAGGCCCTGCGCCCGAGCCCAGGCGGTCAGCGACGGGCCGCTGGCGATGGCCTCGAGGCAGCCGACGCCACCGCACACGCAGGCCGGACCGTTCGGGTCGACCGAGGCGTGCCCGATGTGCCCGGCGTTGCCGGTGGCGCCCGGCATCACCCGGCCGCCGAGCACCAGGCCGCCGCCGACCCCGGTGGACACCACCATGCCGAGCACGTCCGCGTGGCCCTGGGCGGCACCGAGCCAGTGTTCGGCGACCGCCACCGCCACCGCGTCGCCGATCATCCCGACGGGCACCCCGAATTGCTCGGACAGCCTTTCCCGCAAGGGGAATCCGCGCCATCCGGCGATGTTCACCGGGGACACCGTGCCGGCGGCCAGATCCATCGGGGCGGCGGTGCCCACGCCGATCGCGGGCACCAGCCCGCCGTCCGCGAAGGTCAGCCCGGCCGCGCCGAGCGCGCCCCGCACCGCCGTCACCAGCGATGCGAACAGCTCCTCGGCATCGCCCCCTCGCGGTGTCGGCACCCGTTCGACGGCCAGCACCCGCCCGGCCGGGTCGATCACCCCGGCCGCGAACTTGGTGCCGCCGATGTCGACAGCCAGCGCCGCCGGTTCCGCATTCGTCGCCGCCACGATCAGTCCAGGGCGTCGCGCAGGTCGGCGATCAGGTCGTCGGCGTCCTCGATCCCCACGGACAACCGGATCAGGTCGTCGGGCACCTGCAGGGCCGAGCCGGCCACGGAGGCGTGCGTCATCAGGCCCGGGTGCTCGATCAGTGACTCCACCCCACCGAGCGACTCGGCCAGGGTGAACAGCCTGGTCCGCCGGCAGACCTTGAGTGCCTCCTCCTGCCCGCCGGCCACGCCAAACGACACCATGCCGCCGAACCGGCGCATCTGCCGGGCCGCGATCTGGTGACCGGGGTGGCCGGGCAGCCCCGGGTAGTACACCCGGGCGACCCGTGGGTGCCCGGTCAACAACTCGACGACCCGCTCGGCGTTGTCGCAGTGCCGGTCCATCCGGACCGCGAGCGTCCTGACCCCCCGCAGGGTCAGCCACGCGTCGACCGGGCCGGGCACCGCACCCATCGACTTGCTGTGGAAGGCAAGGGCTTCCGCCAGTTCCGCGGTGTCGGTGAGCAGGGCGCCGCCGATGACGTCGGAGTGCCCGCCGATGTACTTGGTGGTCGAGTGCAGCACCACGTCGGCGCCGAGAGCCAGCGGCTGCTGTAGGTAGGGCGAGGCGAACGTGTTGTCCACCAACAACTGTGCGCCTGCGTCATGCGCGAGGTCGGCCAGCGCGGCGATGTCGGCGATGCCCAGCAGCGGGTTGGTCGGCGTCTCGCACCAGATCACCTTGGTGGTCGGCCGCAGCGCCGCGCGCACCGCGTCCAGGTCGCCCAGCCGCACCGTCGAATACGTCAAACCCCATGGCACGCAGATCTTGTCGACCAGCCGGAAAGTACCGCCGTAGGCGTCGTCGGGCAGCATCAGGTGATCGCCCGGCCGCAATGCGGCCCGGATGTAGGTGTCCGCCGCGGCCATCCCGGAGGCGAACGCGAACCCGGAGGAACCACCCTCCAGTGCGGCCAGGGCCTGCTCCAGCGCGGTCCGGGTCGGGTTGCCGGCCCGCGAGTAGTCGTACCCGGCGCGGGTGTGCCCCACCTCGTCCTGCGCGAACGTCGACGTCTGGTAGATCGGCACGGCGACTGCGCCGGTCAGCGGGTCCGGGTCCTGGCCGGCGTGCACGGCGCGGGTGGCGAATCCGGCGAGATCCCCGCCGTCGGGTCCGGTGCGCTGCGTCATACCGGTCAGCGTAGAGGCGCTGTCGGCGGCTCGCGGATGGCGCTCGGCCGGCGGCGATCAGGTGCCGGGCCAGAGAATGGCTCCGGTGCTGCTGGTGCCGGTCACGCCCGGTTGCTCCGCGCGCGCCTTGCGCCGGCGGCCGACCCACCGCCCGGTGGCCGGCAGCAGGCCGAGCACCACCACGGCCACGCCACCCCAGTACAGCGGCCAGTTCTCGACGGGCACGCGGGCGCCGGCGTCGCCGTAGCCGAACCCGAACTGCGCCAGCGCGGTGGTCCCGGCGGCGACCAAGCCGCCGAGCACGGCCAGCTTGCGCCCGCGCCGGAACAGCACCAGCAGCGCACCGAGGCCCAGCATCACCGCGGCGACCGCCCAGCCTGCGGCGATCAGCGCGGATTCGGCCTGCGCCGTGGTCGGCGCGGGCGGATCGTCCCCGGTGAACAGGTCGATGAGCTGCCGAATGGTCGAGTACGCCCAGGAGCCCAGCACCCATGCGCTCAGCACGGCCATGGTGGTGGTCAGCACAGCGGCCAGCGTGGCCGCGAGATCGTCCTGCTGCGGCGTTTCGTACGGAGCGGGGAGATAGGTCACGACGCCTCCGACACCGATGGTCTGCCGCCCATGGTAGGCGAGCGGCGTGGCGTTGCGCAGACGGCGTGACTACCGTTGACCGGCCACGAAGGTGAGCAGGTCGGCCCGGGTGAGCACACCGACCGGTTTGCCGTCGTCGATCACCATGACCGCGTCCCGGTCCTGCAGCGTGCCGCGTAGGGTCGGGAGGTCCTCACCCGAGCCGACCAGCGGGAACGGTGCGGCCATGTGCCTGGCGACGGCGTCGGCGAGCGACGCGGTGCCGGCGAACAGGGCGTCCAGCAGGTCACGTTCGGACACCGACCCGACCACCTCACCGGACATCACCGGTGGTTCGGCGGACACCACCGGCATCTGCGAGACGCCGTACTCGTGCATGATCTCGACGGCGTCCCGCACGGTCTCGTTGGGATGGGTGTGCACCAGGGCGGGCAGTTCCCCGCTCTTGCCGCGCAACACCTGGCCGACCGTGGCCTCGCCGTCGCGGGACAGGAAGCCGTAGGACGCCATCCACGGGTCGGAGAAGATCTTGGACAGGTACCCGCGGCCACCGTCGGGCAGCAGCACCACCACCACGTCGTCCGCGGTGAGCCGGCCGGCCAGCCGCAGCGCGGCAGCCACCGCCATCCCGCAGGACCCGCCCACCAGCAGCCCCTCCTCCCGGGCCAGCCGCCGGGTCACCGCGAACGACTCGGCGTCGGAGACCGCGATGATCTCGTCGGTGACCGTCCGGTCGTAGGCGGTCGGCCAGAAGTCCTCGCCGACCCCTTCCACCAGGTACGGCCGGCCGGTGCCGCCGGAGTACACCGAGCCCTCCGGGTCGGCCCCGACCACCCGGACCCGGCCGCCGGAGACGTCCTTGAGGTACCGGCCGACGCCGGAGATGGTGCCGCCGGTGCCGATCCCGGCGACGAAATGGGTGACCTTCCCGTCGGTGTCGCGCCAGATCTCGGGACCGGTCGAGACGTAGTGGCTGGCCGGGTTGTTCGGGTTGGAGTACTGATCGGGCTTCCAGGCGCCCGGGATCTCCCCGACCAGCCGGTCGGACACCGAGTAGTAGGAGTGGGGATCGTCGGGAGCCACCGCGGTGGGGCAGACCACCACCTCGGCGCCGTACGCGCGCAGCACGTTCCGCTTGTCCTCGCTGACCTTGTCCGGGCAGATGAAGACGCACCGGTACCCACGCTGCTGGGCCACCAGGGCCAACCCGACGCCGGTGTTGCCGCTGGTGGGCTCGACGATGGTGCCACCCGGGCGGAGGGCCCCCGACCGTTCGGCGGCGTCGATCATCTTCACCGCGATCCGGTCCTTGACCGACCCACCCGGATTGACGTACTCGACCTTGGCCAGCACCAGCGGGGCGAGGCCGGCGGCCAGCGGCCCGAGCCTGACCAGCGGGGTGTTGCCGATGAGATCGACGACGGACTCGGCGTAGCGCACGGGGATCTCCTGAGCCGGCGGACGGGTGATCGGCCGCCCGGCGAACCGTGGGGCGACCACCGGCCAGGCTATCCGGGCGGCCCCACGGCTGGCGGAGCTGTCCAGGTATCAGCGCGGGGCCCGGCGGATCCGACAGACAACGAGGATCCGACCCGGCCGCCGGTCCGGGCTCGGCCGGTACGGATCGTGACCGGTCGTCCCTCACACGAGCGGGCGACACGACACCGAACGAGGACGACCGGACCGACGCAGCGACCGGCCGGCGGCGGCGTTCTCGTCAGTTCGAGGGGCAGACGGGACACCGGCCGCGGGCGCAGAATGGTTTCCAGAATGTGAACCGCGGGAAACATCGGGGCGCGATCGGCGTTGACAGGGGAAGGAATTCCTGGTCGGTCGACGTGATCCCGGATCGGCCGGAGTCCCGAGCGGTGCAGGGAGGCAGTGATGAGCATCTTCCCGACAAGGGCGTCGGGACCCGCGGGCGGGCTCGCCGCCGTCCTCGCCGGTTCCTCGGTACCAACGGTCGCCTCTCGGGCGTCACGGGCGAGCGGGTCACGGTCGGCGACCCACGCTGGACCATCCGGGCGAGGCTTGGCCACGATGGCCGGTCTGGGTCTGCTCGCCGGACTCAGCAGCGCCGTCGTCGGATTGCTCGGCCAGGCGTGGAGCACCACCCGGGCCATCGAACGGTCCGCGCTGGCCGCGGCGCTGGCGGACGGCACGCTGGTGCCGCCGCCGGTCCCCGGCGCGACCGCGGCCGAACAGCGGGTGGCCGACCACCTGGTACACATCCGGCTTCCGCAGGGGGACGGCGTCTACCTGCCCGACGGAAACCGGCTGCAGGCCGATGCCGACGTCGAGGCGGGCGAGCCCGTCGTCACCCTGCCGGCGCCGCCGCTGACCCTGGTCATGTTGGGCGACTCGACGTCCGTCGGCTACGGGAGCCGGACGGTGGACGAGCTGCCCGGCGTGATCATCGCCCGCGGGGTCGCGAGCCACCTGGATCGACCGGTGCACCTGCGCTCGCACGGCCTGACCGGAGCCTGTACCGCGGACCTGCCTCGCCAGCTGACGTTGGGCCTGGCCGACCGACCCGACCTGGTGGTCGTCCTGATCGGCGCGAACGATCTGCGGGACAAGGTGCCGCCGTGGCGATCGGCCGCCCAGCTGGAGCAGGCCGTGCACACCCTCACCGGGCAGAAGATCCCGGTCGTCGTGGGCACGTGCCCCGACTTCGGGGTGATCACCGCCATCCCGCAACCGCTGCGCACCGTGCTGAGCACCTGGTCACTGCGGCTGGCGGCGATGCAGGAGCGCGCGGTGACCGCGGCCGGCGGGCGGCCGGTCGCCCTGGCCCGGCTGGTCAGCCCGCAATTCGTCGGGAACCCGGACTTGTTCGCCGCGGACCGGTTCCATCCATCCGGAGCGGGATACGGCCGGGCGATGCAGGTCCTGCTGCCCGCCGCGATCGCCGCTCTCGAGGAGATGGCGTCACCGGCCGAGGGTGGGATCGAGGCACCCCGGCAAGCCGACGGACCCCGCCGGGACCAGGAGCCGTCCGCACCGCTGGGAGGCGGCCGGCTGTCGGCCTGAGGGCTGGCCGGCGGACTCGTCGATCGGGCGCAGATCGGGCACCGATCGGGTTGCGGTCTTTCTTGAACCGGCCTTTCTTGAACCGGCCTCGGAACACCGAACGGCCCCGCACCGAGCAACTCGGGCCGGGCCGTCGCGACGTGTCGGTCGGCTACTGCCTGGCGAAGCCGAGCAGGCGCAGGATCTCCAGGTACAGCCAGACCAGTGTGATCATCAGGCCGAACGCGAAGTACCACGCGGTGTTCGCCGGCGCGCCCTGCTTGATGGCCTGGTCGATCGCGTCGAAGTCGATCAGGAAGCTGAACGCGGCCAGCGCGATGCAGATGATCGAGAACACGATCGCCATGGTGCCGCCGCTGCGCAGCCCCATGTCGAACCCGAACAGGCTCATGATCAGGTTGAACAGCATCAGCACGGCGACGCCGACGATGCCCCCGATGATCATCTTGGTGAGGCGTGGGGTCACCCGGATGGCGCCGGTCTTGTAGATCACCAGCATGCCGCCGAACACGCCCAGGGTGCCGACGATCGCCTGCGCGGCGATGCCGGGGTACCACTGGTTGAACACACCGGTGATCGCGCCGAGGAAGATGCCCTCGGCGATCGCGTAGCCGATGATCAGCGGCGGGCTGATCTTCCGTTTGAAGATGACGACCAGCGATAGCACGAAGCCGATCAACGCGGCCGGCAGGGCCAGGTAGTAGGCCTGGAACCAGGCGGTGGCGAAGCCCGCGACGACGGCCAGCACCAGGATCATCGCCGTCTTGGTGACCACGTCGTCGACGGTCAGGAACCGCTCACGGGCAGGCGCCTGGTAGGCAGGCTGGTTGTACATCTGGTCCAGGTACTCGGCACTGGGTGCCGCCTGCTGTTGCGAGCCGATCACCTTCTCCATGTTTCTGAAGGCGGGATTGCTGGAGCTCTGCACGGTGCCCTCCGATGAGGCGATCTGGAACTGACCTGTCACTGACTTCCGGGAAACCTAACCGGCGAAGGTCACCGTCCGGTGACGACGTCGGGGGTCCCGCTAGGTGCAACGCCCAGGATGTCGGGTTGGTTCCCCGATGTGCGTGACGGCCGGCGCCGCCACGACAGCCCTGGTACGAGCGTCGAAGCGTCATCCCGGATGCCCCTGCGTCGGCTACCCGATCTTGCGCAGGACCGCCGTGCGGGGCGCTTCCCGCAGCATGGCCGTCGCGTCGGCCATGCCCTCGCGTGCGTCGGACATGTGAGCCTTGAAGGCGGCGGCGTCCTGCCAGGTCTGGATCGAATAGAAGGCTCCCGGATCCTGCACGTCCTCGTACACGTCCGAGCCGAGGAAGCCGGGCTTGTGAGACGTGGTGATCGCATGGATGAGCGCGTCGCGGGCCTGCCGCTCCTGTCCGTCCCTGGCGTGGATCTCGATGAACACCGTGACGCCGGTCGGCTGCTCGCCCATGGCATGACTCCGTCCTGCAACCTGAAATAAGACGTGCTTACGCTTCTTATTGAAGAGCCTTGAGATAAGATATGCAAACGCTTCTTATCGGAGGGGACGGCATGCGGCGACGGCGCGGAGCGGAACTGGAGGCCGCGATCCTGGATGCCGCATGGCGGGAGCTGCGCGAGAGCGGGTACGCGAACTTCACCGTGGAGGCGGTCGCGCGGCGTGCGGGTACCAGCACTCCGGTGCTGTACCGGCGTTGGGCGGGCCGGCGCGAGCTGCTCGAGGCCGCCATCGCGCGAGTGAGCGCCGCAGGTGACGTCGAGGTCCCGGACACCGGGTCACTGCGCGGGGACCTGCACGCGATCATGACGGCCGCGAACGCGACCAGGGTCGACCTGCTGGCCGCCATGATGGTGCTGCTGGGCGGCTATTTCGATGAAGTCGACTCCAGCCCGGCACTCCTGCGTGAGCAGATCCTGGGCAGGCGGTCGGCCGCCGACCTCATCTTCCGGCGAGCCGCCGCCCGGGGCGAGGTCGACGAACGGCGGCTGACGCCCCGCGTCGTCTCGCTGCCCTTCGACCTGTACCGGCACGAGGTCCTCACGACCTTGCAGCCGGTGGCCGAGGACGTCGTCGATCAGATCCTCGACCAGGTCGTGCTGCCCTTGACCGAACGGCCGCCCGGCGACGAATCCGGTGGCGGGCGATCGCCCGGATGAAGTCCCGTCACCTGTCGGTTAGATGCCGACCAACGCGCGGAGTTCGGCGGCGGCGGTGTCGCGGAGCCATCGGTGGGCGGGGTCGCCGGCGTTCCGGGTGTGCCAACTCATGACGAGCGGAAGACCGGGGATGGCGAGCGGGAGCGGCGCGGTCACCAGGCCCAGCGCGTCGATGTCCGGCCGGCA
This sequence comes from uncultured Actinomycetes bacterium, assembly GCA_964497705.1. Classification (GTDB taxonomy): domain Bacteria; phylum Actinomycetota; class Actinomycetes; order Mycobacteriales; family Nakamurellaceae; genus Nakamurella. Next base: position 27,532 of record CAZCEH010000017.1, on the reverse strand, counting down.
GACGCCGCCGGGGACCGCCGTCACGCTGTCCGTGGACTGGACGATCCGCAGGGCGGCCGCGCTGGTGGGCGCGGTCGCCACGACGACGCGCTCGAGCCCGAGTTCACCGAGCGCCTCGTCGACGGGGTCGGAGAAGCGTCCGCGGCGCGAGACGTTCACATGCGACGCGGCCGCGTACCCGACGGCAGTCAGCGGCTTGCCGGCCAGTGGATGACCGCCGCGCATGGCGACGACGAATCGGGCGCTCGTGATCGTTTGGCACTCCACGTCCGTGGTGGTGCCCGCGGCGGATCCGATCTCGATGTCCGTACGCCCGGTGCGGAGCCCGTCGGCATCGGTGCTGGACTCGGCGAGGAACCTGATCCGCACTCGCGGCGCCGCCGTCCCGACACGACGGACGAGGCGCGGCGCCAGTGCGGTGGTGATGGCGTCGTGACATTGGAACGTGAACGTCGCCGAGAGCTGGTCGAGCCGGAGGTCTCGTCGAGGCGTGAGCACCGCACGCACCTGCCCGACCAGCTGATGCACCTGATCCCGCACCGCGACCGCATAGGGGGTGGGCACCATCGCGCGGCCCGAGCGCACGAGGATCTGATCACCGGTCGACTGCCGGATTCTCGCGAGCGTGCGGCTCATCGCCGGCTGGGACAGGCCTAGACGGTCGGCGGCTCCACCGACGCTGCCCTCATCCAGCAGCACGTCGAGTGCGGCGAGCAGATTCATGTCCAATTGCATCTAGGTAATGATAGAGATGCGAATTATGCATTTGACGGCATGCCTGGATGATTCTTGACTGGGTCCGACACGCAGCGGCTCGCACCCGAAGAGGACCCAGATCATGATCACCGCCACCGCCCTCGGCGATACGGACGCCCACGCCACACCGGACCCCGCCTTGATCCCCGGCATCCGGTCCGCCTTGGCGGCAGCGGGCACGGCCCTCGTGCAGCGGTTCGACACCGGGCACACCTTCGTGACGCGAGAGGATGTCGTCCGCGAGATCCACGCGAACGATCGCGCCTCCTGTGACGCGATGCGGCCGGCGCTGACCGCGCTTCGGCCAGGCGCGGGGTGGGCCGACGACGAGCTGGAGAGCGGCGCGCTCCCGGACGGTGAGTGGTGGGTCACGGATCCCGTCGAAGGGAACATCAACCACGTTCACGGACTGCCCGATTGGGGCGTGACGGCCACCCTCGTGCGTGACAACATCCCGGCCGTCACCGTCGTGCATCTTCCGCTGACCGGCGACTTCTATACGGCCGTCCGCGGCGGCGGGGCGTTCCTCAACGGGCAACGGATCTCGCCGTCCCGGAAGACCGAGCTGAGCGCCGCCCTGGTCGGCTCCGGCCAGGCATCGCCGCTGGAGACGAGCGAGACCTTCGCGAGGATGGCTCGCTCCGTCGAGACGATGCTCAGCGCGGGTCTGGTGCTGCGCTTCTCGGTCCCGGCGACCCTCCAGCTCATCCAGGTCGCCGCGGGCCGGATGGACGCCTTCTGGCAGCACAGTGCCGTCCGGTCCGGTCTCGTCTCGGGCGCTCTGCTCGTCTCCGAGGCCGGCGGTGTGGTCTCGGATCTGCGCGGCGCGCCCTGGACGCTCGACAGCACCGACTTCCTCGCCACCGCACCCGGACTTCACGCCGAAGCGGTCGCCGTCCTGACGCCCACTGCCTGACCCACCCGTCGAACCTGACCCAACCCGTCGAGAAGGAACACCATCCATGTCACACATCGCGGTCCTCGGCGCAGGCCGCGTCGCGTCCCGTCTCGCCCCGAAGCTCGCCGCGCACGGTCACCGGATCACCGTCGGAACACGCGACCAGGGACCGAGACCCGACTGGCTGACCGCGCCGATCAGCCGCACCGGAATCCCCGAGGCCGCCGCGAGCGCCGAAATCGTCGTCAACGCGACCCCCGGCGAGACCTCGCTGGCGCGGCTGTCGCAGTTGCGGCAGGAACTCGCGGACAAGATCCTCATCGACGTCAGCAACGCGGTCGAGCGTGGCGAGAACGGGATGCCCGGAGTGCTCGCGTACCCCAACTCCAGCCTCGGCGAGAAACTCCAGGAGACGCTTCCCGATACCAAGGTCGTGAAGACCCTCAACACCATGCTGTTCACCGTCATGGCCAACCCGGACAGCCTGGGCGTGCCGGCCACCGTGTTCGTCTCCGGCGATCACGCCGACGCCAAGGAGACCGTTTCCAGGCTGCTGGAGGACCTGGGATGGCACCCCGATGCGATCCTCGACCTGGGCGGCATCCGTACCGCCCGAGGTCCGGAGGCGATGATCTTGTTCGTCGCCGATCTCGTCAAAGCCCGAGGGTTCGCACCGTTCGCGATCACGGTTGCATCATGAGGCGGCGACCGCCATTGGAAACCGGTCCAGGCATCCGCGCACGACGCCCACCGAGCGCCGCAGTCCTCAGACGGGATAGGGGGCGGCCTCCCGTGCCGACCGAAGGGCACCCGCCCACCAGGCCAGCTGATCGAGCAGCGTCTTGGCGTACCCGGCAGCCTCAGGGTCGAGCGGACGACCGTCCTGCCACTCGGTGAAGTAGTTGGGAAAGGCCAGACCGTCCCGGATGGTCACCGCGTGCAGCTCGGTGAGCACGTTCTCCAGGTGCAGCGCCGCATGCCGGCCGCCGGCCGCGCCCCCGTAGCTGACGAATGCGACGGGCTTCGCCGTCCACTGCGTGAAATGCCAGTCGATGGCCGCCTTCAGCGACGCCGGGTAGCTGTGGTTGTACTCCGGCGTGACCACGACGAACGCCTCCCCGTCGACAAGGGCCGAGGTGAGCGGCGCCATGCCGGCCGGACGGGGATAGTCGTCGACGGCGAACTTCGGCGGTACCGCCGGTAGCGCCAGCGGAATATCGATGTCGGCGAGGTCGACGACGCTCACATCGAATCCACCGTGCAGACGGGCCTGGTCGGCGACCCAGGACGCCACGACCGGACCGAACCGTCCGTCCCTGACGCTACCGACGATGATCACCAAGTTGGGCTTGTTCTCCATGTTCACGACGATCGAGCCGAACCGCCGCGACAGCCAGACGAGCCGCGACATCCGACCGTCGGTCCGGGAGACGCTCCGCCTCCTGGAACCGGCGATCGCGATGGTGACGAACCGGCTGGGCGACGTCCTCGCCTACACCACCGGCTACGAGGCCGTCGCCGGCGAGGCCGGCATTCTCGATGGCGAGAACCCCAACCTGACGCGATACGTCTTCGCCGACGCCCGCGCGCGGTTGTTCTTCACAGACTGGGAGAACGTTGCCGACGAGCAGGCATTCGACCTGTGGCTCGGGCCATCGATCGAGAACTCCCAACGGTTGACGGCGGAACTCGCCCCGATCGCGGGACCGGACCTGACCCGCCGGCTGAACCGCCACGTCGTGCCGAAACGTGGCGTCCTACGACTCGATCACCCGTCCGGGCACCGACTTCGTCTTCGCCGTGAGACGTTCGACATTCCGGCGGACGACCAGCAACTGGTGATCTTCCTGCCCGCCGACGATCAGACGGCCCAGGTCGTCGACCAGCTCAGGAGCCGGGTTCACGGCAGACTCCGGTCGATCTCGTAGCCCCTGTCCGTCGCGCCGGACGCTGGCCCGCGGCCGACCGCACGCACCACGAGCTGGCCCTGACGGACGAGACCGGGCCGGACGACCACGGCCTGCATGCCGAAGGCGGGCTCGTTGTCGACGACGGGCAGGGCGGCCAGCACCCGCAGGTCGCGGTGGCCGTCGATCGGATGGATGTCGACCACCGAACACCGTTGAACCGGTGACGTGATTCGAATGCGCGCCTCACCGATATCCAGGTCGCAGCCGGTCCAGTCGTTTCCGTGCCGGGTGTCCCGGAGCGCCTCGCCCGAGTCGATGACGAAGGTCGATCGGAACCGGGGGCTGTCGTGCGTCATGTCGAGAAAGCCGAAGCCCCCGGGCTCCCGGCGCCGGCGAGCACGCAGGCAGGCGACATCGTCGGCAAAGACCAGGGTGACACCGTCGCCGTAGATGACGTCACCGACACCTGCCCGCGCCAGTTGCACCGGTATGCCGAGGATGTCGGTGAACCACGCTCCCCAAGGGCCGTCAATGACTTCGACTCGAACGCGTCGCCCCCAGTAGTCGAGCTCCAGGTGCCTGCCCGACCGGACCGGCTCCCCGGCGACGACCTCGTCGACGAGCCGAGCGGTGAGAACCCCGTCCAGCCACGACGTCAGGACACGGAACAAGGAACCGGCCCCGACACTTCTCAGGACCCGGCCTTTTCGTACATCGACGAGGCAGAAGACCCGATCGCCGACCGCTCCGCGATCATCGAGCTCGACCCAAGGCACCGACTGATGCCTGGTGCCCTTCACAGGTGTCAAACCGATCCTGATCACCCTCATCGGAGCAGTATCCAGGGCTTGCGACCGAGGCCCCGCGACCGGGTGAGCGACAGTTTTCGAGTCTTGTGCATTGAGTGCCCCCGGTGGGACTCGAACCCACACTGGAACCATTTTAAGTGGCCTGCCTCTGCCGATTGGGCTACGGGGGCGTCGCAGATCAGCGTAGGTCCCCGTGCCCGGGCCCGATCAACCCAGGGACAGCGCGATGCCGTCCAGGATGTCGTGCTCGGACACCGTGACGGTGCCGATCGGAGAGCTGGTCGGGACGCGCCGGCCGACCAGCGCCACCATGGTGGACAGGATCAGCGCCCCGCCACCGATCACGTCGACACGACCGGGGTGCATGTAGCCCAGCGCGGCCCGGTGCGCGCGGGTGGCGCCCAGCAGCATGTCGGCGACGGCGTGGATGCGCTCGACCGGGATCTGCGCGAGATGGATGCGGGCCGGGTCGTAGGTCGGCAACCGCAGCGCCGCGGCGGCCACGGTGGTCGCGGTGCCGGACACCGGAACCAGCCGGCGGACGGCGCCGACCGGCAGCCGGTTCAGGCCGTCCGTCAGCACCTGCTCGGCCCAGCGGCGCGCCTCGTCGCGCTCGGCGGCCGTGGGCGGGTCGGAGCGCAGGATGCGTTCGGTGATCCGCACACAGCCGATGTCCAGGCTGATCCCACCGGCCAGCCGGTTCGTCGCACCGAACCGTTCGCCGATCACCAACTCCGTGGAACCGCCGCCGATGTCGACCACCAGGAACGGTCCCGTCGCCGGATCCAGGTCGGCGACCGCCCCCGCGAAGGACAGCTCGGCCTCCTCGTCGCCGGTGATCACCTCCGGGTCCTGGCCGAGGGTGGACCGCACCATCTCGACGAAGTCGGCTCGGTTCTCGGCGTCCCGCGTGGCCGAGGTGGCCACCATCCGGGTGCGCACCGCACCGGACGCGGCGATGACCGCCGCGTAGTCGGCCAGCGCACGCCAGGTCCGGTCCAGCGCGTGGCTGGACAGCCGACCGGTCGCGTCCACGCCCTCGCCGAGCCTGACCACCCGCATCTCCCGGTGCACGTCGGCCAGCCGCACCTGGCCGTCCGCTCCGGGCGCCAGGTCGGCGACCAGCAACCGGATGGAGTTGGTGCCGCAGTCGATGGCGGCGACCCTCCGGTCACCCGTCATGGCCCCCGCCGTCCCGACCGCTGCCTCATGGGTCGGACGGTACCGGGCGGGCGCCGGCGGCCTCGCGGCACACTGGCCGAACCGACCGTCGTCCGAGGAGGCCCAGCGTCGTGCCACCGACCCATACCGTGACCAACACCGTCGACCCGCTGGTCGGATTCGACGCCGCCGCGCCCGATCCCGCCCTGGCCTCCGGACTGGCCGCCGCCGGCACGGCACTGACCGGGGACCTGCGCGCGCTGGCCGCCGACGCCGGCTCCGCCGAGTGGGCCGACCAGGCGCGGCTCGCCGACCGCAATCCGCCGGTCCTGCACACCCACGACCGGGCCGGCCACCGGATCGACGAGGTCGAGTACCACCCCTCGTGGCACGCCCTGATGACCCGCGCCGTCGGGGCCGGGCTGCAGGCCGCGCCCTGGGCGCCGGACGCGCCGGCGCATGCCCACCTACACCGGGGAGCCGGCTTCTATCTGTGGACGCAGACCGAGTCCGGCCACCTGTGCCCGATCTCGATGACCTACGCGGCGATTCCGGCGCTTCGGCAGGACGCGGATCTGGCCGCCCGGTTCGAGCCAGGGCTCCGCTCCCGCGTGTACGACTTCGGCCTGCGGCCCGCCGCGGCCAAGCTCGGGCTGCTGGCCGGCATGTCGATGACCGAGAAGCAGGGCGGTTCGGACGTGCGGGCGGCCACCACCACCGCCTGCCCGATCGACCCGGACGGCGCCGGCTACCGGTTGACCGGCCACAAGTGGTTCACCTCGGCCCCGATGAACGACCTGTTCCTCACCCTGGCCCAGGCCCCGGGCGGCCTGTCCTGCTTCGTGGTGCCGCGGGTGCTGCCGGACGGCACCAGGAACGCGATCGCGCTGATACGGCTGAAGGACAAGTTGGGCAACCGCTCGAACGCGTCCAGCGAGATCGAATACGACGGTGCCCTCGGCTGGCGGCTGGGCGACGAGGGCCGCGGGATCGCCACGATCCTGGAGATGGTGACGATGACTCGGCTGGACTGCGTGCTCGGCTCGGCGGGACAGCTGCGCGCCGGGCTGTCGCAGGCCACCTTCTACGCGGCGCACCGCCGGGCGTTCGGCCGCCGCCTGGTCGACCACCCGGCGATGACGGCCGTGCTGGCCGACCTGGCGATCGAGTCCTGGGCGGCGACGCTGACCGCCCTGCGGCTGGCCCATCTGGTGGACGTCACGGCCGGCCCGGGTGCGGCATCCCCGGATGCGATGGCGCTGCTGCGGATCGTCCTGCCCGCGGCCAAGTTCTGGACCTGTAAACGGACCGTGCCGGCCCTGGCAGAGGCCCTCGAATGTCTGGGCGGCAACGGCTACGTCGAGACGTTCCCGATGGCCAGACTGCTGCGGGAGGCGCCGTTGAACGGCATCTGGGAGGGGTCGGGCACGGTCACCGCGCTGGATGCGCTGCGGGCGCTGGCCAGGAGTCCGGAGTGCACCAACGCGCTGCTGACCGAGCTCGCCACCGCGGCTGGTGGACACCCCGCCTACGACGCCGGCGTGACGGCGCTGGCAGTAATGCTCCGCGCGGAGCCGGATCCGGCGGCGGCACGGCGGCTGTGCTCGCTGACCGCCCGTACGTTCGCGGCGAGTCTGCTGATCCGGCAGGCGCCGCCGGACGTCGCCGACCTGTACTGCGCGACCCGGCTGGGCACGATCGGCGAGCGGGTGTTCGGCGAGCTGCCCGCAGGCACGCCGACCCGGTCGATCGTGGACGCGGTCACGCCGGCGCCCGCGTCGGCGCGCTGACCGCCCTCGCGCCAAGTGCGATGACCCTGCCTGGCGCGCCGAGCGCTGGTTCCCTGACCCGACCCCTCGCCGACCCACTCGGCGCCGACCCCAGGCGCCGGCCTCACGCGTTGCCCTCAGCGCTGGCTCCCTGGCTCCGCGCTGGCTCCGCGCCGGCTCCGCGCCGGCTCCGCGGTGGCTTCGCGGTGGCTTCGCGGTGGCTGCTAGTTCGCTGATCTTCTCCGCGCCACCGGTGGCGATTTGTCCGTTTCAACGCGGAAAAGATCAGCGCAGCAACGGGTCGGCGTCGGCTTCGCTGAGGAAACCCGCGCCAACGCGCCCGATATGCCTGGTTCGGCGCGGGAAAGATCAGCGAACTCGCACGGCCGGCGAGATCAGCGAACCTGGGACACGCGGGAAAGATCAGCGAACTGGCACGGCCGGCCGGATCGGTGACCCCTGAGCCCACCAGCAGGTCGAGAGCCCGCCAGCGGGATCAGCGGACTCCTGGGGCTGCCTGCGGGAGCGGGTCCAGCCGGACACACGGCCGACCGTCGCGAACGTAGTCGGCGAGCGCATCCACCGCCCGGTCGCCCAGCGGGTTCACGCCGCGCCCCACCGCCAACGAATGCGCAACCAGCGCGTGCAGGCACTTGACCCGGTCCGGCATGCCGCCGGCACTGGCCGGGATGCCGAGATCGTCGATCGCGTCGCGCATCGCCAGGTACGACTCGTGCGCCGCCCGGTAGCGGGCCGCGAGATCGGGGTCGACGGTGAGGTCCCGGCTCATCTCCCGCATCAGCCCGCCCGCCTCCATCCGGCCGATCGCGGAGTTGAGCGTCGAGCAGCACAGATAGAACAGTGTCGGGAACGGGGTGCCGTCCGGCAGCCGCGGCGCGGTCTGCACCACTGCCGGCACCCCGTGGTCGCACCGCCGGGCGACGCCGAGAACGCCGCGGGGCGGGCGGCCGAGTTCCCGGGTGAGCAGCGCCAGGTCGCCGTCGGTGGCCGGGACCAGGTGGAGGGCTACTGCGCCTCCTCGGTCAGCGTGTTCCACAGCTCCCCGTACCAGGGCCCGTTGGCGACGGGCGCGGTGGCGGACCCGTCCCCGGCGTCCGTCAGCGGTGGGGCATGCACGACGAAGACGGTGTCACCGGGCGTGACGTACTGCAGCCGGCGACGGGCCTCGGCGGCCACGTAGTCGTTGTCCAGCAGGGCGTCCTTGCGGGCCTGCAACTCGCCGCGCTGCTGCTCGAGGTCCTGTTGCGAGGCGACCGCGGCCGCCAGGTCGGCCCGCTGCTCCAGGTAGCTGCGCAGCGGGAAGGCGACGGACAGTGCGATCGCGCAGAGCACCAGCCCGAGGATCGCCACCTGCCGGGCCAGCGCCGACTGCGGCATCAGGCTGCGCACCGGCAACACCGGCGCCCGCCAGGTCCGGCCCGACCGGCGGCTGCTGCCCGGGGCCGCGGTGCCGGGCGCCGCGGCCGGCCGGGACGCTGCGGGACGGGACGAACCCGCGCGCCCCCGGCCGCTCGACCGCGCCGATCTGTTCTTCTCCCCCGCAGCGGTCGACCGGCTCCCGGACGGTGCTCGCGACCCGGAACCCGGTCGCCGCTGCGGTTGCTGCCCCATTACCCGATCAGGACCCGGCCGAGTACCGCGGGAAGGCCAGCTCACCCAGGTACCGCGCCGCGTCGCCGAGGTTCTCCTCGATCCGCAGCAGCTGGTTGTACTTGGCGACCCGTTCGGTACGGGCGGGCGCACCGGTCTTGATCTGCCCGCAGCCGGTGGCGACCGCGAGGTCGGAGATGGTGACGTCCTCGGTCTCCCCTGACCGGTGGCTCATCATGCAGCGGTAGCCGGCGTTGTGCGCCAGGGTGACCGCGTCCAGGGTCTCGGACAGCGTGCCGATCTGGTTGACCTTGACCAGCAACGCGTTCGCGGCGCCGCGGGCGATGCCGTCCTCCAGCCGCTCCGGGTTGGTGACGAACAGGTCGTCGCCGACGATCTGCACCTTGGCGCCGATCTGCGTGGTCATCGAGATCCAGCCATCCCAGTCGTCCTCGGCGAGCGGGTCCTCGATCGACACGATCGGGTAGTTGGCCACCAGGTCGGCGTAGTACGCGATCATGTCGTCCGGCGACTTCGCGTTGCCCTCGAAGGTGTAGGACCCGTCGGAGAAGAACTCGGTGGACGCCACGTCCAGGGCGAGCACTACGTCCGTGCCGGCGTTGAAGCCGGCCTGGGTGATCGCTTCGGTGATCTTGTCCAGGGCCTCCCGGTTGGAGGCCAGGGCGGGCGCGAAACCGCCCTCGTCGCCCAGGCCGGTGGAGTAGCCGGCCTTCTTGAGCACCGACTTGAGCGAGTGGTAGACCTCCGCGCCCCAACGCAACGACTCGCGGAAGGTCGGCGCGCCGATCGGCGCGATCATGAACTCCTGGATGTCCACACCGCTGTCGGCGTGCGCGCCGCCGTTGACGATGTTCATCATCGGCACCGGCAGGATGTGCGCGTTCGGGCCACCGACGTAACGGAACAGCTCCAGCTCGGCGGACTCGGCCGCGGCCTTGGCGACCGCCAGCGATACGCCGAGGATCGCGTTGGCGCCGATCCGGCTCTTGTCCGGGGTGCCGTCGAGATCGATCAGCTTCTGGTCGATGACGCGCTGCTCGATGGCGTCGTACCCGATCAGCGCCGGCCCGATCTCCTCCAGCACGGCGTCGACGGCCTTGAGCACACCCTTGCCGAGGTAGCGGGCAGAGTCACCGTCACGCAGTTCCACTGCCTCGTGCTCGCCGGTCGAGGCACCCGACGGTACCGCGGCGCGGGCCAGAGACCCGTCGTCCAGCGCTACCTCCACCTCGACGGTCGGGTTGCCCCGGGAATCGAGAATCTCGCGTGCACCGATGAGTTCGATGGCCGCCACTGGGCACATCCCTTCGCTTGCCGATACGGACGGACCCACCCTCGGCTCGAGGTCGGTGATGCCGGGGCCTGGGCCGCACCTAGCGTAGAGGCGAACCGCGCGCCGGTCGCGTCGGACTCGCCCGGCGACGGGCCAGCTGGCACACCCACCCCCCGAGTTGATCATGGGCTCGGGGTCGTCATAGGGCTCGACGACGACCCCGAAAACATGATCAACACCCCTTGGGGCCGGGCACGGGGTGCCTGGCCAAGATCAACGCCCGGGGAGCGCCGGGCGGGCCAACGCCTCTCGGACCACGGCGGCGATCGCGCCGGCCTCGATGAGGAACCCGTCGTGCCCGTAGTCCGAGTGCATGACGACCAGCGGCCGGGCGGTGGGCGCGGACGCGATCAGCTCACCCTGGGCGGGCAGGAACAGCCGGTCCGAGTCCACCACCGACACCGTCAATTCGGCCGAGATCCGTTGCAGCGCGGCGTGCACACCCCCACGGCCGCGACCGATGTCGTGGGTGTGCATGGCCTGGGTGAGCACCAGGTAGGAGTTGGGATCGAACCGGGCGCCCAGCTTGCGCCCGTGGTGCTGCAGATACGACTCGACCGCGAACCGGCCCCCGCGCAGCGGATCCTCCGCACCCTGCGGCGAGCGGCCGAACCGCGTGTTCAGCTCCAGCGCGGACCGGTAGCTGGTGTGCGCGATCTGCCGGGCGACGGCCATCCCGGCCAACGGCGGCGGCCCGTCGTAGTAGTCGCCGCCCCGGAAGTCGGCGTCTGCCTGGATTGCGGCGATTTGCGGTGTACCCCAGGCGATCTGGTCGGCGGAGAAGAAGGCACAGGTGGCCAGCGCCAGGCATCGCGCCACCCGGTCCGGATACGTCACCGCCCACTCCAGGGCCCGCATGCCACCCATCGACCCGCCGACCACCGCCTGAAAACGGGCGATGCCCAGCGCGTCGGCGAGCGCGGCCTCGGCGGCCACCTGGTCGCGGATGGTCAGCCGCGGGAACCGCGATCCGTACGGCCGGCCGTCCGGCGCGGGCGAGGACGGCCCGGTGGTGCCCCGGCAACCGCCGAGCACATTGGCCGCCAGCGCGAAGTGCCGGTCCGTGTCCAGCGGGGCACCCGGACCGATCAACCCGTCCCACCAGCCCGGGGTGGGCTGGTGCGGACCGGCCGGGCCGACGACGTGTGAGTCGCCGGTGAGCGCATGCAGCACCAGCACGGCGTTGTCGCCACGCTCGTTGAGCGTGCCCCAGCTCTCGTAGGCCATGCTGACCGAATCCAGCCGTTGACCGGACTCGGTCACCACTGCCCCGATGTTGACATGACGACGCCGATCGACCGAACCGTCGACGCCGATGTCGGGTGCGATCGGCGTCGACGCCGCGCCGTCCCGGAGGGTCACTGCTCCTTGGCGGCCCGGAATCCGGCCTCCAGGTCGGCCAGGATGTCGTCGATGTGCTCGATCCCGACCGCCAGCCGGATCAGGCCCGGAGTGACGCCGGTGGTCAACTGTTCGGCCGGCGACAGCTGCGCATGGGTGGTGGACGCCGGGTGGATCACCAGGGACCGCACGTCACCCAGGTTCGCCAGGTTGGTGAACAGTTCCAGGGCGTCGGCGAACGCGCGACCCGCCTCGACTCCACCCTTGATCTCGAAGCAGACGATCGGCCCGCCGCCGATCGGTGAGTACTTCTCCTGAAGGTGGTGCCACGGACTGGAGGCCAGGCCAGGGTAGGACACCGATTCGACCTCGTCCCGAGCGGCCAGGAACTCGGCCACCCGGGTCGCGTTGTCGTTGTGCCGCTGCACCCGCAGCGACAACGTCTCGATGCCCTGCGAGATCAGGAACGCGTTGAACGGGCTGATCGCCGGCCCGATATCGCGCAGACCCTGTAGCCGCGCCTTGAAGATGTAGGCGACGTTGGTCTTGAACAGGCCGTCGGGGCCGAGGTCGACGCCCCAGGTCAGATTGTTGTAGCTGGGGTCGGGAGTGTTGAAGTTCGCGAACCTTTCGGCGTTGGCGACCCAGTCGAAGTTCCCGGAGTCGACGATGACGCCGCCGATCGCGGTGCCGTGGCCGCCCAGGTACTTGGTCGCCGAATGCACCACGATGTCCGCGCCGTGCTCGATCGGCCGGATGAGATACGGGGTCGGCACGGTGTTGTCGACGATCAGCGGCACCCCCACCCGATGCGCCACCGCCGAGATCGACGCGAAGTCGAGTACGTCCAGGGCCGGGTTGGAGATCGACTCGCCGTAGAACGCCTTGGTGTTCGGCTTGACCGCGGCCTGCCAGGACTCCGGGTCGTCCGGGTTCTCGACGAAGTCGACGCTGATGCCCAACTTGGGCAGCGTGTAGTGGAACAGGTTGTAGGTGCCGCCGTAGAGCCGCGGCGAGGAGACGATCTGGTCCCCCGCCTCGGCCAGGGTGAGGATCGCCAGCGTCTCCGCCGACTGCCCGGAGGCCAGCATCAGCGCGCCGACGCCGCCCTCCAGCGAGTTGATTCGATCCTCCACCACGGCCTGGGTGGGGTTCATGATCCTGGTATAGATGTTGCCCAGTTCCTCGAGGGCAAACAGTCTGCGGCCGTGCTCGGAGGAATCGAAGGCGTACGAGGTGGTCTGGTAGATGGGCAGGGCCCGGGCCTTGGTGGTCGGGTCGGGGGTCTGCCCGGCGTGGATCTGGCGGGTCTCGAAGGACCACTGAGCTGACATCGGGTGCGGTCTCCTGTAGGTCGGAATGGGGACGAGAACGGGCCCGCGCGCGAAGCGCCGGCGTGATCAGCGGCTACACGACCGCATGGCGGCACTCCCGTCCTCGATGAGGTCCGGTTGCCGCGGACCCGCACGTGGCCATGGCCGTCCGACCGGTCACCCGAGCGTGCCGGACGCCGTTGGACGCCGTGTCAGCAGAGCCGGGCCGCGCTGACCTCCTGACCTCGGGCGAGTCTAGGACTCCTTCGGCGGCCCGAACAGCGCGCCCCCGGCGCAGGATCCGCCATCCCTTCGGCAAGCGAAGGATCTTGTCGCAATGTGACCGCACAGGCGCATCCGGTGCCGGGCAACCCTGACGCCACGCCTTAGGTAGGTCAGATCGAAAAAATCCCACCACTGTGTGTCACCCATGTATCGGAAGGTGCATCCCAACGGGCCCTGGCGTCGTAGTGCGGGATCCCGGAGAATCGTCTTAGGCCGAATGGAGTATCCAGTCCTGACGGTGCCTCCGTCGGCCTTGGTTGTTTCGTGACCTTGCCGTGCCGTGACCGTGACCATCTTTCAGCGACCGCCCAGTGAGCGCCCAGCAGGAACGGAGTCGAGGTGAGCGAGCGAGAGTCCGTGCCGACCTATGTCGGCCAGGTCGAGCGCGACCCCGACGGCGTGCTGTGGGCGGTGCTGTACCTGGACAGACAGGTGATCACGAAGGAGCAGGTGTCCTCGCTCCGCAAGGGCAGGCGGCGGGTGACGGATCTGGTGCTGTCGGCGGCCGACGCCCTCGTCGAGCGGCCGAGCCGAGTCACCCCGGCCCAGCTCAACCGGGTCGCGGACGCCCGAGCGGCGATGCCGCGGCACCGGCGGGCCCCGGTCGCCGGCATCGGGTGAGCGCGCCGTCACGGGGTGATTGGGCCATTCTGGTCCGGTGATTCCCACTGGCGCCCAGACCGTGCTGCACAGGGCGGGCCTGACCGCCGTCGTCACCGAGGTCGGTGCGAACCTGCGCGAGCTGAGCTGGCAGGGTCGACCGCTGATTGCCGGCTTCGGCCGGCACGACCTTCCGGGCGCCTACCAGGGCGCGGTGCTGGCACCCTGGCCCAACCGGGTGGCCGGCGGCCACTACCGATTCGACGGCCGGGAGTTCCAGGTTCCGTTGAACGAGCCGAAGCGAGGCAACGCGCTGCACGGGCTGGTGTCCTTCGCGCCCTGGCAGGTGGATGCCGTGGAGCCGGCCGCGGTGACGTTGACCCATCGCCTCTGGCCTCGGCCGGGCTACCCGTTCCTGCTGGACTTCCGGGCGCACTACCTGCTCTCCGATGCCGGGCTGACCTTCACCCTGACCGCGGTCAATGCGGGGGACACGCCGGCCCCGTACGGCGGCTCCTGTCATCCCTATCTGGTCGCCGGCGGCGGCGAGGTGGACGAGTGGACCGTGCAGGTGGTTGCCGACCGGTACATGAGCGTCGACCCGGAGCGGCTGCTGCCCCTGGAGGCCGCCCCGGTCGGGGCGGCCGGGTACGACTTCGCGGCTCCCACGTCCCTGCGCGGCATCGAGGTCGACCACGCCTTCACGGGCCTGCACTTCGACGACACCGGAACGGCGACACTGCGGCTGCTGGGACCGAGCGGCCGCGGGGTGGCGATGACCTGGGATCGGTCCTGTCCGTGGCTGCAGCTGTGCATCCCGGGTGCGGACAATCCGGCGATGCAGCGCCGCGCGCTCGCGGTGGAGCCGATGACCTGTCCGCCGGACGCGTTCAACTCGGGCATCGACCTGGTGACTCTGCCGCCGGGCGGCTCGCACACGTTCGCCGTGACGATCGCCCCGATCGGCTGACCAGCCGGCGGTCGGGGGCGGGAAGAGACTCCGGCGTCCGGTCCGGCGTCCGGTCCGGCGTCCGGTCCGGCGGAGGGCGAGTTCAGCCCCGTCTGATCGGCCCACCGGCGGATTCCAGGGCCAGCAGCAGCCTCTTCGCCTCCGGTCCACCCGCGTAGCCGCCCGGCGAACCGTCGGAGCGCACCACCCGGTGGCAGGGCACGACGATCGGCAGCGGGTTCGCCCCGCAGGCCGAGCCCACCGCCCGCACCGCGCGCGGGTTGCCGGCCGCCCTGGCGATCTGTGCGTAGCTGGCCGTCTGCCCATAGCCGATCGCCGGCAGCCGGGCCAGCACCGCCCGGCGGAACCCCTCGGTCAGCCGATGATCCAGCGGCAGGTCGAAGCCTCGGCGGGTGCCGGCAAAGTACTCGTCGAGCTCGCGTGCCACCGCGTCCAGCGGGCGGGCATCGGCCAGGATCCGAGGGCCGATCAGCCGGGCCAGCCCGGCCAGCACGCCGTCGTGGTCCTGCCCGGGGAAGGCGATCCGGACCAGCCCGACCGGCGTCGCGGCCAGCAGCAGCGTGCCGACCGGACTGTCCACGGTGCGGTAGACCACGTCCACGATGCCCTCCCGCCGGGCCGCGGCACAGAGCCGGTCGTGCAGGATGCGCAGCGCCGACTCGTCCGCATCGGTCCCGCCGGCAAGGGTGTCCAACAGCCAGGTGTCGTTCATGCCGTGGTCCGCTCCCGTTCCAGGTGCGCCAGGCTGCGGCGCAACGTCCTGATGCCGTCCGCGGCCGCCCGCCGCGCCGCCGCCGGGGTGCCACCGAGAATGTCCGCGACCTGCCCGTACGGCAGGCCGGCCAGGTGGTGGTAGGCCACCGCGTGTCGCTGGCGGTCGGGCAACGCCCGCACCGCCGCCCACAGCTCGTCGGCGGGTTCGGTGGGCAGTCCGAGGACGGACGGCGCGTCCGGGGTGTCGGCCAGTGGCACCGCTCGGCGCCGCCGCCCGCGGACGACGTCGATCGCCTTGCGGTGCGCGATGGTCACCAACCAGGCCTGGACGTTGGCGTCCTCGGGCAGCTCGGGGTAGGCGCGCAGGGCGGCCAGGAAGGTCTCGGCCCAGGCGTCGTCGGCGTCGGTCGGATCCAACAGGGCGCGGCAGACTCGCAGCACGGTGCGGCCGTGCCGGCCGACGACTCGTTCGAACGGCGCCTTGGACACGTCAGGAAGACGCGCCGGCCGGCCGGAACGTGAGATGGCGCATCCGACCAGTGTGCCCAGCCCCGGCTCACCGGCGCCGCCTGGGCCGTGCTGGTGGTCGCGCTGGTGGTCGCGCTGCCGCTGGGCCGGCTCGGCGAACTGCTCCAGCTGCCGCAGCGGCTGATGAACCTGTCCCCGTACACCCACGTGCCGCAGGTTCCGGTCTCGGCGATGACCTGGACGCCGATGGTCGCGTCGACGCTTGCCGCCGGATTCATGGCGGTCGGCGTCGTGGGCTTCCGGCGTCGCGACGCCGGCTGACGCCGCAACCGCTCGGCTACCGTTCCGCGGCGGCGCCCGCCTGGGCGGCGGCCAGCACCTCGGCATGCGCCCGGGCGACCGCGCGCAACGCGGACTCCGGGTCCTCGCCGCGCGCCCCGGCGGCGTAGGCGATGCGGAAGAGCTCCTCGGCCGTCGACGCCGGCTCACCGGTCGGGCCGGCCGGATCGGTGCCGGCGGGCAAGTCCAGTCCGAACGCCGCGGCCCGGGAGCCGAGCTTGGCGGCCAGCGCGACCGCCGGCTGCCCGAACGCCACCCCGTCCAGTACCCCGGACTTGCCGCGTTCCGACCTCTTCAGCTCGTCCCAGCGCTGCTGCTGATCGGCCGCGGTCCAGCCGGGCGCACCCGCCGAGCCGAACACGTGCGGGTGCCGCCGGATCAGCTTGGCGACCAGGTCGCCCGCCACGTCGTCGATGTCGAAACCGCCCTCGGCCCGGGGTGTCTCGGCGGCGATACGGGCATGGAACAGGACCTGCAGCAGCACGTCGCCCAACTCTTCCCGGATGGCCGCGCGGTCCCCGGCCTCCACCGCCTCGACCAGCTCGTAGCATTCCTCCAGCAGGTAGCGGACCAGCGACGAGTGCGTCTGCGCCGCGTCCCAGGGGCAACCCCCGGGAGAACGCAGCCGATCCATCACCGCGACCGCGTCCAGCAACGGGCGGTGCGGCGAGTCGTCGTCGACGGCCCGGCGCGCGGCGTCGGTCACGACGAGCCGTCGGCGGGGACCACCTGGAGCGTCACCGGGTCCCACACCCCCATCCGCGGGTTCACGGTCACCCCGACCTGCTGCGCGTACTGCTGCAGCAGCGCGACCGAGGCGAAGGCACGCAGCGAGTCGAGATCTTGGGTCGTCAGGATCGTGGCCGTGGTCACCTGTCCGGGCAGCTGGGTCCGGTCGACCACCCGGATGACGAAGTAGCCGGTGTTGCTGGTCAGGATGACCGCCTGGCCCGGCCGCGCGGCCAGCACGTCGCTCCAGGCCGAGGCGGGTTCGGTCAGTAGATCGACGGTCCGCTGCGGCAGCGGTGTCGCCGACGGTCCGGCAACCGGCAGCGGCCTGCCCGCGGGAACGGACTCCAGCAGGTCCTTCATCCGGGTCGCGTCGTCCGACGTCGGCACCAGGTAACCGTCGATCGTCACCTTGACGTTGGTGAACGGCAGCTCCTGCCCGTCGGCCGCGGCCAGCAGGCCCTCCAGCCGCAGCTGGTCGCGATAGACCTGCGGGTCCGCACCGCCGCCCGTCCCCCCGGACAGCGGATTGGACATGGCGGCGTTGACCTGTGCGTCGGTGACGATCACGCCGTGATCCTGGGCGACCTGTTCAAGCAGTGCGCTGCGAATCGCCGCGGTGGTCTGCGCCCGGTTCAGGTAGGCGAGCTGGTCGAGCGTGAGCGGCTGCTGGTTCTGCTGCTCGACCTGGCCGGACACGTCCGCCGTCCGGTCGAAGATTGTCTGCTCGGCGATCGACGTGTCTCCGACGATCGCCGCCGCGGTCGCCGACGTGGCGCATGCGGTGCCGGTCAGCAGCACGGCCGCGGCGGCGAGCATGCTGAGCAGGAGTCGCTGACGACTGGTTCTCACCCGGACACCTTCGCACACGGGGGCTGCTTGCCGGGCCCGGTCCGGGTGACCGGGTCAGTCCGGACATGGTGGGGCGGGCGGACCCTTTCGGGACCGCCCGCCCGCCTGGTGGCGACGTCGTGAACCCTCGACCCCCGCCGGTGGCCGGCGAGCATCGAACGAACGACCAACCGAACCGGCCGGGCAGTACCCGAGCCGACCGATTCAGTACGCGCCGGAGGAGCCGAACACGGCACGGGCCGTGCGCCACAGGATGGCCAGATCGCCGGTGATCGACCAGTTCTCCACGTAGTAGACGTCCAGCCGCACACTGTCGTCCCAGGTCAGGTCCGAGCGTCCGGACACCTGCCAGAGCCCGGTCATGCCGGGCTTGACCAGCAGCCGGCGCAACGCGTCGTCACCGTAGAGGTCGACCTCCGAACGCAACGGCGGCCGCGGGCCGACCAGGCTCATGTCGCCGGCGACCACGTTGAACAGCTGTGGCAGCTCGTCGATGCTGAATCGCCGGATGAACTTGCCGACCCTGGTGATCCGGGGATCGTTGCGCAGCTTGAACAGCACCTGGTTGCCGGCATCCTGCGGCTCCGATTGGGCCTTCAATGCGGCCAGCCGTTTCTCGGCGTCGACCACCATCGACCGGAACTTGATCATCCGGAACGTCTCGCCGTTGAGGCCGACGCGGTCCTGCCGGAAGAACACCGGGCCCTTGCTGGTGGCCTTGATCGCGACCGCGACCGCCAGTAGTACCGGCGAGAACAGCACGATCAGCGTCAGGCTGCCGATCACGTCGAACAGCCGCTTGACGATCCGGTTCGCGCCCCGATAGGTCGGGTGATCGACGTGGATCAGCGGCAACCCGGCCACCGGCTGGGTATGCACCCGGGGACCGGCGATGTTCGTCAGGGCCGGTGCCAGGATGAGCTCGGTGTCGGTCCCTTCCAGATCCCAGCTCAGCCGCCGCACGGCCCTCGGGCTGAAGGCGGCCGACGCGGTCACCGCCACGGCGTCGGCACCGATCGAGGTGGCCACGGCAGCCACGTCGGCGGGCGCGCCCAGCACCGGAACGCCGGCCAGCTCGCCACCCGCCGACCCGGCCGGGTCCGGGCTCACACAGACGCCGACGACCCGGTAACCGGCCCGCGGAGCCCGGGCCAGGTCCGCCACCAGCTCGCCGACCGTATGCCGGTCGCCGACCGCGACGACCTTCGACATCATCGCGCCCACGTCACGACGGCGGAACAGCCAGCGCCGCCAGGCGTAGCGGGTGACCAGCAGGCCGGCCAGGCCGGCCGGCAGCATGAGGATCACGTAGCTGCGGGGCAGGTTCAGATCGAACAGGAACGAGCCGATCGCGGCCAGCCCGAACACGCTCAGGGACGCCTGGATGACCCGCTTGTACTCCGTCGGCCCGTGCCCGGTCACCGTCCCGTCGCGGCTGCCCGACCAGTCGAGCGCGATCAACCAGGCGACGACCAGCAGCGCGGTGACCGCGACGAACGGCAGGTAGGCGGGCTCGGCCGAGATGCGGGTCGGGATGGGCGGCTCGAACAGGTGCACGCCGATGCCCGCCCAGAGCAGGCACAGCAGATCGGTCACGAACAGCCCGCGGGCGTAGCGATCGCTCCAGGTCCGCCGTGCCGGCCGACCCCGAGCCGGCTTCGGCGGAGCCGCCGGGTCGGCCCCGGCGGCCTCGGCGAACTCACGGATGTTGAACTCGATCGTGTTCTCGCAGTCCTTCGCCACGTCCATCGGCTCGCCGGCCGCCTCCTCGGCGATCGGCACGGCGGCGGCCTGCTCGGCCGCGACCCGGGAGCCGTCGACGGCCGGGACGCGGACGACGGTGTTCTCCACCTCGGCGAGTTCGACGGTCGCCGGCGGAAGGCCGACGTGGACGACCTCCACGACGCCCGGCGCACCGCCGCGACCACGGCGCCGCCACCCGCGCGAGCCCGGTTTGCGGCCGACGTTCGGGTCGGTCATCGCCATGATGTGTCCTCACCTGCGGAATGCGAATGATCTGGAACGGGCAGGAACCGGGTCGACCCGCGCACGCACCGGTTCGGCGCATGCGGGCCGCCATCGGCGGGCGAAGGTCCGGATCGCGCCGGTCCGGATCGAGTGCATCCGAAGGAGGACCGACACGAAGGCAATCGGGTCGTCAGGCCCCGCAAATGTAACCTCGTGTAATCAGCTGGTCCACAGCTGAACCCCATCTTTGCCCCTATCGTGTGATCCCCATCGCTCCGCTGGGAACGCCCCGTTGCAGGCGGTTGGCAGCGTACCTCGAACCGGTACACCCGATTTGACCGGGTTCGGCCGAATGTCGAAGGGGATGCCGACCGGACCGGCAGCGCCGGCGAATCGGTGATCACGCCGACCGCCCGCCGGCCGCCTGGCGCTCCTGCTCGGCGACCACCGCGGACAGCGCGCGGCGCAGCAGCGTGCTGGAGGTGTGCACCGTGTAGGGGAAGTAGACGACCTCGACGCCGACGCTGGCGAAGTCGCGCTCCAGCCGGTCGCCCTTGGGTGTCCCCCGCCAGTCGTCACCCTTGAAGATCATGTCGAACGGTGTCGTCCGCCAGGTCTCCAGCTTGTCGGGGACGACTTCGAGGATCGCCTCGTCGACGTAGGAGATGTGCCGGACGATCTCCAACCGCTCCCCCTGCGGCACGATCGGCGGACGGCCCTTGGCCAGCTCGCACATCTCGTCGGACACCACGCCGGCGATGAGATGATCGCACCGGCTCCTGGCGTGCCGAAGGATGTTCAGGTGACCGACGTGGAACATGTCGTAGACGCCCGGCGCGTAGCCGATCCGCGGACGCATGTCGCTCCCCCCCACCAGTGTCATCACAGAAAGTCACGATCTTGGTGTCTCGTGTAGTCCAACCGTGTGGTTTCCAGTCACCTCGGCCCCCGCCGTGGTCACTCTGTGCTTGATAGTAGTCGCTTCGAACACGAATGGGCGGTGCATTAGCCCTTAGATGTGAGATCGACCGGTTGTGGTGACTACGATCAGTAAGAGTTCGCGCGATGACTCCGCGGTACGCCCCGAACGGGTGAATGGCTGTCGGCCGTTCGATCGCTCAGGCGCAGCGCGCCTCTTTCACGTTCGCCTTCAAGGTGTCCCCCTCGGCGGTCAGGCCACTCGTGCTGAGTTGGACCGTGACCTTGCCGCCGAGCTGATCGGTCACCGGGGCCGACGTGGTCTCCAGCGTCGTCACCACGTCGGTCCCGTCGTTCTTGAACACATTGATCGACACGTAGGCCCCGTTCGGGCATGGGCCGGTGGTCGTCAGGTCCAGCGCCCAGCACCACTCGGCAGTGGCGTCGGCGCACTCGTACGTGGAGGGATCCAGGAACGTGGCGGCGACCAGGGTGCTGGGCGGGGTGGTGGTCGTCGGCGTCGCGGTCACGGTCGCCGTGACCGTGGACGTGGTGCGGATCGTCGTGGTGCTGGTCGCCGTGGCGGTCACCGTCGCGGGTGGCGCGGCCACCGACGGCGTGCCGCCCGTGGAGCACGCTGCGGCCAGGCCGAGAACCGGCAGGACCAGCATCAGCATCAGCGCGTGACGACGAGACTGCTTTCCCGGCTTCATCGGTGACCCCCGACCATCGAACCAGCATTCGGCGGCGGACGATGAGCCCGCCGCCCGGCAACGACCCGGCCGGAACCGGTGCCCGGCCCGGACCTTCCGGGTGACCGACACCACGGCCGCCGTGTAGGACGGTAGCGGGCCTTTGCCGCGATCACGAGGTCGTCCCCTCAGCCGGAGCCGCTCCGAGCCCGGGTCGCGGCCGCGTCCAACGTCCGCATGTCGCGGTACCACTTCACGCAGGCCATCGACAGGTAGCCGGCGCTTCCGACGAACAGCACCGAGTAGGCGAGGAGGAAGGCGGCCGGCCACCACAAGAGTGCGAAGATCAGGCAGAGCACGCCGTAGTCGGTCGGGATCACCAGCAGGGACCGGATCATCGAGGCGCCGCGGCCCGGGTCGGCGGTCGCGTCCTGGCCGGAAGCCATGCCGCTGACCCGCCGGAGCTGGTCGTTCAGGATCATCGCGAAGAACGACACGGCAGCCACCACGGTGAACCCGATCGGCACCAGCAGCCAAGCCTCGCTGGGTAACCCGGCCGAGCGGTAGAGGAAGACGAGCACCGCCAGGTGCAGGCTGGAGATCTTGGCCGCGTCGACCATGTGGTCGAGCCACTCACCCGAGCGCGACCCGCCGCCGCGCAGCCGGGCGAGTTGACCGTCGGCCGAATCCAGGGCGTAGCCGAACACCAGGCCGGCGGTCACCACGACGGCCAGCGGAACCGACGCCGGCAGGATCGCCAGCAGCGCGATCGCGGCGAACGAGCACAGGGCCGACAGCGCGGTGACGGCGTTCGGCGTCAGCCCCGCCTGATAGGCCGCGGCGGCCAGGTAGCGGCCGATGCGGCGGTTCACGAATCGTGAGTACGCCGGCGCACCCTTGCCCGGCTTCTGCCGGGACTTGAGGATGTGCAGCGATTCTCGAAAGCTCATGGTGGTGTCGACCGGCGGCCGGTTGGCGGCGATACGGCGCGCAACCGGCCGGGTCACCTGGTCGGTCCCGGGCATCGCGAGGTTCGCATCCTTGTCTGACGTGGTGGACGGCGATCGATCGGGCGGCTGCCGGATCGACGAGCCGATCAGGCCGAGCGCCTGCCGGGAGCGGACCACAGCTCGGACACGCCGGCGGTCTGCGCGGCGCCGACGGGGAGCAGGTCTTCCGCCGGGGCGACCGTCGGGAGTGCATCGGGCATCCGGAACACGGTCGCGGTGCGATCGGCCGTCCGCGCGTCGGTCAGCGCGCGATCGCGCCCGGCCAGTCGCAGACACAGATCTTCGTATCGGTCGGCGACCTCGTCCCAGTCGTACCGGTTCGCCCGGACGCGCGCCCGGGCGCCGAGTTCGACGGTCGCCGCGATGTCGCGTTCGGCTGCCTCGACCTGACGCCGCATGTCATCGGCATCCCGGAAGTACCGACCGGCCCCGCCGAGCACCTCGCGGTTGAAGTTGACGTCGAAGGCGATGGTCGGGGCGGACGCGCCCAGGGCGCGCAGCAACGACGGGTTGGTCCCGCCCACCGAATGACCGTGCAGGTAGCTGTAGGCGTTGGCGTACAGCTGGTCCAGCAACTGCTGGTCCCAGACGCCGCCGAGGAAGCTGACCCGGTCGTCGGCCAGTGAGTGCACCCGCCGGGTGTAGGCGTCGGCGTAGGGCGCCGAGCCGACGACGACCAGCGGCAGTTCGGCCTCGCTGGCCGAGTAGCCCTCGACGATCATGTCGATGTGGTTCTCCGGCTCGAACCGGGCGACCACCAGGTGGTATCCGCCCGATGTCAGGCCCAGCTCCGCCAGCCGGTCGTCACCGGCGCGGTCCAGGATCGGCGCGCCGTAGGTGATCAGGTCCGTCGGCTTGGCGAACTTGTCCAGGTAGTAGTCCTGGATGCCGACCGCGTCCGCGATCAGCGCATCGGACCACTTGACCGCCAGGCGCTCGGCCATCAGGTAGTAGCGCCGCCCGGCGCCGCCCCACTTGTCGCGCTTCCACTCCAGCCCGTCCACGTGGGTGGCGACCGGAATCCCGGCGGCCCGCAGGGCCGGCAGGAACGGCGCGTTGGCAGCGTTGAAGACGACGGCCGCGTCGGTGCGATGGCGGACCAGGTGCTGGACGGACAGCGCGGTGTGGCTCAGCGTTTCCAGCGAGCGTTTCCTCATCGCGCCGAAATGCACCAGCGACATGCCCTTGTAGGTGTCCGGTTCCGCGGAACGGTCGGTCCCGAGCCGGCGGCAATACACCACGACCTCGTGGCCGCGCTCGACGAGCCGCGAGCCGACCTCCTCGACGCACGTCTCGAAGCCGCCGTATCGCGCGGGCACGCCCCGCGTGCCGACAAGCGCGATGCGCAGCGGCCGGGCTTGCTTGGATCGCATGATCATGACCTGGTCCCGCCCGCTTCGTCGGTGGTGATCTGGTTGGTCTTGGTGGCGGAGAGCACCCGCAGGTCGGCGGTCGGCTCGTTCGAGGGCCCGACCGGTCCGCCCGTGTTCGGCGAATCGACCGTTCCGGAGGGCGGTTTGCGGACCCGCCTGGTGGCCAGCAGGAGGCCGACCACGGCGGCGGCCAGCCCGGTGAGCAGCCAGATCAGACCGACGGTGCCGTTGCCGGACATGATCGGGTCCGCATCCACCGCGGATCCCGCCGACCACCCGCTCACGACCCCTTGCATCACGACCCCCCTCGTCGAATCACAGCCACGTCATCCTGACCGTCCGTAACAGATGGCCACCATCTGCCTGCACCTCGATGTCCCCCATCTGCATCATTCGAGGTAACCACAATCTAACACTTCGTGCCCATAGGCCGCATCCTGTAGCCCAACCATCCCGGATTTCCCTCTTTTGGGTGGAAGACCCGTCACTGATCGCCACTGGCCGTCCATCCTCAAGCTACGGACCGTCATGAGGCGTGCGGTCGGAGCGTGATACCTCTATGGAGCGACGTGCACCCATGCCGACCATCACGCGGACACGGTGAGTTCACCCGCCATTCACCCGATCGATGCGCCGCGCAGTTCGCCGACGACCGTCGTCGTCCGTTGGCAACTCCCGCAGCCGGACGGCGCGTCACATCCCCGTTACGACCGTGCGCGAGGATTCAGGCCATGACGCAGACCTCGGATCGGACCGGTCAGCCGGACTCGCCCGCCGCTCTCGGTACGGGGGTCTCATCGACGACGAACGGCTCGGACCGGGACGCTGCTCTTCGGGCGGACGTGCGCCGAGTGGGCGCGCTGCTCGGGCAGGCCCTGGTGCGGCAGCAGGGCCAGGAGCTGCTCGACCTGGTGGAGGACGTCCGCCGGCTGACCAAGCAGTCCCAGGAGGCGGCGAGCTCGGACGAGCGGCACGCGGCCACCACCAGGGTGCGGGAGATCCTGGCGTCGCTGCCGATCTCGCTGGCCACCGAGTTGGTGCGGGCTTTTGCCACCTACTTCCAGTTGGCGAACGGGGCCGAGCAGGGGCATCAGGTGCGCGAGCTGCGCGCGCGGCCGGCCGGCGACGGCCATCTGGCGGCCGTCGTCGGTGAGATCGTGGAGGCATTGGGCACCGACGCCCTGCGTGCGGCGGTGGCGGCCCTGGAGGTCCAGCCGGTGTTCACCGCACACCCGACCGAAGCCAGCCGCCGCTCGGTGCTGCTCAAGCTGCAGGCTGTGGTCGACATCCTGGTGGTGCCGACCGCGGCCGGCTCGGCGGCCCGCGCCCGGCAGGATCGCAAGCTGGCGGAGATCATCGATCTGCTCTGGCAGACCGACGAGATCCGGCAGTTCCGGCCCACGCCGGTGGACGAGGCGCGCAACGCACTGTTCTATCTGGAAGCCATCGTCGCGGACACCATCCCGGCGCTCACCGACGACCTGGCCGCGGCGCTGGCCGAGCACGGAGTCACGCTGTCCCCGGAGGCCACCCCGTTGCTGCTGGGCAGCTGGATCGGCGGCGACCGGGACGGCAATCCGAACGTCACCGCCGCCGTCACCCGTGAGGTGCTGGCGCTGCAGCACCAGTCGGCGATCGAGATCGCCATCGGCAAGATCGATGAGTTGCTGCTGGCGCTGTCCAGTTCGTCGCTGATCGCCGGGGTGTCCGATGAGCTGCTCACCTCCGTCGAGATCGACCTGGACCATCTGCCGCTGCTGGACCCGCGGGTGAAGGAACTGAACAAGGACGAGCCGATCCGGCTCAAGCTGACCTGTGTCAAGGCCAAGCTGATCAACACCCAGGCCCGGGTGAACTCCGGCCGGCCGCACGAAGCCGGCCGTGACTACCTGAACAAGGGCGAGCTGCTCGCCGATCTGGCCGTGGTCCGCCGGTCGCTGCTCGAACGCGGCGGCGTCCTGGCCGCCGATGGGGTGCTGGCCACCGTTCAGCGGACCCTGGCGGTCAGCGGGCTGAACGTGGCCTACATGGACATCCGGGAGCACTCGGAGGCACACCACCAGGTGCTGGCGCAACTGGTGGACCGCCTCGGCGAACTGGACCGACCGTACGCGTCGCTCACTCGCCCCGAGCGCACGCGCTGGTTGTCCCGGGAGCTGACCTCACACCGGCCGCTGACCACCCTGCCGGCGCCGCTGGACGCCGCCGGCACCAGGGTGTTCTCGGTGTTCGAGGAGATCCGGCGAGCGCAGGCCACCTACGGCCCCGAGGTGATCGTCACCTACATCACCTCGATGACCATGGGCGCCGACGACATCCTGGCCGCCGCGGTGCTGGCCCGGGAGGCCGGCCTGGTCGACGTGTACGGCACGCCGAGCGACCCGGACCGCGGACCGTTCGCGCACATCGGGTTCGCGCCGCTGCTGGAGACCGTGGAAGAGCTGCGCAAGTCCGCTCAGGTGGTCGACGAGCTGCTGTCCGATCCGACCTACCGGGAGATCGTGCGGCTGCGCGGCAACGTCCAGGAGATCATGCTCGGCTACTCGGACTCCAACAAACAGTCCGGCATCACCACCAGCCAGTGGGAGATCCACAAGACCGAACGGCTGCTGCGTGACCTGGCCACCCGGCACGGGGTGTCGCTGACCCTGTTCCACGGCCGCGGCGGCACCGTCGGCCGCGGTGGCGGACCGACCTACGACTCGATCCTGGCCCAGCCCTACGGAGTGATCACCGGCGCCATCAAGTTCACCGAGCAGGGCGAGGTGATCAGCGGCAAGTACGGGCTGCCCGACCTGGCCAAGGAGAACCTCGAACTGACGGTGGCCGCCACCCTGCGGGCCACCACGCTGCACACCGAGTCCCGGCAGACCGCCCAGGAATTGCGGGACTGGGACGCCTGGATGGAGAAGGTCAGCGACGCCGCCTTCGCCGCCTACACCGGGTTGATCGACGACCCCGACCTGCCCGCCTACTTCCTGGCCTCCACCCCGGTCGAACAACTGGGCCAGCTCAACATCGGCTCCCGGCCGGCCCGGCGCCCCGACTCCGGCGGCGGCATCGCCGGGCTGCGGGCCATCCCCTGGGTGTTCGGCTGGACCCAGTCCCGGCAGATCGTGCCCGGCTGGTTCGGCGTCGGCTCCGGCCTGCGCGCCGCCCGCGAAGCCGGCGGACAGGACGTGCTCCGCCTGATGCACCGCAAATGGCACTTCTTCCGCACCTTCATCTCCAACGTGGAGATGACCCTGGCCAAGACCGACATGGACATCGCCGCCATCTACGTCGACGCCCTGGTACCGACCCAGCTGCGGCACCTGTTCGACGTGATCCGCGCCGAACACGACCTGACCGTCACCGAGGTGCTCAGGGTCACCGGGGAAACCGAACTGCTGGACGACCAGCCCGGCCTCAAACGCACCCTGGGCGTCCGCGAGCCCTACCTGGCACCCATCTCCTACCTGCAGGTCGACCTGCTGGGCCGCGTCCGCGGCCTCGGCGACGACGACGTCGACCCCGAACTGCGGCGCGCCATGCTGCTCACCATCAACGGCGTCGCCGCCGGCATGCGCAACACCGGGTGACCCTGCGCCGGCCCGGCCACGGCCACGGCCACCCAGCAGCTGACCCGGACATATCTGGCTCTTCCGATTTGAGGGTGTAGCGCCCGGCGCGTCGGTGCCGGTGTAGAGGCC
>CAZCEH010000016.1:0-97657 GCA_964497705.1 uncultured Actinomycetes bacterium | reverse complement strand
GTAGTCACCACGACTCGCGCTCAGCTCGCGGCCGAACGCTGTCGGATCACCAGCAGCGGTTAGCGCGCCGATCGCCAGGAGCTCAGCCTTCGCCCGCGCGATCTCGACCGGACTGGGGCCGGGAGCCAGCCAGCGCAGGGACTCAGGGCTGGAGACACCAGCAGCGGCAGCGTTGAGGACGACTGCAGCGAGGGGCGACCTTGCAATCTCTGGCTGTGTCTCGTAGGCAAGGCTCTCGAATTGTGCCTTCGTGAACAGGCAGTGCCATATCCCGGGAGCGATGCGTCCCGCGCGTCCGCGCCGCTGCAGCAAGCCAGCCTGAGAGTGCGGAAGTGGACTCATGTCGGCGCGAGCCGTCTGAGGGTCCCACGAAGTCAGATTGTTGAGACCGGAATCAACGACGTGACGAATACCCTGAATGGTCAGGCTGGTCTCGGCCAGGTTGGTCGATATGACCACTCGCCAGCGAACGTGCTTCGGGCGCGTCTCTGGCCTGAGCGGTCGCTTGCGCTTCTGCGGGGGTAGTTCCGAGTACAGCGGAAGAATCTCGATGTCGTCGACGTAGCCCTGCATCTCATCGTCGTCATCGAGCTTGGCCCGGAGCAGGCGGATCGCATCGTTGATGTGACGCTTTCCTGGTAGGAAGCACAGGAGATCGCCGTCATACGGTGGGATCTCGTCGGGAATGTCGGGGGGTCGGTCGTCGAGGGCGATCCATCGCAGAATCTGGTGCGCTCGTGCAGCAACCTCTTCAGGCATACGGCGAGCCCACGCCGTGATCGGTATCTCCTCTTCGGCGCGGAATCGCTCGTAGACCGGAAAGCTCGTCTTACTAGGCATTGGGCAATGAGCCACCGTGAAGTCGGGCGCGAAGAACTCCGTGAAGGTCTGGATCTTCAACGTCGCTGACACAATAAGTAGGCGGAGGTGCGGGAGTGTGCGCATCTCACGCCGAAGCAGCGCCAAGATGAGGTCGATGTTCAACGAGCGCTCATGCGCCTCGTCGATCACGACCGTGGAGATCGTGTGGAGGTCGCCCCTCCGAATCATGTTGATCAGCGTGCCGTCAGTCAGATACACGAGCTTGTTGGCCGCATCGGCCTTGTCCTGCGCCTTGCTGTTGCGGTAACCGATGTCCATTCCAGGACCGGCGGCGGACGCGTGCAGGCGCTTGGTGACGTACTCCGGGATGTCCGAGGATGCGTCGATCCGAGGTTGAGTGATCACGATCTGCCCATGGCGGGTGAGGTGGTCCGACTCGAAAGGTTCGGGCGGTACGAGCAATCGCCACGGCAGGAACGTGGACTTACCGCTGCCGGTGCCAGCCTCGACAACCGCGACTCGATGCGTCTCCAGGGCTGTTAGCAGGTCTCGGATGTGTTTGTCTTTGATGCCGAACTCGTCGTCTGCGATCGGCTTGGGGTTCTTCGTCTTGGCTTGGTGACGGCGTGCCTCGCGGACAATTCGCCCAAGGCGTCCCGCCTTGAGTCCGGAACCCGGAACGGGACGACCCGGCTCGATGTCGAGGTAGGACGCCCCGAGCCGAGATGTCTGGCGCCGATGCTTCGCCCGACACTCTGCGCACCGTTCCGGTGCAGACTGACCTCGCTCGATCGCCGCAGTACGAGTCGCATCGGAGTAGTGGACTGGCTTCCCGCAGTCCTTGCACTTGACGGTCCACGTCTTGCTCATGGCGTCGCTACCCATTCGGTGCCCGGAGCGTAGGTGCTGTGGCCGTAGAAGTACGGCGCCACAGTGAGTGGCTGTTGGCTCGTGTGCCTCAGCACCGCACGGTAGAAGCCGATGCTTGCGGGCTCAAACCCGGTGTGCACCATCTCAAGTCGGCTGACTCCCAGATCCGCAATCTCGTTCAGTCGTTTGAGCGACTCTGCATAGCAGAACGCTTCCGTGTCGGCGTGCGTTCGATCGGAGGTTGACACGAGCCGATTGCGGAACCAGTAGCCGCTCGTCTCTGCGTCGATGACCATATGTCGGATACTCATGAGACCCAAGCGCGCGGTCTTTGATTGGTCGGGTCGTTGAGTCAGTGGATGACCGATGGGGAACGGCGCGCCCTCGGAGGAGTCGATATAGACGAGGCGCAAGGACGTTTGCGGGATCGAGGGATGCTGAAGTTCGCGGAAGGTCTGAGCGAGAACGTCGTGCGCTGCTGACGACACTGGTACGGGCTGGTCCATCCGGATGGCTTGGGCGATGATATGCCGCAGTCCTTCCGCTTCGCCCGCTCGGCGCCTGTCGGTGAAGAAGATCGGTACGTCGGCGAACAGGCGATCGATCGCATCCGCCGTATCTGGGTTGGGCGCGCTCTTGCTCCTCACGGATACAGGTATGGGCTCGGGTAGTTGGACGAATCTGATTCCTGCCGCCCCGTGCTGGAGGCTAATAACGAGACCGGCAGATCGAGACTCGGCCACCGACAAGAACCGGTCAAGCTCACAGGTACCAGAGACGTCCTGCCGCCACCTGGGGACGACCCCGGCCAGCGAGTCCGGGGTATACACCGTGTCGATCGGACCCAAGAGCGAGGTGAGAGCTGTTGGATCGACTGCTATCCGTGCTGCCTGCCGATTGCGAGCGATGCGCTCTACGGCTCGGCATGCGGCTCGGTACCGTCGCAGATCATCGGTCGATGCGGCTTCCATAGCAATTCGCCGCCGCATCGTTACGACGATCTCAACCGCGTCCCGAAAGCCCTCGGTGTCCGGGCTTGCATCACCCGGCCAGGGACCAGCCACGATGGCATGAAGAACCGCGATCATGAGCGCGACGTCGCCGCTCGTTGCAGGAACCTATCGGCAGAAGCATCGAACGTCGTGGTGTAGTCAGGGCACGCAACGACAACGACCCTTTGACTCTCCGCGTCTGACAGTACGGAAGCCAGCGCTACGTCACAGTTGGTCAGGGCGTCGGCGGGTACAACCACTACCGACCCCGCGTCTATTGAGGGAAGCGCCTCAGCGAGCTGAGTCGGCAGGAGGTCGTCTTCAACCGCCAACAGATGCACGGTCACTTCCGAGTGGTCTGACTCCTCGCCAGTCAGAGCTCTCCACCCGAGTCGAGTCGTTAGACCGCCGGGGGCGACTAGCCGGATGGCCGACAACGAGGTATCCATCCCGTGCGGCGGTGTCACTCCTATCTGGACTTGGACGCGAGCCGATACATCGTCGTCGTCGCTGGTCAGCGTCCGATTTTCGAGTCTGCGCACAACGGACGTCAGGAGGAGAGCGGACCGCAGTGCCTGCTGGTCCGCGAGATAGTCCAGCCGTCCGGTACCACCTCCGCCGAGCAGTCGCTTCGGGTTTGGGCTCCACCGAAGGACTGCCTCAAGCGCGAGAGGTGAGAGGGCGCCGCTGGCGACCGCGAAGCAAGCGGCCCCGGTGGCCACTCCACGCAGCTTCAACAGATCTGGAGTGGATGGAGTCAGGTTGACCGCGAGCGCATACAACCTCTCACCCATCACGGCATCCCAGCCGCCCCGGAGCGGAAGCTGAACCTTCCGCTGGTAGGCCCACCTGCGAAGGGGACCTGGGATTGGTCCGCCACCTTGATCGCTCGCGCCGAATTCGACGGCGAGTGAACCTCCGGCCAGGTAGGCATCGGACAGCAGGGCGGTGAGAGCTACGCGCACTGGCGCGCCAGGAGCGTGGGACGTCAACGTCGTCGTCGCAAAGATGGCTACGTCCTGACGATTGTGTTGTCGATTGTGCCGCGTCCTCAGCACAGCGAGAACGACATCCTCCGAGCACAGCCGGGTCAAAGACCACTCACCGGGACGATCAAGTTGATCCGCCGCCCGTCGTCCCGAAGCGATCGCCACACGCTTCTTCTCCAGATGCAGCAAGGCGCCCTTAATACTGCGGAGATCGGCGCGCCACTCATAAACGAACTCTTCGAGAGAAGGGGCAACACGAGCATACCCCAACGAAATGTTGTCCAAATCGATCATGACGACTGGTGCACGGTTATTGTCGGCCAACACACAGTTGACCTGGTTGTCGGGCAGCATCTCGATGGGGATTAGATGCTTAGGAATCCGGTACAGCGCACGGAGCATCCGCGCCGTGTAGAGAGCGTCAGCGTCTGTGGGTGCACCCGGCCCGACGATCCCAAGGAGTCTTCTTTTTCCGTCGGAGTCGGTGAGCGTCCCGAACCGCTGCGTCCACTCGGCGTAAGCCGCTGGAATAGTTGTGAACAGACCCCGTGCCGTGTCCATGTCGCCGGGGGCGAGAGTCTTTAATTCATCCCGTTTGATTGCGCTTTCTATGCCGACCCAGACGTTGTGCTGACGAGGTCCGGCACTGCGTCCCCTCGTCACGACCCGAGCCGGTCATAGTTCGGATCCAAGGCCAGTTCAGCGATGGCTTCAGCGATCTCAAGAGAACAAGGTTGGGCGTCGCCAACGCGTGTCACGCCGCCGGACTCTTCAACCCGCCACTCCTGGTATGTCTGGCTCTTCAGGTTGATCACGACGACGATGGCTTGTGGTGCGTCATCCTGGGGATCGCCCTCAAATGTCAGGGCCTGGCTCACTCGTGTTTCGTTGTAACTGTCACTCAACTGTCGATCGCCCGACTTGACACTCGCCAGCCGGGGTTTCGGGAGATTGGGCACACCGTTCGCGCCCACTGTCTTGAGAACGCGCGCGCTTACGCTTGCCTTACTGTCATACACCTCAAGGGCACCGTCTGGCCCGATCGTGATGAGGTCATTCATCTGAGCGGTAGTTGGTTGATTAGCATTCCCGAAGGCCATTGAGACTGTATTGTGATCGAGGCGTTCCTTGATATTCCGAAGGGTCAGTTCACCAACATCGCCGACGAGTGCCGTGCGAGCGGGCGTCAGCAGAGGGTCGTACGCAGACAGAAGTCTGTCCGACAAGTGGCTCTGGAGCGCGCGGATCATCGGGTTCGCGAGGGCTGCCCGGAGCCGCTCGTCGCCTTCGTTGTCACAGGCCATCCCGGCACCGTCCTCGTCCCGTCCTAGGTGCTGATGGTACCGGCAAGACCGGACGGGTTTGGGGTGCCGCAAGCGCGACAAGTCGTGTTTGCGGCGGGCACGGAAGCGCCGGAGGGCTCAATGCCATGTCGAGGGCCGTCGCACCGCGCCGAGCAACGGGAGCGCCCATACCGCGACCCCGGCACCGGCGGTGCATGGGGTCATCTCGAGCTCACACGTTCGCTATGTGCGGCAGGTGTCAGGCCTGCCTTTGATGTCTTCCCGGATCATGGCGGCGAAGACGGGCACTGTCTTGCTGAGCATGTTGAGGAGTTCGTCCAGGCTGGCGGGTGGGTGGGTGAGGTCTTCCGCTTGTTGGCGCACGGCATGCAGTACTTGGGCGCGGTCCTTGGCGTAGAGGATCTGCAGGAAGTCGTCGGGGTGTACGGCCTCGACGCCCAACGGCCGGCAGGTGTCGGCTGGGAAGTCTCTGACGTTGCTGGTGACGATCACCCCGGCGTGCGCGACGACCGCAGCGGCCAGTACATGCCTGTCCTTGGGATGGTTGGTCATGCTCGGTTCGAGCTGGGCGATCGGTTCGGCGGGCACGGTGGCATCGTCGAACGCTTCCCGCATGAGACGGGCGATGCGATGTGCGGAGTCCGCTGGCATGACGCGGTTGGCGATGAGGTTGCGGGTCATTTCGGCGAGGATGGCCTCGCTCCAGTGGGCGTCGTACAGTTCGCGTTCGGCGAGACGGAGGAGCGTGTCACGCAGGCTGAACGGGTACAGGACGCAGGCGTCGAGGATCGCAGCAAAGGCCACACCGGGCACCCTAATGACCCGGCACGACGGCTACCGGTAGCCGCCCGCGGCCTGCTGCGAGGTCTGCGAGAGTTCACGCAGTGTTTCGCGGCGCCGCTCGCCTCGCTCGTGGCGGTAAGCCTCGACATCTTTCAGCAGGACACGACGATGAGCGGCGGGGTCGTCGCTGGTGCGGTGGTAGGGCATGTCGCCGCGGTCCAGCAGCTTGATCAGGTGCGGCCGTGACACATGCAGCATCTCGGCGGCCTGCTGGGTGGTCAGTTCCAGGTCGTAGGGGGCCACGGTGACCGCCCGGCCGTGGGCTATGGCCTCGGCGATGCGACGAAGTCCGGCCAGCACCGTCGCCGGGATCGGCGTCTGACCACCGGAAGGGTCGGCGAGGGCGAGGCCCCTGTCGGTCGTTTCGACCAGCGCGTCGATGCGTTCCAACAACCGCCGGGTCGGCTCGATGTCACCGGCAGCGGGACGCAGCATCAGTTCATCGTCGACGCCCGAGTACGCGTGCAGGTCGGGCGATGCGCTTCGAGTCATTGCCGTCGCCACCTCCTTCCGGATCAACGAGGTCCAGCCACCTACAGTACCTGATTATCGAAACTACCGCAACGACGTGTGCGGGTGCCGCGATTGGTCACGAGCAACGCCGTCGGCCGGGAGCACCCGAACTGAGGCCCGACCCGGGCGGGCCGGGCGTCCTCGAAAGGTGTCACACACATGTCACAGACACGGCCGAACTCAGCCACGTATCAGGGTTGGATGTTCTCCAGGTCTTCGAGCTGGCCCGGGCGGGCCGGCTGCCAGCCGAGAGCCTGGCGTGTGTGGGCGCTGGAGGAGGGCTGGTCGATGGCGAAGATCGGGCCGAGCGTGCCGAACACCTCGGGGTTCATGGCTTCGACCGGCACGCCCAGTCGCCGGCCGATGACCGTGGCGATGTCGCGGACCGCGTCGCCCTGGTCGGCGACGGCGTGCCAGGAGGTGCCGGCCTCCGCCCGTTCCAGGGCGAGGCGGAACAGGACCGCCGCATCGAGTGCGTGCACCGCCGGCCAGCGCTGGGCGCCATCGCCCGGATAGCCGGCCACGCCGGTTCGACGCGCACGCTCGGCCAACATGCCGGCGAATCCACCGGCGCCATGGTTGTGCACCGTGCGCGGCATCCGCACCGCGCTCGCGCGGACGCCATGTGAGGCGAGTTCCAGCGCCGCGACCACGGAACGACCTCGGCCGCCGACCGGACCCTCGGTCTGCAACGGGTCTGCCTCGGTGGAGACGCGGCCCGGCATGACCGGCGTGCCCGAGACCGTGACGAGCGGGCGGTTACTGCCGACGAGCGCCTTCCCCAGGGTGGTGAGCGCGACGCTCTCCTCGGTGATCGCCCGGGCGAGCGCGTCGGGACTGCTGAAGTCGTTGCCGAAGGCCAGGTGGATCACGCCGTCGGCCTGTGCTGCGCCGGCGCGCAGGGAGTCCGGATCGGCAAGATCGCCCCGAAGCGGCTCGGCG
This sequence comes from uncultured Actinomycetes bacterium, assembly GCA_964497705.1. Lineage (GTDB taxonomy): Bacteria > Actinomycetota > Actinomycetes > Mycobacteriales > Nakamurellaceae > Nakamurella. The sequence goes on along the minus strand of CAZCEH010000016.1, from coordinate 90,382 downwards.
CCAACTGCTTCCAGAGCGCGCGCGGACGCGTCGGAGCGAGCGAGCGCGGCGACGGTGTGGCCATGGTCGAGGAGTTCGGCGACCACGGCGGTGCCGATCAGGCCGGTGCCGCCGGTGACGAAGACGTGCATGAAGCACTCCTTCTAGTGATGGGACTCTTGTCCCGTCACCGTACCACCGTGACGAGACAAGAGTCTCATCACTAGGATGTGCCCATGGCTCGATGGGAACCCGGGGCCCGCGAACGGCTCGTCGTGGCCGCCGTCGACCTGTTCACCGAGCAGGGCTACGACGCGACGACGGTCGAGCAGATCGCCCAACGCGCCGGAGTCGCCAAAAGCACCCTGTTCCGACACTTCCCCGACAAGCGCGAGATCCTGGTCGCGGGCCAGCAGGTGCTCAGCGAACTGCTCGCCGAAGGAATCACCGAGGCGCCGGTGGGCGCCAGCCCGCTGGCGGCAGTGGCCGCCGGACTGGAACGCGCGTCGGGCGCGATGCGCCCGGTGAACCGTGAGATCGGGCCACGCCTGAAGGCCGCCATCGCCGCCAGCACCGAACTCCAGGAACGAGACGCCCTCAAGAGCGTCGGCCTCGCCGCGGCCATGACAACGGCGCTCACCGCCCGAGGCGTACCCGACCCCACAGCCCAGCTCGCCAGCGAGCTCGGCGTCCTGGCATTCAAACGCGGCTACGCCACATGGTCCGAAAGCGACCGCGCCGAAGACGACCTCGCACACCACACCCTGGCCGCCCTGCGAGAGCTGCGAGAAGCGACCGCCACACTCGGCTGACCGGCGACCGCGGACCCTCAACCCGGTCGCCATCTCCACGTAGGACCGCTCGCCACGACTATCGGCGCCACTGCCTGCGAATCGACCCTGGGGTGCGGCCGTTGACGCGGGTGAAGGCGCGATTGAATGCGGCCTCCGACTGGTAGCCGAGCTCGATGGCGAGGCGGGCTGCGGTGATGTCTTCCTCATGCAGGCGTGATGCGGCGATGTTCATGCGCCAGCGGGTGAGGTAGGCGATCGGCGCTTCGCCGACGAGTGCGGTGAAGCGGGCGCTGAAGGACGACCTCGACATGGTGGCGACCCTGGCGAGGCGGTCGAGGCTCCACTCGTGGCCCGGGTCGTCGTGGATCGCTTCGAGTACACGGCCGATCCGTTCGTCTTCGAGTGCTCGCAGCCAGCCGGCAGGAGCCGCCGCATCGGTGGTCAGCCAGCAGCGGATCGCCTGCACGACGAGGATGTCCGCGAGCCTGGTTGCTACCGCTTCGGCCCCGATTTGTGGGCGGGACAGCTCGCCTGCCATGAGACGCAGGGTGTCTTTGACCGAGGACGCGGCGGACAACGTGTCGCCGCCGACGAACAGGACGGCGGGCAGGGCACTCATCAGGACGCGGGCAGCGGGGTCATCGAAGGACACGACGCCGCAGATCAACTGTGCCGCACGGCCTGTGCCACCGTAGCGGAGCATCGAGTAGTGGGCACTCAAATACTTCTGGGGCAGAAGGTCTACCCGGGGGCCGCGCCCCGCCCCGGCTTCGCTGAGCAGGTCGTGACCCAGCCCGTGAGGAACGAGCGCCAGGTCTCCCGCGCGTAGCTCGAGCGGGCCTGCCTCGGGCAGGCGCAGCCAGCAGGTACCAGCGGTCACGACATGAAAGCTCACCGAGTCGGCGATGGCGGGCATCTCGAGCGCCCACGGCTCACTGAGGTCGGCGTGGCAGTAGAAGGTGCTGCGCATCCGGAGCGTGTGGAGCACGCGCGCCAGGCGATCCTGCTGCGCTGCGCGCTGCGTGATCTCCACGTCGCAATCGTGCCACACGATCGCACTGATACTCCCACCTTCTTGGATGAATGAGCAAGAAGTGCACTCTGACGGGCATTGTTCCGCCGACGCTGTGACCATAGCGTCGAAGCACAGTCAATCGAATCTGTCGAGAGGAATCATCATGTACGCCGTCGCAGGAGCAACGGGTCGCGTCGGATCAGCCACCGCGGGCAGGCTGCTCGCAGCGGGAGCGCAGGTACGCGTGCTGCTGCGACGAGAGGCTGACGCCGCAGGGTGGGAGGCGCAGGGAGCCGAGGCGCGGATCGCCGTTCTGAGCGATCGAGCAGCGCTGGGCAGCGCACTCGAAGGGGCTCAAGGTTTCTTCGTGCTGCTGCCGTTCGACCTGACCGTCGACGACCTCGACGCGCATGCCGATGCTCTGATCGCGTCGATCGCGGGCGTCGTCGCCGAGCGGCGGGTGCCACACGTCGTCGTGCTGTCCTCGGGAGGTGCCGACCTGACCGAGGGCACCGGCCCGATCACCGGCCTGCACCGGCTGGAGCAGGCACTGTGCGCCACGGGTAGCACGCTGACCGCGTTGCGCCCCGGGCACTTTCAGGAGAAGGTCGCCGACGTGATCGGCGTCGCGCAAGACAGTGGCGTCTACCCGGTGTTCGCGGCATCCGCCGACGTGCCGCACCCGATGGTCGCGACCCAAGACATCGGCGCGGTCGCAGCCCAGGCGTTGCTGACTCCGCCCCCACGCAGCGAAGCGGTGGACATCGTCGGCCCCTCCTATTCAGAACGTGACGTCGCCACCGTGCTCGGCACCGTGCTCGGCCGGGAGCTTCACGTCGCCACAATCCCCGAGGACGCCTGGGCGAGAACCCTGACGGAGGCAGGCTTCCGGCCGCACATCGCGACGAGCCTGGTCGAGCTCTATCGTGCCGACGAGCAGGGCATGCTCGCCCCGCGCGGCGACCGGAGCATCCACGTGAGCACCAGCATCGAGACGACCGTCAACCGCATGCTCACCCCTCGCGCCGCGTGAGCATGGGCGCGATCAGGGCCCCTTGTCGGTCGTTCGCCTGCCCGTGAAGACCGTGGTCGTGTCGTCGATGAGTTGATCAACGTGGCCGGGGTCGAGGCGTCCCGAACTGACGAGTGTGGCGATGCCCTGCAAAGTGGCGATGATCAGCATCTGTAGGCGGTGCGGGTCGGGCAGCGGTGGCCGACGAGCCTTCGCGCCGTCGGCCATGATGCTGTTGACGAGCGTGAAGAACTCGGTCGCTGCCTGACGAAGGTCGGCCGACGGCTCAGCGTTCTTGGTTGTGAACATGAGATCCATCATCGCTGCCTGCTCGATGGCGAATCCGACGTAGGCACGGGCCACGGCGCGGAACCGGTCCTCGTAGGTCGGGCCTGCGCCCGCGCTTGCCTGTTGGATGGTGTGGCTCAGCGTCTGGAATCCGCGCTCGGCCAGGGCGTCGAGAAGTGCCTGACGGTCAGGGAAGTGGCGTCGCGGCGCGCCGTGGCTGACGCCGGCCTGCCGTGCCAGCTGGCGCAGGGACAACGCGTCGACGCCTTGCTCGCGGATGGTGTGCTCTGCTTCGGTCAGCAGCGCGGCGCGCAGGTTGCCGTGGTGGAAGGGACGTTCGGACATGGAGAGATCTTAGCCAGAAGTAGTCGTTGACTACATAGTAGTCATCGTCTACATTCGTCTCATGATCTCGATTCCTTTCCCGATGCCAGACCTCGCGGGCCGCACGGTCGTAGTGACCGGAGCGAACAGCGGAATCGGTGCCGCCGTTGCCCGGGCTTTCGGCGCGCACAACGCCCATGTGGTGTATGCCGTCCGCGATGTCGCGAGAGGGCAGCAGGCAGCAGCGAAGGCGCCCGGCTCGAACGAGGTGCGTCGGGTCGACCTTGCCGACCTGGCTTCCATCCGCTCGTTCGCCGACAGTTGGACCGGCTCGATCGACCTGCTGATCAACAATGCCGGGCTGTCCACGAAGACGTTGCAGCGCACCAAGGACGGGTTCGAGTTGCAGTTCGGCACGAACCATCTCGGACCGTTCGCGCTGACCAACCTGCTTCTCCCGCACGTCACCGGACGTGTGGTCACCGTGTCGTCGCAGGCCGAGCGCTCCGGGCGGCTGGACTTCGACGACCTCAACTGGGAAGACACCGAATACAAGGGCAGTCGCGCGTACAACAACAGCAAGCTCGCCAACCTGCTCTTCACCGGTGCGCTGCAACGTCGTTTGAATGCGTCGAATTCGTCGGTGCGCGCGAACGCCGCCCACCCGGGCTTCGTGGCGACGAACATCTACACCGAGTACACCAGCGCCATCGCGCGACTCTCCCTTCGGCTGATCGCCCAGGACGCCGACCACGGAGCGTTGCCCGTCCTCTATGCGGCAGTGGCCGACATTCCCGGCGACAGCTTCGTCGGCCCCGAACACCTCGCCCACATGCGCGGGGGAGCCGAACTCATCAAGCGTTCCAAGCGGGCTCGCGATCCCGAACTTGCCGACAAGCTCTGGGACGTCTCCGAACAACTCACCAAGATCGGCTCGGCTGCCTGAGGACCGACGACCACCGACGACCACCGGCGACCTGCGGCCGAGACGGCTATTCCGGTCGGCAGCCATCGCAACAGAGCCGACCCTGCCTCCTTCCGCTCGTGCGACGTGACCACGGCGGCAGGATCAGGCGGCCGGGACGGGCGGCGGGTAGTGATCGCCGGGGAAGTACAGGGGGTCGCTGTCCAGGTTGTGGTTGTGTGGCTCACCCAGCTGCGGCCGGCCTGCCGCTGAAATGCGCTGCAACTGCTCACCGGTGATCGGCAGGTCGATCGCCCGCAGATCCTGGGTCATCTGCTCTGCGCTGCTCGCGGCGGCGACCGGGACGATGCTGGTTGCCGACCTGCGGGCGCGGTCAAGCAACCAGGCATAGCCAACTGCAGCCGGAGTGACGTCGAGTTCCCGCGCTATCTCATGAACGATTGCGTGGACCGACACGTCGCGAGCGGTCGGCCGACCCGCGTTGGTCCAATGGGGCAGGTGAGAGTGGGGTGGGTTGCCGTCGCGGCCGGAACGGGCCAGGAAGCCTCCGCCGAGGGGAGACCAGGCCACGACGCCAAGACCCATCGCTTCCGCCGCCGGCAGCAATTCGCGTTCGGCGTCGCGTTCGCCCGCGCCGTACTCGATCGTGATCGCGGCCAACGGAACCCAGCCGCGCAGTTCGGCGATGGTCGCGGCGCGCGCAACTTTCCAGGCCGGATGGGTACCGAGGCCGACATACAACACCTTGCCGGCCGTGACCAGCTGATCGAAGCCGAACATGATCTCGTCGACTGGCGTCTCCCGGTCGAAACCATGCGTCCAGAGCACGTCGATGTAGTCGGTGTCGAGCCGGCGCAGACTGGCTTCGACGGAGCGAGTCATGGCCTTCCGGCTCGTGCCGCGGCCTGGGAAGGGCTCGTCGCGCATCGTCCCGACGGCCCATTTGGTACCGATGACGAAGTCGTCACGTCGCGATCCGACGAAGGCGCCGACGATCCTTTCCGACTCACCGCCCTGATAGCCGGCGGCGGTGTCGATGAACCTTCCGCCCGCGTCCGCGTAGACGCCGAGCACCTTCTCCGCGGCTTCCGGCGGGACGGCACGCCCGAATTTCCCGGTGCCCAAGGCGAGTTCTGAAACCCTGAGCGCTGCCGTGCGCCCGAGCAGTCGATAGTGCAAGGTACCGTCCTTCATAGGTGACATACGTGTAAGTCAGTTATATATCTGACGTTAGTGTAAGGAACATGAGAAGGCTCGTTGAATGGCTCGCGGGGCAGTCACGATCGCCGCTGACGGTGTCACCTGACCAGGGTGAGAGCGATCGCCAATGCTGCCCTGTGCCGCTCGTCCGAGGTGCCCCCGAGTGCGGCCGGATTGGTCGAGGCCAGGAACAGCGCGTCGAGGGCCAGGCGGCCACGTAGCCGGCCTGTCGGGTCGTCGGTCGGCGCAAGGGCGGCGGCGATGGCCGCCGTTTGTTGCGCATACTGTTCGGCTGCCGACAGGTCGCGCATCGCTGCCTCGCTGGCCTGCGCGAAACGGGAGAAGGAGCCCCACGGGCCGCGCATGAGATCGTGAAGACGTCGCACCGTCTCTCGCCGCGTGGCGCGGCCGACCGGCTGCGCACGTGCCCAATCGAGAATGGCGTCGACGGAATCGGCCAGTTCCGCGTGTATCGCGGCGAGGATCTCCTCCTTGCTGCGGTAGTGGTAGTAGAGCGCCGGGCGGGTGACGCCGAGTCGATCGGCGATCTGCTGCAGCGAACCGCGCTCGTAGCCGACTTCGGAGAACACCTCGAGTGCGGCGGCATGGATGCGCTGCCTCGTGTCGGTGCGCCGCCCGTCGACCTTCTCGACCGCATCTACCGCCCGGCTCACGGGACCTTCCTCACCGCACAAGCTTACCTGACCGTCAGGTAAATCACTGACTGGACGACTGTACCTACTAGTAGGTACAGTCGTCATATGGAGACACGAGAGCGTCTGCTGGAAGCGACGCAGGACCTGCTGTGGACCAAGGGGTTCTCGGCGACCAGTCCCCGAGACATCCAGCTGGCGGCCGGCGTCGGACAGGGCAGCATGTACCACTACTTCCGCGGCAAGAACGACCTTGCGCTGGAGGCCATCAGGCGGAACGCGGACCTGCTCCGGCGCGAGGTCGAGTCGCTGCTCGACCGGCCTGTCTCTCCGCTGCAGCGCATCGAGGACTTTCTGACTCGGCAGCGAGACGCCCTCCGCGGGTGCCGCCTGGGTCGGATGACTTTCGACGCCGACATCGTGGCGTCCGAGGAGCTGCTGGAGCCGGTGCGCGAGACGATCGCGTGGCTGACCGAGTCGCTGGCCCAGGTCATCGGCGAGGCGATCGCGGCCGGCGAGCTGCGGTCGGACGTGCGGCCCAGTGACCTGGCGGCGACGTTGTCCGCCGTCGTCCAGGGCGGATATGTTCTGGCGCGTTCCCAACAGGACGCTGCCCCGTTCGAGGCAGCCGTCGCGGGTGCCCTGGGGCTGCTGAGGGGCAACGCGGCATGACCGCGACCACCGGCGCCGCCACCACCCAGAACGTCGACGGTGCCGGGTAGGACGGTGGCGTGGTCGGACCCGTTGCCTGACCGGTCGCGCGGACGAGGGCGAAACTACTGGCGAATGAAGTGGGGCGAGGAAGATGCACGCAATGCAATACACCGTGGCGCTGCCGGCGGATTACGACATGAACGTGATCCGTGCTCGGGTGGCCCGGACCGGTTCGAAGCTCGATGGTTTCGGCGGACTGCTCTTCAAGGCCTATCTCATCCGGGAGAAGTCGAACGGCGCACCGGGGAACGAGTATGCACCGTTCTACGTGTGGAGTTCGACGGAAGGCATGCGTGCCTTCTGTTTCGAGGAGCCCGGATACGTCAACATCGTGCGCGACTTCGGTCGGCATCCGATCCAGAACTGGACCGTCGCCGGACTGGCCACCGGGCCGGCCGATGCCGCGGTCGCGCGATCGGCAACTATCGCGAAGCATCCGGTGGCCGAGGGTGCGCCGGGCGATCGCGTCCGAGAGCTCAGTGATGACTTCCTGAGAACGCTCTCGAACCACACGGTCTGGAGAGTCGCCGCCGTCGACGTGACGTCGTGGACGCTGCTGCTGGTGGAGATCAGCACCGAGGCACCCGTCGGGGCGGTGGCGGACGGCGAGCAGGGTTACGAAGTACTGCATGTCTCGCTTGGCTCCGACCGCAATCCATTTGCCACATCCCGCCCGTTCTGAATCCATTCAGGTGGGCGGAGAGTGGCAAATCGATGGGCGGGGTCGCCGGGCCCGTGCTCCGCCGGTCGGGATGCTGTGCGCCTCGGCGCCGGTCGGGATGCCGTTCGCCTCGGCCGCCGGTCGCCGGACGGAGCAGTAGTGTTCCGCCGTGGCGACCGTGACTTGGTCGGAGCTGATGGCGGCTACGTCGCTGGCGGCGGACTCCGGCATGGGGCTCCCGCTGGAGACGGGACTGGCGACGTGCCTGGTGGCCGGCCGGCTCGGGGAGCGGCTCGGCCTGGGCGTCGACGAGCTGCGCCGGGTGCACCAACTCGCGCTGCTCCAGCACATCGGGTGTACGACGGCCAGCGAGACGGTCGCGGCCGTGGTGGGCAACGAGCTGCTGATGCGGGAGCATGCGGCGACGCTCGACTTCGGCGACCAGCGCGCCATGTTCCGGTTCATGCTGGGTCACGTCGGCCGGGCCAATCCCGTCACGGCGCGACCGGTGGCGTTGTTCAAGGCGATCGCCGGGGGCCCGCGCATCATGGCCACGGCCGGCGAGATCTGCGAGGCGGGAAGGCTCCTCGGCACACGCTGCGGCTACGCCCCGGACTCGCTCGCGGACCTCGACGCCGTCTACGAGAGCTGGGACGGTACCGGCGTGCCCGGCGGGCTCGGTGGCGACCAGATCCCGGTGCCCACCCGGGTGGTGCAGGTGGCAGCTCTCGCGGTGAACGTCCAGCGGCTCATGAGCCAGGACGCGGTCGCCACCGTGCTGGCCACACGCCGCGGTCACGCACTCGCGCCCGAGGTGGTCGACGCGATGACGTCCGACGTCGCCGGGCTGCTTGCCGTGCTCGACACCGAGCAGTCGCTGTGGGACGCGGTCATCGCGGCGTCTGCTGACGGTTCGCCCGACGAGCAAGACCTCGACGCAGCCCTGGCCGCACTCGGCGACTTCGCGGACCTCAAGTCACACTTCCACGTCGGCCACTCGCGGGGCGTCGCCGAGCTGGCCGGGCGTGCGGCCGGTGAGTACGGCCTGCCGGCCGACACCCGGACCCTGCTGCGGCACGCCGGCTATGTCCATGACATCGGCCGTGTGGCAGTGTCTTCCGCGATCTGGAACGCCCCGCGCCACCTGCGGCCGCACGAGCGCGAGCAGGTGCGGCTGCACCCGTACCACACCCAGCAGGTGCTCAGCCGGACGCCGTTCCTGCGCACGTTGGCCGAGGTCGCCTCCTGCCATCACGAGCGGCTGGACGGGAGCGGCTACTTCCGCGGAGCCACCGGCACCTCCCTGTCCGCGGCGGCGCGGGTCCTCGCCGCGGCGGACACCTTCCGGACCAAGACCGAGGCCCGGCCGCATCGACCGGCCCTGGACCCCGACGACGCGTCCAGCCATCTGCGGGCGGAGGCGAGCGGTGGCCGGCTGGATCCCCTCGCGGTCGACGCGGTCCTGGCCGCGGCCGGTGCGGCGCCCCGCTTCAAGCATCCACGGCTCACTCCGCGTGAAGTGGAGATCCTGCGCGAGGTTGCCCGCGGCGGGTCCATGCGCGAAATCGCGAGGGCGCTGACGATCAGCCCGAAGACCGTCGACGGCCACCTGCAACGCATCTATCCCAAGATCGGCGTCTCGACCAGAGCCGGCGCGACGCTCTACACCCTCGAGCACGGGCTGCTGACCGGCGCAGCGGGGTCGGCGGAAGAGGGGGAGAACTCCCCGTAGTCCGTGACCGGTCACGCCACCAGGCTGGACACACCAACCGATCCGGATCTGGAGGCACACCATGAGCAACCCGCTCGACCAGCTGCGCAAGCACTACGACGCCACCGGCCGCGACGACCTCGACGAGAGCCTGACGATCTTCGCGCCGGACGTCGAGACCGTCACGCCCAACGGCACGCTCAAGGGCATCCAGGAGTTCCGCGCCATGGGCGAGACCTTCCGTGCGGCGCTGTCGGACATGCGCCACGAGATCGTCCGCTCGTACGAGGTCGGCGACACCGTGGTGGTGGAGGCGCTCTTCACCGGCCATCACACCGGCCCGATGGTCACCCCCGAGAGCACCATCCCGGCGTCGGGCAACCGGATCGTCTTCCCGTACGCCGACTTCCTCACCTTCGAGGACGGCCTCTGTACCTCCCACCGGATCTACTGGGACAACGTCGCGCTTCTGACCCAGCTCGGCGCTCTCGGCTGAAGCCTCGACGTCAGCGGGCGGGTGCAGGCCGACGCCGGCGCTCCCGCTCAGATCACGCGGCGCGCGGCCTTGCCGGCCAATGAACGCTCCCATGGAAGATAAGCACGACCAGCCGTGCTTATCTTCCACTTCGACGCCTGGAACGCCGAGCGGCCACGGACCGACCGATCCAGGCTCGCCGGACGGGGGTCTTACGCACCGCCACCGTCACCAACCTGTCCCAGAAACAGCAACAAGCGTTGTCGCTCGGAGAAGCTGGCGGTGACGCTGGGCCCGTGGAAGCGAATGTGAGGCTGGCCGGCCCGGGTGTGTCCGTGCGGCGGGTGGTCGGCCTGGCGGTGTGCGTGTTGTCGGCGTCGTTGGGCACGAGCGCGGCGAACGTCGCGCTGCCGCAGATCGCGGACGCGTTCGGCGGGTCGTTCGGGCAGGCGCAGTGGGTCGTCGTGGCGTATCTGCTGGGGATGACCGCGGCGAGCGTGACGGTCGGCTATCTCGGCGACGTGTTCGACCGCACCAGGCTGCTCGCCGCGGGTGCGGTGGTGTTCGCGGCCGCCGCCGTCGCCGTTTCGCTGGCACCGTCATTCCAGGTGTTGGTGACGGCCCGCGCCATCCAGGGTGTGGGCGCCGCGGTACTGATGGCGCTGCCGCTCGCGATCGCCCGCGACACGACCGCCGAGCACCGGACCGGGAGCGTGATGGGCCTTTTGGGCACCACATCCGCGGTGGGCACGGCGGCCGGGCCGGCTGTGGGCGGCCTGGTCGTCGACGCCTGGGGGTGGCAGGCGGTGTTCGCGGCGATGGTGCCGTTCGGTCTCGCCGCGCTCCTGCTCAATGGACTCAGCGGCCCCGGCGGATCCGGCGGACCCGGCAGACTCGGCGGGCGGAACACCACCCACAACCGGCGGCCTCGGTCCCGGTTCGACGCGGCCGGCATGGTGATCCTGACCGCGACAGTCGCCCTGTATGCCCTGGGGGTGACCGGCATCGACCGCGGCGCCGACGCCGGCGTGACGGCGGCGTTGCTCGGCGCTGCGGCCGCCGGCGTGATCGTGCTTGTGCTGGTCGAGCGCCGCGCCGCCCACCCGGTGCTGCCGCTGGCACTGTTGGGCGACCGGATCATCGGCGCCGGGGCGGTGGCGAACCTGATCGTCGGCGCGGTCATGATGACCACCCTCGTCGTCGGCCCCTTCTATCTTTCCGAGGCGCTGGGGCTCGGGTCGGCCGCCGTCGGTCTGGTGATGGCCGCCGGGCCGGTCGCCTCGATCCTCAGCGGCATCGTGGCCGGCCGGCTCGTGGATCGTCTCGGCACCCGTCGGATGATCACCGCAGGTCTCGCGGTCATGATCGCCGGTGCGGTCATCCTCGCCTGGCTCCCCGCGACCATCGGACTGGTCGGCTACCTCGCCGGCATCGTCGCTCTCGCGCCCGGATACCAGCTCTTCCTCGCCGCGAACAACACCCAGGTGATGACCGCCATCGCGCCCGAACGACGCGGCACCGCCTCCGGGCTGCTCGGCCTGTCCCGCAACCTCGGGCTGATCACCGGCACCACCGCCATGGGCGTGCTGTTCGCCGCGGCCGCCGGGGCATCCGTCACGACGGCAACCCCGGCCGAGCTGACCACCGCCGTCACCGTCACATTCGTCACCGCAGCCGCCGCCGTCACCGCGGCGTTGCTGCTCATGGCCCTCGTCGGGACCAGACCCGCGCCGACCGGACCGCGCTGAACAACCGGGCTCCTCCGTCACCAGGTTTGTCTGCGCAGACCGCCTTGCCCGCCGAAGCCGGTGAGTCGCGTTGCGGGCGTCGGGTGCGAGGCCGCGACATCGCCGTGTTCTCCAGCCATTGTTGACCTAGAGGTCAATAATCGGATAGCGTCTGTCGCATGGGCCGGCCACGCACGTTCGACGAGGACATCGCCGTCGATCGCGTGATGGACGTGTTCTGGCGCAAGGGCTACCGGGGCACGACGCCGCAGGACCTGGCGGATGCGATCGGGGTCGGCAAGGGGAGTCTGTACAACGCGTTCGGGAGCAAGCGAGAACTGTTCACCAGGGCCCTGGATCGTTATCGCGATCAGCAGGCCGTGCTGGTCGATCAGGCGCTCGGGGCGCCCGGCCCGATCAAGGAGCGCATCGCGACGGCGCTGGAGCTGATGATCGACATGAACTTCGCCGATCCGGATCGCCGGGGCTGCCTTGCCGTGAACACGGCGGCGGAGCTGGCCGGGTTCGACGAGGATGCGACCGAGCGGGTGCGGGCGATGTTCGAGCGCACTGCCGGCACGTTCCTGGACGTGATCCGGGTCGGGCAGGCGTCGGGTGAGATTCGCCGCGACCTTGATCCGGAGGCGCTGGCGACACATCTGCTCACCACGCTGGTCGGGGTGCAGCTGCTCTCCAAGACCAGCCGCGACCCCGTCGTGCTGAAGCGATCGGTGCAACTGGCGCTGACCCCGCTCTGAGCCTGAACCCAAACCGCCCTCGCGGACGCATCCGCGTCCGCGAATTTTGTACCCCAAAGTCAAATAAGGAGACGACGATGGAGCTGAACTTCTCAGGAAAGGTCGCGGTTGTCAGCGGCGCCGGCCGTGGCATCGGCCTGGCGACCGTGCGCGCGTTGCGCCGCGAAGGGGCCGAGGTCGTCGCCGCGGCGCGGAACCCCGGGCCGGAGCTGGCCGATACCGGGGCAACCGTCGTGCAGGCCGACCTCGCGACGGCGGGCGGAGCCGGGAAGCTGATCACGGCCGCGGAGCGCGCACATGGGCGGCTGGACCTGCTGGTCAACAACGTGGGCGGTGGCTCCCGCCTGAGCCTTGCGCCCTTCGCGCAACTCGGTGACGAGGATTGGGACGACGCGTGGGAGACGAACCTCCTGTCGGCGGTTCGCGTGACGCGGGCGGCGTTGTCGATGCTCGGCCGGGGCGGCGGCGCGGTGGTGAACGTGTCGTCGATCGGCGCACGCAGGCCCGAGGGGCCGCCGCTGGCCTACAACGTCGCCAAGGCCGCGCTGACGGCATTCGGTCTCGGGGTGGCCGCGGAACTCGCACAGGCCGGTGTCCGGATCAACACCGTCTCTCCCGGGCCCACCCGCACCGCGATGTGGGAATCCGACACCGGCCTGGGTGGCCAGCTCGCCGCGGCGATGGGTGCGCCCGTCGAAGCGATCGTCGCCGGAGCCCCCGAACAGGTCGGCATGCTCACCGGCCGGCTCTCCGAACCCGACGAAGTGGCCGACCTCGTCTGCTTCCTGCTCTCCGAGCGTGCCGGCAACATCACCGGCGCCGACTACCTCATTGACGGCGGCGCCATCCGTACTGCTTGACCCTCAAGCGCTTTCGCCGGGACACGACTCGCGACGAGGTGCGCATGCCGGGGCATGTCGGCCCTGCCGAGTTTGCCTTGGAGCGCGCTCGAATGTTTAGCGTCAAGACCATGCATGCGACAGAGAACGTCAGGACTTGGATCATCACCGGCGCGACCTCCGGGCTCGGCCTGGCATTGACGGAGGCTGCCCTCGCCGCGGGGGAGCGGGTCGTCGGAACCGCTCGGCGCCTCGATCGGTTCGACGGCCTGCGAGACCGGTACGGCGACAGGCTGCTGGCCGTGCAGCACGACGTGCGGCAGGTCAACGGCGCCGCCGCGGTGGTGGAACGGGCGATCCACGCGTTCGGGCGGGTGGACGTGCTCGTGAACAACGCGGGCGTCGGGCAGGTGGGCGCGGCCGAGGAGGTGACCGACGACGAGCTGCGAGACATGCTCGCGCAGCACCTGTTCGGTCCCGCCGGGTACGTGCGCGCCGTGCTCCCGCACCTGCGCGCGGCGGGCGGTGGCCGGATCGTGCAGATGAGCAGCCAGGGCGGCCGGCGTTCGTTCCCCGCGGTCGGCAGCTACTCCGCCGGCAAGTTCGCGTTGGAGGGCTGGTCGGAGGCGCTCGCCGGCGAGGTCGCGACCTTCGGCATTCGCGTCCTGATCGTCGAGCCCAGCCGTTTCCGCACCGGCTTCAACGCCGACGGCGTGCTGCGGGCCGCGGCGCAGAATCCGGCGTACGACGGCGTGGTCGGCGCGGTCCGGACCGAGATGATCGCGGCGGACGGCGTCCAGGAGGGCGACCCCGCGCGGGCCGCGGCCGTGATCCGTGAAGTCTTGGACCGGCCGGACGCGCCGCTGCGCCTTCCGCTCGGCTCCGAGGCCGTGCGCAGCCTCACCGCGTCCTACCGGCGCAGCCTGGACGACGTGCAGGCGTGGGCGGAACTCAGCGCGTCGGCGGACTTCCCCGACATCGGGCCGTCGCAGCGCCAGTTCTGACCGCCTACGGTGAGATCGTGACGACCGAAGGACTCATCCGTCGGCTTCTGGACGCGCCGCCGGAAGCGTCCCCCGTCGACGCGCTGCATGAACTCCTGGACGACGCCACGATCGAGCCGGACGCGCCGCCGCTCGGGGTGACCGAGGCCGCCGCGCTCGTCAGCCTGTCGCCGCACACCCTGCGGTACTACGAGCGAGAAGGCCTCGTCCGCCCGCACCGTGATCCCTCCGGCTACCGCGTGTACTCGGCCTTCGATCTGCGCCGGCTCGTATTCCTGACCAGGATGCGGGTCTCGGGCATGACGATGCGCGACCTCAAGCGCTACATCGGCCTGGTCGAACAAGGCGACGAGACGATCGCCGAACGACGCAAGATCATGCTCGATCAACGCGAGCGCATCAAGCTGGAGCTACGCGAACTCGCCCTCGCTCTGGAGACCACGGAGTACAAGATCCGCAGCTACGACGGACATCCGGATCAGGCGACGTGATCGTGCTGGCGCGAAGAGGGATGCGTTGGGCGCAAGCCGATGTCGCCGGCCGATGACTCAGCGATGGCGCTCAGCAGCGCGGGAGAACAGGCTGCGCGTCGATGGGTCGCAGGCCGTGGTCGCGGAGCACGAGCGAGGTCGTCACGGGTCCGAAGCGGGCGACCTTGTCGACGATCTGCTCGAGCCGCCCGGCGTCGGCGCAGCGGACCTCGATGAGGAAGCAGTCCTCGCCGGTGAGGCGGAGCACCCGGACGATCTCGCGGATCTCCTCGAACAAGCGTAGTGACGCGTTGAGGTGCGCATGCGTGGTGCGCAGGCGGATGGTCGCGTGGATGCCGAGACCGAGGAGCGCTGCGTCGACGGACGCGTGGTAGCCGGTGATCACGCCCGCCTTCTCCAGGCGGCGCAGGCGGGCGGAGACCGCCGGCTGTGACAGCCCCACTCGCCTGCCCAGTTCGGCGCCGACCATGCGTCCGTCGCGTTGCAGCAGATCGAGCAGCCGCGCATCGGTCGCGTCCAATGAAATCGCGGCCGGAATGCGCTCGGGCAGATGATCCATTTGCAACGGGGTCCTTCTCGTCGGTCGTGCGCTCCTGCGCACCTACGATGCGAATCGCATTCGATGCGGTGGGGAGAGGTCATCATGACGTACGTCATCGTTCCGGGGATCGACGGGTCCGGTGCCACCCACTGGCAGAGCCGCTGGGAGGCCGACACACTGCCGAACGCCGTGCGCATCGCGCCGCCGTCGTGGACCCGGCCCGTTCTCGACGAATGGGTGATCGCGATCGACGACGCCGTTCCGGACACCGACGATGCGCTCATCGTCGGACACAGTCTCGGATGCCTGGCCGCGGCGGAATGGGTCCTACGCGCCGGACCGAGGCGGCTCGCCGGCACGCGCGGGCTGTTCCTGGTCGCCCCTCCCGACGTGCGTGGGCCCGAGTTTCCCGCCGTCGCCGCTGCCACGTTCCTCGACATCGTGCCGACCGAACTGCCCGTGCCGGCCCTGGTGGTCGCCAGCGACGACGACCCTTATGCCACACCGCAGGCGACCGCACGGCTCGCCCGCGCGTGGGGCGCGGGCCTGGTCAGCGTCGGAAGGCGGGGTCATCTGAACTCCGACAGCGGGATCGGTGAATGGCCCGAAGGTGGCCGGCTGCTGACCGCCTTCCAGGTAGGAGCGAAGGGCCACTGCACTGACGCTCGCTCGGCCGGATGAGGAGCGAGCAGCGGCGATTGCGGCAACCCGGTGACGCACCAGGCGTTCTGGCGATGGCGCGGAAGTGACTGCGGCATCGCGTTCACCACGATATCGGCGCGCGGTCACGGAAGAACTCGCCGGTCGGTCCGTCATCGGGAAGTGTTGTCGCCCAGACAATGCCGGCCGCTCCCTCCGCGACGGGCCGCCCGCCCGGACCTTGGAGATTGATAGGCCGGGAGCCCGCCGCGCATATCGGTCAACGCGCCGGCGCCGCTGGAGACGTTGACGACGCGCGGATGCTCGCCGTTGCGTAGCAACGGGGAGTGCGGCGAGAGCGACCCGCCACGCCCCGAACAGGTTCGTATCGAGCGCGGCCCCGATGATCTCGAAATCGGGCGCGACGGCACGTTGCCAGCTCTCGTAGTGCACGGCGGCATTGTTTGACCAGTACGTCGAGGCGGCCGTGGCGGCCGCCGACCCCGACACGGACCTCCCGGGACGCCGATGCGGTCCGAGGCCCGTGGTCTTGCGCCCGCGCGGCACATCGAGTTAAGTAAGGCTAACTTGACTCAGCAACGGGGCGGACTCAGCGTCAAGTGCGTCTACACGATTTTGAGAACCGTTATCGACTACTCTAGCGTGAGACGGGTTCGTGGCGAACGGGTCGCCAGGGGTGAGAGGGGACGCGATGCCTGGGGGAGAGCAAGCGAGATCGGGCGAGGCCGTTCTGCACCGGTGGAGACCTCGTCCGCACGCCGGGGTCCGGCTGGTGTGCTTCCCGCACGCCGGGGGGTCCGCCGGGTTCTTCGCGCCGTGGAGCACGAAGCTGCCGTCCGGGATCGACGTCGCCGCGGTGCGGTACCCGGGCCGCGCGGACCGGTTGGCCGAGCCGCCACCGGCCTCGATGCCGTTGCTGGTCGACGCGGTCGCGGATGCGCTGGAGCCACTGGCCGACCGGCCGATCGTCCTTTTCGGGCACAGCCTCGGCGCGCTGGTCGCCTACGAGGTCGCACGGGAGCTGACCCGTCGCGATCTGCCGCCTGCGCACCTGATCGTCTCCGGGCGGCGTGCCCCCGGAGACGAACCGGGCGGGACGAAACACCTGCTGCCGGAGGACGATCTGGTCGCCGAACTGGTTCGGCTGGGCGGCACCGACCCCGGACTGCTGGCCGGCGAGGACGCCAGGTCGGTGTTCATGCCCGCCATCCGTGCCGATTTCCGGCTCGCCGAGAACTACCGATGGCTGCCCGGACGCGAGCCGGCGTGCCCGCTCACCGTGCTGCTCGGTGACGACGACAGCGAGATCGACGCCGAGCGCGCCGGTCGCTGGGCCGAACACGCCGCCGCCGGCGGATTCGCCACACACGTCTTCCCGGGCGGCCACTTCTACCTGGTGCCGCAGGACGAGGCCGTGCTGAGTCTGCTGGTCGAAGCCTGCACGGCTCCGGCAGCCGCCTGATACCTGACAAGGAGTTCCGTGTTGTCGCGCTACCGCTATGCCGAGCGGAGGATCCGGATCGCCCCGGATCCTCCGGACGCCGCTGCCGTCCTCGCCGCGCTGGCTCGCGACACCTCCACGGCGCAGGTGGGCTACGAGAACCGGGGGAGCGCGTGCTGGGCGGAAGGCGAGCTGGCCAGGGTCGAACTCCACGCGGACGGCGCGAGGCTGGTCGTCGGCAACCGCGAAACCGATTTCGTCGGCAGACCGCTCGACGTGGTCGGCCGGGCGCTCGCCGCGGCGGGCGTCGCGGACTGGCGCGCGTACGGCTGGACGGGATTCGAGCTGGCCCACGCCCTGCACGACACCGCTTCGGTCTCCGGCCCTTTGGGCTGCCTGATGATTCCGCGGACCGAGATCCGGCTCGACGGCGCGACCGCGGTACTGCGTGCCACGAACGAGTCGGAGCTGGACGAACTCGCGGCACGGCTGGCCGCCGCGGTCGCCACGGTGACAGATCGGGCAGCGGACGGGCGGATCGCCGTCGACCTCGACCACGGCGCGGCCGCGTACCGGGCCCTGGTCGCCACCGCCGTCCGTGACATCCGCGCGGGCAAGCTCGACAAGGTGATCCTGTCCCGGGTGGTCCCGGTCGAGGGGGATCTCGACTTCGCAAGGACCTACCTGGCGGGATGGCGAGGCAACGACCCCGCCCGTTCGTATCTGCTGCGCCTCGGCGGCTGGGAGGCGTCCGGGTTCAGCCCGGAGATCGTCGCGCAGGTGAGCGCGGCCGGGCACGCCCGGACCCAGCCGCTCGCGGGCACCAGGGCTCTCGACGGCGACGACGCGCTCGACATGGCGCGCCGGGAAGAGCTCTACCGCGACGCCAAGGAAGTCTTCGAGCACGCCATCTCGGTGCGGCTGTCCGCCGCCGAACTGGCGCGGGTGTGCGTCCGGGAGTCGGTCGGCGTCACCGAGTTCATGTCGGTCCGCGAGCGGGGCAGCGTCCAGCACCTCGGCTCGGACGTGGCCGGAGCCCTCGCCGAGGGAAAGACCGCCTGGGACGCGCTGACCGCGTTGTTCCCCGCCGTCACGGGGTCCGGGATCCCGAAGGCGGCGGCGTGCGAGGCCATCCTGCGGCTGGAATCCGGGCCGCGCGGGCTCTACGGCGGCGCGGTGCTGACCGTCGATGCCGACGGCTCGCTCGACGCGGCCTTGGTGCTGCGCAGTGTCTTCCGGCACGACGGCCGCACCTGGCTGCGCGCCGGCGCCGGTATCGTCGCGCAGTCAACCCCCGATCGCGAGTTGGAGGAGACCCGCGAAAAGCTGCGCAGCGTCTCGCGGTTCCTGGTCCCCGCCCGTGCCGCGGTGGCCGTCTCGTGACCCGGACAGTGGTGGTGGCGGGCACGGCGTTCGGCCGGATCTACCTCGACGCCGTGCGGTCGGCCCCGGAGTCCTTCGAACTGGTAGGCATTCTCGCGAGCGGAAGCGCGTACTCCGCCGAATGCGCTCGTCGCCACGGTGTCCCGCTGTACACCTCACCGGAGGACGTGCCGGCCGTCGACATCGCCTGCGTCGTTGTCCGGTCCGGGACCCTGGGCGGCAGGGGGTCCGAGCTGACCCGGACGTTCCTTCGCCGGGGAATCCACGTCCTGCAGGAACATCCCGTCCACGCCGAGGAGATCGCCGACTGCCTGCGGGCGGCGCGAGCCGGTGGCGCCGCCTACTCGGTCAACACGCTCTACCCGCACCTGCGGCCGGTGCGCCGGTTCCTCGCCGCCGCGCGGGCACTTCGCGAACGTCAGCAGATCGCCTACATCGACGCCGCCTGCAACAGTCAGGTCGCGTATCCGCTGCTCGACCTCCTCGGCCGGATCACCGGTGGTTTCCGGCCGTGGGCCTTCGGCGAGCTGCAGCCGTTCCCGTTCGCCGACCTCAACTCCGCCCAGCCGTTCCAGTCGCTGCACGCCGTCGTCGGCGGCGTCCCGGTGACCCTGCGGGTGCAGAACCAGGTCGACCCGGACGACGCGGACAACCACTCCTTCCTGTTGCACCGGATCTCTCTCGGCTGCGAGGGCGGGGTGCTATCCCTGGCCGACACCCACGGCCCGGTGCTGTGGAACCCGCGGCTGCACGCCGGCCGTGACGCGACCGGACGGCTGGTGATGGCCGGCCCCGGCACCGAACGCCTCGGCGTCCGGACCACCGTGCCGCTGGGGGACGAGGAACCAGGCACCTACCACGACGTCTTCGCCGACCTCTGGCCGGACGCGGTCGCCGAGAGCCTGCGCGAACTGTGCCGGGACATCGACGAACCGTCCCGCCGCGCGGCGACAGGTCAATGGGCACTGGGTGTATCGACGCTCTGGCGGGATCTCACCGCGACGATCGGTATACCCGAACTGATCAGTCCCGGTGTCCCCGCGCAGATCCCGCTCGACGTGCTGTCGGTGAAGGCGTGACGATGCCCCGCTGCAGTCACGTGCTGCTGAAGGTCGACGACCTGCACCGGGCCGTTGCCGACTTCCGCGAACTGGGCTTCGTCGTCGACTACGCCAGCGCCCGGGACAGGGCCAGGCACGCCCACATCTGGTTCGAGGACGGCCCGATCATCGAACTGCTGACCACCCCACCAGGCGCGCACCGGCTGAAGTGGCCGATCGAGGTCGCGTTCGGTCGCGGCTCCGGTGTGCGGATGACCCGGTGGGCGCTGGCCGACGAGGGATTCTGCGACGTCGCCGTCCTCGTCGACGAACCCGACCTCGCCGGGCCGCTGAAGGCGTTGCGGGCGGACGGAATCCCGGCGGGCCGGGTGGTGCGCTGGACCCGCACCAAACCTGACGGCGAACGGATCCGCTTCCGGTTCGCCTATCCCCGGCGCGACCGGGTGCCGTTTCTCGTCGGCCCCTACGACCCACCGCAGTACCCGCCGAGCGTCGACCATCCGAACGGCGCCACGAGCCTGCGCACGGTCGGCATGGACGTCGCCGCGGCCGACCGGCCCGCCTTCGACCGGATCACCCGCGGCGACCCGGCCTTCGCTGTCACCGAGGCCGCCATGACACGGGTCCGGGCGATCGAGATCGAGGGCCTGTCAGGTCCTCTCGATCCCGCCCTGCTGCACGGCGCCGACATCCACTGACCGAACGACCCACAGGAGCACACCCATGTCCCTCACTCGCCGCGACCTGTTCCGCACGGCCGGCGTCGCCGGCGCCGGATTCCTGCTGGCCGCCTGCGGCTCCGCCGGCCCGGCGAGCGCACCCGTGTCGAGCGCGGGAACCTCGGCCGCCCGGCGCGGCGGCGTGCTGACCGCCGTGTTCACCGGTGGGGGTCCGAGCGAGAGCCTGGATCCCTACGCAGGCGGATCGCCGGTCGACTACGTCCGCAACGACGTCATCTTCGACGCGCCGTTCACGCTGGAGGCAGGCGAGGTCGTGCCCGGGCTGGCGCTGACGGCCGAACCGGCGCCCGACGGCCGCTCGTTCGTGCTGCACCTGCGGCCGGACGTCCGCTGGCACGACGAGACGGCTTTCACCGCACAGGACGTCGCATACAGCCTGCAATACATGAACGCGCCGGAGCGGAGCTATCCGAGCCAGCTCGGAGCCTTCCTGGATCCGACGGCGGTCAAGGTGCTCGACCCGCTGACGCTGGAGGTCCCGACCAGACAGCCGCTCGGCGATCCCGCGCTGTTTCTCGCCGCGTTCCCGGCGAAGATCGTCAAGAACGGGACCAGCTCGTTCACCGCGGCCGACGCGATCGGCACCGGGGCGTACCGGGTGACGGCGTTCGAAGCGGGACGCGAGGCCCGGCTCACCCGGTTCGACGGGTACTGGGGCGGCCCCGCGCCCGCGGATGAGCTGGTGCTGCTCAGCCTCACCGACCCGCAGGCCAAGGTGAACACCGTCCTGACCGGACAGGCCGACTTCGCCGGCGACATCCCCTTCACCACGGCCAAAGCCGGCGTCGCGAGCGCGGACATCGAGGTCCGGACGGCCGGGCAGGACAATCGCACCGCGTTCGGCTTCGTGCTCAACCTAGGGCTCGCGCCCTTCGACGACCCACGGGCCCGCAAGGCGGTCCGGCTGGCGATCGACCGGCAGGCATTGGTCGACACGGTCCTGCTCGGCTATGGCTCGGTGGGCAACGACCTGCTGTGCGCGGGGGCGAAGTACTACGCCGCCAGGGAGCCTCTTGCCCGCGATCTCGACCAGTCCCGGCAGTTGCTGCGTGACGCCGGGGCGGAAGGCGCGGAGGTGACCATCCGGTCCGCCGAGTACGAGATCGGCTACAACGCCTCCACCCAGTTGCTCG
This sequence comes from uncultured Actinomycetes bacterium, assembly GCA_964497705.1. Lineage (GTDB taxonomy): Bacteria > Actinomycetota > Actinomycetes > Mycobacteriales > Nakamurellaceae > Nakamurella. The sequence goes on along the minus strand of CAZCEH010000016.1, from coordinate 68,853 downwards.
CCGAGCAGCTCACGGCGATCGGCCTGGTGGTGAAGCCGCAGATCGTCTCGACGGCCGAGTTCTTTCTCCCCGAGGCGATCGCCCAGGCACACGGCGTCGCGTTCTCCAGCGGCGCGATCCCGCTCGCGGTCATGTACGGCAGGCTCGCCGGATTCCCCGGCCTCGCCTTCCCGGACCAGCAGCTCACCGAGGCGTTCGGCGCGGCCGTCGCGAGCACCGACGAGGCCACCCGCGCCCAGGCATGGGCGCAGGTCCAGGACGTCATGTTCGACCGCGGCAACACGATCGTCTGGGGTCAGGCCGACGTGCTCAGCCTCGCCCGCGCATCCGTCGTCGGGATCTCCGTCCGGGACCAGGCCAAGTACCCGTACCTGGGCAAGGCGGGCCTGGTTTGACCCGCCCTCGGCGGGAGAACGGACCCGGGCCGGCGGTGACGTCGTTCGCCTGGAAGGTCCTGACCCGCCTCGGCATGCTGGCGGCGTTGTCGGTCCTGGTGTTCGTCGGGGTCGACCTGCTGCCCGGGGACCCGGTCACCAGCAGGCTGGGGATCTCCGCGACGCCGGAACAGGCGGACGCGCTCCGCGAGCGGCTCGGCCTGGACCGGCCGCTGCCGGTGCGGTACGCGGACTGGATCTCCGGGCTGTGCCGCGGCGATCTCGGTGTGTCGGCCGGCGGGCGCCCGGTCGCCGAGATGCTTTCCGATCGCGTCGGCAATTCCGCGGTGCTCGCCGGACTCGCCGTGCTGATCCTCGCGCCGCTGTCACTGACACTCGGGCTGTGGGCGGCGTGGCGTCGGGGCCGGCCGGCCGACCGGACGATCTCGGCCGGTTCGCTGCTGATGGTCTCGGTGCCCGAGTTCGTCGTGGCGGGCGGACTGGTGCTGCTGTTCGCCGTGACATTGCGATGGTTCCCAGCGGTTTCGCTGCTGCCGCCGGGCGCGAGCCCGCTCGGGCATGCGGACCTCCTCGTGCTACCGGTGGCGAGTCTGGTGCTGGTGGGCTCGGCGTACGCGGTCCGGGTGATCCGCGGCGCGGCGACCCAGACCCTCGCGGGTCCCGCGGCGGAGTTCCTGCGGCTCAACGGAGTTCGGTGGCCCGCGCTGGCACGGCGACTGGTGATCCCGGCGGTTCTCCCGGTCGCCGTCCAGGTCTGGCTCGTCACCGGTGTCGCGCTGGTCGGCGGGGCGGTGCTGGTGGAGAAGGTCTTCGGGTACCCGGGGATCGGCGAACTGCTGGTTTCGTCGGTGCAGAGCGGGGACCTGCCGGTGGTGCAGGCGGTCGTGCTCGTCCTCGGCGCGTCGATGCTGGCGGCCCTGCTGCTCGCCGACTTCGCCGTCGTCCTGCTGACCCCGCGGCTGCGGACGGGCGGTGCGCGATGATCCGGCGTATCCCGCTCGCGGTGGGGATCGTGCTGCTCGGCATCGTCCTGCTCGGACCGGAACTCGCCCCGCACTCCGCGACCGCCCCAGTGGCGCAGCCGTTCTCGCCACCCGGGACCGGCGGCCTGTTCGGCACCGATCACCTGGGCCGCGACGTGCTGTCGCGGGTGCTGCACGGCGGCCGGCCGCTGCTGCTGACGAGCCTGCTGTCCGCACTCGCCGGCGCCGGGATCGGTGCGGCGATCGGCCTGCTCACCGCGCTGGCCCGGGGCCGCTGGGTCGAACCGGTGCTGATGCGCCCGCTGGACACCCTCGCGGCCGTCCCGCCGATCCTGCTCTCGCTGCTGGTGCTGACCGCGCTGCCCGACCGCGGCGGCCTGGTGCTCGCGGTGGCACTGGCGAGCGTCCCGTTGTCCGCGCGGGTCGCCAGGGCCGCGGCCGAGCAGGTCGTCGGACGGGCCCACGTCGAGGTGGCGATCGCCCGCGGCGAGCGCCTGCCCTGGTTGCTCGGCCGCGAGGTGCTGCCGCTGGTGGCGGGTCCGCTGGCCGCGGACGCCGGCGTTCGGTTCGTCACGGCCGTCTATCTCGTGGCGGCGGCCGGCTTCCTGGGGCTGGGCACCTCGGACTCCGATTGGGGCCTGCTCATCGTGGAGGCCCTGCCCGGTGCCGCGCTGCAACCCTGGGCACTGCTCGCTCCGGTCGCGGGCATCGCGATCCTGGCCATGGTGGCCAATCGGGCCGCGGAGCGGCTGACGTGACCGCCGTCGTGCGGGTGGCCGGACTGCGGTTGTCCGCCGGTGACACGGACATCCTCGGCGGCGTCGACCTGGAGATCGCCGAGGGCGAGGCCGTCGCGCTGACCGGCCCGTCCGGCGCGGGCAAGACGTCGCTCGCGCTGGCGGTGCTCGGGCACCGGCGTCCCGGCATCCGGCAGACGGCCGGCACGGTGGAGGTCGACGGGCCGGTCGGCTACCTGGGGCAGGACCCGGGTTCGCTGCTGAATCCGTACGCGCGGGTGGCGTCGATCATGCGAACCGCCGCCGGACGCCGCACGCCGCCCGGTTTCGCCGAGGCCATGCTGGAGCGGGTCGCGCTGCCGGCGAGCCTAGCCCGGCGCTACCCGCACCAGCTCTCCGGCGGGCAGCAGCAGCGGGTCGCGCTGGCCGTCGCGCTCGCCCGATCGCCCCGGCTGCTCGTGCTGGACGAACCGACCACGGCGCTGGACCTACTGGCCAAGGCCGATGTGCTCGCCGAGATCCAACGGCTGCGGGCCGAGGATGTCTCGCTGCTGTGGATCACGCACGATCTCGGCACGGTGCGGGATCTGGTGGACCGGGTGCTGGTGCTCGACGGCGGCCGGCTGCGTGGCCGGGAGGACACGCCGAACGGCTCGGCGGTCGCGCGGACCGCGCCGGTCGAGGCACAGCGCAAGACCGAATGGGCAGCCGACGAGGTGCTGACCGCCGTCAAACTCACCGCGGGCTACCCCGGACCCGTTCTGTCCGGCGTGGAACTCGGCGTCCGCGAAGGCGAATGCCTTGCGGTGTTAGGCATTTCCGGGGCGGGCAAGAGCACACTGGTCCGGTGCCTGGCCGGGCTCCACCGGCCGGCCGGCGGAACGGTGAAGCTGCGCGGAACCCCGCTGGCACCCGACGTCCGAGACCGCACGACCGGTCAGCGGGCGGCGGTGGCGCTGGTCGCGCAGAATCCGGCCGAGGCCCTGCACCCGCGGCAGACCGTGCGCACGGCGTTGACCCGCCCGATGCGGCTGTTCCACGGCATCAAGGACCGCCGCAAGCAGGACGCCGAGGTGGCCGAGTTGCTCGACGCGGTCGGCCTGCCGGCCACCATGGCCGGCCGGCTGCCGGGCGAACTGTCCGGCGGGCAACGGCAGCGGGTGGCGCTCGCCCGGGCGCTGGCGGCCGGGCCGCAAGTCCTGCTCTGCGACGAGATCACCTCCGCGCTCGACGCACACACCCAGGGCGAGGTCCTCGACCTGCTGCGGCGGCTGCGCACCGAACGCGGCCTCGCCGTCGTCCTGATCACCCACGACGCCGGGGTCGCGGCGTCCACGTCGGACCGGTTGCTGCTGCTGCACGGCGGCCGCTCGGTCCGCACCGCACCGACTCCCGAGTTGGTGCCCGACGCCGCCGACCCGGATCGCGTGATCGCCGCACTGCTGACCGACCCGTCCGGAATCGAACGAGGAGCTTCGCTGGTATGACCGAGCAGATCATCGACGAGCTGCGTGCCCTGGGCGTCAAGTTGTGGGCCGACAACGGTCGGCTGCGCTTCCGTGCCCCGCGCGATGTGCTGACCGAAGAACACAAGGCGACGCTGACGGCGAACAAGGCCGTGATCCTCGCATCGCTGTCCCGCGACGAGAAGGCGATCAGCCACGACGCGCGGGGCCGGCACGAGCCGTTCCCGCTCACCGACGTCCAGACCGCGTACCTGCTGGGTAGGCAGAATTCCTTCGGCTACGGCGGGGTCGCCTGCCACGGCTATCTCGAGGTGGCGTGTCCCGGCATCGACGCCGACGCGGTCGAACGGGCGTGGAACACGCTGATCGTCCGGCACGACATGCTCCGCGCGGTGGTCGAGCCGGACGGCTACCAGCACGTGCTGGCCCAGGTGCCGACCTTCCGGGTCGGCCGGTCGGACGACCCGGCGGCGGTCCGCGCCGAACTCGGGCACCGGGTGTACGAAACCACCCGCTGGCCGCTCCACGACCTGCACGTCACTCCCGGCCGGCTGCACATCTCCATGGACTCGCTGATCGCCGACTGGGCCAGCGCCGGCATCCTGCTCGGCGAACTGGACACGCTGCTGGCCGATCCCGGCGCCGAGCTGCCGCCGCTGGAGATCACCTTCCGCGACTATCTGCTGGCCGAGCGGGCGCTGCGCGACACCGACCGCTATGGCCGCGACCGCGACTACTGGCTGGCGCGCGTCGACGACCTGCCCGCGGCGCCCGACCTGCCGCGCAAGCCGGGCGACAGCACCGGGCCGGTCCGATTCCAGCGCCATCACGCGACACTCGGCGCCGGGCCCTGGGCGGCGTTGCGCGAACGCGCCGGACAACGCGGCCTGACGCCGTCGAACGTCGTCCTCGCCGGGTACGCCGACGTGCTCCGCCGGTGGTCGCGCCGCCCCCAGTTCGGGCTCAACCTGACCCTGCTCGACCGGCGGCCGCGGCATCCGCAGGTGGACGGGCTCGTCGGCGACTTCACGTCGGTGACCCTGCTGGCGGTCGAACCCGCCGCCGGGCAGGCGTTCCACGAACGCGCCCGCGGGCTCGCCGAGCAGCTGTTCACCGACCTGGATCACCGGCTGTTCTCCGGCGTCGAGGTCGGGCGGGAGATCGCCCGCCGTCGGGGCCGCGATGCGGCGCTGATGCCGGTGGTGTTCACCAGTGGCATCGGACTCGGTTCCGCTGACCGCCCGGCCGGCGACGGCATCACCCAGACGCCGCAGGTGTTCCTCGACTGCCAGGTCACCGACGACGCCGGTGGTCTGGCGATCAGCTGGGACGTCCGGCAGGGGATCTTCCCGGACGGCCTGGTCGCCGACATGTTCACCGCGTTCGTGGAGCTCCTGAACGCTCTGGCGGACGGCGACGAGGCGTGGCAGCGCACCGGACCCGTTCCCCTGCCGGCGTGGCAGGTCGCCGAGCGCGTCGCCGTGAACGACACGGCCGCGCCACTGCCGGACGCGTTGCTGCACCAGGACTTCTTCCTCCGCGCCGCCCGGGAGCCGGCGGCCGTCGCGCTCACCGGGCCGGCCGGCACGGTGACCTACGGCGAGCTCGCCCGCCACGCGGGCGCGGTGGCGCGGGCCCTGCGTGGCAAGGAACTCGGCCAGGTCGCCGTCGTGATGGACAAGGGACCGGAGCAGCTGGCCGCTGTGCTGGGCATTCTGCTGGCGGGCGGCGCCTACCTGCCGGTGGACACCACGCAACCCGCGCTGCGCCGGGCACGACTGCTGGCCTCGGCCGGGGTGCGGATCGCGTTGAGCCAGTCCTGGGTGGACCGGCCGGACGGTGTCGAGATCATCGACGTGGACACACTCGAGCCGTCGGCGCGGATCCCGGCCCCGGAGCCGGGTGATCCGGACGCGCCGGCGTACGTGATCTACACGTCCGGCTCCACCGGCGAACCGAAAGGCGCGGTGATCACCCACCGATCGGCCCTGAACACCGTGGAGGACGTCACCCGCCGCTTCGGCGTCACGGCTGGCGACCGCGTCCTCGGGCTCGCCCAGCTCGGCTTCGACCTGTCGGTGTACGACATCTTCGGTCCGCTGTCGATCGGCGCGAGCCTGGTGCTGCCCGATGCCGGCCGCCCCGCAGACCCGTCCCATTGGGCCGATCTGATCGCCGAGCACGGCGTCACGCTGTGGAACTCGGTGCCCGCCCAGCTGCAGATGCTGGCGAACTACCTCGAATCCGAACCGCGGCCGATTCCGAGCCTGCGCCTGGCCCTGCTCTCCGGTGACTGGATCCCGGTCACCCTGCCCGGCCGGATCGCGACGCTCTCGAATGCCGAACTGATCGGCCTCGGCGGTGCCACCGAGGCGGCGATCTGGTCCATCTGCCACCCGATCGATCGCGTCGACCCGGAATGGACGAGCATCCCGTACGGGAAACCGTTGGCCAACCAGGGTTTCCGGGTGCTCGACGAGTTCTTTCACGATTGTCCGGTGTGGACACCGGGCGAATTGTGCATCACCGGCGCGGGTCTGGCGCTGGGCTATTTCGGTGACGAGGAGCTGACCGCGTCGCGGTTCCCGGCCCATCCGCACGATGGCACCCGGCTCTACCGCACCGGCGATCTCGGCCGGTATCTGCCGGGTGGGGCGATCGAATTCCTCGGCCGCGAGGACGATCAGGTCAAGATCCGTGGGCACCGGATCGAACTCGGCGAGATCGAGGCCGCGTTGCTCGCGCACGAGAACGTCGGCGCGGCCGCGGTCGTCGTCACCGGGGAACGGCACGGCGAGCGAGCGCTGCTCGGCTTCGCCGAGCCCGCCAGGCCGGCCGGACCGGTCGATGTGCCGCAACGGCTGGTCGAAGCGGTCCACAGGTTCGCCGACCACCAGGCCGCCGGGATCACCACGAAGCAGGTCGCCGCGCATGTGCGCGATCTGCACGAGGCCGCGCTGCTGTCGATGCTCACCGCGCTGACCGAACGAGGGGCGTTCGAGACGGCGCGGGACACCGCCGGGATCCTGGCAGCGGCACGGATCCACGAGCGGCACCACTGGTTGGTCCGCCGCTGGCTCGCGCTGTTGACCGCGGCAGGCAAACTCACCGTCGACGGCACCTACACCCGGGTCGCCGACGCCGGAGCCGAGCTGGTCGAGCAGGCCTGGCGCCGGGTCGGACAGGGCCTGGCGACGCCGGAGTTCCTGCGCTACCACCAAGTTCACGTCGAGCACATCGACGCGCTGCTGGACGGTGTGCAGAGCCCGTTCGAGCTGTTGTTCCCCGAGGGCCGCCTGGACACCGCCCGGGCGATCTATCGCGACGACACCATCACCCGCTACCTCAACTACGGCGCGGCCGCCCTGCTGAACCGGCTCGCGGCCACCAGTGACCGGCCGCTGCGGGTGCTGGAGGTGGGCGCGGGCACCGGTGCCGCCACGTCGGCCGTCCTGCCGATGCTCGAAGGCTTCGACATCGACTACCTGTACACCGATCTGACGCCGTTCTTCCTCACCCCGGCCCGGGAGGAGTTCCCGCGCGCCCGGTTTGGCCTGTTCGACCTCGACCAGGACTTCCGGGCGCAGGGCCTGGCCGCCAACTCGTTCGACGTCGTCCTGGGCGCCGGGGTGCTGAGCAGCACCCGCGACCCCGGCGCCGCCATCGCGGCCGCCACCGAACTGCTCGCGCCGGGCGGCTGGCTCGTGTTCACCGAACCCACCCAGGAGCACCCGCACATCCTGCTGACCCAGGGCTTCATGATGGAGCCCGCCGGGGGTGATCACCGTGCCGGCGCGACACCGCTGCTCTCCACGGCGGACTGGCTCGGCCTCATCGACGCGGACGTGGTGCTGCCGGCCGACGACCATCCGCAGGCCGCGCAGGGCATGCGGCTGTTCGCGGCCCGGGTCAAGACCGACCGCCGGCCCGTCAGCGCCGACGATCTCACCGCGTTCCTGGCCGAACGCCTTCCAGCGCACATGGTTCCCGCGCACGTCCAGGTGGTGGACGGACTGCCGCTCACCGGCAACGGCAAGCTCGACCGCCGGACGCTCGCCGGTTGGCGTCCGGCGCCCGCCGCCGACGGCATCGAGGCCGAGCATGGCACGCCGGACGAACTCGATGGCAGGCTCAGCGCTTTGTGGGCCAGCGCGCTCGGCGTGCCCCGGATCGGCCGCGACGACAACTTCTACGATCGGGGCGCCGATTCCCTCGTGCTCGCCCGGGTCGCCGGGCGCCTGCGGGAGGAGATCCCGGAGGCCGAGCCGTTCACCTACGACACGCTGCTGCGGCAGATGCTCAACGAGCCGACGGTGTCGGCGCTGGCCGGAGCACTGCGGCAGCAACAGCCGTCGGCGACCCCGGTGGACGGCGACACGGCGACGGGCGACACGGCGACCGGCAACGCCCTGCTCGTCTCGTTCGGCGGCGGGGACGACGGACCGGCGCGGGTGCTGTTCCACGCCGCCCTCGGCACCCTCGACTACTTCCAGTCCCTCGGGAAAGCGTTGGCCGCGCAGGCACTCGGGCCGGTGATCGGCGTCGCCGTGGCCGATCAGGAGATGTACTGCGCGATCGAACCGAAGCGGTTGATCGGCCGGGTCGCCGACGACTACACGGACCGCCTGCTGGCGGCCGGACACACCCGGTTCCAGCTGATCGGCTACTGCCTGGGCGGCCTGCTGGCCACCGAGGTCGCCCGGCGGCTGCTGGAACGAGGGGTACCGGTCGAGGATCTCACGCTCGTCGACAGCATCCCGATGTTCCTGGAGACCGGCGAGGAACTGGCGTTCGAGGCGATCTTCGTCCCGAACCTGAACCTCGACCCGGTCACCGCCGTCTTCGGGCCCGATGTCGACGGCGCGGACGTCTACCGGGCGATCGAGAAGCTGATGATCGAGCACGACCGAGCCGTGCCCGCGGGAGCGATGGCTACGCTCGCCGGCGATCCGGGGCTGGAGGCGGTCGCGGCCGCCGTGCGGGCCCGGCACGAGGTGGATCAGGACACCCGGCTGGCGCAGTACGCGCGGGCGGCATCCGAGCAGGCCGGGATACCGGTCGACCCCGAGCTCGTCCCCGCCCTCTTCCGGGTCTGCCGGCACAGCATGCGCGCGGCCCGGTACGACCCCGAGCCCTATGCCGGCGACATGACGTTCCTGCGGGCCACCGAGCAGCGCTCGTTCGGTGTCACCGCCGGGGTCGGGCATCTCGCGGCGCCGTTCTGGAGACGGACCTGCCTGGGCGAGTTCACCGTGATCGACGTGCCCGGCAATCACTTCAGCGTCATCGAGCCGCCGAACCTCGACGTCGTCGTCGGTCGTCTCGGCGCCGCCATCACCACGGGAGCGAACGCATGACCCCACTGCGGGAACTACGGAAACCGGTCGCCGGGCTGACCCGGGCCGGCGTGCTCGTCGGTGCCGCCGGCTCGCTGACCACGCTCGTCCTGTTCGCCGGGCTGGCCGAATTCGCCGGGGTCCTGCTCGAACCCGGCCCGTCCGACGGCGGGCGGCTGGGCGTCGTCGCGCTGATCGTCGGGGCCGCGCTCGTCGTGGGTTCGCTGCTCAACGGGCTCGCGTTGTGGCTCACCCACATCGCCGACGCGCGGCTGCAGGCGATCCTGCGCCGCCGCATGGTCGAGCGCCTCGGCGCCGTCCCGCTCGGCTGGTACACCGACGTCACCTCGGGGCAGGTGCGCAAGGCCGCACAGGACGACGTCGAGGAGATGCACCACCTCGTCGCCCACCACGACGTCGAGATGACCGGCGCGATTGTGCTGCCGCTCGGCGGGGTCGCCTACCTGTGCTGGCTGGACTGGCGGCTCGCGCTGCTCGCGGTCGCGACCCTGCCGATCTACCTGGTCGCCTATGCCGTGATGATGCGCGGATTCGCCGACAAGATGCGCCAGCTCGACGCCGGGTTCGCCAAGGTCAGCGCCGCGATCGTGGAATTCGTACACGGCATCACCGTGGTCAAGGTGTTCGGCCAGGCCGGGCGCGCGCACCAGGGTTACCGCCAGGCCGTCGTCGGCTACGGCGAACGCTACGCGGGCTGGGTGCGCCCGATCCTCAAGCTCGAAGCGCTGACGTCGCTGGCGCTGTCGCCACCGGTGATCGCCCTGGTGAGCCTGGCCGTCGGGAGCTGGTTCGTCAGCGAGGGCTGGGTCAGCCCGGTCGACCTGCTCGCCGAGGTGCTGGTCGCGATGATCATCCCGACCACCCTGCTCACCCTCAACAACGGTCTGACCGGGCAGCGCAAGGCCGTGGCGGCCGCCGAACGGATCACCTCGCTGCTGGCCACCCCGGTGCTGCCGGTCGCGGCGGAACCCGAGGAGCCGCACGGGCATCTCGTGGAGTTCGACCGGGTCTCGTTCGGCTACCGCGACGGCGAGACCGTGCTGTCGGACGTCAGTCTGGTCTGCCGGCCCGGCACGGTCACCGCCCTGGTCGGCAGCTCGGGCGCCGGGAAGTCCACCCTGGCGAAGCTGCTGCCCCGGTTCTACGACGTCACCGGGGGAGCGGTCCGGCTCGGCGGCGTCGACGTCCGCGAGATCGCGCCGGCGGTGCTGTACCGCAAGGTCGGGTTCGTCCTGCAGGACGTCCAGTTGCTGCACGGCACCGTCGCCGCCAACCTGCGGCTCGGCCGTCCGCAGGCAACGGACGACGACGTCCGCGCGGCGGCCACGGCGGCTCGCATCCACGACCGGATCCTGGCGCTGCCCCGCGGATACGACTCGGTGATCGGCGAGGACGCGGTGTTCTCCGGCGGCGAGGCCCAGCGGATCTCGATCGCCCGGGCGCTGCTGGCCGACACCCCGGTGCTGGTGCTCGACGAGGCGACCGCCTACGCCGACGCCGAATCCGAAGCACGGATCCAGCAAGGGCTCTCGACGCTCGCCCGGGGACGCACGGTGCTGGTGATCGCGCACCGGCTCGCCACCATCGCCGGGGCCGACCTGATCGCGGTGCTCGACCGCGGCGTGGTCGCCGAATCCGGAACGCACGAGGAACTGCTGGCCCGTGGCGGGCGCTACGCCCGGATGTGGCACGCGCACGCCGGCGCCGAGGCGGGTGTCCGATGATCAGGGATCTCATGGCGATCATGGGGCCGGAGCACCGCCGCTCGGTCCGGGTCTACCTCGGCTGGCTGGCCGGGTACGCGGTCTTGCAGGGACTCGCGATGGCGTCGCTCGTGCCGGTGCTGCAGGCGTTGCTGAGCGGCACGCCCGGCGACGCGTGGACCTGGTTGCCGGTGACGGCGGTCATCGTGGTCCTCGCCTGCGTCGCGGGCTACCAGCAGGCGATGAAGGGCTTCGCGCTCTCCCTGGTCACGCTGACCAGCCTGCACACCAGGCTCGGCGACCACGTGGCGAGCCTGCCGCTGGGCTGGTTCTCCTCGGAGAAGGTCGGCCGGCTGTCCCGCAGCGCGACCGGCGGCACGCTGATGGTCACGAGCGTGACCGCGCACCTGCTGACCCCGGTCGCCACCGGGACCGTGACCCCGGCGACCGTCGCCGTCGCGATGTTCTTCTTCGACTGGCGCCTGGCCGTGGCCATGGTGCTGTGCGCGCCCGCGCTGTACCTGATCCACCGGTGGGCGGCGGCTGCCGTCGGCCGGTCCGAGGAGCGGACCGACGCGGCGAGCGCGCTGGCCGGCAGCCGGGTCGTCGAGTTCGCCCGCACGCAGCAGGCGCTGCGGGCCTTCGGCCGGACCACCGACGGCTATCCGCCGCTGGACGACGCGATCGAACAGCAGAGCAAGGCGTGGGGCGGCATGCTCGCCACGACCGCGCCCAGGCTGCTGGCGAGCGGGCTCGCCGCACAGCTGGCGTTCGTCGCGCTGATCGCGGTCGGTGTGTCGCTGGCGTCGTCCGGTTCGATCGATCCGGTGGTGCTGGTGGCACTGCTCGCGCTGGCCGCACGGTTCACCTGGCCGCTGGGCGAGCTGGCCGGGCAGAGCGGGACGCTGCGCATGGCCGCCAACGACCTGCGCCGGCTCGCCGCGATCTTCGACGAGAAACCGCTGGTGGAACCGGTGCGGTCGCGGCCGGGCGCGGTACCGGGCGAGGTCGCGCTGACCGGCGTGACCTTCGGCTACCGGCCGGGAGAGCCGGTGCTGCGCGACGTGTCGCTGCGCATTCCGCCGGGCACGATGACCGCGATCGCCGGCGCCTCCGGCTCGGGCAAGACCACGATCACCCGCCTGGTCATGCGGTTCTTCGACGTCCAGGCCGGCGAGGTCTGCGTCGGCGGCGCGGACGTCCGCGACCTGTCCACCGTGGACCTGATGGCACAGCTGTCCGTGGTGATGCAGGACGTCTACCTGTTCGACGACACCCTGGAAGCGAACATCCGGCTCGGCCGGCCGGACGCCTCCGACGAGGACGTGCGCGAGGCGGCGACGCTCGCCGGCGTGGACGAGATCGTCGAACGGCTGCCCGGCGGCTGGCAGAGCCGGGTCGGTGAAGGCGGCGCCCTGCTGTCCGGTGGTGAACGTCAACGGGTGTCGATCGCGCGGGCACTGCTCAAGAACGCACCGATCGTGCTGCTCGACGAGGCGACGGCGGCGCTCGACCCGGAGAACGAGCGCTACGTGCAGAACGCGCTGCACGCACTCAAAGGCCGCTCCACGCTGCTGGTCATCGCGCACAAGCTGCCGACGTTGATGGCGGCCGACCAGATCCTCGTGCTCGACGGCGGACGGATCGTCGAATCCGGGACCCACGAACAACTCCTGGCCGCCGATGGCCGGTACCTGAGCTTCTGGCGGGAACGCCGGGAAGCGCAGGGCTGGCGTCTGGTGGGCGGCTCGTGATCGGGGTGCTGGGCGCCACCGGCGACGTCGGCCGCCACGTGGCCGGCTTCCTGGACCGGCTCGGCCTCGGGCCGGTCCGGGCGGGTGGTTCCGCGGCCGCCGACGCACGGGATCCGGCCTCGCTGGACCGGTTTGCCGGCGGTTGCCGGACGCTGGTCAACTGCGCAGGTCCCGCGCACGTCATCGGTGACCGCATCGCCCGGGCGGCTCGCCGGGCGCGGGCACACTACGTCGACGCGTCCGGCGACGAACCGGTCGACGTCCATCGTGGGCGTTCGGCACTGGTGTCGGCCGGTCTGCGGCCGGGCCTGGCCGCCTTGCTGCCCCGGTGGCTGTCCCGCGACGACCGAGTCCGCGATCTGACGGTGTGGCTCGGGGTGTCGGACCGGTTCAGCCGCTGCGCCGCCGAGGACTACCTGCATGCGGCGACCGACGGGCACGGTGAGGCACTGGCGGCCTGGCGCGGGGCGCGGCGATCGAGGGCGCTCCACCGGCAGTCCGAGGTCAGCCTGCCATTCTTCCCGGAACCGGTGACCCTGCTGCCCTACCTGGATCGCGAGTCCGAACGGCTCGCCCGGGCACTGTGCGTCGAGCGCGGTGACTGGTACACCGTGCTCTGCGGTGACCACGTCGGTCGTGCCTTCGACCGGGTCCACGGGCTGGGCCGAGAAGAGGCGGTGGCGCAGCTGTGCCGGGCGAGCGAACTCGACATCGCCGGTCGCGAGCCACGCGTCGTGTTGATTGCAGAGGCCGACGGGCGCACCGCCGTCCTGCGGGCCACGGGGAACGGCGCGGTGACCGGTGCCGTCGTGGCGCTGGCCGTGTCGGCGGTCGAACGTGGCGACATTCCGCCCGGATCGTCCTTCGCCGCGGACGCGCTCGACCCCACGTGCGTGGTGGACGCCCTGACCGCACTCGGCGTCGCCCACGTCCGCGTCTTCGACCGGCCGCTGGACCAGCTGGAACCGGCCGAGGAGGGAGCGCTGTGACCGGCGACGTCCGCGACGCGCTCCGGACCGTCGAACAGGTCAGCCGTCGGGCGATGGCGACCGCCCTCGCGGCCACCGGCCCGGCGCCGCGGCACGAGTGGCTGGCGCGGCGGTGGCGGGTGGCGCTGGCGGCAAGTCCGCCGATCTGCGGTGAGATCATCGAGCCAGGACCGGAGTTCGACGAAGCCTATGCCGCGCTTGGCTTCCCGCCCGCGATGGCACGCCTGCACCGCGCGACGTTGGGCAGGCTGCCCGAGCTGATCGCCGACGAGGTGCGGCTACCGGACCTGTTCGACGGCCCGGAACTGGCCGCCTACCAGGACAACGTCGTCACCCGGCAGCTCAACGCCGCGGCGGCCCAGGCCCTGGCGGGCGCCCGGAACGTGCTCGAACTCGGTGGCGGCACCGGGCTGGCGACGGAAGCGGTGCTGTCCACCGTGGACGGCGACTACCTCTTCACCGATGTGTCTGCCCGGTTCACGGTCGCGGCGGAGCGGTTCCGCGATCGCCCCGGCTTCTCCAGTGCGGTGCTCGACATGGATCGCGACTTCGGCGAGCAGGGCGTGACGAGCGCCGGCGCGGTGTTCGCCGGGAACGCGTTGCATAATGCCGCCCATGTCGGACGGACGCTGCGCCGGATCCGAGGGGTGCTCGAACCCGGTGGCCTGCTCGTCTTCACCGAGTCGGTGCACGACAACCACGCGCTGCTGACGTCGATGGCGTTCCTGCTGTCGCCGCCGGACGGCGAACCCCGGCCGGGTGCCGCCGACCGGCGGGCGGGCGCGCCGTTCCTCGACGAGCCGGGCTGGCGGGCCGAGCTGTCGGCGGCCGGCTTCACCGTGCGCGCCGTCCTGCCCGAACCGGAATCGCCGCTGGCCGCTGCGGGGCAACGCCTGTTCGTCACGGTAGCCACCGAGCGGATCTCGGCCGAGTGGGGCCCCGCCAAGGTTCTGGCCCACCTCGAACGGTCCGGCGCCGACCATGCCGTGCTGCCCGCCGAAACCCTGCGGCGACTGCCCGATCACCCGGCGGTGCTGCTCGCGGATCTGCCGCGGTTGCTCCGGATCGAATGCTCCGGCTCGTTGACCGACGCCGAGGTGGCGGCCGTCCGGAACGCGTTGGGCGTCGAGGTGATCCGGCACACCGCGCCGGAGATCGACGTCCCGGCCCTGGTCGCGGAGGCAGGCGCGGCGGCCGACCGGGCACTGGCGCACGTCGATCTCCCGGCCGTCGTCGCCGCCGTCGAGCGGTTCGGCCGCACGGCGTTGCTGTCGATGCTCAACACCTTGCAGCGTTGCGGAGTGCTCGGGCGGTCCGAGGACGACATTCTCGCCATCACCTCGGCACATCGGCGACTGCTCAGGCGCTGGCTCGACGTCCTGGAGACCGAGGGGCTGCTGACCGACGACCACCGCGTCGTGCCCGACGCCGCCGCGTTCTCCGACGAGGCACTGGACGACGCCTGGCTGGCGGCGCGTCAGGCCTGGCTCGACACGGCCGGCGCGGCGGTCACCGTCGACTACGCGATGGCCAACGCGCGGCGGCTGCCCGACCTGCTCGCCGGCCGTGAGCAGGCGGTCAACCTGCTGTTCCCGCAGGGACGCACCGATCTGGCCGCGGCGCTCTACCGGGAGAACGTGATCGGCCGCTACCAGCACCACGCGGTCAGCGCGCTGGCCGCCGGGTTCGCGGCCGGACGGCCGGTGCGGATCCTCGAGGTCGGCGCGGGTACCGGCGCAACCACGGACCACGTACTGCCGGCACTGGCGGGGACCGACTACGACTACCGGTACACCGACGTGTCGACGTTCTTCCTCGACGAGGCGAAGAACCGGCTGAACGGGTACCGGGGCGTGCACTTCGGACGCTTCGACATCGAGGTCCCGCCCGCGCAACAAGGTTTCCGGCCGGAGTCGTTCGACCTCGTGATCGGAGGCGGTGTGGTCAACGCCGTGCGCGACACCGACGCCTCGATCGCCTACCTGGCCGAGCTTCTCGTCCCCGGTGGCTGGCTACTGCTGACCGAGCCGACACTCGAGGAGTTCTGGATCCTCACATCGCAGGCATTCCTGATGGCCGACGCCGACGACGACCGCGCGGACACCCGGGCGAGCTTCCTGACACTGCCGCAGTGGAACGCCGTGCTCGACCGCGCCGGACTGCACCGCGCGGACGGCCTGCCCGCCGCCGGGCATCCGCTCGAACCACTGGGCCACCGCGTGTTCGCCGCGCGAAAGCCCCGATCCCGGACGGGAGACTGACCTTGGACGGCTTCACCGGCTGGCCCGCCGCCTTCGCCGACCGCTACCGTGCCGCGGGCTATTGGCAGGACCGCCTGCTCGGCTCGATCCTGGATGAGGGTGCCGCGAGGTGGCCGGACCGCGTCGCCCTGGTCGACGGCGACCGGAGGTGGACCTATCGGCAACTGGCGGCGTGGGCCGACCGGATCGCCGCCGGGCTGCACGCCCGGCGGATCGGCCACGGCGACCGGGTCCTGGTCCACCTGCCGAATCTTGCCGAGTTCGTGGCGCTGGTGTTCGGGCTGTTCCGTGTCGGGGCCGTCCCGGTGCTGGCACTCCCGCCGCACCGGGAGACCGAGATCACCCACCTCGCGGACCTGTCGGGGGCGGTCGCGTATGTCGCGCCCGACGTGCACGGCGGCTTCGACCATCGCCCGCTCGCCCGGAAGCTGACCGGCGTCGAGCATGTCGTCATCGTCGGTGAGCCGCAGGAGTTCACGGCCTTCGCCGACCTGGCCCAGCAACCCGTTCCGGACCTTCCCGCGCCGCGGCCCGGCGATCTCGCCGTGCTGCTGCTCTCCGGCGGGACGACGGGCCTGCCGAAGCTGATCCCGCGGACCCACGACGACTACCACTACAACGCGCGCGCCAGCGCGCGGGCCGCCGGACTCGGCGAGCGGAGTCGCTATCTCGCCGCGCTCCCGGCCGCGCACAACTTCGCGTTGGCCTGCCCGGGCGTGCTGGGCACGCTGTGGGCGGGCGGCATGGTCGTGCTCACCACGACGGCCGATCCCGCGACCGCGTTCGGCCTGATCGCGCGGGAGCGGGTCACCGTCACCGCGCTCGTGCCGCCGCTGGTGCTGGTCTGGCTCGACGCGGCCGAGGCGGCGGCGGACCTCGGCAGCCTGGAACTGGTCCAGGCGGGCGGTGCCCGGCTCAAGGAGGAGGCCGCCCGGCGTGTTCGCCCCGGCCTCGGCTGCCGGCTCCAGCAGGTCTATGGCATGGCCGAGGGGCTGCTCAACTACACCGGTCTGGACGATCCGGACGACATCGTCATAGGGACACAGGGCCGCCCGCTCAGCCCGGACGACGAGGTTCTGGTCGTCGACCCGGCCGGAAACCCAGTCCCAGACGGCGAAGTCGGAGAACTGCTGACCCGCGGGCCGTACACGATCCGGGGCTACTTCCGGGCCGACGGGCACCACGACAAGTCGTTCACCGAGGACGGCTTCTACCGCTCCGGCGACCTGGTCCGGCGGTTGCCCGGCGGCGAGCTGGTGGTCGAGGGACGCGTCCGGGACGTGATCAACCGCGGCGGCGACAAGGTCCCGGTCGAGGAGGTCGAGAACGTGCTGCTGACCCATCCCGGCGTGCACGACGTCGCGATCGTCGGCGTACCCGACGACGTGATGGGCGAACGCACCTGCGCCGTCGTCGTTCCCACGGGCACCCCGCCGACCAGGCGGGACCTCGTCGCGCATCTGACCGGGCTCGGGGTGGCCGCGTTCAAGATCCCGGACCGGCTGCGGGTCGTGGAGTCGTTCCCACGCACCGGGCTGGGCAAGGTCGACCGCGGCGCACTCGGACGGCAGGTTCTGTCATGACACTCTTCGACTATCCGTTCAACTCGTTCACCCGACTCGACCTCGCGGGCGGCTACCACGACGCCCGCCAACGCCCCGGCCTGACCAGGGTGCAGCTGCCGTTCGGCGAAACCGCCTGGCTGGTCACCCGTTACGACGAGGCCAGGCAGGTGCTTGCCGACCGGCGGTTCAGCCGCGCGGAGGCACATCGGCGGGACGCACCCCGGGCGCTGTCCCGGATCCCCGGTGGGATCGTGACCATGGACCCGCCGGAGCTGACCAGGATCCGCAGCCTGGCGGTGAAGACCTTCACCCCGCAGCGCGTCGAACGGCTGCGGCCGCACGTCCGGACACTGGCGAACGACCTGATCGATCAGATGGTGGACAGGGGCGAGCCCGCCGACCTGGTCGCCAACTTCGCCCTGCCCATTCCGATCTCGGTGATCTGCGAACTCCTCGGCGTGCCGGCGGCCGACCACGGCCGGTTCCGGCTGTGGAACGACGCCCTGCTGGCGACCGACCTCCCGCCCGAACAGGTGCAGCGCAACCTCGGCGAGTTGGCCGGCTACTTCATGGCGCTCATCGGGCAGCGGCGGGCCGAACCCACCGACGACCTGATCTCGGCGCTGGTGCAGGCGTGCGACGTCGACGACACACTGTCCGAGAAGGACCTCGTCCTGCTGTGTGTCGCGCTGCTGGTCGCCGGATACGAGGCGACGGCCGCACAGATCCCGAACTTCCTGCACGTCCTGCTGCGGCATCCGGAGCAGCTCGCCCGGCTGCGCGCCGAGCCCGGGCTGATCCCGAACGCGGTCGAGGAGCTGCTCAGGTTCGTGCCGCTGGCGTCGAGCGCCATGTTCGCGCACTACCCCTGCGAGGACGTTCGGATCGGCGAGACCCTGGTGCGGCAGGGCGAACCGGTGCTGGTGTCGATCGGCTCGGCGAATCGCGACGTCGCGCGGTTCGGTGCCCCGGACGCGCTCGACCTGGACCGGAACACCCAGGGACACCTGGCCTTCGGCCACGGCCTGCACCACTGCGTCGGTGCGCCGCTGGGCCGCATCGAACTTCAGGAGGCCCTGCGTGCCCTGCTGACCCGGCTGCCCGGGCTCCGGGCGGCGGGCGAGATCGAGTGGAAGACGGCGACGTTCTTCCGCGGGCCGCTGACCATGCCCGTGACCTGGTGAGAAAGGAATTCCCGTTGACAGTCGACGATCTGCGCGGACACGTTGCCGAACTGCTCGACCTGGACGAGGTCGGCGCCGACGACAATCTGATCGAGCTGGGCATGGACTCGATCACGATGATGCGGCTCGCCGGAACCTGCCGGAAAGCCGGGGTGGGCGTGACGTTCGCCGACCTGGTGAACGCACCGACGCTGGCGGCCTGGGAGAAGCTGCTCGGCGGCGGCAGTGCGGACAGCGACCGCGTTGCCGAGCCGGAACCGGTCGCCGTGTCCGCCGTGGACGAATCGGCGGACTTCCCACTGGCGTTGATGCAGCACGCCTACTGGGTCGGCCGTGCGCCCGGTCAGCCGCTCGGCGGAGTGGCGGCGCACTTCTACCACGAGTTCGACGGCGAAGGCGTCGACCCCGACCGGCTGGAACGGGCGGTGCGCGCGGTGCTGGCGCGGCACGGGATGCTGCGGGTGGTGATCAACGACGACGGCACCCAGCGTATCGTCGAGCCGGGCGGCTGGCCGGGCCTGCGCGTGCACGACTTCCGCGAGGGGGCCGATCCTTCCGCTCTGGACGAGTTGAGAGACCTGCTCTCTCACCGCCGGATGGACATCGGTGCCGGCGAGGTCTTCGACGTGCGGCTGTCCCTGCTCCCCGCGCGCCGGACCCGGATGCACGTCAACCTCGACATGGTGGCCGCCGACGCGCTCAGCCTGCGCGTGCTCCTGGCCGACCTTGCCCGCGCCTACCGGGGCACGACGTTGCGGCCGCTGGACTACAGCTACCCGCGCTACCTCGCCGAACGGGTCCGGACCGGCGCGGGCGCAGAGTACTGGCGGGACCGGCTGCCGAGCATGCCGGGCGCTCCGCAACTGCCGGTCGCCGGGTGGCGGGACGACGCCCCGAGGGTGACCCGGCATCACCGGAGGCTGTCCCCGGACGACGTCCGGACGCTGGAGACCGGGGCCCGGTGCCACGGTCTGACCACCGCGATGGCGCTGGCCGCGGTCTTCGCCGAAACCCTGACCGCGTGGACTGCCGAACCCCGGTTCCTGCTCAACCTCCCGCTGTTCGACCGCGATCCGCTGCACCCCGACGTCGACGCGCTCGTCGGCGACTTCACCTCCTCGGTGCTGCTGGAATGGGACGGGAGCGTGCCGGGCACGTTCGCCGAGCGCGCCCGGCGGCTGCAGGACCGCTTCCACGCCGACGTCGTCCACACGGAGTACTCGGGTGTGGAGGTGCTCCGGGATCTGTCGCGCCTGCACGGGGAACAGGTGCTGGCGCCGGTGGTCTACACGAGTGCGCTCGGTCTGGGCGAGCTGTTCGCCCCGCAGGTGCGGGACTGCTTCGGCGACGCCGTCTGGATGATCTCGCAGGGCCCCCAGGTCTGGCTCGACGCCCAGGTCACCGAGCTCGACGGTGGGTTGCTGGTGAACTGGGACATCCGCGACGATGCGTTCGTCCCGGGTGTGCCGGCGGAGATGTTCGCCGCCTACGGCCGGCTGCTGGAGCACCTGCTCGCCGGATCCGGCGCCTGGTCGCAACCGGTACCGCCACTGATTCCCCTCGCGCAGACCGAGGTGCGCGCCGCCGCCAACGACACCGCGGTGTCCCGGCCCGCGCATGCCTTGCACGAGCCGTTCTTCGCGCTGGCCGCGGACATGCCGGACACACCCGCGTTGCTGTGGGAGACCGAGGGCGCCCTGACCTACGGCGAATTGGCGGCGCGCGCGTTGTCC
Source organism: uncultured Actinomycetes bacterium (assembly GCA_964497705.1). Taxonomy (GTDB): domain Bacteria; phylum Actinomycetota; class Actinomycetes; order Mycobacteriales; family Nakamurellaceae; genus Nakamurella. The sequence goes on along the minus strand of CAZCEH010000016.1, from coordinate 48,726 downwards.
GTCGCCGGTCACCTGCGGGCTCGCGGGATCGAACCGGGCGACCTGGTGGCGGTGTCGCTGCCGAAGGGGCCGGAGCAGGTGGCCGCGGTCCTCGGGGTGCTCGCGGCCGGGGCGGCCTACCTGCCGCTCGGCGTCGACCAGCCGCCCGCCCGGCGGGCGCGAATTCTCGCCTCCGCGGGTGTCCGGCTCCTCCTGGACACCCTCCCGGACGACGCGGATCCGTTGCCCTGGCCGGAGTTCGGAACCGGACTCGCGTACGTCATCTACACCTCAGGGTCGACCGGCGAGCCGAAGGGCGTGGAAGTTTCGCACGCCGCCGCGGTGAACACGATCGACGATCTCAACGCCCGCTTCGAGATCGGTTCCGACGACCGGACATTGGCATTGTCCGCGCTCGAATTTGACCTCTCCGTGTACGACATCTTCGGCCCCCTCTCGGCCGGCGGCGCGGTGATCTGCCCGCGCGACACCGGACGACGGGACGCGACGGCGTGGGCGGGCCTGGCCCGGCGGCATCACGCCACGGTGCTCAACTGCGTTCCGGCGTTGCTGGACATGCTCCTGCTGGTGTCCGACGAGCTGCCACTGCGGGTCGTCCTGCTCGGCGGCGACCGCGTCACCACGGACCTACCCGGCAGGTTGTCCGCCCGCGCGCCGGGATGCCGGTTCGCCGGGCTCGGCGGAACGACCGAAACGGCCATCCACTCGACGGTGTGCGAGGTCGAGACGGTCGATCCGCGATGGACCTGCGTGCCCTACGGGACGCCCCTGGACAACGTCGTCTGCCGGGTGGTCGACGGTCTCGGCCGGGACTGCCCGGACTGGGTGCCGGGCGAGCTGTGGATCGGCGGCGCGGGCGTCGCCCTGGGCTACCGGGGTGCGCCTGACCTGACCGCCGACCGGTTCGTCGAGGTCGGCGGCGTGCGCTGGTACCGCACCGGCGACCTCGCCCGTTATCTGCCGGACGGGACCCTGGAGTTCCTCGGACGGGCCGACCACCAGGTCAAGATCCGTGGTCACCGCATCGAACTGGGCGAGATCGAGGCCGCGGTGGCCGAGCAGCCGGCGGTGTCGGGGGCCGTCGCGGTGGTCACCGAGGATCGCCGGCTGGCCGTCGCGCTCCTCGGCGCGGCGGAGGGACTCACGGACGTCCTCGCGCACCGGCTGCCCGCATCGATGCTGCCCGACGTCGTCGTCGCGCTCGACGGGTTCCCGTTGACCGCCAACGGGAAGGTCGACCGGGCCGCGTTGCGGCGGAAGCTGGCGAAGCACCGTGACGAAGCAGTGGTCACGGCGCCGGACGGCGAGGTCGAACGGATGGTCGCCGCCGCCTGGTCGCAGATCCTCGGCCTTCCCGAGATCGGCCGCGAGCACGATTTCTTCGGCCTTGGCGGAGACTCGCTGCTGGCGACCAGGCTGATCGCCAGGCTCCGGTCCGACGGGCTCGCCGGCGTCTCGCTCAGCGCATTGTTCGCCGCTCCGACGCTGGCGGGCTTCGCGGCCACGCTGGAGTTGGACCGGTCCGACAGGAACACCGGTGCGCTGGTGGCGGATCCGGCGAACCGGCACGAGCCGTTCCCACCGACGCCGGTGCAGCGCGCCTACTGGCTCGGCCGGGACGGCGGATTCACCCTCGGCGGCGTCGGCTGTCACTTCTACCGCGAGTACGACGTCCTCGACCTCGACGTCGGGCGGTTGGAGGTCGCGCTCAACCGGCTGATCGGGCGGCACGAGATGCTCCGCGCGGTGTTCGACGAGCGCGGCCACCAGCGAATCCTTCCCGACGTGCCCTGGCTGTCCGTGGAAGTCGCCGACGAGCCGCCGGAGGTGCTGCGGGAGTCTTTGTCGCACCAGGTTTTCGCTCCGTCAAGCTGGCCGCTGTTCGCCATCCGCGGCGCGCGCTCCGGACGGCGGACACGGCTGGCGATCGGCATGGACAACCTCGTGCTCGACGCGTTGAGCATCCTCACCTTCTACGCCGAACTCGCGGACCTGTACGAAGACCCGGGCGCCGATCTGCCCCCGGTGGACGTGTCGTTTCGTGACTACGTGCTGTGCACCCCGCCGCCGTCCGAAGCGGCGCAACGGTATTGGAGCGAGCACCTGCCGACCCTGCCGCCGGCGCCGCAACTACCGCTGGCCAAGGAGCCGGCCGCGATCGACACCCCGCGCTTCACCCGTCGCGCCACCGTCATCGAGACGCGGCGGTGGAGCAGGATCACCGAACTGGCGCGGGACCACGGGGTGACACCGTCGGCCGTGCTGCTCACCGCGTTCTGCGAGGTCCTCGGCCGGTGGAGCGCCCGCACGGACCTGACGCTGAACCTCACCCTGTTCGACCGCCGCGAGGTACACCCGGACATCGGGCGAGTGCTGGGCGATTTCACCTCGCTGCTGCTCGTGGCCTACCGGCCCGAGCCCGGCGACGGCTGGCTCGACCGCGTCCGGCGGGTCCAGGAGGAGCTGTGGGCGGCGCTCGACCACCGCGACGTCTCGGCCGTGCAGCTGCGCCGCGAACTCGCTCGCAGCACCGGCGATCCCGAGGTCACGATGCCGGTGGTGTTCACCAGCGCGCTCGGCGTGGGCACCGACCGGCCGTCGGGCACCGGCCTGTTCGCCGACCAGATCTGGGGTATCTCACAGACGCCGCAGGTGTGGCTCGACCACCAGGTCACCGAGGTCGACGGCGGGATCGCGGTCAGCTGGGACGCCGTCGACGAGCTGTTCCCGGCCGGGCTGCTCGACGTGATGTTCGAGGCGTACCTGACGGTGTTCGATCGGCTGGTCACCGAGGACTGGCGTGCCCCGGTCGCGGAGCTGCTGCCCGCCGGCCAGGCATCGGTGCGCGCGCAGGTCAACGCGACCGGATGCCCGCTGCCGGACCGGGCACTGCACGCGGACTTCTTCCGGCTGGCCGCCTCGTATCCGGAGCGGCCGGCGATCGCCGGCGCGATGACGTACGGCGAACTCGCCGAACGCTCTCGGCGGATGGCGTCCGCGTTGGTCGCGAACGGCGCGACGCCCGGGGACCTGGTCGCCGTCGTGCTGCCCAAGGGGCCGGACCAGATCGTCGCGGTGCTCGGTGTGCTGGCCGCCGGCTGTGCGTACGTGCCGATCGGCGTCGATCAGCCCGCCGCGCGACGCGACCGCATCCTGAAACTGGCGGACGCCCGGCTGGTGATCACCGACGACACCGCCCGCGCGGGAACGGGCACGGCGGTGTTGCCGAGCACCGCCATGACCGCGCCGCCGCTCGTCGAGATCGCCGTGCCGGATCCGGATTCGCTCGCCTACGTGATCTTCACCTCGGGTTCGACCGGCGAACCCAAGGGTGTCGAGATCACCCACCGATCGGCGCTCAACACCATCGACGACATCAACGAGCGGTTCGAGATCGGCCCGGACGACCGGGTGCTCGCGGTCTCGGCGCTGGACTTCGACCTGTCGGTGTACGACGTCTTCGGCCTGCTCTCGGCCGGCGGCGCGCTCGTCACCATCGACGAGGACACCCGCCGGGATGCGCGGCGCTGGGCGGAACTGGTGGCCGAGCACGGGGTCACGGTCTGGAACACCGTTCCCGCGCTGCTGGACATGCTGCTGGTCGTCGCCCCGTCGGGACCCGCACTGCGGCTGGCGCTGGTCTCCGGCGACTGGGTGGGCCTGGACCTGCCCGCGCGGGCGCGGGGGGTGAGGTTCGTCGCGCTCGGCGGCGCGACCGAGGCGTCGATCTGGTCGAACCTCACCGAAGTGGACGTGGTGAAGCCGGACTGGCGATCCATCCCCTACGGGAAACCGTTGCGCAACCAGATGTTCCGGGTGGTCGACGGTCTCGGCCGGGACTGCCCGGACTGGGTGCCGGGCGAGCTGTGGATCGGCGGCGCGGGCGTCGCCCTGGGCTACCGGGGTGCGCCTGACCTGACCGCCGACCGGTTCGTCGAGGTCGGCGGCGTGCGCTGGTACCGCACGGGCGACGTCGGCCGGTACTGGCCGGACGGGACCCTGGAGTTCCTCGGACGGGCCGACCAGCAGGTGAAGATCCGTGGTCACCGCATCGAACTGGGCGACGTCGAGGCCGCGCTCCTCGAAGCGCCGTGCGTCGGCCAGGCCGTCGCGGCCGTCCATGGCACCGGTCCCGGCCGGCGGCTGGTCGCCGCGATCACCGGCGGATCCGACGTGGACGGCGTGCTCGCCGACGTCGCGACCCGCCTGCCCGCGCACATGGTGCCGGAGCGGCTCGTCGTGGTGGACCGGATCCCGTTGAGTGCCAACGGGAAACTCGACCGAGCCGCTGTTGCGCTGCTGGCGGTCTCGGCGTCTGCGTCGGCGGCCTCGTCGTCTGTGCCGACGTCGGCGTCGGAACAGGAACCGCCACAGGGGGAGTGGGAACTGGTGGTGGCCGCACTGTGGCGGGAGCTGTTGGCTGTGCCGGCCGTCGGGCGGCGCCAGAACTTCTTCACCCTTGGCGGCGACAGCCTGCGCGCGACTCGGATGCTGGAGACGCTGCGGCAGCGGTACGACGTCGTGCTTGCACTGCGGTCGCTGTTCGCCGCTCCGACGGTGGAGTCGGTGGCCAGGCAGCTGGCGTCCTCGGTGCATGAGGATGCCGAGGAGGGGAGCCTCTGACCCCGGCGGCCGGCGCTATGCCGCGTGCCCACCGAGCGGGCGTCCGGCGGCCGATCAGCCCGGCTCGGCCGGCAGCGCCACGGCGGCCAGCAGCACCCCGTCGTCGACTGTCCAACGCCCGCCGAGCTCGGCGAACCCGTCGTCGTGGGCCGGGGCAGACGGCAGCAGGCGGGCCCGGAACCGCCCGTCCGGGTCGATCCGCACGTCGACGTCCTCGAAACCGAGCCAGCATCGGCGCACCGGAAACCACGCCTTGTAGGTGGCCTCCTTGGCGCAGAACGACAGTCGGCCCCACTGCACCCACGGGCGGCTCATCGCGAGGTCCCGCAGCCGGGTGATCTCGGCGGACGAGGCGGTCAGCGCGAGCACCCCGTCGGGCAGCGGCTCATTCGGTTCGGCGTCGATGCCGACGGTCATCAGGTCGGCGCGGCGGGCCGTCGCGGCCGCGACATAGCCGGCGCAATGGGTGATGCTGCCGACCACCGAGGCCGGCCACACCGGTTCCCCCGCCGGTCCTTTCGGTATGGTCGCGGCGGGAACACCGATCCGGCGCAGGCTCCGCCGGGCGCAGGTCCGACCGAGCAGGAACTCCCGCCGCCGCGACGGGACCGCCCCGGACACCGTGGCCTCCTCGCCCGGGTACCAGGCCGTCTCACCGTCGGGTTGTTGGCCGGTCCGCCACTGCGAGACGGCCGCGGTCGCGGGCAGCAGGGTCGACAAGCCGGGCACCGCACCCATTTTAGGGACTGATCAGCCGGACCGCTGCACGCTGGTATGTCTGTTGTGCCGCCTTCTCTTGGCGGTGCCCGTTGTGGTTCAGGCTGGGCGGGGGCGTCCGGATGCGTCGTAGTTGGTGCGTGCCGCGCCGACATGTTCCATGTGGGTGTCGGACCAGGTGACGAGGGAGGCGAAGACGGGGGCGAGGCTCCGCCCGAGCGCGGTGATGCCGTACTCGACGCGGGGTGGGATCTCCGCGTAGCTGGTGCGGCTGACCAGACCGTCCCGCTCCAGCTGTCGCAGCCGCTGAGTCAGCACCTTCGCCGTGATGCCGTCCACCCGCTCGCGCAGGTCAGTGAACCTCAGCGTCCCGTTGGCCTGGAGCTGCCAGAGGATCGGAGTGGTCCAGCGGCTGAAGACGATGTCGACCACCGGTGTGATCGGGCAGCCCTCCCGTTCGGTGGGAGTGTGGGACGCGGTCGTGGACTTCATCGCAATAGTTTCTCCTAGGAACCTAGTGACTTCACAACACTAACGTCGCTGCGACACGTTCCTTCCGGATGAGAAGAGCAAGCAGATGATCGTGGTGACGGGCGCCACCGGCATGGTCGGGCGGCAGGTCGTGCAGGCCTTGCGTGAAGCCGGCGAGAGCGTCACGGCTCTCGCCCGCCAGGACCCACACGGGATCTTGCCCGCGGATGTCGCGTTCGTCCGCGGCGATCTGGCCGACCCCAGGTCGGTGGCGCCCGCGCTCGACGGCGCCGAGACGGTATTCCTGCTCGCCATCGGTGACGCCGCCGACAAACTGGTCGAGGTCGTGGCTCGCTCCGCCGTTCGCCGCGTGGTGCTGCTGTCCTCGATCGGGGCGGCCACCCGAGCGGACAGCTATCCGACACCGCGTCGGTTCGAGGAGACCGTGATCGCGTCCGGGCTGGCCTGGACCATCCTGCGGCCAGGCGGGTTCGCCTCCAACACGCTGGCCTGGGCCGAGTCCATTCGGGCGAGCGGCGCCGTCTACGCGCCCTTCGCGGACGTGGCCTTGCCGATCATCGACCCGACCGACATCGCTTCGGTCGCAGCGGCGACGGTCCGGGACCGTGGCCACGCCGGACGCATCTACGAGCTCACCGGACCCGAACCGATCACGCCGCGAGCCCAGGTCGCCACGATCGCGGCCGCGCTGGGCCGGCGCATCGAGGTGGTGGAGGTGAGCCGGCAGCAGGCGCGGGCGCGGATGCTGGAGCTGATGCCCGAGGACGTCGCGGACGCGACCCTCGACGTCATCGGCACCCCGTTGCCGCACGAGCAACGCGTCAGCGCGGCCGTGGAAGATGTTCTCGGCCGCCCGGCGCGCCCGTACCGGGCGTGGGTGGAGACGATGATCGAGGCCTTCCGATGAGGAGATCGAGTCATGACGCCGAAGATGCGGTCCGTTGCGTCCAGCGCCATCGAACTGGTCGGGTACGACGACACCGACTCAGCGCTGCACGTCGTTTACACGGGTGGCGCGACGTATGTCTACCGGGGCGTCCCACCGCACGTGTACGACCAGCTGATGGCCGCCGAGTCGAAGGGCAGCTTCATCAACAGGGTGGTGAAGCCGAACTACCCGGCCACGCCGCTCTGACCCACTCCGGATTGCCGTCCCCGTCGGTGCTTCGGCTGACGGCCTCCCACGCGAGGAATTCGGCGCGGGCGTCGTCCATGTATTGGGCGATGGCGTCGGTGGCGTCGGTGCCCAGGACGAGGCGCGGCGGCGCGGGCCGAGCGTCGAGGGCACGCAGGATCGCGGCGGCCGCCTTGCCGGGGTCGCCGACCTGGTGACCATGGCTGTCGGTCAGCCCTCCCGGACCGGGCTCCACCCCGCGGTGGGGATCGACCAACGACAACGTCGAGGAGATGCTCGAACAGGTCGCCGCCGGAGCCGGCATCTGCTTCGCGCCGTCCAGCGTGGCCGCTACTACGCGCGAGCCGGCCTGGCCTGGCTGCCGCTGATGGGCGTCGAACCACTCCGGGTCACCCTCGCCTGGCGCACCGGCGGTCGAGTCGGTCTGACGACCGGCATCGGTCTCGGAGCCCTTTGCCGGTCAGCCGTGGGTGGAGGCGTCCGGCGCCGCGCCCCAGACGGCCAGCTCGTTGCCGGACGGGTCGAGGAAGTGGAAACGCCGACCACCCGGAAAGTCGTAGGGACCCTTGACGATCGTGCCGCCGGCTGACACGACCGCCCGCGCGGTCGCGTCGAGGTCGTCGGAGTACACGATCACCAGCGGGCTGGCCGGGCCGTTCGCGGCCAGCCCGCCGGCTTCCGGGCCGTCGCGGTCCGGGCCCCGGATACCCGCATACTCCGGCCCGTAGTCGTTGAACTCCCACCCGAGGGCGGCGGCGTAGAAGGCTCGGGCGGCGTCGAGGTTGGGCGCCGACAGCTCGACGTAGTCGATGGCGTGATGATGGTGCGACACGGGTTTCACTCCTCGGGATGTCATTGGACGTCGGGCGCGCAGCACCGACGCGGCTGCTGACGTGGATCTATCCTGTCGAACCGTCCGAGCGCGCGCTTGTACAAATCGGCCATGCGCCGGCGACGGACACGCGGGCGGGCGTTTGTGTCACGCCGGGTCGCGGGTGAGCTCGGAAGGGGTCCGTCCGGTGAGTCGCCTGCTCTCCCGGGCGAAGTGGGCCTGGTCGACGTAGCCGGCGGTCGCGGCGGTCTCGCTCAACGGCATGCCCGTTCGCGCCAGGTGCAGCGCGCGCTGGAAGCGGTGAATCTGCATGAGCGTCTTGGGTCCGTAGCCGAAGAGCGAGTGGCTGAGCCTGCGTAGCGACCGTTCCGAAAGGTCGTGGATCCTCGCCGTCTCCGGCACGCTCAGGCCGACACGTGCTGCGCGGTCCAAGGATGCGGCGCGGCGCAGGGCGGCGCGGTCGGGGTCCGCCCTGGTCCACAGCGCCATGAAGACCCGTTCGAGGGCGGTAGGTGGGTCGTCCTCGAAGGAACGAGGGAGCGGGCCGGGCAGCGTGACGAGGTCCGACAGCTCGACGCGCCGGTCGGTCAACTCGTGAGCGGGTATCCCGAGCAGGGCGTGCGCGACGCCGGGAGCGAACTGAAGGCCCCAGGTCACCTCGCCGGGTCCGGTTCGGACGATCATCGTCCGGGTATCGGCACCGGCGACGACAAGGCGATCCTGAAACCACATCAGGTCCATCACGCCGTCGGGAGCGACATGTTGCTCGGGCCCGTCCGACAGCACCCGCCACATCGTGGCGCCCGTCCGGGCGCTCCGTCGTGCGAGGTAGCTGGCCACGTTTCGTCCACCCCCATCCCGACCATCAGCGTAGGCCGGCCTGGATCTGGTGCCGCGCTGATCCAGTATCCACTTTCGGTGCCGTTTTGTCCGGTTTGCTGAACGTTGGATCGGCGCGGCTCGCCGGGGTGGCCCAGCAACGACGAAACCTCGCCATGCGTCCGGGCTTATCCGAGGGGACGGCCCCTGCGGGGCCGCTGCGGCGGTCGCAGCGACTCCGGGTGACCGTCAACGGCGCACCGGCGATGTCTCCGTGGTGCCGAAGACCGCAAGGGCTCGGGCATGCCGGTCCGGCTCGCCGTCGCCCAGCAGGGCCCGCTGGGCGACGAAGCCCAGCGTGACCGAGGTGAGCAGCTCGGCCACCGCATCCGGGTCGACGCCCGCCGGCAGCGCCCGGTCGGCCAGCCGGATCCGGGCCAGCGAGCCGTAGCGGGCCCGCAACGTGCGATACGACTTCCGCACCGCCGCCGACAGTTCCGGACCGGACTGGGCGTGACTCCACCCGTGCAGACCGACTCTGATCAGGTCGACCGCATGACCGGGCGCCGCCCGGCCGTAGGCCAGGATGCCGTCGAGCACCTGCCCGGCCAGGGTGGACAGGGCAGGCGCCGGCTTCCGGTCCAGGATCGGCAGCAGCGCCGCCAGTAGGCCGTCGGTGCCGCCGACCACGGCCGCGGCGATGATCTCGTCCTTGCCCTTGAAGTGCCGGTACACCGCGCCGGTGGACAGCCCGGACTCAGCGATGATCATCTCCATCGACACCGCCTCCAGGCCGTGCCGGGAGACGCACGCCCTGGCCGCCTCCAGGATCTGGCGGCGGCGGGCGCTTCGCTGTTCGTCGGTCAACCGCGGCATGACCCGCCTCCATTCGGAAGAAATATTCATTCTTGACAGAGCCATCCTGCCATGGTGTGCTCACGCTGGCCAAAGGGAATATTCCTTCTGTTTGAGAACCGCCCAGGGAGACCGGCCATGAGCCGCGCTCCCTCGACCCGAAAGGCGAGACCGATGACCGGCAACCTGCGTGTGCATCACCTGAACTGCGCGCACATCACGGCGATGAAACTCGGTGGGCAGCATCTCGCCTGCCACGTCCTGTTGGTCGAGACACCGAGCAGTGGGTTGGTTCTCGTCGACAGCGGGTTGGGCACCGCGGACTACGCGGCGATCACCTCGCGGCTCGGCGTGACCTTCGCGCGGTTCTACGGCCGGCCCGCCGTCGATGCCTCACTCGCCGCGATCAACCAGATCCGCGCCATGGGCTTCGATCCGCGGGACGTGCGGCACATCGTGCAGACGCACCTGGACCTGGACCACGTCGGCGGGCTGTCGGACTTCCCGCAGGCGACCGTGCACGTACACGGCACCGAGTTGAAGGCGGCCATGCGGCGCAAGGGCGTCAAGGCCCGGGGCCGGTACCGGCCGCTGATGTGGGCGCACCACCCGAAGTGGCAGACCTATACCGTCGAGGGGCAGCCGTGGTACGGGTTCGAGGCCGTCCGCAATCTCGAGGGCCTGCCGCCGGAGTTCCTGTTCGTGCCGCTGCCCGGCCACACCCTGGGCCACTGCGGCGTCGCCGTCGACACCGACCAGGGCTGGCTGCTCGATGCCGGCGACGCGTTCTTCGACCCGCGCGAAGTCAATGGCCCGACCCGCACGGTGGCGTTCCGGGTCGGCCTGTTCGAGGCGGTGGTCACCACCGACAAGCGGTTGCGGGTGCACAATCAGGATCGGCTGCGCGCCTTCGTCGCCGAGCATCCGGAGGTCACCGTGTTCGCCGCGCACGATCCCTCCGGATTCCCGGCCGGCACACCGCACGTCGGCGGTCGATCGCGGGTCGCGGCCGGCGGCTGAGGATCTCCGGTCCAGGGATGTCCGCTCCGGGAACCTCCGGTTCGGCAGAAGAAACATTCGCTCGCTTGCTAGGCTGACGCTCGTGCCGAGGATCAGCGACAGCGCTCGGGAGGCCCGGCGCAACCAGATCCTGGACGCCGCGCGGGCGTGCGTTGCCGAGCACGGCCTTGAGGCCGTGTCCATGGAGATGATCATCAAGGCCTCCGGGGTGTCGGTCGGCGCCGTCTACCGCTATTTCAAGGGCAAGGACGAGGTCATCGCCGCGGCGTTCACCGCGGGCACCGCGGGGCTGATTGCCGCCCTCGAACCGGTGCTGGCGCAGTCGCCCCCGCCGCCGATGCCAGAGCTGGTCGGGCAGGTGCTGGAGACGATCCGCGGGTACCGCGCCGACGGCCCGGTCGATCTCGGTGCCGTCGCCCTGCACGGGTGGAGTCACTCGCAGAGCGACCCGGCTCTCCAAGCGGACGCGCGGCGCCTGTACGGGTCACTGCGGGACGCCCTGGTCCGGATCTGCCGAGCCTGGCAGGCCGCGGGGCAACTCGATGACACGGCTGATCCGAAAGCGATTGCCGAGCTGCTGTTCTCGGTGCTGGTCGGCTTCACCGCGCAGCGTGCGCTGGTCGGCGACGCGGACGTGGATGCGCACGTGGCGGCCCTGCGCGCGTTGACCGGGTCCGGCGCCGTCCGGCCCGTCCGGCGGTCCCGGAAACAATAGGGAACGTTCGCTATTGACACGCTGGGCGATCGTGTCCAGTATTCGTACGGAACATTCCTTCATTCCACGGCGTCGGGAGGTGTTGTGTCGTCGTCGAGTCACCTTGCAGGCACGGCCATCTCGGCCGTCGTCGGGTCGGCTGACCGGCTCGGCTGCGGGTTGGCCACGCCGGACGGGCGTCCGTCATGACACCGTTGATGGTGACCATGGCCGTGATGCTGGCAGTCGTCGCGCGGACACGACATCGCCGACTCCGCAGGGCGTCTCGGAGCCGGCCGCGGTCCGCCGCCGGCACGGTGACCCGGCTGGCGTTGCGGGGCGCCGGGGTGCTGGCCGCCGGTGCCGCAATGTTCCTGGTGGGTGGGTCGCCGGCGTCGGCCGACGATGCGCCGGTCGACCAGGTCGCCGACCTCGCCGCCGCGGCGCAGGTCGAGCGCAGCGAGTCCGATTCCGTCGTGCAGAACGACGCCGCCTCCGCCGCCGCGTCTTTCGCATCGGCCGGCGACGACCCGGCCGGCGACGCCACCCCGGCGGAAACGGACACCCGCACCGAACCGGAGGTCGGGTCGACTGCGGCGCCGCTCACCGAGGAACCAGCGGTGAGCGTGACATCGACCGCCGCAACGCCCGAGCCGGCGCCGACCGAGACCGTTTCGGCGGCATCGCCGGTGCCGGCCGACCCTGCTTCGGTGCCGGCTGAACCGGCGTCGAAGTCGCCGGCCGTCGCGGCGGACATGCCGCCTGCCGTCGCCGATCCGGCGCCGCCGACCGCCGTCCCGAACCAGAACACCGTCCCGAATCAGAACACCGCCGCGAACCAGGGCGCTGGCCTGGACCAGGATGCGGTCCCGGACCGAGATATCTCGCCGACGCCGACCGCCCCGTCGTCGGTCGCCGCCACGTCAGCGGTCGACCCGCCATCGGCCGCTGATGCCGAGCCCGTCGCGTCGACCTGGGAGCTGGACTGGCGCGGTGCCCAGACCCTGGCCTCGGACGGCACCTCCGTCACCCTCCGGCCGGACTCCGGTGTGGGGGAGGGCTTCTCGCGGTTGCTCGCGCGGATCACCGGCATCCTGCTGACCGGCGATCCGGCCGGCGGGAACATGCTGACCTTGGCGGGTCCGATCGGCCGACCGGTCACCGTGGTCGGCGCCGGCGACGACCGGCTGGTGGTGGCGGCCGGCCCGGCCACCGACACCGTCTGGCACGTCACGGGTCCCGGTGCAGGCACGGTGGCCGACGTGACCTTCAGCGGGTTCGGGCACCTGGTCGGGGCCGCGGACCAGGACGAGTTCGTCCTGGACGGGGCCGGCTCGGTCGCCTCCGTCGACGGGGGAGCGGGCGGGTACGACACCCTGCGGTTCACCGGAGGCGGCACCGGCACCGGCAACGGGGACCTGAGCTACCGGCCCGACGGCCCGCAGTCCGGCTGGGTGAGCGTCGGCGACCGCACCGTCCGGTTCGACGGGCTGGAACCGGTGTCGTCCAGCGTCACTAGCGTCTCCGTCACCCTGACCTACCAGGACCCCGCCGACGAGCTCGTGCTCACCGCGGTCACCTCCACTCAGCTGCGGCTGACCAGCACCCGGACCGAATCGATCGACTTCGTGCTGCCCAGCGGTTCGTTGGTGATCAACGCGGGCGGCGCCAAGGTCACCCTGCGCGGCACGCTCGCGCTCGGCGCCGCCGCGCTGATCGTCGCCAAGGCCGGCGTGCTGATCGTCGACGGCACCCTAACCGCCGGGTCCGTCTCGTTGGGCGCGGCCACTTCGGCGACCGTGACCAAGACCAGCGCCATCACCGCCACCGGTGATCTGAGCATCGCCGTGAACGCCGCGGTCGAGGCGACCTGGACGAGCGCCACCCCGTTCTTCCGCGACATCGCCGCTGCCGGCACGCTGACCGTCGAGGCCGCGGCCCTGCGGGGCCGGAACATCAGCCTCGCCGTGGCCGCCGCCACCACCAGGTACGCCGATTTCGAGGTCGACACCAGCGCGAGCACGGTGCGGGGCCTGGTGCCGGTGATGGACTCGGACACCCGGCCCACCTTCGTCGACGGCGGCACCGACGCCGGCGGTGCACCTCTCAAGGGCAGCATCACCCGCCCGGCCGGCAGTTGGGTCGCCGAGGGCTTCACCGCGGGCAGCTGGATCCGGGTCGAGGACAGCGTGTCCAACGACGGCTTCTACCGGGTCATCGGCGTCACCCCCACCACCCTTACCATCGACCCGTCCACCCGCCTGCATTCCGAGCAGGGTGACGTCGGGATCCTGCTGGTGGCCGTCGTGCTGATGACCGGCGACCCCGTTCTGACCTTCTCCGGCAGCGAGATCACCCGCAGCTCCGGCAGTTGGCGCAGCGACGGGTTCGTGGCCGGCCAGTTCGTCCAGATCACCGGGACGTCCGGCGTCGCGGGCGTGGACGGACCCAATGACGGCATGGTCGCGGTGCTGTCGGTCACCGACGCGACCCTGCGCCTGGACACCGGGATCACCTTCACCGCGCGGACCGGCGTCCGTGGGGTCACCATCTGGGCGCAGGGCTCACCGGGTCAGCTGCCGCTGGTCGCGGTGGACCCGACGGTCGCGCTGCGAGCCGCCGACGTCGGGCTCACCTTCACCCCGGCATCGGGGGCCGGCACCATCACCCGGCTGGACGGTCGGTCGTGGGCCGACGACGGGTTCGCCGCCGGCCAGGTCATCGTCGTCGACGGACAGAGCCTGAACCGGGGCAGCTACGTCATCGCCAAGGTCGTCGGGTCGGTGCTGACGCTGACCCCCAGCGGCCAACTGGTCGCCGAGACCGTGCGTGGGGTCGACGTCATCGGCGCGGCGGTGCTGGTGGCCGGCTCGGGATCGGATCGGGCCGCGCCACCGCTGACCTTCTCCTCGGCCGCCGACACCGTCACCCGACGGGACGGGATTGCCTGGGCAACGCAGGGTTTCGCGGTCGGCCAGTACGTGACAGTGGCCGACACGGCGCGCAACAACGGAAGCTACCGGATCACCGCGATCACCGGGTCGACCCTGACGCTGGCCCGGCTCGACGGCACCCGGGCCAGGCTGGCGGACGAGGACACGGCGAAGAACGACGCCGACCCGACCGTCGCGGTCGCGGTCTCCCTGCTCCGGCCGACCCTGATCCTGAACGGGCAGACGGTGGTCCGGACCCGGGGCAGCTGGACCGCCGACGGCTTCAAGGTCGGGGACCGGATCCGGCTCACCGGTGACACCGCGAATACCGGCTTCTACCAGATCAAGAGCATCTCCGCGGACGGCCTTTCGATGACGCTCACGCTGAACCCGGGCGTCACCCTGACCCCGGACGCCACCTTCGACGTCGACATCGCCCGGTTGCAGACCGGATCGAGCACCGCCGCCAACGTCGGTACCTCGCTGATGGCAGCGATTCCCGCCGTGAACGGGATCCTGCAGTGGTTCAGCGGACTCCTTGCGCAGTCCGCCACCCAGCGGGCCGGCGCGGCGCTGACCATCGCCGACGGTGCCGACATCAACGCCACCGGATCGCTGACTGCAACCGCCCGGGCCACGTCGGAGCTGACGCTGTCCGCCGCGAGCATCTGGCTCGGCGTCACCTACGGTGAGAGCAATGCCAGCGCGACCGTTTCCGTCGGGCGGGCGCAGCTGCGGGCCGGCACCGACCTGCTGCTCGCGTCGATCGTGAACAACACCGCCCACGTGATCACCAAGGTGAACACCGGTATCAACATGTCCGTGTTCGGCGCCTTCTCCGGGCTCATCCCCGGACCCGCGATCAGCGCGGCCGTCGGCAACGTCACCTCCACCGCGCGGACCACCGTGGCCGACGGCGCGCTGGTCGAGGCCGGCGACGTCGGCATCCACGCCGCCGCCGCCAACGACGTCACGGTGTCCACGGTCAGCGAGATCTGGGGCCTGAAGAAGGCCAACACCGGCATCGCGATCGGCGTCGTGGTCTGCATGGTCGACTCGGACGCGGCCGTCACCGTCGGTGGCACCATCCGCGCCCGCGGCAACCTGGACATCAGCTCCTCGTCGATCAACATCAACAACGACGCGCAGGCCTACACCGACATGGACGCCTCGCCGTTCCTGGCACCCGTCGGCGTGGGCTGGGGCGGAGCCCTGGCCACCAACGTCGGCTTCGACCTGCTGTCCACCGAGCAGGACAGCACGTTCGCGGCCGGCGTCGCCGTCGTCTTCGTCACCAGCACCAACGACGCGCGGACCTTCGTCAACGCCAACGCGCTGCTCAGCAGCCGCGGCGCCACCGGCATCACGAGCTACGCCGAGGACAACTTCACCACCGTCGCGATCGGCACCGCCGTCCTGGAACGCGAGCCGAAGACCGGTGGCTCCATCGCCAAGTACTCGCTGGCCGGCGGCATCGCGATCGCCTCCTACGCCAACCGGGCGAGCACCGAGGTGTCCAAGGCGGCCGCGGTGACCAGCGCACATGCGCTCACCGTGACCAGCCGTGCCGTGCTGCCCAGCCAGGTGCTGAGCAGCGACCTGGCCCGGGCCATCCAGGACGCGGCACCGGCGACCGTCCCGGGCACCGCCGCCGACGCCGAATCGGCCGCTGCGCTGTCCACCAACCCCGGCTACGTCACCGCACTGCTCGGCCTGACCAGCCTCTACAAGGCGATCTCCAAATACGTGTCCACCACCTCGGTCGACGCCCGGGCCGGCGGCCGACACCTGTCGGACTGGGCGGTCGGCGGTGAACAGGACCGCACCAAGGCGGCGTTCAGCGGCGCCGTCCTGGTCCTGGACGTGATCAACTCCGCCACCACGGTGATCGCGAACAATGCGACGATCAACACCAAGGCCGATCCGGGCTTCGCGGTGACTCCGGCCGCCGACCAGCGGGTGTCGATCACCGCCGACACCAGCGCGCAGCTGATCAACCTCGCCGGGTTGAGCAAGCTGCAGTCGCTGGCCAAGTACGTCAACGGCGGCGGAACCACCGGCAAGGTCGCCGTCGGCGGCACCTACCAGCAGATCACCCTGCGCAGCGACGCTGACGCGCATGTCGCCGACGGCGCGGTGCTGGCGGCCCGGGCCGACGTGCTGGTCGACGCCGCCAACGACGTTCGCATCGTCACCCTCGCCCAGCAGGGCGGAGACGCGACCAATCTCGGGATCAGCGGCTCGGTGACCCGAGTCGCCCCGGTCACCACCGCGCTGGCCTACCTGGAGGACACCGCCCGGGTCAGCACCGGCGGGAACCTGGACGTCGCCGCCGACAACGGCGTGCTGGTCGTCACCGTGAGCTCGGTGCTGCAGGCCGGCGGCCGGGTCGCCATCGGCGTCGGGGTTGCCGTCGCCACGTTGTCGACCGTCACCGAGGCCTTCTTCGGCAACGCCGACGAGCACCCGGCGGTTCGTACCCAGGGCGCGCCGACCTCGATCGACGCGGCGGGATCGGTGCGGGTGCGCGCCGTCTCCGACATCGACGTGGTCACCGTCGGTGTCGCGGCCACCCGGCCCAGTTCGACGTGGTCGGTGACGGTGGGCGGACCCACCCCGGCCGCGGTCAAAGATGCCACCAGCAGCGCCGGATCCGCGTTCCAGGCCGCCACCGACCCCAGCTACGGGTTCGGGCTGTCCGCGCAGATCGCGGTCAACTTCGTCGGCGCCATCACCCACGCGTACATCGACACCCCCGGCGCCGTCATCAGCGGCGGGGACCTCACTGTCGAGGCCTCCAGCCACATCGGCGCCAGCGCCGTGGCCGCCGCGGTGCTGGCCAAGCCGGCATCGCAGGCCACCGTCCTGCTGGCCGGCGCGTTCGCCTGGAACGAGTTGAGCGGTCAGGCCTTCGACGACCCGTCGACCGCCCAGCGGCGCAACACCACCCTGGCGTGGCTGTCCGCGCCGTCGGTGACCGCGCGGAACGTCACGGTGGCGGCCGGGTCCGACGATCGGCTCACCACCGTCGCGCTGGGCGTCGGTGCGGTGCTGCCCGAGCGGCAGGGGCCCGACGGCAGGCCGCTCACGGTGAACCTGGCCGGGTCGGCCTCGGTGAACCGGATCCAGTCCACCACCGCCGCGACCATCGTCTCGACCACCGGCGCGCCCACCGCCGTCACCGCGACCGGCGACGTGACCGTCCAGGCCCTGCGGGAGCTGCGGAGCTACTCGGTGACCGGCGCGGCGGCGGTATACGGCTCCGTTGCCGTCGGGGCGGCTGTCGACGTCACCCTGGCCGACGACATCGTGACCGCCGGTATCGGCAACAGCGCCCGGATCACCACCGCAGGCACCGTTCTGGTCGCCGCGCACGCCGAGCAGGCGGTCGTCTCGGTGGCCGCGGCCCTGGCCGTGATGAGCCAGACCATCGCCCTGCCGATCACGATCAACCTGCAACTGCTGACCGCGCGGGTGACCGCGGGCATCGGCACCGATGTCATCGTGTCCGCCGGCGGGCTGATCGTGGTCGATGCGGCGCTGCGCGCGGCGCCCGTCCTGGTCGCCGGCAGCGGTGCCTTCGAGAGCAAGGGTGCCGGAATAGGTGTGGCGGTCGGAGTGGCGCAGGTCGACCACCATTCGTCCGCCACCGTCGGTGCCCGCACCTCCCTCAAGCAGACCGGCACCAACTCCGCGGCGCCGGTGCCGATCGTGGCCGGGGCAGTGGCGACGGGGATGGCGACCGGAATCACGGTCAGCGCCGTCACCCAGGAGGATGTGCACGTGGTCGCGGCCTCGGGCGCCGGCGGTGAGACGCCGTTGAGCGTCGCCCTGTCGCCGGCGGTCGCGCTGGTCACCGCGAGCGCGTCCGCCGCCGCCGACGGCGCCGCCCTCGCCGGCACCTCGGTGACGGTGAGCAGCCGGATCACCCCGATGGTCGGCACGCTCGTGGTGGCCGGTGCGGTCGCGATCCGTTCCGGCAACACCATCGGCACCCTGCTGACGGCCGCCATCGAGCGATCCGGGGTGCAGGCCGGCACCGCGGCCGTGCTCGTCGAGGCTCGCGACGGCTCCACGGTGACCGCCGACGCCGGCGGCCTGGCGGTCGCGGTGCTGGCCACCGGCGACGCCCCGGGCACCTTCACGCCGGCCGCGGCGATCGGGGCGAGCGCCGCCGTCAACGTCATCGGCAACGACGTCACCGCGCGGATCGACGATTCCACGGTGACGGCCGGGAACGTCTCGGTGCTGGCCACCGCCGTTCCCGCCATCCGGGCGCTCGCGCTGTCCGGCACCGCCGCGGTGCAGTCGATCGGAACCGGCTCCGGCGCCCTGTCCGCAGCGCTGGCCGGGGCGGGCGCCGGCGCCGGCAACGCCGTCGACGACCACGTCACCGCCCGGATCTCCGGTACGGGCGTGATCACCGCCAGCGGCGACGTCACCGTGCGCGCCTCGATGCCGGCCGCCGGTGACGGGTCGACCATCGTCGCCCGCGCCGTCGGCGCCTCCCTCACGTTGGCGGTGGGCAGCGCGACCGCCGGGCTGACCGTGGGCATCGGGGCCGCGGTGGCGGTCAACCAGATCGGCCGCGGTACCCGCGGGAACACGATCACCGCGTCGGTCGCAGTGACGGGTGCCGTCGGGGTGACTGCTCGGTCGTTGAGCGTGCTGGCCGACACCACCGCCGGCATCGACGCCACCGCGGCTGGCCTCACCCTGGCCTTGAGTTCATCCGGAACCGGTACCACCGCGTCGATCTCGGTCGGCGGAGCGATCACCGACAACAGCATCGCGAGCACCGTCACCGCCAGCATCGCCGGCGGTACTGTCTGCGCCGGCACCACGACGGCCTGCGACGGCGCCGTCACCGTCGCCGCCGCCAGCACCGGCGCGATCACCGCCGCCGCCGCTGCCGGCGCCCTGTCCGGCGGTATCGGCCGCGGCGGCTCGCTGGCCCTCGGGGTCGCCACCGCCACGGCCACACTGGCCAGCCAGGTCATCGCGAGCATCACCGGCGGCTCGACATCGGTGCGCGGCAACACCATCTCGGTGACCGCCGGGGCCACCAGCGCCGTCACCACGACCACGGTCGCGGTCACCGTCGCGCTGCAGTTCTCCTTCAGCGGCAGCCCGGCATTGACCGTCACCGGAGCGGGCGCGGGATCCACCGCCACCGTGTCCGACACCGCTACCGCCCTGATCAGCGCCGCCACCGTCGCCGCCGGCGCCGGCGGGGTGACCGTCACCGCCACCACCGGCAACCCCGCGGGCGTGCGTGTGACCACCGCAGCCGCCGCACTGGGCCTGTCCGTCGCCGGCAGCAACGGGCCGTCGGTCTCGGCCACCATCGCCGCGGCCACCGCCACCGCGGCTGAGTCGACCACGGTGCGCGCCGGTATCGAGAGCGGTGCGGTCGTCACCAGTTCGGGCGCCCTGGTCATATCCGCGACCACCTCTGGCGACGTGCACACCGCCGTCGGTGCCGGATCGCTGACCGGTTCGATCGGCGGCAGCGCCCCCGCGGTGTCGGTGGCGGTGGCCGCCGCGGTGGCCACCACCACGGTCTCCGACGACCTGTGCTCGTCCATCACCGGCGACGCGACCCGGGTGACCGGGCGGACCATCTCGATCGACGCCCACTCCGAACGGGGGGTGGACACGACGGCGGTGGCCGTCGCGGCCGGCCTGACCGTCAGCGGCGGCTGGGCCCAGGTCACCGTCACCGCGGCCGGCGCGCAGGCCAGCAGCACCGTCGCCGGGGCCGTCGCAGCCCTCGTCGAGGCGGCCCGGATCACCGCCACCGGCGGCGATCTGAGCATCACCGCGCGGGCCAACCTACCCACCCTGACGCCCGGCGGCACGCCACCGTCCGGGACCGGGTCCGGACACCTGACCACCAGCGCCACCGCGCTGAGCGGCTCGCTCACCGTCAGCACCGGCGCCAACATCTCGCTGACCGTCGCGGTCGGCGTCGCGATCGCCGACACCCAGTTGCGCACCGCAGTCTCCGCGAAGACCGGCAAGGCCGACGTGTGCGCCGGCACCCGGGACGCCCAGAACGCCTGCACCCCGGTCGGTGCGGTCACCGTCGCGGCCGGCGACTCGGCCGTGCTGGACACCGCCGCGATCGGCGGCGCCCTGAGCGTCGTGGTCGGGCAGGGCGGCAGCGTGTCGGTCGGCGTCGCCCAGGCCACCAATGCCGTCACCGCGACCACCACCGCGCTGGTCGACGCGTCCCGGCTGGCCGGCAAGGCCGTCGAGGTGACCGCCGTCTCCGCGGTCAGCGCGGCCGCGGACGCCGTCGCGGTCACCATCACCCTGTCCGGCACCACCAGCGGGGTCTCGGTCGGGGTGGGCCTGGGCGGCGCCACCGCGACCAACACCATCACCGGAACGGTCAGCGCGCAGCTCACCGCCGCCGCCACGGTCACCGCCACGGTGGGCGCCGTCACCGTCGCGGCCACCGGGCTGACCACCCTGTCCACCCACGCCGCCGCGGGCGGGATCGCCGCGGCCGCCACCGGATTCGGGGTCGCGATCGCCGCCACCGTGGAGGTCGCGACGTCCACCAACACCCAGCGGATGACAGTGACCGCGGCCGTGCTCGGCGGCAGCACCGTCGACGCCGCCGACCGGGTCCGGGTGCTGGCCACCGGCGACCGCTGGGCCCCGGACCTGCCCCGGATACGTTCCACCGGTGCGGGTGTCGCGGTGGCCGTGGCGCTGACCACGCCGGGTCGCGGGGTCGGGCTCGCGGCCGCCGGCGCCGGGGTCGTGCTGTCCGGGGTCGCCGACGACACGATCGAGGCGAGGGTCGGCGACGGCGGATCCACCACCCGGGTCACCGCCCGGGCCGCCACGAGTGGGGCGATCACCGTGGCCGCCGTCGACCGGGACGCGGTGGACAACGAGGCAGTCGCCGCCGCCGTGGCCGGGGCGACCGGCCCAGCCGTCGCGATCGGTGCCGTCACCATCACCAGCACCCTGGACGCTGCCGTGCAGGCGCTGCTGGGTGCCGCGGTGCTGTCCGCGACCGCCGGCGGTGTGAGCATCACCGCCGACCGGACCGCCGACGCGCGCGCCGAGGGCACCGTCGCCGCGGTCGGCCTGATCGGCGGCGCCGGCGCCGGCGTGACGGCCCGCAGCCGGGTCGGCGGCACCGTGGCCGCCTGGGTCACCGGCGGCACCATCACCGCGCAGGGCGCGGTCGCGGTCACCGCCGACACCCGGACCCGGTCGCTGGCCCGCAGCGATGGCGGCGCCGGATCCGCACTGCTGTCCCTGGCGGCCGCCACCGCCACCGCGCAGAACACGGTGACCACCACCGCCGGATTCGCCGACGGCAACCCGGGCAGCACCGTGACCTCGACCGGGCTGACCGTCCGGGCGACCCGGACCGGCCTGACCGATGGCTCCGATATCAGCGCCGCCACGACGGTGGCGACCACTGTGCTGGGCGCGGTCGGCGCCGTCGCGCAGGGCACCGTCGTCGCCACCGCGACCGACACCGGTGCCGTTCGCGCCCGGATCGGCGACGGCCACCGCGTCGACGCCCGCACCGGCGACGTCGCCGTCATCGCCACCTCGACCCTGAGCACCCGAGCCACCGTGCAGGGCAACGCAGTCGGTGCCATCGCGATCACCGTCTCCGCGGTCTCCGCGACCACCTCCGGTGACACCGCCGCGGCCGTCGGCGGCGCCGGAGTGCTGGCCGGCGGATCGCTGACCGTGCGGGCCACCGGCAGTTCTGCCCTGACCGCCGACGCCTGGACCCTCGGCGTCGCCCTGGTCGGTGCGGCCGGAGGGCAGGCCACGGCCGCATCGACCGGATCGGTGACCGCCTCGATCGGCCCGGTCGTCACCGCTGCGGCCGGCAGCGTGCACACCTCTGGCGCGGTGACCGTGCTGGCGCAACTGCAGCAGACCGCTGCCGTCGACACCCGGGGCGGCGCAGCGGGAGTCAGCGTCGTCGGGGTCGGCGGCCTGGCCGCGCGGGCCACGGTCGCCGGGTCCGGCACCGCCTGGATCGGCGCCGGCGAGACGGTCCGGGCAGCGTCGCTGACCGTCTCGGTGACCGGCCCGGCCGCCGGGTCTCGGGCCACCCGGACCGCTCGGGCCACCTCCGTGGTCGGCTCGGTCGGCTTGGTCGCCGGCGCGGGCAGCAGCTCCACCGCGCTGGTGAGCGGGAGCGTGCAGGCCTTCCTGGATCGCGATGTGCAGGTGACGGTCACCGGGGCCACCGTGGTCACCGCGCTGGGTGCCGGCCAGGCCACCGCCGATGCGCGGGGCGGGACCGGCGGCGTCCTGGCGGTCAGCGCGTTCTTCGCCGACGCTCGGGTGGCGGCCGACCCGAACTCCGGCCGGGCGGGCACCCGCGCCTGGATCGGCACCGGCGCCACCGTGACCACCGGGTCGTTGCGGGTGGAAGCCAACGCCGACGACAACGCCACTGCGAACCTGCTGGCCGTCGCGGTGTCGGTACTGGGCGGAGCGGGTGGCAACAGCACGGCGGTGGTCGACACCGATGTGGCGGCCTACCTCGCGGGGGCGGCGGCCGGCGGGCACACCCGGGTGTCGGCCGGCGGCCGGGTGGACGTGGTGGCCGTCGCCGCCCGCAACGCCGCGGCCACCGCGAACGGTGGCGCCGGTGGCCTGCTCGCCGCTGCCTGGCTGGATGCCACCGCGCAGGTCACCGGCTCGGACCGGGCCTACCTCGGGTCCGGCACCGACATCGCCTCCGCTGCTGGACTTCTCGTGCAGGCCGACGGTCCGGCGGATACCGCCGGAGCATCGGTGGTGGTCGGCACGGGCGGTGAGGTCACCGTCACCGGGCTGCGGTCCACCGCCACCAGCGCGGTGACCACCCGGGCCTACCTGGACGACGGGGTCACCGTCGGCGCCACCACCCCCATCGCCGGCGACGTGGACGTGACCGCGACCGGCCGGGGTGAGGCGGACGCGACCGGCAGCAGCTACGCCGGTGCGGCGCTGAGCGTGGGCGTTCCGCAGGTGACCACGACCGTGTCGCCCACGGTCGACGCCGCCATCGGCACCGACGGCCGGACCAGCGCGGTGGTGCGCGCCACCGGGTCCATCCGGGTGCAGGCCCAACTGGCCCGCCAGGGTCGGACCGCCTCGGACCAGCTCCGCGAGATCAGCCCGACCACCGATCGGCTGACCATCGACAATCCGGGCCTGACGGATGGTCTCGCGGTCCGATACGTGGCGACCACGCCGGTCGCCGGCCTGCACGACGGCGCCACCTACACCGTGCTGGACACCCGGAACGGGCAGATCCGGCTCGGCTCGCTGTTCGACCCGGCGAGCGTCGACCCGCTGACCGGGACGATTGTTTTCCCGAGCGGGCACGGCTTCGTCTCCGGTGACTGCGTCTGGTACGACCCGCGCGGGGGCGCGTCGATCGTCGCGTCGGCCGGTTCGGCCACCGGCGGCTGCGGGGCCGGCACGCCGCCGGAGGCCGGGGCCCGCGCCTTCTACGTGCGGGTGCTCGACGAGAACACCGTCACGCTCACCACCACCTACCAGGCCGCGGTCGCGGCGACCGACGCGCCCATCGCGGTGACTCCCGGCGACGCCACCCACCTGGTCCTCCCGACCGGCAGCGGCCTGCAGGTCGGCGACGCGGTGGTGTACCGGGCGCCGGTGGTGGTGACATTCGGCTCCGCCGCTGTGGACGTCGCTGTGGACGTCGTCGTCACCGGCGGTGTCGAGGTCGCCGGCCCCGGCGGCCACCAGACGTCGGCGGACAACATCTACGTCGGCGCCGCCACCTACGCCGCCCTGAACAACGGCGACGCCGTCCGCTACACCCGGCTCGGCACCGACGGCATCGGGCTGACCAGCGGAACCACCTACTACGTCGTCAAGTCCGGCGACGGCGCCTCGATCGGACTCGCCGCCTTGTACTGCGAGGCCGTCGGCTGCCCGAACGTGCCGGTGAAGCGGATCGCGCTCGCGGTCAGCGGATCGGACAGCGCCCAGCACCGGCTGGAACTGTCGCTGGGCGCTCTGGTCGACGGCCGGATCTACTACGTGCGCAGCGTGGCCGGCGGCTCGATCACCCTGGCCGCCACCAGAGGCGCTGCGGCGCTGGACGTCTCCGCGCAGAACCGTCCGGGCACGCACGCGTTGGGCAAGGTCGAGGTGGAGCTGACCCGCGCGGCCGGCAGCGCGTTGCAGGAGCTGTTCGCCGACCTCGGAACCTCGTGCACGTCCGGCTGCGGCACACTGCAGGCGCCGTCCGGGCAGCCGCTGCGCACGATCGTCCCGGTCGCCGGTGACGGAACGTCGACTGCGATCGCCTCCGGCGGCACCGTCGCCGGCGGTGCCTTCACGTTCGTCACCGCGACGGTCACCAGCCGGGCCACGGTCACTGCCACCGTCTCCGGCGCGGCCATCGCGGCCGGGCGGGACGTGCTGATCGCCGGCACCTCGGCATTCGTCGTCAGCGCGGACGCCGACACCGCGAACCTGGGGGCCATCGCGGTCGGCAAGGCAAGCGCCAGCGTCGATCTGGGCCTGTCGCCGACCCTGGTCACGGTCGGCGGCACGGTCACCGCGGGTGGCGCGATCACCGTCACCGTGAACACCGACCACACCCTGTCGGCCAGCTCCCGGGCCGGCGCCGCGGCAGCGCTGGCCGGCGCCAGCGTGGCCAACACCCACGCCGGCATCGACGACGACGCGATCATCCGGGTCGCCGACGGTGCCGTGCTGACCGCCGGCGGCGACCTGTCGGTGCTGGTCCACGCCGCCGTCACGGGCGCCACCCAGGCCGAGAGCGGGTCGGTGGCCGTGGGTGCTGGTGCCGACTCCGACGCCAACAACGCCGGATCCCGCGGCGTGCGCATCGGCAGCCCCGACGACCGCGCCGAGCGGGTGGTGCGCATCGGCGCACGCGCCCAGCTCACCGGCGCCACCGTCACCCTGCTCGCCTCGACCGACAAGGTCGCGACGGCCGCCAAGGCCACCGCCGAATCGCTGAGCCCGATCTTTCTCGGGGTGACCACCGCCTACGCGGCCGCCGCGGTCGACACCTACGTGGACACCTACATCAAGATCCACGGCGGCGGCGGGACACCGACCCGCATCACCGGGCTGTCCGGGGTCGACATCCGCTCCACCGCAGATGAGCTCACGGTCGACCGGAGTGCGAAGGTCAGCTCGGTCAGCCTCATCCCGCCGCGCGAGGCCCGGCTGCGCGGCACCGACTGGTTCGCCACCGACGTCAACGTCGACGCCGGGGTGCTGATCACCACCGGTACCCGCGCGCCGATTCCGGGTGGGGCCCTGACCCCGCTGCCGTCCGACAGCACCGTCGCGCTGTTCGTCTCCTCGCACATGGCGTCGGTGACCCGACCGGAGAAGACCTCCGGGACCTCCGACAAGAACGACGACCAGTACCGCCGCGGCGGCGACATCCACTGGGACGCCGACGTCGTCGTGCTGCCCGGGCCGGTTTCCCAACCGCAGCTGGTGATCGATGCGGACGGCGTGGTGCGCTCCGCCGTCGGAGTGCAGCTGCTCGGGCCGGACGGCAAGCCGGTCACCCCCAGGGTCGGCGCGGCGGCGCCGCTGTACCAGGGCGCCGTGGTTCTGGCGCCGATCAGCGCCACGGGCCCGGGATCGGTCTGGATGCAGGCCGATGACTACATCACCAACCAGGACGGTCGCCCCGCCGGCGCCCGCCTGCCGTCGTTCGAGTTCAGCTCGTCCCTGGCCGGGGTCCGCGTGGTGAACAACTCGCCGCACCGCCTGCAAGTGGGCGACATCGAGCTGGTGGACCGCGGTACGGCTGTGCCGCTGGTCAGGCTGGTCCCGGCCGCGGGCCAGGCCTCGCTGTTCGACAGCAAGGCCCGGCTGCGCTTCGACGTGCGCCGGCCGGCGGCGTTCGCCACTGTGGACATCCAGCAAGCCGCGGTGGGCGGTGCGGATCTGCGCCTGGCCGGGGTGATCGACAACCCGGTGGGCATCACCCGGCTGACGTCGGCCACCGGCTCCATAGTCGGAACCGGATCGGGTGCGGTGATCACCAGCCAGTTCGAGGCGTCCGCGCCGCACGGATCGGTCGGCCCGCTGCCGGTCGACCTGGTGCGGTACCGGTTCGGTGCCGGCACGGTGGTCGGCGCTTCCGGCGACGGCGTCGACCAGCCCGCCTCGATCGTGGTGGACGCCGGCCTCGACATCGACCTGTCGCTGCGGGCGGTCGACCGGACCGGCCAGGCACCCGCGGTGGTCGCTGCCGTGATCGGCCACATCGCCGCCGGACGCGACGTGTCCCTGGTGCTGCGCCCTTCGGCGGTGCAGACGCCCGGCACCGGGTTGCCGGTGAATGTGCAGGTGGTGGGGGAAATCTCGGCCTGGGCCACGCCGCTGCCGCATCTGTCCCGGTTCCGCGGCGGTGAGGCGTTCGGCTCGGATCCGAGCGTGTACGACCCGGGGCGCCGCCCTGTCGCCGACCCGACCCGGACCAGCGACGAGCGGCTGGTGTTCGGCGATTGGCGGCTGCAGTCCGGGACGGGCGCGGCCGCGGTCACCGCCGGCCGGAACCTGCGGATCGTCGATGTGGCGGCGGCGGCCGACCCGATGACCACCGACACCAGCTCCGCCGGACGCCTCAACCTGACCGGCTCGGTGACGGTGGGCGGCCGGCTGGACGTGGGTCTGGCCGGATCGATCGACCTGCGCAGCGACACCGGCGGGATCGCCCTGGGTCTGGTGCGGTCCCGGCTGGCCGGCGTCACGCTGACCGCGGCCGGATCGTTGACCGACGCCCGCGGGCCGAAGGACGCCGGCCCGGTCAGCGCGAACGTGATCGGGGTGTCCGCGCAGCTGACGGCCGGCAGGTCCGTCGGCGCCCCGGATGACTTCCTCAAGCTCGATCTCACCGACACCGGCACCGGCCTGCGGGCCACCGCCGCCGACGGCGTGTACGTGCAGGAGATCGCCGGTGACCTGCGGGTCGACCTGGTCCGGGTGACCGGCGTGCTGGCCGACCGGGTCAGCGACGCGGTGCTGATCGCGGCGAACGGGTCGGTGGTCAACGCCCGCGGCGGAACCGACTCCAGCGTGGTGGCCAACCGGATCGACCTGCGGGCCTCGACGTCCATCGGCACCGAGGCCGCCCCCTTCCGGATCAACTCCTCGACCCTGGCCTGGGCATCCGGCCGGGTCGTCGGCTACGCCGGGCAGGACGTCTACCTGACCGAGACCGACGACGAAATGGTCGTGCTGGCCGTCTACGCGTTGCACGGCAACGTGGTCCTGCTCACCCCGGACACCAAGGCGCCACGCAGCACCCCTGGCCCCGGCGACGACCGGCACCAGCCGGAGGACATCGTGCTCATTCCGAGCGGGCGGGCAACCCTGGATGAGAAGGGCACGACGGAGTTCGTACCGGTCACGCAGGCTACCGGTGGCCGGCTGGCCGCGGGCGTCTGGGCGGCCGGGTCGATCAAGATCCTGGCCGGTGACGGCCTGGACCTGCAGGCGGGCAGCGCGATTGTCGCCGGCGGTTCGGTGACCATCCAGATCGACTACGGTGACGCCGATCCCGGCGTCGGAGCCATCGCGACCCTGGCCGGCCGGCTGGGCGGGACGCTGCCGAGCATCTTCCCGCCCGGTTCGACGCGCGACGTGACGCTGATGGGCGGCCCGGACGCCGACCGGTTCGTCTTCGTCGACGGCGTCGTGCTGGGCGCTCGGACCACCGTGTACACCGGTGCCGGCGACACCGTCACGGCGCCGGCCGGGGGGTTGGCCACCCTCACCGTCAACGCTGCAGGCGGCGGTACGGCTGCTGTCGCTGGTCACCCGGCCGCTCAGTCGGCCGGCGCGGCATCGACCGTCGACCTGGCCGCCCTGGGCACCGAGATCCAGGCGACGACAGGCGGTTCCGATGCCCCGGCGCCCGCACCGGAGCCGATCCCCGACGAGAACGCCGGCAACAGCGTGCCGCCCAGGCGTCAGGAGCCGGAGGCCGGCGTGGTGGCCGATCCGAGCTGACACCGGTCGGCGGCCCCGGATGCCCGGCACTACCCGCGCAGCCGTATGATTCACGATGTCGCTCGTCACCGTCGATGGCCCGGCGCGCCGAGAAGCGCCATGCTCATGCGCATGCGTTCTACTTGCAGCCCGCGTCGCGGACGTCGTCCCAGGACGGCGGTCGCCATCATCTTCCGGTGAGCGCGCCGCGCCTGCGCAGCCGCCACGAACTGCGGCGTCAGCGCCGCCCGCGGTCCCATTCATGTTGGGATCACCTGATCGCCGCCCCGTTGTGGCCGTTGCACGACGCGAACCTGGGCACGCTGCTGCGGACCTGCGACGCGGTCGGTGCCTGCCTGGCGGTTCCCCGATTGCCGTGGGTGCCGGCCGCGCTGGCCCGGGGCAACACCTTGCGCCGCCGCAGCTGCGTGCATTGGGTCGGCGCAGACCCGATGCGCTGGCTGGATGCGCAGCGCGCCGCGGGCAGCGCGGTCGTCGCGGTCGAGTTGGCCGACGAGGCAATCAGATTGGCCGACCTACCGGTAGCCCGGCGGCGCACCGTGATGCTGCTCGGCCATGAACAGACCGGCATCCCACCGGACGGTCTGGAGCGGGCGGACCTCGCGGTGGAGATCCCGATGATCGGTACCGGCGCCAGCCTGAACGTGGCGGTCGCGGGGTCGCTCGTGCTGTACCGGCTCGCCGGACTGATCTGAGCCGACCGTCCGGACAAGCCGGAAGCGGGGCCGGCGCTCGGATTCTCCGAGACACCGGCCCCGCCACTCAGAACGGCCAGCGGCCGTCCCGACCCGCCTCGAGCAGCGGGATCATGGCGAACCCGCCATCGGTGAGCCCGCCGAAGGTGTGCCGCAGGCCGGACCCGGACGGACCGTGCCCATACCGGTAGCCGGCCAGGTTCCAGGTGTAGACCGGAACGGTGGGCGGCACCTCGCGAGTCGGGTCCGACCCGCGAGCGTCGAACCAGGCCTGCTCGTCGGTGACGATGACGACCCGGTCGTGACCGCGGTAGTGGCGCCGCACCGCCTCGGCGGTGCGGGTGCCGCCGAGGTAACCGAACCGGTCGATCACCCGGAGCACCGATTCGCCGCGCCGGAAACGCACCGGCGCGCAGTCGGTCCCGAACTGCACCAGATCCGCCGCCTGCGCCCGCACGGCGAGCGCGACGCCGAACACGGCGGCCGCGTCGGCCCGGTTCAGCGCGGACCGCGCCGAGACCGGTCCGAACATCGACCCGGACCGGTCGACCAGCACCAGCGTGCGCCCACCCAGCGAGGGGACGGACGCCAGCGATGCCGACAGCGCTCGCTCCAGTGCCGCCGCCCAGCGCAGCGACGGCGCGGCCCGGTACGCCGACAGGAACCGCATCGGCAACTGGCGCGACGCGGCCACCCGGGTCGGATCGGCCAGCCGGGTGGCGACCTGCTCGGCGACGTCATCCGGCACGCCGGCGTCGTCGAAGTTGCGCAGGTTGCGCAGCAGCGCCATGTATCCCATGGAGCCGATGACGGCCTGCCACGCCGTCGCATCCAGCGGACCCTGCAGCCAGCCGGCCAACGACTCCCACGTCATACCGGCTGCGGCCAGCCGCGACGGGTCGGCCAGCACCGCTCGCCGATCCGCCACCGGCAGCGCCATCAGATCCGCCCGGGCCGCGATCATCGCCAGCTCGGCCGGCACCTGCTCGGCCCGGTCGTGACGGCGGTCGATCGCGTACCGGAACAACACGCTCTGCCACGCCGCGACCGGAGTCGGGTGGGTCAGCTCCAGCACGTCGGCGAACCGCATCGGGCGCAGCGGCGAGTCCCACTTCAGCAGCGATCGCTGCGAATAGAGCCGCACCGCGGCATCCGCGACACCACGCTTGACCGGCTTGGGCACCGCGCGGCCGTGAGCCGTGAACCAGTAGGCGAGCAGCTCGCCAGGCTCGTCCGCCCGCTGCAGCACCGACGCGACCACCGCACGGTGACCGCCGGAGACACCGGCCGCCAGCCGCGCCGAGACGAACTCGGCCGCGGCCACCAGCGACGCCGAGCGCAACTGCGCTCCGGTGCGCAGCCAGCCGATCAGCCGCGAGGTCCAGTCCGGATCGGTCACCGCCAGATCGCGCACCAGCGCGGCGAACCGCGCATCGCGATCGGACGCGGCCTCGTAGAACGTGTCCTCGCCCACCATATTGCTGACCGCGAGCAGGAACAGTTCGCTCCTCGCGTCCCGGACATGGCCCGGCGCATTCTCGAAGGTCACGCCCGTCGCCGACAGAGCGCCACGAATAGGGCTGCGAGCAGCCCTGTCTCGCAGTCCTGTCACATTGAACCTGCTCACTGATCCTCCTTTCGATCGATCATCCGACAGGGCAACGGGCCGGCCGAGAACCATGGCGGTGACGGCGTTGCGGATTCGAACCGCTGGGTGCCAGAAGTAGCCGTCACCTGCGCACCGGCCGGTCGCGCTGGTGGTGGGCCGAGAACCATTCGGCGAAAGCACAATCATGCGCTCTGCCAACTGAGCTACGTCACGGATTCGCACCCGCGACGGCCGGACTCGAACCGGCGACACATCCTCTGATAGGAAGTAACTCTCGCCTGCGCACCGGCCCACCACATTTGTTCCACCACTCGAGCGCGGACCCGAGTGGCACGTCTCCCCGGCAGGATTCGAACCTGCGGCCGTGTGGCTCGTAACCACGTGCTCTGTCCACTGAGCTACGGAGAGATATCGACGACGAAACACCTTGCTGTCCAGGCCCACCACCGGCGCCGGCGACCTGGATCAGTGAAAAGCCGCCCTGGCCGGCATCGGCCGAGGGCGGCTCACGTCGCAGAACCGGCAGTTCTACGTGGTGAGCTCCGCCGGATCCGCTGATGAGCCGGACATGCGCGGTCGGGCCGGCATGCGCAACATCGAACGGTTGCCGCAGCTGCGGTGCGTGGGCCGTTGCCTGCTGCTCATCGTCGTCATCCGTTCGGTTGCCTGGCGGTCGATTCGCCGACCGGAGCAAGACATTACGCCGGTCGGCGAGGTGTGTCACCAGCTATTTCCACATTTCTTTCCACTGCCCGTTGTCGGTCGGCATCCACCGATTCCCGCTCCGGCGCCCGAGGTCTCGCTACTCCTGCGCACCTGGCGCCGCATCTGCCGGGAGCAGGGCGGCGATGAGCGCGTCGGCGAGGAACCGGCCGTAGCGGGCCACGGTCCATCCCCGGGCCACCACCAGCATCTCGTAGAGCTCGGGCGCGGTGTAGACCCACAGGATGTCCCGGGCATCCGCCAGCGGGAGGCCGGGCCGCAACAGCTCCCGAGTGTGGAGATTCTCGGCGAACATGGCCATGCCGGTGAGCCGCTCGGCGCGGATGGCCGCCCAGAGCCGATCCGCCTCGGGATCCCCGGCGGCGGCGCGGACCAGCATCAGCGTCGGCACGACGTCGACCGCCGTGCGGGCGAAGACCTCGCAGTAGTCCCGGATCACCCCGGCCACGTCCGGGTCGGTCATCCAGCGGCGGACGTGTTCCCGCTCGATCATCGGCACGGGCTCGTCGTCGCCGGCGATCGCCACGTCGTAGACCGCCTTGAGCAGCCCGGCCTTGCCGCGGAACTGCTTGTAGATGGTGTCAACCGAGACCCCGGCTTCCCGGGCCACCGCGGCGATGGTGGTCGCTGAATAGCCCTCGTCCAGGAAGGTCCTACGGGCCGCGTCCAGGACGGCGGCGCGGGTGCGGCGGGCCTGCTCGCGACGGCGCGTCGGGTCGTACGACCGGCGGGTCTTGACCGGCTCAGACATTTCGATCCATACTGCTGGAATCAATCCAGTTCACTGGATCAGAATAGTTGACGACAGGGGAAACCGTCATGGGCACTGACGCGCTGGCAAGCGGGACGACGCCGGTCGTCATCGTCGGCGGCGGCCCGGCCGGGCTGGTGAC
Source organism: uncultured Actinomycetes bacterium (assembly GCA_964497705.1). Classification (GTDB taxonomy): domain Bacteria; phylum Actinomycetota; class Actinomycetes; order Mycobacteriales; family Nakamurellaceae; genus Nakamurella. The sequence goes on along the minus strand of CAZCEH010000016.1, from coordinate 16,661 downwards.
CGCGCTGCTCTTGGCCCGGGCCGGGGTGCTGTGCACCCTCGTGGAGCGACGCGCCGAGGTGTCGGCTCTGCCCAAGGCCCGTGGCATGCATGCCAGGGCGATGGAGATCTTCCGCAGTCTGGACCCGGGCCTGGAGCGGGAGTTCCAGGCCCACGCGCTGCCCTTGGAGCCGGTCGCCCGGGTGCAGGCCACGCTGGCCGCGCCGGTGGCCGCGGCGTTCCCGACGGGCGGCCCGGCCCTGGCCGAGGTCAGCCCGTGCGAAGGGGCGTCGGTGGCACAGGACGTGGTCGAGTCCGTGCTCCGCGACCGGGTCGACCGGCAGCCGTCGATCCGAGCGCTCTGGGGCGCCAGGTGCACCTCGATCGAGGCGGACGCGTCCGGTGCCCTGGTCGGGCTGTCCGTGCCGGGTCGCCCCGACCGACAGGTTCGGGCGACCTTCGTGGTCGCCGCCGACGGTGCCCGTAGTGCGGTCCGGCAACTGCTCGGCATCCCCATGCAGGGACCGCCCGACTTCCCGGAGCAGCGCATCATCTCCTTCCGGGCCGACCTGTCCGAGTGGGTGGGGCCTCGACCCGGGGCCATCTACCTGCTCACCGGGAGCCGGTCGGTGCTGTTCTGGACGCATCCGGACGACCGGTGGGTGCTGACCCGATCGGCGTCGCCGACGCCGGCGGCCGAGATGCTGCGGTCCGCCCTGGGGACGCCGGACCTGGTCCCGGAGATCCTCGTCGACAACACTTTCTCGCCCGGCACCACCTGCGCCGAGCGGCTGCGGCACGGCCCGGTGTTCCTCGTCGGCGACGCGGCGCACCGGGTGACACCGGCCGGCGGCACCGGGATGAACATGGCCATCCAGGACGCGCACAACCTGGCCTGGAAGCTCGCCGCGGTGCTCGGTGGCCGGGCGGACCCTGTGCTGCTGGACAGTTACGCGGCCGAGCGGGAGCCGATCGGCCGGCTCAACGCGGCCGATTCCCGGGCCGCCTGGCTGGCGTTCGCGCAGGGCGGGTCGCCGTCACCGGGACGCGGGATGCGGGAGATCGACATGGGCCACACCTACCGATCGGGCGCCGTGTTCGGCGACGACGGCGACATGCCCAGCGATACCGGTGACGGCAGGGACGGCAAGGGAGAGGAGGGCCGGAGCCACGGGAGCCCGGCCGGCGCCGGCGGGGCGGACTACCGGCCCACCGCGGCGCCCGGCCGGCGGGCGCCGCACCTGTGGCTGGCGCCGGGCCGATCGATCCTGGACCTGTTCGGTGACGACTTCGTGCTGCTGACCGGCCCGGCGGGCGACTGTTGGTGCTCGATCCGGCCGGGACCGGGCCTGCGAGTGGAGGTGGTCGGCGCGGCGGAGTTCCCGGACCGCTACGGGGTCGGACCCGGCGGCGCGGTGCTGGTGCGACCGGACGGTCACGTCGCCGCCCGCTGGCCGACCACGCCGACGGTCGGGCCCGGCGGGCCGGCGGCCCTGGTCGAGGGTGCGCTGCGGACGGTGCTCGGGGGGTGCGTCGGTGAGTTGATCCGGGGTGCCGATCTGCCCGCGGCCGGCGGGGTCTCCCTTCAGCCTGACCGCGGAACAACCGCTCGCTCCAGGCCGGTCGAGGTTCCGCAGCCGCGCAACCCCGGCGGGGCGGCGGCACCCCAGGCGTGACCGCGGAACAACCGCTCGCTCCAGGCCGGTCGAGGTTCCGCAGCCGGCCGGCATCGGCTCGGCGTGAGCATCCGCCGGCGTGACCGCGGAACAACCGCCCCACACCGGCCGATGTCCGGCAGGCGCAGCGGCTGGTAAAGCCTTGACATGCGGCCGAAAGTCGCCGACCCCTCGCGACACGTTCTACGCCTCGTCGGACTAAGCTAACCGCGTCGCAGCATGTGCATCGCATGTGACGTGACCCCAGGCGTGCGCCGAACCGCTGGAGGCTCGATTGTGACCGCAGTAGCACCTCGTCCCGTGGTGACCCGGCCATACCCCGTGCAGCGCGCGCCGCGGGGCGCGAAGTTCCTGCAGTACCTGCACACCACCGACCCCAAGGTGCTCGGGGTCATGTACATCGCCACCTCGTTCGCCTGGTTCATGCTGGGCGGCCTGATGGCGCTGTTCATGCGGGCCGAGTTGGCCAGGCCGGGCATGCAGTTCCTGACGCCCGAGCAGTTCAACCAGCTGTTCACCATGCACGGCACGATCATGCTGCTGTTCTATGCGACGGCCGTGGTGTTCGGGTTCGCCAACTTCGTGCTGCCCCTGCAGATCGGCGCGCCGGACGTGGCGTTCCCGCGGCTGAACGCGTTCTCCTACTGGCTGTACTTCTTCGGCGCGCTGATCGCGGCGTCCGGCTTCTTCACCCCCGGCGGCGCCGCCGCGTTCGGCTGGACCGCCTACACCCCGCTGTCGCTGGCCGAGAACTCACCGGGCGTCGGCGGCGACCTGTGGATCATGGGCCTGGCGGTGTCCGGCCTCGGCACCATCCTGGGCGGCGTCAACATGATCACCACGGTGATCTGCATGCGCGCCCCCGGCATGACCATGTGGCGCATGCCGATGTTCACCTGGGCGATCCTGATCACCTCGATCCTGGTGCTGATCGCCTTCCCGATCCTGACCGCCGCGCTGATGGGCATGGCCTCGGACCGGCATTTCGGGTCGCACGTGCTGGACCCGGCCAACGGCGGCGCGATCCTGTATCAACATCTGTTCTGGTTCTTCGGTCATCCCGAGGTCTACATCATCGCGCTGCCGTTCTTCGGGATCATCAGCGAGATCATCCCGGTATTCAGCCGCAAGCCGCTGTTCGGCTACCGCGGCATGGTGTACGCGCTGATGGGCATCGCCGCGCTGTCCGTGGCGGTGTGGGCGCACCACATGTTCGCCACCGGCGCGGTGCTGCTGCCCTTCTTCAGCTTCATGACGTTCCTCATCGCCATCCCGACCGGCCTGAAGTTCTTCAACTGGATCGGCACCATGTGGCGGGGCCAGGTCAGCTTCGAGACGCCGATGCTGTTCGCTGCCGGCTTCCTGGTGACCTTCCTGTTCGGCGGGCTGACCGGCGTCATCCTGGCCGCCCCGGCGCTGGACTTCCACGTCTCGGACTCGTACTTCGTGGTGGCCCACTTCCACTACGTGCTCTTCGGCACCATCGTGTTCGCCACCTACGGCGGCATCTACTTCTGGTTCCCGAAGATGACCGGGCGGTTCCTGGACGAGCGGCTGGGGCGGCTGCACTTCTGGACGACGTTCATCGGCTTCCACACCACGTTCCTGGTCCAGCACTGGCTGGGTGACATGGGCATGCCGCGCCGGTACCCGGACTACCTGCCCTCCGACGGCTTCACCACGCTGAACACCGTCTCCACCATCGGTGCGTTCGTGCTGGGCTTTTCCACCATCCCGTTCATCTGGAACGTCATCCGGTCCTGGCGGTACGGCGAGATCACCACCGCCGACGACCCGTGGGGGTACGGCAACTCGCTGGAGTGGGCGACCAGCTCGCCGCCGCCGCGGCACAACTTCACGTCGCTGCCCCGGATCCGTTCCGAGCGGCCCGCGTTCGAGCTGCACCACCCGTACATGATCGAGCGGATGCGGTCGGAGGCCCACCCGCACCGCGGTTGGAAGCCGTTGGACGAGGCCGAGGCCAGCGCCCACCTGAACATCCCCGCGGGCGAAGGGTCGGGTTCGCCCACCGCGCCGTTCGGCGGGTGAGTCGCTGTCCACCGTTCTGGTCACCGTCACCGGGCAGGACCGTCCCGGCGTCACGGGTGAGTTGTTCACGGCGCTGACCGCGCACCGCGTCGAGGTGCTGGACATCGATCAAGCGGTGATCCGTGGTCAGCTGACCCTGGGTGTGTTGGTGCGAACCGGGGAGGATCCGCGGCCGATCAAGGCCGATGTGGAACGGGCCATGCGAGCGATGGGCATGGCCGTGCGTGTCGGCATTGATCAGCCTGGCAACGGCGGGCGCCGCACCGCCACCCACGCGGTCGTGGTCCTGGGCCGCCCGCTGCAGGCGAACGCGATCGCCGAGTTGGCTCATCGACTCGGCACGCTCGGGGTGAACATCGAGACCATCCGGCGGATCGCCGACTATCCGGTCACCGGCCTGGAGCTGTCGGTGAGCGCTCCCGACGACGACGCCCTGCGCTCCGCCGTGGTGGACGTGGCGGCCGCCGCCGGGGTGGACATCGCCGTCGAACGGATCGGCATCGCCCGCCGGGCCAAGCGGCTCATCGTTTTCGACGTCGACTCCACTCTGATCACCGGCGAGGTCATCGAGATGCTCGCCGACCACACCGGCACCCGGTCGCGCGTCGAGGAGATCACCGCCGCGGCGATGCGCGGCGAGCTGGACTTCGCCCAATCCCTGCGGGCCCGGGTGTCCATGCTCGCGGGTCTGGACGCCGCCGTCCTCGACGAGGTCGGCGCGGCCCTCGTGCTCACCCCCGGCGCGCGCACCACGATCCGCACGCTCAAGCGACTGGGCTTCCGGTGCGGCGTGGTGTCCGGCGGGTTCACCCAGGTCATCCGGCATCTGGTCGAGCAGCTGGAGCTGGACTTCGCCGCCGCCAACACCCTGGAGGTGGTCGACGGGCGGCTCACCGGCCGGGTGGTCGGTGACATCGTGGACCGGGCCGGTAAGGCCCAGGCGCTGGAGCGGTTCGCTGCCGAGTTCGGCGTCGGGCTGGCCCAGACCGTGGCCGTCGGGGACGGCGCAAACGACATCGACATGCTCTCGGCGGCCGGGTTGGGCATCGCGTTCAACGCCAAACCGGTGGTCGCCGAGTTCGCCGACACCACCCTCAACCAGCCTTTCCTTGACCCTGTGCTGTTCATCCTGGGCCTCTCGCGGGACGAGATCGAGGCCGCCGACGCCGCCGACGGCACGCTACGGCGGGTACCGCTCGAGTGACCCCCGGATGACCGGACCGGCGGACGAACCCGGGTCGGTGCTGGCCCCGCTGGCCGACCGGTATGCGCACTGGCTGGGCCTGGACGCGGCGCAGGTGATGGCGGACCGCGAGGAGGCCGCACAGGACATCCGCGCCATGCAGGTGGTGCTGCGCATGGAACGGGCGGACCCGCCGTCCTGGCACCGGGCCGTCGCGCTGGCCGCCGCGGGCGCCGCGGCACTGTGCCTGGACGAGCGCAGCGCATCCGGCGGCCCCTGGCACGACGCCGTCGCCGCCTACGTGCGCGGACACATCCGCAAGGTGACCCGGCGGGCCAGGGGAGCACACTGGACCGCCGCCCAGGAGCTGCCGGGAGTGAACGCCGCGGACCATGGCACCCGGATCCGGGTGCTGGTCCCCGGACTGGCCACCGAGCTGGACGGGCGGATCTCTCGGCTGCAGGTCGGCGGCACCGACGTCCCGGTGGATGAGCAGCCGCCGGAGCCCACCGTCCTCGACCCGCCGGCCGGAGCGCAGGAACCGACCGGACCGGCGGCCGAGGCCGCGCTGCGGCTGTGGCTGCCCACCGGCATCCCGATGACCGTCGGCAAGGCGATGGCGCAGGCCGGCCACGCGGGCATGATCCTGGCCGCGTTGCTGTCCCGCGGGGGCGCAACGGACCGAGTCCGGCTCGCCGCCTGGCGCGACCGCGGCTATCCCGTGCGGGTGACTCGCGTCGGCCCCGAGGATTGGTCCGACCTGGGCCAACCGCTCCGCTCGGACCAAGCCGTCGCCTGGTCCGACCGTGCCCTGCTGGCGGTCCGGGACGCCGGGTTCACCGAGGTCGCCCCCGGCACGATCACCGTCATCGCCCGTGCCCCTGGCTGAGGCGGCGGCGGATGGCCGGTCGCCCGGGTTGGGTGATCCACGGCATTCTCGCCGCCCGTGATCGCCTCCGCCGTGGTGGCCTTCGAGCGGTCCGGACGCCGTTCTCCGGCCGTCCGACGGCGGGGCGCGGTTCGCTGCGGTAGCCGATTGGTCTGGACGATGCGAGAGTGCATGCCGTGGACAGGATCCTCCGACATGGCTGATCGGTTGCGTCGACCCACCATGAACGATGTGGCCAGGGTCGCCGGCGTCAGCCTCAAGTCGGTCTCCAGGGTGATCAACGACGAGGTCGGCGCCTCACCCGACACCCGTGAACGGGTACTGGCCGCTGCCGCGAAGCTGGGGTATCGGCGCAACGATGCGGCGCACGCGCTGCGCCGGTCCGACGGCCGCTCGGCATCCGTCGGCCTGGTGCTGGAGGACGTGAGCAATCCGTTCGCCGCGGTGCTCAACCGGTCGGTGGAGCGGGTGGCCAGTCAGGAGGGCAGCCTGGTCCTCGCGGTCAGCACGAACGCCGACCCCGACCGCGAGGAGCAGCTGATCCATCGGCTGCTGGCCCGGGCGGTGGACAGCCTGGTGGTCATGTCGTGCCGACGGGACCACGCCTTCCTGGAGCCGGAAGTGCATCGGGGGCTGCCGGTGGTGTTCGTGGACCGGCCGCCCCGCCGGCTGGCGTGCCCGACGGTCCGGGTCGCCAACGGCAAGGGCGGGCACGACGCCACCAGCCACCTCATCCGGCACGGTCACCGGCGGATCGGCTTCCTGGGCGACCGGCCCGGCCTGTACACCGCGGAGGAACGTCAGCGCGGCTGGTCCCGGGCCATGCGCGAGGCCGGTCTCACCGCCGACCCGGCGCTGGTGTGGCGGGGCCACGCGGATCCGGCGCAGGCCGAACTCGCGATGGACGCGATGCTCGATCTGCCCGACCCGCCGACCGCCGTGTTCGCGGCGCAGAACCTGATCGCCGTCGGGGTGCTGGCGGCGCTGCGGCACCGTGGGGCGGCGCACCGGGTGGCCGTGGTCGGCTTCGACGACCTGGACCTGGCCCCGTTGGTCGACCCGCCGCTGACGGTGATCGCCCAGGATCCGGAGGCGATCGGCCGGGTCGGCACGGAGGCGGTCTTCGCCGCCCTGGCCGGGTCACCGATGACCAAGGACGTGGTGCTGCCGGTCCGGTTGGTGACGCGCGGTTCGGGGGAGCTGCCCGGCCCGTTCGCCTGAGCCGGCGGTCCGTCCGCGAGCGCGCCGGCCAGCCTCAGCCGCCGGAGGTGCCGGCGTCGGCGGCGCCCTCCTCGACCACCGTCACCCCGGCCTCCCGCATGGCGGCGATCGCGGCCTCGGTGTCGCCGGGCTCGAGTTCCACGAACCGGGTCAGGGCCAGCGGCACGATGGCCCGGTAGCCGAGCCGCACCGCGTCGATGGCGGTCGACTTGACGCACCAGTCACCGGCCAGCCCCACCACGGTGACCGTCATGATGCCGTTCTCGTCCAGGATCGCCGACAGCTCGGTCTCCCGGTTCTGGCCGGTCGGCAGGTGCAGCACGGAGAACCCGCTGTAACCGTCCTCGGGCCCCGAACCCTTGTGCACCACCGGCCCATCCACCAGCACACCCGGCAGGAACTCCGCCCCGGCGGAGTCGATGACGCAGTGCGCCGGCCACAGTCCGCCGAACGTGGCGAAATGTGGCGTCTGCTCGGGGTGCCAGTCCCGGGTGTAGACGACCAGGTGCCCGGCCGCCCTGGACCGCCGGATGGCCTGGTTGATCGGCTCGACGATGTCCTCGGCGCCGCGCACGTACAGCGACCCCGCGGAGTGGCCGAAGTCGTGCTGCATGTCCACGACCAGCAGGGCATGGTCGGGCCCGTGCGTCCAGCCCGGAGCCCCCGTCGGCTCCGCCGTCGATTCCGCCGTCGATTCTGCCGTCGATTCTGCGGTCGGTTCTGTCGTTTCAACCATGTGCTCAGCCCCTCCCGTCGGGTGCCTGGGTCAACTGGGTGCTCGGGATGGCCGGTTCACCCTCGGACAGGGTCAGGCCCTCCCACGGCAGGGTGGTCAGGGCCTGGCGCAGGTGTTCCCGGGCCGCCGACAGGTCGACCGCGCCGTCCACGGGCCGGCCGTCACGGACCAGCGGCACCGGCACCACCCGGTCGTACGGTCCGGCGGCCGCCCGCGCGTCGGCCTCGGTGCCGCGGAAGATGACCTCCTCAGTGACCGTGCCGCTGGCCTTGGCCCGGCGGATCACCGACTTGCGGCCGCCGTGCGAAACCTTGTCCGCGCTGCGCTTCTCGACCGGCCGCCCGTCCACCTGAACCAGCTTGTAGACCATGCCGGCGGTCGGTGCGCCGGAGCCGGTGACCAGTGACGTGCCGACCCCGTACACGTCGACCGGGTCGGCCCGCAGCGCGGCGATGGCGTACTCGTCGAGGTCCCCGGAGAGCACGATCTTGGTGCCGGTGGCGCCCAGCCCGTCCAGCTGGCGCCGGGCCGCCCGGGTGAGCACGGCCAGGTCGCCGGAGTCGATGCGGACTGCGCCGAGCTCCGGCCCGGCCACCTTGACCGCGGTCTCGATGCCCCGGGTGATGTCGAAGGTGTCCACCAGCAGGGTCGTGTCGACGCCGAGCGTCGCCACCTGGGACGCGAACGCGGCCTCCTCGGTGTCGTGCAGCAGGGTGAACGCGTGCGCCGCGGTCCCGGCGGTCGGGATGCCGTAGCGGCGACCGGCCTCCAGGTTCGACGTGGCCGAGAACCCGGCCAGGTAGGCCGCGCGGGCGGCGGCGACGGCCGCTTCCTCCTGGGTGCGCCGGGTGCCCATCTCGATCAGCGGCCGGTCACCGGCGGCGCTGGCCATCCTGGCGGCTGCGGCCGCGATGGCGCAGTCGTGGTTCAGCACCGAGAGCACCAGCGTCTCCAGGATGACCGCGTTCCCGAAGCTGCTGGAGATCGTGAGCACCGGGGAGCCGGGGAAGAACAGCTCACCCTCGGGGTAGCCGTCGATGTCGCCGTCGAATCGGTAGGACGCCAGATAGTCCAGGGTGGCGGGGTCCAGGAACGGCTCGAGCTGGGCCAACTCGGCGTCGCCGAAGGTGAAACGGGCCAGCGCGTCGAGCAGCCGGCCGACCCCGGCCACCACCCCGTACCGGCGCCCCGGGGGCAGTCGGCGGGCGAAGGTCTCGAACACGCAGCGCCGGCCGACCGTGCCGTCCGCGATCGACGCGGCCAGCATCGTCAGCTCGTACCGGTCGGTCAGCAGGGCGGTCGACGCGGGCGTGAGGGGCATGCCAGGAGCCTAGAGATGGATCGGCTCGCCGGTGCGTGGTGTCGGCCGTTGGCCTGTCCGCGGATCGGTGCGAAAATGACGGGCGTGGGTGGTTTGGTGCGAATCCCGGCCGTCGGGACCGTGGGTGACGCGGGCGTCGGCACCGTTTTGGACGTCGACGGTGGCATCGTCGGTGGGGTGATGACCGCGCCCGCCGGGGAGAAGACTGAATCGACCGAGACCGTCCTCGCCCCCGATGTGCCCTGGGTGACGATCGTCTGGAACGACCCGGTCAACCTCATGTCGTACGTCACCCTGGTCTTCCAGAAGCTGCTCGGTCATCCGCGGCCCAAGGCCGAGGCCCTGATGCTGGACGTGCACCACAAGGGCCGGGCCACGGTGTCCAGCGGGCCGCGGGAGAAGATGGAGGGCGACGTCGCCAAGCTGCAGGCCGCCGGCCTGTGGGCGACGATGGCCCGGGACAGCTGACACGTGCGTCCGTTCCACCGCAGGTTCGGCAAGTACAACGCGTCCTTCGAACCGGCCGAGGCCTCCCTGATCGCCGATCTGGTCGACCAGGTCCGGCAGTTGCTCGCCGGGCGGCGGGCCGAGGCGCCCAGCGACCCGTTGGCCGAGCTCACCGGAATGACGGTGGGCCCGGACAGCAAGCCCACCGACCCGGCCGTCGCCCGCCTGCTGCCCGACTTCCACGCCGAGGACGCCGAGCTGTCCGCCGGGCTGCGCGTCCTGCACGAACCCGAGCTGATCGCCGCCAAGGACGCGGCGGCGGTCGCGTTGCTCGATTCGCTGCCCCGCGGCGGCGGCCCGGTCCGGCTGGACGAACAGGCCGCGGCCTCCTGGATCGCGGCCCTCAACGACGTGCGGCTGGCCCTGGGAGTGCGGCTGGAGATCACCGAGGACGACGCCCCGCCGCCCGGCGGGGACGATCCGGAGAGCCCGCAGGCCGCGATGTACGCCACCTACCGGTGGCTGTCCGCGGTGCAGGATTCGCTGGTCAGCGCCATGCTGGACGCCTGAGCGAGGCTTGCCGAGCGAACGATCGACGCTGAACCGGCGCCCACCGGCACTGGCTTGGGATTGATGGCGGCCTCGGATGCTCCGCCGACTACGCTGTCCGGGTGTTGCGCATCCCCGCCGCGATGATCGACGAGATCGTTGCCCATGCCCGCGCCGATCACCCCGACGAAGCGTGCGGCGTCATCGCCGGGCCGGCCGGCTCCGACACACCCACCAGGCTGGTCCGGATGGTCAACGCGGAGCGGTCGCCGACGTTCTACCGGTTCGACTCCACCGAGCAGCTGCGGCTCTACCGGGAGCTGGACGCCGCGGACGAGGAGATCGTGGTGGTGTACCACTCGCACACCGGCACCGAGGCCTACCCGAGCCGGACCGACATCTCCTACGCCGGGGAACCGCAGGCGCACTACCTGCTGGTGTCCACCCGGGATCCGGATGCCGAGGAGATCCGGTCGTACCGGATCACCGACGGCGCGGTGACCGAGGAACCGGTGGAAATCATTCCGGCCTGATCCGGCGTTGCACCAGGGGGCGTGTCCGTCCGTCACAATTGACCCGATCCACCGACCCAGCCAGCACCATGCAGCAACCAAGGAGCAACACGATGAGCGTTTCGGTGTCCGTGCCGACGATCCTGCGACCGGTCACCAAGGGGGAGAAGACCGTCTCCGCCGAGGGCGCCACCCTGGCCGAGGTCATCTCCGACCTGGACAGCCGGTACAACGGCCTCGGCGACCGGCTGATCAAGAACGGCTCGCTGCACCGATTCGTGAACATCTACGTCAACGACGAGGACGTCCGCTTCACCGGCGGACTGGACACCGCGATCGGCGAGGGTGACAACGTGACGATCCTGCCCGCCGTCGCCGGCGGGGCGCGCTGACGGTCCGGCGCTAGCAATGACGCGGTACCACAGCCTGCTCGACGCGGTCGGCGGTACGCCCCTGGTCGGGCTGCCCCGGCTGTCGCCGTCGCCGTCGGTGCGGTTGTGGGCCAAGCTGGAGGACCGCAACCCGACCGGGTCCATCAAGGACCGGCCGGCACTGGCCATGGTCGCTCGGGCCGAACGGGACGGCCGGCTGCGGCCCGGGTGCACGGTGATCGAGCCGACCAGCGGGAACACCGGCATCTCGCTGGCCATGGTGTGCCGGGTCAAGGGCTACCGGTTGATCTGCGTGATGCCGGAGAACACCTCCGAGGAACGCCGGCAGATCCTGCGGGCCTACGGCGCGCAGATCATCTCCTCACCGGCCGCCGGCGGCTCGAACGCCGCGGTGGCCATGGCCAAGGAGCTGGCCGCCGACCATCCCGACTGGGTCATGCTCTACCAGTACGGCAACCCGGACAACGCGCTCGCGCACTACGAGACCACCGGACCGGAGCTGCTGGCGGACCTGCCCACCATCACCCACTTCGTCGCGGGTCTGGGCACCACCGGAACCCTGATGGGCGTCGGCCGGTACCTGCGCGAGAAGGTGCCGGACATCGGTGTCGTGGCCGCCGAACCCCGGTACGGCGAGCTGGTCTACGGACTGCGCAACCTGGACGAGGGCTTCGTGCCGGAGCTGTACGACGCCAGCGTGCTGACCTCCCGGTTCTCCGTCGGACCGGACGACGCGGTGCGCCGCACCCGCGAGCTGCTGGAGGTGGAGGGCATCTTCGCCGGCATCTCCACCGGCGCGATCCTGCATGCCGCGCTGGGCATCGCGGCCCGCGCGGTGCGCGACGGCGCCGAAGCGGACATCGCCTTCGTCGTGGCCGACGGCGGCTGGAAATACCTGTCCACCGGTGTCTACGACGCCGGTGACGACGCGATCGCCGCGCACGGCCTGGAGGGCCAGCTCTGGGCGTAGGCCCCCGGGTGATCCACTCCCCAGGCCGGCCCCGGCTCCCGCCCGCCCGCCCCGCGCATCGGTTTGCCACGTTCGGCCCGCCCGCCCATCGGTTTGCCACGTTCCGCCCGCCCTGCGCGTCGGTTTGCCACATTCGGCCCGCCCGCGCATCGGTTTGCCACGTTCGGCCCTTCCCGGCGCGAAAACGGGGCTGAACCTGGCAAATGGATTGGCCGCACCGTCGATGTCCGTTCGGCCGCGACTTATGGCGCGACCTCGGCCGCCTCGGCTTCGGCTTCGCCTGCCCATCGGTTTGCCACGTTCGGCCCTTCCCGCGCATCCATTTGCCACCTTCCGCCCGCCCTGCGCGTCGGTTTGCCACATTCGGCCCTTCCCGGTGCGAAAACGGGGCTGAACCTGGCAAATGGATGCGCCGCCCCGGCTGGTTCGGCGCGCCGGTCGCCGGCCGGGCTCAGGGTTTCTCCCCGATCCGGTGCGAGGTCGGCGTCGGTAGCCTGGCGATCATGACGTCAGGTTCGTACGTTCCGCCCGGCTACGGCATCACCCCATCGGGCTCGGCGGCCCCCGCGAAGAAGTCCGTGCTGCCGGAGAACCTCCGAGCCGCCGTCATCGTGGTGGGGTCGCTGGCCTCGGTCATGGTGATCGTCCAGGTGGTGAACTGGGCGATGGATTACCGGCTCGACCAGTTCGGCATCGAGCCACGCAGCTGGTCCGGCCTGTGGGGGGTGCTCACCGCGCCGCTGATCCATGGCTCCTGGGGACACCTGTGGTCGAACCTGGTGCCCCTGGTGATCATGGGCGTGCTGATCACGATCGGCGGGCTGCGGCAGTTCTTCGCCGTCACCGTGCTGGTCTGGCTGGTGTCCGGGCTGGGCGTCTGGCTGGTCGCACCGGCCGCCAGCGTCACCGTCGGCGCCTCCGGCGTCGTCTTCGGCTGGCTGACCTTCCTGATCGTCCGCGGCATCTGGACCCGCACCTGGCAGCACATCCTGCTCGGCCTGGTCCTGCTGGTGCTGTACGGCAGTCTGTTCTGGACCGGCATCGTCCGGGTCGCCGCCGCCGACATCACCGGGGTGGTCACCGTCTCCTGGCAGGCCCATCTGTTCGGCGCCCTCGGCGGCCTGCTGGCCGCGTTCATCGTCGGCCGGGCCGACGCCAACCGGCGCAAGGCCGTGACAGCCTGACTATGGCGTTGCGGCGGCCGGCAACCGCGCGGGCTCGTCTACGGCGAAGCGCACCCTCGAGTGAAGGTTCGTGCCCGTTCAGCGGGCACGAACCTTCACTGGATGGACGGCCGCCGCTATCGCAGACCGGCAAGACCGGCAAGGCCGGCCGGGTAGCGTCGGGCCCGTGAGCTCTCCCGACGTGACCGCCCCGATCGGCATCTTCGACTCCGGGGTCGGCGGCCTGACCGTCGCCCGGGCGATCATCGACCAGCTGCCGGGGGAGCGGGTCCGCTACGTCGGCGACACCGCGAACGGGCCCTACGGGCCGCTGCCCATCGCCGAGGTGCGCCGGCACGCGCTGGCCGTCGCCGACCGCTTGGTGGACAGCGGCGTCAAGATCCTGGTCATCGCCTGCAACACCGCGTCCGCGGCCTGCCTGGCCGACGCCCGCGAACGGTACGACGTGCCGGTGGTCGAGGTGATCCGGCCGGCGGTGCGCCGCGCCGTCGCGGTCACCCGGACCGGCGAGGTCGGTGTCATCGGCACGTCCGCGACCATCGCCTCCGGCGCCTATCAGGACGCGTTCGACGTGGCGCCGGGCATCGAGGTGCACGCCGTCGCCTGCCCGTCGTTCGTCGACTTCGTCGAGCGGGGCATCACCTCCGGTCGGCAGGTGATCGGCCTGGCTCAGGCCTACCTCGGTCCGCTGCAGCGGACCAAGCTGGACACCCTGGTGCTCGGCTGCACCCACTACCCACTGCTGACCGGCGCCCTGTCCCTGGTGATGGGCGAGCAGGTGACCCTGGTGTCGAGCGCCGACGAGACCGCCAAGGACGTGTACCGCAAGCTCACCCAGCAGGATCTGCTCGCCCCAGGGACCGAGCCAACGGCTCCGCACGAGTTCCTGGCCACCGGGGACCCGGCGCCGTTCACCAGGCTCGGTCGGCGGTTCCTCGGCCCGGAGATCGGCTCGGTGGTCGAACTGGGCGCACCGGTCTGACGCGCACCGGTCTGACGCGCACCGGTCTGGGGCGCACCGGTCTGCCCGGCCCGGCCCCGCAGGGGTCCGGCTAGCCTGCATGGCATGAACCGAGCAGACGGCCGCGCCGACCACGAGCTTCGCCCAGTCACCTTCACCCGCGGGTTCCAGCAGCACCCGGCCGGGTCGGTGCTGGTCGAGTTCGGTGGCACCAAGGTGCTCTGCGCGGCGTCGGTGACGACCGGTGTACCACGGTGGCGCAAGGGGTCCGGGCTGGGCTGGCTGACCGCCGAGTACGCGATGCTGCCGTCCTCCACCCATGAGCGCAGCGACCGGGAATCGGTGAAGGGGCGCGTCGGCGGGCGGACGCACGAGATCTCCCGGCTCATCGGCCGCTCGCTGCGGGCCTGCCTGGATCTGCGGTCGCTGGGGGAGAACACCATCGCGGTGGACTGCGACGTGCTGCAGGCCGACGGCGGCACTCGCACCGCGGCTATCACCGGCGCCTATGTCGCGCTTGCCGACGCCGTCGCCTACCTGCGCGAACGGGGTCAGTTGGCCGACCCGCAGCCGCTGTCCTGCCAGATCGCAGCGGTGTCGGTGGGGGTGGTCGGCGGACGGGTGCGACTGGACCTGCCATACGAGGAGGACGCCCGCGCCGAGGTGGACATGAACGTGGTGGCCACGGATGTCGGCACCCTGGTCGAGGTGCAGGGCACGGCGGAGGCGGCTACCTTCGCCCGGTCGACGCTGGACGCCATGCTGGACAGCGCGCTCGCCGGGATCGCCACGCTCACCGAGCTGCAGCGGGCCGCCCTGGCACTTCCGCTGGGCGGCCCGAGCCCGGATCGTGTGGTGGCCGGGCAGCCGTGACGAAGGTTCTGCTGGCCACCCGGAACGTCAAGAAGCTCGGCGAGCTGGCCCGGATCCTCGGCGACGACGTCCGGGTGCTCGGGCTCGCCGACGTGCCGCCGTTCGCCGAGCTGCCGGAGATCGGTGCGACCTTCGAGGAGAACGCCGTCGACAAGGCCAGACAGGCGGCCGTCGAGACCGGACAGATCGCGTTGGCCGACGACTCCGGGCTGGCCGTCGACGCGCTCAACGGGATGCCGGGCGTGCTGTCGGCACGGTGGTCCGGCCGGCACGGTGACGATCCGGCCAACACGGCGTTGCTGTTGGGTCAGCTGGGGGACGTCCCCGACGAACGTCGGGGCGCGGCGTTCGTGTGCGCGCTGGCGCTGGCCACGCCCGACGGCCGCACCGAGGTCGTGCGTGGCCGGTGGCCCGGCCGGATCGGGCGCGAGCCGCGCGGCACCAACGGATTCGGCTACGACCCCGTGTTCATTCCGGCGGAAAGCGACGAGGCCGGGAACGGCCGGACCTCGGCAGAGTTGAGCCCGGCCGAGAAGGACGCGTTGTCCCATCGCGGCCGGGCCATTCGGTTGATGTTGCCGGTTCTGCGGGAGGTGCTGGACCGGCAGTGATCGAGCGGGGTCAGTCCGGCAGTGGGCGGCGGCGGCCGACGGCTCGGGCGATCACCACGGCGAAGCTGGCGCCCAGCAGCATCAGACCGAGCGCGAGCATCCATCCGGTGATACCCCAGACCACCATCTCCGGGCGGGCGAAGGTCTGGTCCACGAAGCTGGCCACCCGATCGGCGCCGTCGTACCAGGCCAGTGACCAGATGCCGGCCGCGGTCAGGATGGCACCGGGGACCAGCGAGGCCCACGGCGACCAGCCGTTGAGCAGCACGGCGACGAAGATCAACGCGCCGCCGACGGACGTCCAAGTGATGTCCCACCCGGACGGCTGGCCGTTGCCGTGCAGCATCGCATCGAAGATGCCGAAGCCGAACTCGCCGATCAGGTACAGGCCGCAGCCGACCAGCAGGGTGCCCAGAATCGCGCTGAACAGGCCGGCGATCGCCCGCTGCTTGGTCTGTCGTCCGGAGACCCGACCGTCCCGGCGGATCTCGGACTCCGGGGCCGGCACGTAGGTCGGGCTGGCCGCGTCCGAGACCCCGTACGTCGACGGGTAGGAGCCGACGCTCGACTCCGAATCGAGCGGCTCGTACGGGCTGCCGCTCCAGGCCGACGAGGCCTTCGGTGAGCCGTAGGGGCTGTCGGCGGAGTCGTCCGAGAACGGCGACGCGGCGGAATACGCCGTGGACGACACCGTTGTCACGCCTCCCGACGATTCCGGGTAGTCGGAGCTGTTGTCGCTCCCGCCGGACTTCGAGTTCTCCGGTCCACTCATCGATCTCGCCCCTCTGTCGAACAACGGCCTGAGCACCTGGCCGGCCGCACCGCGCGCCAGCACGTTCATCGTGCTTGTTCGAACACGCCGGGTGTGGTACCTCGCGCCGCGTGTTGGATATTCGCGACGAACGACGGTCGGGATCGGTCGGGCAGTGTGCTGTAGGGCCGGTGGGACTCGAACCCACACTGGCACGGACCTAAACCGTGTGCCTCTGCCAATTGGGCTACGGCCCCGGGGATCGCGCTGGGGGCGATCCTGCTGCGTCCGATACTGCTGTGCTCGACGGCGGCCTCGCAAGCTCGGCCGACGGGGATCGACGGCGGCCTCGCAAGCT
>CAZCEH010000015.1:0-105784 GCA_964497705.1 uncultured Actinomycetes bacterium | reverse complement strand
CGATCAGCGAGTGCCGGATGCCGTACTTGTTGTCGAACTTGCTCTTGGTGACCGAATCGTTGACGTTGATCGCCGGGAACAGCAGCTCACCGGCCGCGGCCAGCTGGTAGAGCCGGTTGACGCCGGTGGTGGTCTCCTCGGTGACGCCGATGATGGACGGCGCGGTCCGGCTCCAGTACTGCGGGTCGTCGGCCAGCGAGGCCCGCAGCAGGTCGAGGATGACCACGTACTCCTCGGAGTACTCGGGGTCGTCCTCGTTGATCGACGGCACGACTCCGGTCTTCTCGTAGGCGACGCCCTTGTGCACCAGCAGGGTGGCGTCGCCGCCGTCGTCCAGAAGCATGTTCGGACCTCGCACAGTGCCGTCCGGGGACGGCCAGCGCAGCATCTGGTCGGTGCACCACCAGTACTCGGGCAGCGTCTCGCCCTTCCAGGCGAACACCGGGGTGCCCTTCGGCTGGTCGACGGTGCCGTACTTGCCGACGACGACCGCGGCCGCGGCGTGGTCCTGGGTGGAGAAGATGTTGCAGGACGCCCAGCGGACGTCGGCGCCGAGTTCGACCAGGGTCTCGATCAGCACCGCGGTCTGCACGGTCATGTGCAGCGACCCGGAGATGCGAGCCCCGGCCAGCGGCCGGACCTCGGCGTACTCGCGGCGCAGCGCCATCAGGCCGGGCATCTCGTGCTCGGCCAGGGCGATCTCCTTGCGGCCGAAGTCGGCCAGTGCCAGCGACGCGACCTTGTAGTCCAGGTCGCCAGACCGGTCGGCGGTCAGATCGAGGTCGGACAGTGTGCTCTGGGACAAGACGTACTCCTCACAACGGGGCTCTGCCGTGCTCATCACGGCGCGGATGGCCGGACTCGGGTCAGCCCCTGCACCGGACGCCCCACCAGGGCGTGCATGTCACCGGACAGGATAGCCGCGCCGGGCGAACCGTCGGCCGACCACGCTGCACGGATGAGGAAACGGCACCTCGAAATACCAGGCGGATACCCGACCATGACGCATGGCAACGACAATGTCGGGGTGACTGGCTCAGCTCCGGACGGCCCGCCCCCACGCGGAACCGGTGGTCCTGGCGGAGCGTCCCGCGGATCCGATCCGCGGGACGCTCCGCCGACGACCGTTCGGCCCGATCCACCCGACGATCCGACCGGAGCGCCGCCGGAGGCACTCGTGGCTGCCGCGGTCCGGGCGTCGTCGGAGTCACCGACGGGCGGCTCGCCGCACCGCCGCCGCTCGGACTTCACGTCGGCGGTCTACGGGTCGGTGGTGGCCGGCACGGTGATCGTCAGCGCCGGCCCGGTACCCCCGGTCGCGCTCGCGGTGCTGCTGCTGGTCAGCGGCGTCGTGTTCTGGCTGGCTCATGTGTATGCGCTCACCGTGGCCGCGGTGCACGGCGGCTGGGAGTTCCGCGCCATCCGCAAGGGGCTGGCCAAGGAATGGCCGGT
Source organism: uncultured Actinomycetes bacterium (assembly GCA_964497705.1). GTDB lineage: Bacteria > Actinomycetota > Actinomycetes > Mycobacteriales > Nakamurellaceae > Nakamurella. The sequence continues at coordinate 104,332 of CAZCEH010000015.1, read as the reverse complement.
GGCCTTCGCCGCCATACCGCCGGCGTTGGCCGCGCTGACCGCGGCGGTGTTCGAGAACGTGTCCCCGACGGACGGGGCGTGGATCGCACTCGCCGTGGCGATCATCGAGCAGCAGGTCTGGGGTTTCGCGGCGGTGCGCCGATCGAACCTGTCCGGCCTGGCCACCGTGCGGACCATGACGCTGAACGTCCTCATCGGGTTGGTGGTCGTCGGGCTGAAGTTCGCCGTCGGCCACTGACGCCACCGGCCGGGTTCCGCAGCCCGGGCGGCGGCGCGGGTTCAGTCGTCCTCGGGCAACTGGCGACGCCGGGTGGTGAACAACCCGTAGCCCAGTCCGCCGAGGACGCCGACGATCACCGGCAGCGCGAAGGAGCCGAGCACGAACCCGGCGGCCACGCCGATCAGTAGGCCGCACAGGGTCCAGATGGCCACCGCCGGGGCGCGCGGCTCACGCCAGTTCGGGTCGTTCTGCACGAGGTCAACGGTATGCCGCCGTGGTGCGTGCCGTGGTGAACCGGCGTCAGGCTTGGCCGTTCGGCTGACTCGCTTGCGGTGCGGCCGCCGGGCCGGGGGCGTCCGGCGAATCGGACCCGGCCAGCCGCATCGGCAGGGGTCGCGCCTCCCGAGCGGCCGGCGAGACGATGCCGGCGACCGCGACCAGGCCCAGCACGATCAGCAGGGCATTCAACAGGCCCACCCGATCGCCGACGAAGCCGACCAGTGGCGGCCCGACCAGGAACGCCAGGTAGCCGATGGTGGCCACCGCGCTGACCCGGGCCGCCGCCAGCTTCGGGTCGTCCGCGGCGGCGGACATGCCGACCGGGAAGCCGAGTGCCGAGCCCAGCCCCCAGGACACGACGCCCACCGCAGCCAGCCACGGAACCGGCGCGAAGATCATCACGACCAGGCCGAGCCCGGCGAGCAGGGCGGACACCCGCAGCACGGGCACCCGGCCGAACCGGTCGAGCACGAGCACGCCGCCGACCCGACCGGCGGTCATCGCGGTGACGAAGATGCCGAACACCAACGCGCCGGTGGCGTTGTCCACGCCGTGACCGTCCACCATGGCCAAGGCCAGCCAGTCGTTCGCCGAGCCTTCCGCGAACGCCATGCCCAGCACGATGAGCCCGATCAGTAGCGTGCGCCGGTCCCGCCAGACGGCGAGTCGGGACCGCCAGCCGCCCGTGGCCTCGGCCTGCTGGCCGCCGTCCGGGCCGGCCAGCGCGGGGTCGGGTCGCAGGAATCGGACCGCGACCAGCACCGCGCCGACCATCAGCACGGCAACGACGACCAGATGCGCCACCACCGGCACCCCGAGGTGCTCGGCGAGCGCGCCGCCGGCGGCGCCGACAATCGTGCCGGCGCTGAACATCGCGTGGTAGATCGGCATGACGGTCCGGCCCAGAGCACGCTCGTTCGCGGCCCCGTCGACGTTCATCGCGACGTCGCACATGCTGTTGCCGAGCCCGAAGGCCACCAACCCGCCGATGACGACCGGGATGGACGCCAGGCTGCCGCCGACCCCCGTGACGACGACGCCCGCCGCGGACAGGATCATCGTCGCGCGGATGGTCGACAGCGGGCCGAACCGGACCAGGACGTGACTGGACACGCTGAGGCCGACCATCGATCCGGCCGAGAGACCGAAGACGATCAGACCCATCTGCCAGGTGGAGGCGCCGAGCCCGTCACGGATGGCCGGTATCCGCGCGATCCAGCTGGCCATCGCGATGCCGCACAGACCGAAGACCGCGAACAGCGCGTTACGCCAATGGACGACCTCGCGGCGGGTCAGCGGCGGTGCGGTCGTGGTCAGCGGCGGGGCTTCGGTGGAGCTCGTGGTGGCGGGGACTGCGGGCTGCGACATGGCTCCTCTGCTCCGGCGACACGTTGTCGGTTCGCGATCGACTCGGCGGCCGGTTCCGCGGCCGGTTCCGCGGCCGGTTCCGCGGCCGGTTCCGTGGTCGGTTCCGTGGTCGTCGACGCCTCCGTCGAGGATCGACCGGCGATCGGGCCGACGGTTGCGTCGCTTGCTCGAAACGATTCGATCGAATCGTTTCGACCAGGCTACGACCGACTTCTGCGATCGGTCAAGGCCACGCCACGACCGCGGAACAACCGCACGCCTGACACGACCGGATCTTCCCCAGCCAGCCACCGCCGGCGCAACCTCGGCGCGACCGCGGCTCGACGCCACCGCGGCTCGACGCCACCACGGCTCGACGCCACCACGGCTCGACGCCACCACGGCTCGACGCAACTATGGCTCGGCGTGGCCGCGGAGCAACCGCATGCTGCGCACGGTGCCGGCACCCTCACATCACGACCGCGGAACAACCGCACGCCCCACACCAGCCAAAGTTCCGCGGCCAGCCACCGCCGGCGCCACCTCGGCGCCCCACGCCACGACCGCGGAACAACCGCACGCCTGACACGACCGAATCTTCCCCAACCAGCCATCGCCGGCGCGGAGCCTCGGCGCCCACAGCACCACCGCGGAACATCGCACCCGGCCAAGCCACCGCGCCGGCCGACCGACGCCCGCGACCGTCAGGCCGAGGCCTGGGCCTCCGCGGCAGATCGGACAACCGAGCCGGGCAACACCCGGTCGTACAGCGTCGTGCGCTGCACCGCCGGGCGACCCTCCGCGGCAGCCAGGGCGCGCAGCCCGTCGGCATCCAGCCCCTGCCCGTGCGTCGCCCCGGCAGCGCGGGAGATGTTCTCCTCCATCAGCGTGCCGCCCAGGTCGTTGACCCCCGCCCGCAGCAGCTGCCGCGCGCCGACCGGGCCGAGCTTGACCCAGGACGCCTGGACGTTGTCGATCGCTCCGGCGTAGACGATCCGGCCGACCGCGTGCATCAGCACCGATTCCCGCCAGGTCGGCCCGCGCCGGGCCCCCCGCTTGAGGTAGACCGGGGCGGCCATGTGCACGAACGGCAGGGGCACGAATTCGGTGAATCCACCCGTCTGGGCCTGCAGCGCCCTGGTCCGCAACAGATGCCGGGCCCAGTGCCGAGGATGTTCGACCGACCCGAACATGATCGTCACGTTGCTGCGCAGCCCGATCGAGTGCGCGGCCCGGTGCACCTCCAGCCACTCGTCGGTGGTGATCTTGTCCGGGCAGATCACCCGGCGGATCTCGTCATCCAGGATCTCCGCGGCGGTCCCCGGCAGCGTCTTCAGGCCGGCCGCCTGCAGCCGCCGAAGGTAGTCGACCAGCGGCTCGCCCAACCGCTTCGCACCCTCGTGTACCTCCAACGCGGTGAACCCGTGGATGTGCAGACCAGGCACGGCGTCGTGCACCGCCTGCGCCACGTCGACGTAGAAGTTGCCGTCGAAGTGCGGGTGAATGCCGCCTTGCAGGCACACCTCGGTCGCGCCGCGGTCCACCGCCTCGCGGGACCGGGCGGCGATGTCATCCAGCGACAGCAGGTACGGCCGGCCACGCAGGTTCAACGACAGCGGGCCCTTGGAGAACCCGCAGAAGGTGCACCGGAAGGTGCACACGTTGGTGTAGTTGATGTTCCGGTTGATCACGTAGGTGACGTCGTCGCCGACCAGCGCCCGGCGCAGCTCGTCGGCCAGTTCGGCCACGGCTGGCACCTCCGGACCGCGCGCCCCGAAGAGGGTGACGATCTCCCGCTCACCGAGCTCCTGGCCGGCCCGGACACCGTCCAACACCTCGGCCACCGCCCCCCGCGCGAACGCCCGCCCGGGAATCAGCACCGGCGGGGTGACGTCGGCGCCCGAATACCAGGCGGTGGACCGCCGGCCGATCTGGATCACCTCCGCGCCGGTGCCGACATTGGCGGCGGCGCCGTGCTTCTCCGGCCACACCGCGCCCGGGTCGTCTCGGGCCAAGCCTGCTGCGTCGGAGCGGTCGAGCACCGGGAAGCGGGTCGCCGGGTCCAGCCACCGATCCGGGTCCGACGCGAACTCCGGATAGATCGTCAGCCGCGGCGCCAGGGTGTGCCCGGCGTCCTCGGTGGCGTCCCGCAGGGTGCGCAGCGCCGGCCAGGGTCGCTCGGGGTTGACGTGATCGGCGGTCACCGGGGACACGCCACCCCAGTCGTCGATGCCGGCGGCCAGCAGGTCGCCCAGTTGCTCGGTGTCGGTCAGGTTCGGCGGCGCCTGCAGATGCACGTCGAACGGCAGGATCAGCCGGGCGAGCGCGATCGCCCGGATGTGTTCGCCCGGCGGACACGCGGCGTGATCGCGCATCGCGGTGCCGGGCTTGGGCAGGAAGTTCTGCACGATCACCTCCTGCACGTGCCCGTACGAACGGTGCGCGTCGGCGATCGCCAGCAGAGCCTCGATCCGGTCCGCCTCGGTCTCGCCGATGCCGACCAGGATCCCGGTGGTGAACGGGATGCTCAGCTCCCCCGCGGCGCGCAAGGTGGCCAGCCGCCGCTCCGGAGTCTTGTCCGGCGCCCCACGATGCGCGGCCAGGTCCGGCCGCAGCGACTCGATCATCATTCCCTGGCTCGGGGCGACCATCCGCAACCTGGCCAGCTCTTCCCGCCCGATCGCCCCCGCGTTCGCGTGCGGCAGTAACCCCGTCTCGGTGAGCACCTGCCCGGCCGCGGCGACCAGGTAGTCGACGGTCGAGGTGTAGCCGTGCTCGTCGAGCCAGGCCCGGGCCTGCGGATAGCGGCGCTCAGGCCCCTCCCCCAGCGTGAACAGCGCCTCCGCGCAGCCGTGGGTGGCGCCCTGCCCGGCGATCGCCAGCACCTCGTCCGGCATGAGATATGCGTGCGGCAGGTGCCGGGGCGCGGCGGCGAACGTGCAGTAGCCGCAGCGGTCCGCGCACAGCTTGGTCAGCGGCAAGAACACCTTGGGCGAGAACGTCACCCTCGTCCCGAACGCCGCGTCCCGCACCTCCCGGGCCGCCGCGGTCAGGGAGGAGGTCGGCATTCCGGCCAGGCGCCGCGCGGCGTTCCCGACGAGCGGAGCGGAGCCGACATCGGCAGACGAGAGGGTCACCGGCGGTCCTCGCTTTCGGCTCGGGTCCTGCTGTCCCATGCGACAACCGACACGGTACGGACCCGGTCCGACAGTCCGGCGGCGGACCCGGCCGCGGCGCATCACCGGGTGCGACGGGCCCGCACCTCACCCACCGGTGATCGGGCGCACCGACTGCACCGACTGCGCCGACTGGGCCGGGTTCGCCGCCGAGCCGTCGGTGATCGGCGACGCCGTCAGCGCCGACTGCAGCTCGGCGACCTGGCGGCGGAGTTCATCGAGTTCAGGTCCGAGATCTCGCAGCAACGTGGCCTGGGTACCGGCCATCAGCCCACGAGCTCTGCGGATCATCCCGAGGGCTGAGCTGACCGCGGACGGGATCCGTTCCGGGCCGAGCACGAAGGTGGCGACGATCACGATGATGCCGATCTGAACCCAGGTCAGGCCGAACATGTTGCGGTCCCCTTCCGATGGTCGCGTGCGTGCTGCGACGGTCGGCCGCAGGCCGAACGGTTGTCATGGTCTGGTAGCGGTTTCCGGCTCCGCCGCCAGGTGGTGCTCACCGGTCGGCGGGTCCAACCGGGACGCCGCGCTGTCGGGCAGCTGGCCGTTCCGGGCCCGTTTCACCGCGCGCTTGTCGTGGATGCGGGTGATCTGCACCGCGAACTCGTATAGCAGCACCAGCGCGACGGCCAGCGCCAGCATGGTGATCGGGTCGTTCCCCGGCACCACCAGACCCGCGAACACGACCATTCCGAGGATCGAGTACCGGCGCCAGGCGGCGAGTTTCGCACCGGATACCAGCCCGACCTGGTTGAGCATGATCAGCAGCAACGGCAGCTCGAACGACACCCCGAAAATGATCAGCATCGCGATCAGGAACGAAAAGTAGCTGTCCGGCGAGAGTGCCGCGATCGTCGCGTCACCGCCGAAGCCGAGCAGCACGGTCAGGCCCTCCCGGATCACCGCGTAGGCCAGGAGTGCGCCGACCGCGAACAGCAGGCCGCCGCAGCTGACGAAGACGACCGCGAATCGGCGTTCCCGCGCGTACAGGGCCGGCGTGATGAACGACCAGAGCTGATGCAGCCAGACCGGCGCCGACAGCACGACTCCGGCGATCATCGCCGACTTCAGTTGCAGTTCCAAGGCCGAGAACGGGCCGGTGGCCAGCAGCCGGCAGTCATCGCCGGCGCCGAAACCGACCCGCTCGGAGGCAGGGACCGCGCAGTACGGGGCGGTCAGGATGTCCGAGAGGCTCGGCAGCCCGATGACCGGGATGCCGTGCCCGAACCAGACGAACCCGACCACCGTGCCGAGGAACATACCGAGCACCGCAAAGAACAGCCGGCGTCGGAATTCGAGCAGGTGCCCCAGCAGCGACATGGTGCCGTCCGCCGGCAGTCGGCTCGCCTTCCTTCGCAGCACGGGCAGACGAAGCCGGGGCACACGCAGCGGCATGGTCGGTCCTCTCGGGATGTGACGGCGGCGGGCGGACGGATCGGGCGCGCGACATCGCGCAAAGGGCCGGCACCGGCACCGGTGTCGTCAGCGCCCCGTCGTCACGCCGCGTTGGTGGAGGTGGATCGGGCGAGCGCGGGGTCCGGCGGCGAGCCGGCCTGCGCGATGGACGACGGCGTGGCCGATGACGGCACGGGCGACGGAACCGATGACGGATCCTGCGGTCTCGAGTCGGCTTCCATCGCGGCGACCTCGCTCTTGAGGATCCGCAGGGAACGACCGACGCCGCGAGCGGCGTCGGGCAACTTCTTGGCTCCGAACAACAGGATGAACGCCGCCAGAATGATGAGCCAATGCCACCAGGACAATCCGCCCATGAGGTCCTCCCAAGGTCGAGTGATTTGCTGAAACGGTTTGCAGGTCAGGGGCCGTGCGGAGAATGCCAGAGCGTCAGACCGGAGCGGGGCGGCCCGCGTCCGAATGCTTTCGCACGGCGCCGTTCGCCACTGCCCGCCGGTCGGCCGGCGTTGCCGGTCCGGACCTTCATCGCCGCCAGGCCTCCCGGTCCACTCCGGACAGCGCGACACCGTCCAGTTCGCGGTGGATCTCGGCCTCGGGTGCGGCGGCCGCGACGGCGCGGGCGGCGTCGACCTCTTCGGCACCGATCCCCCGGCTGGGTCGGGCGATCACGGCGCGGAGCCGGGCGGGGTCGATCTTCGGTTTCCTCGCCGCGGTGAGCAGCCCGTTGGCCTCCTGCTCGGTGTCGGCCAGTTGGGTGTAACAGAAGCCGGCGATCTGCGGACTGTCCAACAACGCGCCGACCAGCCCGGCCACCCGCCCGAACAGATCCTCCGCGTCGGCGACAGTGGCGTATCCGAACCAGCTCTCGTCGGCGTCCGGGGCGAAGCTCAGCCCGCCGAACTCGGTGATCATCACCGGCTGGCCGCGGTGCACCGGGTCGCCCAGCAGCACGTTGCGCCTGGTGGTGCCCATGTCGCGCAGTGCTGCCGAGACGGCCTCCGGACTGCCGTACCGGGCGGCGAGAACGTCTGCGGTGGGGGCGTAGTCGTGGATGGACCAGATGTCGCTGTCGGTGTGCTCCCACCCGTCGTTGGAGATCACCGGCCGGCTGCCGTCCAGGGCGTGGGTCAGATGGTAGAGGGCGGTGGCGTAGTGCTGTTGCCGCCGGTCCACGGCGATGTCCTGCACGCCCCAGCTCTCGTTCAGCGGCACCCACGCAACCACGCACGGATGGCTCACGTCTCGGCGCACCGCCGCGGTCCACTCGGCGACGACCCGCTCCACCGCGACCGTGCTGAATTCGAACGTGCTGGGCATCTCTGCCCAGGCGACGAGCCCGAGAACGTCGCACCAGTAGAGGAATCGGGGGTCCTCGATCTTCTGGTGCACCCGGACGCCGTTGAAGCCGAACTGCTTGATGAGCTCCGCCTCACGGCGCAGCGCATCCTGGTCGGGCGCGGCCAGATGCGAATCCGGCCAATACCCCTGGTTCAGCACCATCCGCAGGAAGTACGGCTGCCCGTTGAGCAGGAAATGACCGTCCCGGATGCCGGCCGTCCGAAGCCCGAGATAGCTCTGCACACGGTCGACCTCACCCGAGTCGACACCGGAAACAGTGACCGTGCAACGGATCAGGGTGGGGCTTTCCGGCGACCACAGCAGCCGGTCCCGATCCTGTCCCTGGCCCACTGCGGGCACCGCGACCTGCAGGGTGGTGCGGTCCGCGGTCACCCGCCACGTCTGGTCGGCCAGCACCTCGTCGGCCAGCTGCAGCACCACCCGCGCCGAAACAGGTTCTGCGGGCGGCCGGTTCAAGTCCAGCTCCAGCCGAACCTGGGCACCGGCCACGTCAGGAATCCAGGCGAGGTCCTGGATGAACAGGTCCGGCACGGCCTCCAGCCACACCGGCTGCCAGATTCCGGTGGTCCGGTGGTACCAGATCACGTGCGGTTCGAGGCGCCAGTCCTGCTTCCCGCGGGGTTGGGTCGCGTCGTCCGGGCGGTCCTCGGCCCGGACGACGACGGTCTGCTGCGGCACCTGCCCGTTGCCGTGCGGACTCGGGCCGACCAATGCGGTCGTGATGTCGGCGGTGAAGGGGGTGTGCCCGCCCTGGTGATCCGCGACCAGCTGCCCGTTCACCCAGACCGTCGCCCGATAGTCCACCGCCCCGAAGTGCAGCAGCACCCGGGGTCCGGCCGGCGCAGCGAACCGGCGCCGGTACCAGACCACGGCGTGGTAGCCGGTGTCGTGGATTCCGGACCGCGCTGATTCCGGCGGGTAAGGCACCACGATCGTGTGCTCCAGGGCGGTCTCGCCCCGGTGCCAGCCCTGTCCGAGACCGACCTCGGCGTCGTCGTACTGGAACTCCCACGCCCCGCACAGGTCGGTCCAGTCATCGCGGACCAGTTGCGGCCGTGGATGCACGGGCTGGGCAGACACGTTCATGACGGGCCTCTCGGGTATCAGGGCGGCCGGCGAGCGACAGGGAACGAAGGCTTTACAACGATGTTTTAACGATGTATACACTCATGCAGCCTGGTCAGCAACCCCCCCGAATCCATGGAGGCTTCACATGCCAGCGACACCGCTCACCTCGCGGACGTTGTCCCGTCGCACCTTCCTCGGTGCCGTCGGCGCGGCCGGTGCCTATGCCGCGCTCGTGGCCTGCGGCGGCACCAGCGCGCCGCCCGGAGCGGGGGCCGCCACCAGCGGCGCCTTCGGCACCGGCACCGCCTATGACGGCCCGCCGGTCACCCTCGGCTTCTGGAACGGCTTCACCGGCGGTGACGGCCCGTACATGAAGAAGCTGGTCGAGGAGTTCAACGCGGCCAACCCGAACATCACCGTCGAGATGAACACCCTGCAGTGGGCCGACTTCTACTCCAAGGTCCCGAACGCGGTCTCGGCCGGCACCGGACCGGACCTGGCGGCCATGCACATCGACCAGCTCGCCACCAACGCCGCCCGGCAGGTGATCATCCCGCTGGACGAGGTCGCCGACGCGCTGAACTACACCGCGGCCGACTTCGACCAGACCATCTGGACCGCCGGCATCTACAAGGACCACCGCTACGGCATCCCGCTGGACGTGCACCCGTTGGCCCTCTACGCCAACAAGGGTCAGCTGACCACCGCCGGGATCAACGCCATGCCCACCGACGAGGCAACCTTCCAGGCCGCGGTCACCGCCCTGCAGGGACCGGGCGGGGTCCCGCAACCGTTCTGGATCACCGCGACCTGGCCGGCGCACCTGATGTTCACGTCGCTGATCAACCAGTTCGGCGGGAGCATCTACAACCCCGAGGGCACCAAGGCGCTGTTCAACTCCCAGGCGGGGGTCGACTCGCTGAACTGGCTGACCTCCTTCATCACCTCCGGTGCCAGCCCCGCGAACGTGGCCAGCGACGCCCAGGCCCAGGCGTTCCGGCAGCAACGCAACTCCCTGACCTGGGACGGCATCTGGATGATGAACGAGTGGGCCAAGGTCGACGGGCTGGATTGGGCCGCCGCGGCGTTGCCGGTCATCGGGGAGAAGCCGGCCGTCTGGGCCAGTTCGCACAACCTGACCGTGACCAGCCAGGCCGCGAAGGACCCGAACAAGCTGGAGGCGGCCCGGCTGTTCATCGCCTTCATCTCCGAGCACTCCATCGAATGGGCCAAGTCCGGTCAGGTCCCGGCTCGCAACAGCGTCCGGGCGTCCGCCGAGTTCACCGCCCTGCCGGTGCAGTCCACCCTGGCCGCGCAGCTGCCCTACGCGGTGTTCCCGCCGACCGTGGCCGGAATCGGCGACGTCACGACGCCGACCTTCGAGACCGCCGTCAACGAGGTGATTCTGGGCAAGGCGCAGGCGAAGGAGGCGCTCGACGCGGCCGCGGCCAAGGCCGATCAGATGCTGGCGGACAACCGCGACAAGTACGGCGCCTGACATGGTGACCACCGCCGAGGCGCCACTTCCGGCGGCGGGTCAGGCCCGCCGCCGGAAGGTCGGCGCGCCCAGTCCGGCCGAACGGGCCGGGCTGGGCACCGCCCTGCTGTTCGTGCTGCCGTACCTGGTGCTGTTCGTCGCCTTCGTGCTCTATCCGATCGTCTACGGATTGTGGATCAGCCTGCACGAGTGGGACTTCCTGCTGCCCGGCAAGCCGTTCGTCGGGCTGCGGAACTACACCGACCTGTTCACGCCGGGGTCGGTCACCTCCGGCCGGTTCTGGGAGGCCATGCGGGCCACCGGCATCTTCATCGTGCTGTCCGTCCCGCTGCTCATCGTCATCCCGTTGGCGCTGGCCGTCGCATTGAACAAGAGGTTCCGGGGCCGCAACGCTTTTCGCGCGCTGTTCTTCGCACCGTACGTGCTCGGCGTCGCCGTCGTCGGCCTGCTGTGGCGGTACCTGCTGGACCCCAACGTGGGGGTCGTCAACTATTACCTGGATCAGCTCGGTCTCGACCGGATTCCCTTCACCACGGCCACCCCCTATGTGTGGATCGCGCTGGTGGTGCCGACCATCTGGTGGACCGCCGGGTACAACATGGTGATCTTCCTGGCCGGCCTGCAGGACATCCCGAAGGAGCTGTACGAGGCGGCCTCGCTGGACCGGGCCACCGCCTGGCAGCAATTCAGGCACGTCACGCTGCCCGGGTTGCGTCCGGTGATGATCTTCGTGCTGACCATCACCATCCTCGCGTCGGCGAACGTCTTCGGGCAGCCCTACCTGATCACCCAGGGTCAACCGGGCGGCGAAACCCGCAGCGTCATCATGGAAATCGGCGAGGAAGGGCTGCGAAGCTTCAAGATGGGCAGCGCCTCGGCGATGAGCACCGTGCTGACCGTCGCCCTGCTCGCGATCAGCCTGCTGCTGTTGACGTTCATGCGGGAACGCCGGGAAAGGACGAAGTCGTGAGCAGCACCGCAACCCCGACCTACCGCGCGGCCGGGCGGACACCGCCGGAACGGCGGAAAGGCCTTTCGCCCCGGACGATCTGGCGGATCCTGCTGCTCGCTCTGGTGGCCCTGTTCTTCCTCGCGCCGCTGCTGTGGATGCTCAGCACCTCGTTCAAGTCCAACTCCGAGGTCGTCGACCCGAACCTGACGTTCCTGCCGCGGGACGCGTCGACCGAGAGTTTCTCCAGCATCCTGGGAGCTCCGCAGACTCCGGTCCTGCGGTGGTTCCTCAACTCGCTGCTGGCCGCGACCGGGCAGACCGTCCTGGTGCTGGTCGTCGCCTCGATGGCCGCCTACGCGCTCGCCCGGTTGGCATTCCCCGGCAAGAAGGTTCTCACCGCGCTGGTGCTGGCCACCCTGTTCGTGCCTCCCATCTCGCTGCTCATCCCGAACTATGTGCTGGTCTCGCAGCTGGGCTGGCTCGATTCCCTCACCGCGGTCATCGTGCCCGGCGCGGCCGGGGCGTTCGGGGTGTTCTTCCTCCGGCAGTTCTTCCTGTCGCTGCCGGTGGAGCTGGAGGAGGCGGCCATGCTCGACGGCGCCAGCCGGTGGCGAACCTTCGTGACCGTCATCCTGCCCCTGTCCAAGCCGGCGCTCGCCACCCTGGCGCTGCTGACGTTCCTGGGCAACTGGAACGACTTCCTGTGGCCGCTGTACGTCCTGTTCAGTCCCGACAAGCTAACCATCCAACCGGGCCTGTCCACTCTGCAGAGCGCCTACGCCACCGACTACTCCATCATCATGGCCGGCGGTGTCATCGCCAGCGTCCCGGTGCTGATCCTGTTCCTGATCAGCCAGCGGTTCGTCATCGAAGGTGTCTCCCGCAGCGGACTGAAGTGACCGGCCGGCGAGAACGACTGCTGCGCTGATCATCGCACGACCAAACCGAACATTTCGGGCGCAGATTTCGTGCGATGATCAGCGCAGCGCCGCTCGGCGAACACCGGCCGGACGCCGGCCCGGACCGGACGATCAGTCGGTGCGATCGGGCTCCGCCGAGCGCCGGACCGTCGAGCTCTCCCGGACCCGCAACTCGAATGTCGCCGAGATCTCCCGCGGCGGCGGCGGTTCCGCCGCCTCCAGCCGTTCCGCGAGGGCCGACACGGCCAGTTGCGCCAGTTGCTCCTTGTCGGGTGCGATCGAGCTCACCGTCGGCACGGAGAACGAACTCTGCTCGTTGTCGTCGAAACCGACCACCGCGACATCCTCCGGCACCCGCGCGCCGATGTCGGCCAAGGCCCGGATCGCACCGTGCGCCAGCAGGTCGTTGAAGCAAAACAACGCGTCCGGCCGCTCCCCGGCGTCGAACATCGCCCGCACGGCGGCCGCGCCATCCTGCAGGTGGAACGACTCGACCTCGCCGATCAGCTGCTCGCGGACAGGAATACCGGCCTCCCGCATCGCGGCCCGGAAACCCTGCAACCGGAGCCGGGAGGTCAGCCACTTCTGGTCTCGCTGGCTGCCGATCACCCCGATCGCCCGGCGACCCGTTGCCAGCAGGTGTTCGGTCGCGGTCCGGGCGGCGGCGTGGTTGTCGATCGCCACATGGTCGGCCCCCGACGCCGGCGTGACCCGTTCGCCCAGCAGCACCAGCGGGACCCCGGGATCCCGGTTGTGCAGGGCGTCGTCGTCCAACGCCAGCGGGCTGAGGATGACGCCGTCCAGCAGCCGGGGGCGGTTCGTCCCGACCACGAAGGCCTCCCGCGCCGGGTCGCCTTCGGTCTGGTCCACCAGCACGGTCCAGTGCCGCTCGTTCGCCGCGGTCACGACCCACCTGGCGAGTTCGGCGAAGTACGGCTCATCCAGTCGGGGCACCACCATCCCGATCAGACCGGTCCGACCGGTCCGCAGGCTCCGGGCGTTGAGATTCGGCTGGTAGTCGAGCTCCGCGAGCGCCTGCTCCACCCGCGCGCGCATCTCCCGGGTGACGCCGGGGTAGCCGTTCACCACGTTCGACACCGTCTTCACGGACACCCCGGCGGCTGCCGCGACGTCCTTCAACCGAGCTACCACGGAAACCTCCTACCCAGCCGGCGACGATGCGCGCGGTTGTGGATCTTCGGTGTCCACCTGTGCTTACAACGATATTGCAGCGATGCATCCCTGTTGCAGTCGGCCATCGCCGATGTGGTCGCCGGCCGGCGCGCGACAGTGGAAGGACGCTCGCTTCCATCACATCTTCTTCTTTACATCGATATTTCATCGTTGTACAGTCACCGAATCCACTTGTTCTCCACCACCCGTCGCCTGCGACGGGTGGCTGCCACGCGCCCCCGCGTGGCTCGACGGTGTCCAGAGCTCGCCGGTGTCCAGAGAGGGACTGCGATGACCCATCCACCCGCAGCGAGCCGGAGGGCGCCGCTGTGGCGCGCCCTCGGCGCGTTGGTGAGCATGCTGTTGGCGACCGTGCTGGTGGCCGTGCCGGCCGGCGCGGCCGATGCGCCCCGGTTCTACAACCCGGTCCTGGCGGGCGCCGACCCGTCGATCGTCGCGCATGACGGGGCCTACTACTCGGTGAGCTCCGACGAGAACGGTGTCTGGGTCCGCAAGTCGACGAGTCTGGCGACGATGGCCGAGGGCACCATCGAGCGGATCTGGACGCCGGCGGCATCAGGCCCGCTGTGCTGCAACGTGTGGGCACCCGAGATCCAGTTCATCGACGATTCCTGGTACATCTACTTCGCGGCCGACGACGGGCAGAACGAGAACCACCGGATGTACGGAATCACCGCCCTGACCGACGATCCGCAGGGTCCGTGGAGCGATCCGGTCAAGCTCGCCCCGCCGACGGACCGGTGGGCGATCGACGGGACGGTGCTGCAGGACGGCGGCGACCTGTACTTCGTGTGGTCCGGATGGGACGGCACGACCAACGTCGACCAGCGGATCTACCTGGCACCCATGAGCGACCCGCTCACCATCAGCGGCGAACGGGTGGCGCTGTCCCAACCGACCGAACCCTGGGAACGGGTGGGACTTCCGATTCAGGAGGGCCCGGAGGTGCTGCACCACAACGGGACGACGACGATCGTGTACTCGGCCAGCGGCAGCTGGACCGAGGACTACTGCCTGGGCACCCTGACCGCGCACGACGGCCCCGTGGCCGACCCGGCGTCGTGGACGAAGTCGAACGGCTGTGCGTTCGCGAAACGCGACACTGCCTGGGGCCCTGGCCATGCCACGTTCACCAGCTCGCCGGACGGCACCGAGGACTGGATCGTCTACCACGCGAGCACGGTCAAGGACCGCGGATGGGCCGGCCGGACCATCCGAGCCCAGAAGTTCAGCTGGAACAGTGACGGCAGCCCGGCGCTCGGCGTGCCAGTGGCCACCTACGACGCGGTACCGCTGCCTTCGGGCGACCGGACCACGCCGCAGACCACCTACGAGGCCGAGGATGCCGTCGTACATCGGGCCAGCATCGTGGACGTGGTCGTTCCCGGAGCGTCGGGGCACAGGAAGGTCGGCTACATCGACTACAGCGACAGCGACGTGGAGTTCAACCATGTCGAGGTGCCGCACGACGGCACCTATCGGGTCCACGTCCGCTATTCGAATGGAATCGGTTCGACGAGCACGCATCTGCTCACCGTCAACGGTGGCCCCGCACAACCGGTGGAGCTGCCCAGCAACGGCTGGGACAACTGGTTGTTCGCGTCGGCCGATGTGCAGCTGCACGAGGGCACCAACAGCATCCGGTTGGCGAAGGGCGACGGGTACGCCGAACTGGACCTGATCCGGGTCGACGACCTGCCGATCGGCTGGGTCGATCCCCAGGAGCCGATCGACGACGGCGCGACGGCTCCGCCGGCGGCCGGCGTGCTGTCGTCGAACAACGGGTGGGACACGGGCTTGCGGGATGGCGACTACACCATCAGCATGAATCTCTGGTGGGGCGAGAACGCCAGCATGTTCCGGCTCTTCGAGAACGGCACGCTGATCTCCACCCGCGCGTTGTCCCCGGCGACGCCGGCCGCGCAGCGGGTCGACGTGCCGATCGCCGGCCGCGTCGACGGCACGTATGTGTACACCGGCGAGCTCGTCAACTCACAGGGCACCACGCCCGTCGGCCCGCTGACGGTCGCCGTCACCGACGCCGCCCCCGGAATGCCGGTGCTGTCCCATGACAACTGGGACGGTGACGGCACTTTCACCCTGACCGCCGACCTGTGGTGGGGAACGAACGCGACGTCCTACGAATTCCGGGAGGATGGCACCGTCCTGGCGACCGGCGCTCTGCTGGCAGCGACCCCGGGTGCGCAGCGCGCCACCGCCGCCGTCGTCGGCGCGGCGCGGGGAACCCATACGTACACGGTCACATTCGGCAACGGACTGGGTTCGACGACGAGCGCCCCGGTGACCGTGACCGTTCGCGGCTGACCTCCGGCCGACCTCAGCCGACGCGCCCGGCGCCCGCAGGGGCACCGGGCTCGCGGCCGTTGGCACTGCCTTCTTCGGGGCCTTCTCCGGGGATGTTCCCGGGTTGACATCAGATCTCGCGCCGCGCACCCTGCGCCGGGGCGACCGTGCGCAGTATCGGGGTGGTGTACCCCTGATCGGCGAAAGCGGTGGTGACCGCCTCACCGACCGCACCGACGAGCTCGGTCGGGACCAGCGCGATGACCGATCCGCCGAACCCGCCGCCGGTCATCCTCGCACCCAGGGCGCCGGAGGCCAGGGCGGCGGCGACCGCCAGGTCGAGTTCGGCGCAGGACACGTCGTAGTCGTCGCGCAGCGAGGCGTGGGAGCCGGTCAGCAGATCGCCGATGTCGGCGACCAGACCTCCGCGCAGCAGCCGCACGGTCCGAACCACCCGGTCGTTCTCGGTGACCACGTGCCGCACGCGACGCCGGAGTTCGTCGTCGGGCAACCGGTCCAGCGCCGCGGCCAGCTCCTGGATCGGGATGTCGCGCAGCTGCGGCACGGCCAGCAGCTGCGCGGCCCGTTCGCACGACGCCCGGCGTTTCCCGTACTCGCCGTCGGCGAGCGAGTGGGCGACCCGGGTGTCCACGACCAGCACGGTCAGGCCGTGCGCGGCCGGATCGAACGGGATGTGCTCGACCGTGCCGGCCCGGGTGTCGAACAGCAACACGGATCCCTCGGCGCAGGCCGCGGAGGCGGTCTGGTCCATCGGACCGCAGGGTACGCCGACGAAGTCGTTCTCGGCGCGCTGAGCGATCCGGGCCACCGCCAGCGGGTCGAGGGTGTGCCCGGCGAGGGCGGACACGGCCAGGACGGTGGCGCATTCCACGGCGGCCGAGGAGGACAGGCCGGCACCGGCGGGCACCTGGGAGTCCAGGACGAGGTCGACCGGCTCGACCGGCCGGCCGGACTCCCGCAGCGACCAGATCGCGCCGAGCAGGTAGCCCGGCCATCCGGCGGCCGCCGGTGATGCGGGCCGGATGTCGTCGAGGGCAACGGCGCCGACCTCGCCCGGCTTCTGCGCCGACACGACGCGGACGGTCGCGGTGCCGGCCCGGCCGGCGGCGAGGTGGGCGCGGGCGTCGATGGCGAACGGCAGCACCAGGCCACCGTTGTAGTCGGTGTGCTCGCCGATCAGGTTGACCCGGCCGGGAGCGGAGAACACACCCTCCGGATCGCGGCCATAGGTCTGCCGGTACAGGTCGGCGGCGTTCGTCGAACTCATCGGATCGTGCTCCCGCTGTTCTGGAATGCCCAGGCGTCGGCGATCATGTCCCGCAGGGTCAGCTCCGGCGTCCAGTTCAGCCGTTCCCGGGCGCGTTCGGCCGAGGCGACCAGCCGGGTGGGATCGCCGGCGCGACGGGGACCGATCGAGTGCGGGACCCGTTGGCCGGTGACCTGTTCGACGGTGGTGAGGACCTGCTTGACCGAGAACCCGTCGCCGTTGCCCAGATTGCAGATCAGGTGCTCCCCGGGGGTCGCGGCGGTCAGCGCCAGCACGTGCGCGCGGGCCAGGTCCAGGACGTGCACGTAGTCGCGGATCGGGGTGCCGTCCGGGGTGGGCCAGTCGTCACCGAACACGGTGAGCGCGTTCCTGGCGCCGGCCACCGCGCCCAGCGCGTTCGGGATGAGATGGGTCTCCACCACATGCCGCTCACCCGCGCCGAGCGCCGCCCCGGCCACGTTGAAGTAGCGCAGCGACACCGCGGCCAGCGGCGTGGCCACGCACTCGCCGGTGATCATCATGTCCACCGCGAGCTTGGTGGCGCCGTAGGTGTTGGTGGGCAGGGTGGGCGCGTTCTCGCTGATCGGTACCGTCTCGGGCTCGCCGTAGGTCGCGGCGGTCGAGGAGAACACCAGCGTCGGCACGCCGTGGTCGGCCATCGCGTCGAGCAACGCGCGAGTGCCGCAGAGGTTCGTCCGCCAGTAGCTGGAGGGGTTGCCCACCGACTCGCCGACCAGTGACTTGGCGGCGAAATGCAGCACCGCGTCGAACTCGCCGTCGGCGAGAACCTCAGCCGCCCGGGTGATGTCGCCCCGCACGAAGGGCACGTCGGAGGGAACGGAGTCGGCGTGACCGGTGGACAGGTCGTCCAGCACGACGACCCGGTGATCCTGCGCCCGCATGAGCCGGGTGACGACCGAGCCGACGTACCCGGCGCCGCCCACGATCAGCGCCTTCATCGAGTCACCGTCGCCGAACCGTCGGTCACCCGAACCTCACGCAGCCGCCTGGCCGCGACCTCCGGGGTGATGTCGTTGACGAACGCGCCCATCGCCGATTCCGATCCGGCCAGGTACTTGATCTTTCCCTCGGTCCGTCGAATGGTGAGAACCTCCAGATGCAGCCAGTAGTCCCGGGCGTCGGCATGCACCGGCGCCTGGTGCACCCCGGTGATGGCCGGCAGGGAATCCTCGAACATGCCTTCCATCCGCCGGATGACGTCGAGGTACAGCACGGCCAGCGCGTCGCGGGCATCCCCGTCGAGTTCGGTCAGGTCCCGGACCTGGATCCGCGGGTACAGGTGCACCTCCACCGGCCAGCGGGCCGCGAACGGCACGAAGGCGACCCAGTGCTCATTCTCGGCGACGATGCGTGAGCCGTCGGCGATCTCGCCGGCCACGACGTCACCGAAGAGATTGCCGCCGGTACTGGCCCGGTACTGCTGGGCGGACCTGATCGCGGCCGCGGTCTTGGGTGTGGCGAAGGGATAGCCGTAGATCTGCCCGTGCGGGTGGGCGAGGGTCACGCCGATCTCCACGCCGCGGTTCTCGAAGCAGAACACCTGCTCGACACCGTCCAGCGCGGACAGCGCGGCAGTGCGATCCGCCCAGGCCTCGATGACGGTTCGGACCCGGCTCCGCGGGAGGACCGACAGCAGCGAGTCGTGGTCGGAGGTGAAGCACACCACCTCACAGCGTCCGGTGCCGGGCCGCGCCTGGAACAGCCATTCGGCCGGGTCGGCCACCCCGGCGACCTCACCGGAACCGGCGAAGGAGGGGAACCTGTTCTCGAAGACAACCACATCGTAGGAGGGCGAGGGAATCTCGCTCTGGTTCGTCGGGGAGGACGGGCACAGCGGACAAGCATCGGCCGGCGGATGGTAGGTGCGGGTCTGCCGGTGCCCGGCGACGCCGACCCACTCGCCGAGCAACGCGTCGTAGCGGACCTGGGAGCCGGGGATCACCTTCGGCAGGTCCCGGGGATCGGTGAGAACCCGGTCCTCATGCGGAGTCTCGTCGAAATAGATCAACTCGCGGCCGTCGGCCATGCGGGTCGTGGACCGGGTCACGACGGCGGTACGGGAAGCGGATGACGTCACTGCCCCATTGTCCCCGATAGAGCACCATGAGTCAACAGATACGAACAACGATCCTGGTCGACTCTGTTTGCTCATGTTGGAATGACCCTGCGATGACGCGGTTTCGGGCCCCGTCGAATCGTTTCGACTAGGCTCGCTCCATGGTCCGCACAAGGGCGACCCTGGCCCAGGTCGCCGCCCGCGCGGGCGTGTCGGTGTCCACCGCCTCGCTGGCCTTCAGCGGCGCCGGCCCGGTGTCCGCCTCGACCCGGGACAGGGTGCTCGCCGCCGCCGAGGAACTCCACTACGCCGGGCCCGACCCGCGCGCCCGCTCGTTGCGGCAGGGCCGCTCCGGAATCGTCGGCGTGATCATGGAGCAACGGGTGCTGGCTGCCTTCCGTGATCCGCTCCAGGTCACCGTTCTCGACGGGATCGCGCAGGAAACGACCGCGCAGGGCCGCGGCCTGCTTCTGCTGTCCGACATCGGCGCCAGCGTCGAGGCCATCGGCACCGCGCCCATGGACGCGGCGATCCTGCTGGGGTTCAGCACCCGCATCGAACGGACCGTCGAGCTGCTCCGGCGGCGGGATCTGCCGGCGATCGCGATCGGTGGCCCGGACAGCGGACTGCTCAGCGTGTCGATCGACGACGAGGCGGCCAGCGCGACCGGCGCCAGGCACCTGGCCGAGTTGGGGCACCGGGACGTGGCAATCGCGGCGCTGCCGCTGGTGAACGTGGATCCGGACGGAGCGGCCGCCCGTCGAGGGACCACTTCCGTTCCTTCCGCGGCCGATCGAACGACCGAAAGCGGGCCCTCGGTGGGATCTCCCGGACCGCTGACCGCGGCGGCCGAGCGTGCCGGAACGGTCACGGTCACCCTGGACCGGCTCCGCGGCGTGCGATCGGTGTACCCGTCCGTCACCGGATGGGTCGCGGCCGGCAGTTCGGTCCGGGAGGGCATGACGGCCGGCCATGCCCTGCTGGACGATCCGGCCACCCGCCCGTCGGCGGTGATCGCGCAGAGCGATCTGCTCGCCGCGGGGATCATCAAGGCCGCCGACGAGTTGGGCCTGTCGGTGCCCGACGACCTGTCGGTGATCGGCTTCGACGGGATCGTCCTGGACCGGGTGATCCCGCACGACCTGACCACGCTCGTGCAACCCGCGGCGGAGCAGGGACGCGCCGCCGGCCGCGCGGTCATGGACCTGCTCGAGGGCGGACACCCGGAGTCGGTGCGATTCACCTGCCGGTTCCATCGCGGAACCACCACGGCGCCCCCGCCGTTTCACCCGGTCTGACCGGATCGACATCGCGCCGGGCCACCCTCAACGAGCCGCGCTGATCCAACGTTCGGCAAACCGGACAAAACGGCACCCAAAGTGGGTGTTGGATCAGCGCGGGACCGGATCCAGACCGACCGGCACGGGCGATTCGGGCATTCCGGTCACCCGTAGGTTCGATCAGCGCAGCGACGCCCGGCCGGACGCCGTCGACGGCTTCCTCAGCCAGGTCCGGCCGTCAGCCCAGGGCGGCGCGCACCGCATCGACCGTCCGAGCTGCCACGTCGCGCAGCTTGGCCACCGACGGTCCCGCGCCCAGCACCTGCCGGCTGGTGCTGGGCAGCAGCGCACCGTGCGCGTCGGCGAAGATCGTCCGCAGATCCTCGGCCGTCGCGCCTTGCGCGCCCAGACCGGGCGCCAGCATTGGCCCGTTCACGTTCGACAGGTCGACCCCGGTGCGGCCGATGGTGGCCCCCACCACCAGACCGACGGAGCCGATCGGGTCGTCACCGGCGTTCAACGCCCCGACCTGGTCGATGATCGACTGGGCGACGGTCTTCTCGTCCTGACCCAGCGCGTGCTGCACCTGGTGCCCCTCCGGATTGGAGGTCAGGGCCAGCACGAACAGACCACGCCCCTCCGCCAGCGCGACGTCGATCGTCGGCAGCAACGACCCGAACCCCAGATACGGCGACACGGTCAGCGCGTCCGCCGCCAACGGGGCCTCGTGGGTCAGGTAGGCCACCGCGTAGGCGGCCATCGTCGAGCCGATGTCGCCGCGCTTGCCGTCCAGAATGCTCAGCGCACCCGCCTCCCGGCACGCCGCGAGCACCTCCTCCAGCACCGCGATACCGGCGGCCCCGTGGGCCTCGAAGAACGCGGACTGCGGCTTCAACACCGCGACCGTCGGCCCGAGCGCCTCCACCACGGTCATCGCGAACCGCTCCAGCCCGCCGGCGTCGTCGGGCAGATCCCAGGCCTGCAGCAGGCCCGGGTGGGGATCGATGCCCACGCACAGCGGCCCGCGGGCATCGATCGCGGCCACCAGGCGGTGGCCGAACGGCTCGGTGATGGTCATGGCTGTGATCTTCCCATCGATCCTCTCGGCGACCTTTCCCCAGCGGTCTTTCTCAGCGGTCTTTCTCAGCGATCTTTCTCAGTGCGATCTTTCTCAGCCGGCCCGCCGTCGGCGCGGCCCCGCCCGGCGATCGCCTTGTTCAGCCCGGTCACCAACGGCGGTCCGTGGAAGATCAGGCCCGTGTAGAGCTGCAGCAGGCTGGCCCCGGCATCGAGCATGCGCAGACCGTCGTCCGGGTGGCCGATCCCGCCGACCCCGATCACCGGCAGATCGCAGTGCTCAGCGACGAACCGCACCACCTCCAGCGCCCGCGAGAACAGCGGGCGCCCGGACAGCCCGCCCGCCTCCGCGGCCAGCGGGGCCTCGGCCGGGACGATGTCCGGGCGGCCCAGAGTGGTGTTGGTGGCGATCAGCCCGGCGATGCCCCGGTCGACGCACACCTCGAGCAGATCGCCGATCGCCTGGTCGGACAGGTCGGGAGCGATCTTCACCAGTACCGGCACCGGCCGCCGGCCCAGCCGTCCCCCGTGATTCCAGGCCAGGCTGCCCGCCTCGGCGGTCAGCGCGGCCAGCAACTCGTCCAGCGGCTCCCGGTCCTGCAGGGTTCGCAGGCCCGGCGTGTTCGGGCTGGACACGTTGACCGCGATGTAGTCGGCGTAGGAGTACACCGCGCGAAGGGATTGCAGGTAGTCGCCGACCGCGTCGTTCACCGAGGTGATCTTCGACTTGCCCAGCGAGATCCCCAGCGGCACTCCGATCGGGCCCAGCGCGGCCAGCCGGGCGCCCAGCGCGGCCGCACCGGCGTTGTTGAAGCCCATCCGGTTGACCACCGCCTCGGAACGGCGCAACCGGAACATCCGCGGCCTCGGGTTGCCCGGCTGCGCATGCGCGGTGACCGTGCCCACCTCGACGTGCCCGAAACCCATGGCCGGCCACGCACGCAGCGCCAGACCGTCCTTGTCCATGCCGGCGGCCAGGCCGACCAGCGACGGGAAGTCGACACCGAACACGGTGCGCGGATGGGGATGTCGGCGGTGCAGGGCGCCGAGCGCGCGCAGCGCCGCGGATGACCGGGAGAGCGTGGACAGCGCCGACAGCGTGCGGTGATGCGCCGTCTCCGGGTCACTCTTGCCCAGCCGGAACAGCACCGGGCGGGCGACCCGCCGGTACCCCCACTGTCCGATGCCCATCACCGTAACCCCCCGCCCTGCAGCACCCCGTCAGCCGATTCTCTCCCGGCTGGCCCGCATCCGATCGTGCAGGACCTGCAGCGGCGCCACGCCGACATCGGAACGGTTCAGCGCCTCGATCCCCTGGATCGCCGCCGCCGCCCCGGCCACCGTGGTGATGCACGGGATGTCGGCGGACACCGCGGCGGTGCGGATCTCGTAGCCGTCGATGCGCGGCCCGGACTGCCCGTACGGCGTGTTGATCACCAGGTCGACCTTGCCGGCCCGGATCAACTCGACCACCGTGCCCTCGCCGGTGCCGTTGCCCTCGAAGTACTTGGCGACGACCTCGACGTCCATCCCGTTGCGCTGCAACATCTCCGCGGTGCCCTCGGTGGCCACGATCTTGAACCCGAGGTCGGCCAGCCGCTTGACCGGGAAGACCATGGACCGCTTGTCCGCGTTGGCGACGGACACGAAGACCGTGCCCTTGGTCGGCAGCGAACCGTACGCGGCGGTCTGCGATTTCGCGAACGCCGGACCGAAGCTCGTGTCCACCCCCATGACCTCGCCGGTCGAGCGCATCTCCGGGCCGAGCAGCGAGTCCACACCGCTGCCGTCGCGCCGGCGGAATCGGTGGAACGGCAGCACGGCCTCCTTGACCGCGACCGGCGCGCCCACCGGCAGCGTGCCGCCGTCACCCTTGGGCGGCAGCATGCCCTCCGCCCGCAGCTCCGCGATGGTGGCGCCGAGCATGATCCGGGACGCGGCCATGGCCAGTGGCACCGCCGTCGCCTTCGAGGAGAACGGCACGGTCCGGGACGCCCGGGGGTTCGCCTCCAGGACGTAGAGCACCTCGTCCTTGAGCGCGTACTGCACGTTCAGCAGCCCTCGCACCCCGACACCCAGCGCGATGGCCTCGGTGTGCGCCCGGACCTTGGCGATGTCGCTGCGGCCCAGTGTGATCGGCGGCAGCACGCAGGCCGAGTCGCCGGAGTGGATGCCGGCCTCCTCGATGTGCTCCATCACCCCGCCCAGGTACACCTGCGTGCCGTCGCACAACGCGTCGACGTCGATCTCGATCGCGTCGTCCAGGAACTTGTCCACCATCACCGGCCGGTCCGCGGAGACCTCCGTCGCCCGGGAGATGTAGTCGGCCAGCGACGGCTCGTCGTAGACGATCTCCATGCCCCGGCCGCCGAGCACGTAGGACGGCCGGACCAGCACCGGGTAGCCGATCTTCTCCGCCACCGACTTCGCCTCGGGGAAGGACACCGCCATGCCGTAGGCGGGGGCGGGCAGGCCGGCCTCCCGCAGCAGGGTGCCGAACCGGTCCCGGTCCTCGGCCAGGTCGATCGCCTCCGGGGAGGTGCCCAGGATGGTGACCCCGGCCTCCTGCAGTTCGGCGGCCAGCTTCAGCGGCGTCTGGCCGCCGAGGGTGGGAATGACGCCGGCGACCGTGCCGGACTCCCGCTCGGCGTGGATGACCTCCAGCACGTCCTCGACGGTCAACGGCTCGAAGTACAGCCGGTCGGAGGTGTCGTAGTCGGTGGACACCGTCTCCGGGTTGCAGTTGACCATGACCGTCTCGTACCCGGCCGCCCGCAACGCGAGAGCCGCGTGCACGCACGAGTAGTCGAACTCGATGCCCTGCCCGATCCGGTTCGGCCCGGAGCCCAGGATGATCACCTTGGGTCGCTCGCGTTGCGGCGCCACCTCTGTTTCCGCAGCGGCGTCCGTCTCATAGGCGGAATAGTGGTAGGGCGTGGAGGCCGCGAACTCGGCCGCGCAGGTGTCCACCGTCTTGTAGACCGGGCGGATCCCGTTGACCCACCGGTACTCCCGGACCGCCTGCTCGGTGCCCAGGTCCGGCCGCAGCGCGGCGAGCTGCCGGTCGGACAGCCCGTACCGCTTGGCCTTCCGGACGAGTTCCGGGGTCAGCGCGGCGGCGTCCCGCACCTCGTGGCCGACGGTCCGGACCAGGTCGATCTGGTCCAGGAACCACGGGTCGATGCGGGTCGCCTCGTGCACCTGCTCGATGGTGGCGCCCCACTCCAGGGCCCGCATCACGCCGTAGACCCGGCCGTCGGTCGGCACCCGCAGCTGCTCCAACAGCGCCGCCACATCGCCGGTCTCGGCCGGCGCGCCGGTCCAGAAACCGCCCAGCTTCGTCTCCATGGATCGCATCGCCTTGCCCAGCGACTCGGCGAACGACCGGCCGATGGCCATCGCCTCGCCGACCGACTTCATGGTCGTGGTCAGCGTCGGGTCGGCGCCGGGGAACTTCTCGAAGGCGAACCGCGGGATCTTGGTGACCACGTAGTCCAGGGTCGGTTCGAACGCGGCCGGTGTGGCCTTGGTGATGTCGTTGGCGATCTCGTCCAGCGTGTATCCGATGGCCAGCTTCGCGGCGATCTTGGCGATCGGGAAGCCGGTGGCCTTGGACGCCAGCGCCGACGACCGGGACACCCGCGGGTTCATCTCGATGACGATGATCCGGCCGTTGGTCGGGTGCACGGCGAACTGGATGTTGCAGCCCCCGGTGGCCACGCCGACCTCGCGCAGGATGGCCAGCCCCAGGTCGCGCATCCGCTGGTACTCGCGGTCGGTCAGCGTCATCGCCGGGGCCACCGTGATCGAGTCCCCGGTGTGCACGCCCATCGGGTCCAGGTTCTCGATGGAGCATACGACGACCGCGTTGTCGTGACCGTCGCGCATCAACTCCAGCTCGAACTCCTTCCAGCCGAGCACACTCTCCTCGATCAGCACCGAGGCGTGGGTGTTCGCGCCCCCGTCGCCGGGCCCGAACGAGGCCTGGGAGGCCGCCAGCCCACCACCGGCGATGCGCTCGACGTCCTCCTCGGTGTAGGCCATCCCGGAACCCAGACCACCCATGGTGAAGGACGGCCGGACGACCACCGGCAGGCCGAGATCGGCCACCGCGGCACGGACCTCGGCCATGGTGTGGCAGACCGCGGACCGGGGCACGTCGCCGCCGACCGAGCGGACGACGTCCTTGAAGATCTGCCGGTCCTCGCCGCGATTGATGGCGGCGATGTCGGCGCCGATCAGCTCGACGCCGTACTTGTCCAGCACCCCCCGTTCGTCCAGCGCGATCGCCGTGTTCAGCGCGGTCTGCCCGCCCAGGGTTGCCAGCACCGCGTCGATCCGGTGGCCGCGGGCCTGCTGGTCGGCCAGCAGCTTCTCCACGAACTCGGCGTTGATGGGCTCCACATAGGTGGCGTCGGCGAACTCCGGGTCGGTCATGATCGTCGCCGGGTTCGAGTTGATCAGCGACACCCGGATGCCCTCGTCCCGCAGCACCCGGCAGGCCTGGGTGCCCGAGTAGTCGAACTCGCAGGCCTGCCCGATGACGATCGGCCCGGAGCCGATCACCAGGACGTGGTTCAGGTCGGTGCGGCGCGGCATCAGGCCACCCTTTCAACGTCGACGAGTCGACGGATTCCGTCGCGGAAATGCGCAAAGGATCGCGATCGATTCAGTTCAATACTCATGTGAAGACCGACATTCTCGGCGACCGCAATCTTCGGTAGCCCTCCACGGTGATACCCATGCTTCTGCAGCACGCGTTCCAGCGCCTCCCAGGTTCCGCCATTGATCGCGTCCGGGTCGCGAAACGAGGCACGATGATCCAGGGAAGCCGGGATCCGCGTGTACACCGCGCGCAACGCGGTCAGGTCCCCGAACAGCCATGCCTCCAATTCCTCGATCGCAATCCGTGTCGCGACGACGCCAGGCCTTTCACCCGCAGTGGACAGCGATGTCAAGCCGGCCTCGGCAACGACACGTTCGAGCCTGTGCTTCAATTCGAGACAGTCGTCATCGTCCCGGTCCGTCAACACCAGGACCCGAAGGTTCGGTTGAACCTGGAGCATTCGGGCATATCCGCGCAGTCGATCCGGTAGGGCGCGCAGGAGTGCGTCCTTGCCGGCGAAGGTACGAACCTCGAACGAAAGATCCGGGACGATTTGCGGCACGAGCAGCCGAACGAGACGGTTCGCCGATTCCTCCTCGACGAGAATCTCGAGATGAACGTCGGTCACTGAACCCCACCACCCACTAAGTCGAGCGGGCTGTCACTGAGGTATCCCTCGCTCCAAAGATCCCCAAGGCTGGCCCCTGCGCGAACCATCTCCCGCACAACCGTTACCTCGCTCGCCCGAACGACCCTGGCAAATCCGTCGGTCGCCCTGGTGATCGACCAGAGCTCAGCGGGTCGCAGCGCATCGACGAACTCAGGGGAATGGGTCGTTACCAGCAATTGGCTTCTTGCCGATGCTTCGCGTGCTTCCTCCGCAAGGATGGGTAGCAGCTTGGGATACAGCTGGTTCTCGGGCTCTTCGATTCCGATGACCGCGGGTGGGTCAGGGTCGTACAGCACAGTCAGGTAAGCAAGAAGCTTCAAGGTCCCATCCGAGGTGAATCGGGACAGCACCGGTTCCTCAAAGGGTCGATCCTTCAACCGCAACAGCAATCGACCGTCCGGTAAGCGGTCCGTCAGCACTCTTTCCAGTCTGGGGACCCGACTCGCGAGCACACCGAAGATCTCGCCGAGACGCTCGGGGTACTGTTCCTCGAGGTACTGCAGCACATTGGCCAAGTTGTCGCCGCTTTGGGACAATCGAGGCGCTGGTCCAGCGATGGGTGTGCCGCGAAGGCTGGAAACATTGAGATATGACAGATACCAGCCAGAAATGAAGTCACGAAGCGCGGTGACCCGGGGATGACGGCTCAGCGCACCGAGCGCGGAAACTGCCAACTGGTCACGGTGCACCAACTTCTCGCTCGTAATCCCGCCCGATTCCTCATCATAGACCTGGCCCTGGCCGTTGGAGAAATCCAGAATCGTCTTGGGACGTCCCTGCTTGGGAGCGATCGTCCACTGGAGCTTCTCGGTCCGGACGACCGGGACACCGCCGTCCTCATCGATCTCCAATTTGTACGTGGCCAGCCGTCGCGCGCCGTCGAGTTCGGTCCGGTACTTGATCTCGAAACTGATCGGGCCGTCGGACCCCCGACTGCGAATCTCCGCGATCCGATTCCGTTCATCCCACGCCCGGCGCAGACTCGTCGTGAACGCGGTGTGCAGAAACGCGAAGACGTCGAAGACTGTTGATTTCCCGCTGCCGTTGGGCCCGCAGAGCACCGTCAGGGGCGAGATGTCGGACAAGGTGATGTCCCTGAGCACACGGTAGTTCCGGATCCGGAACTGCACGATACTCAAGTCCTGAACACCCGCAGCCATTTATGCCGCGCCGTTCTTCCGGGGGATCGCCCGCCCGGTGTCCTCGACCATCAGGTCGACGAACCGGTCGAACAGGTAGCCGGCGTCGTGCGGGCCGGCTGCCGCCTCCGGATGGAACTGCACCGAGAACGCCAGCCGGTCAAGGCATTCCAGCCCCTCGACGACGCCGTCGTTCAGGCAGCTGAAGGCCACCTGAGCCCGGCCGAACTCGGTGTCGACCACCTCGCCGATCGGCGCGTCCACCGCGAACCCGTGGTTGTGCGCGCTGACCAGCACCCGGCCGGTGGCATGGTCGCGGACCGGCTGGTTGATCCCACGGTGCCCGAACTTCAGCTTGTAGGTGCCGAAACCCAGCGCCCGGCCGAGGATCTGGTTGCCGAAGCAAATGCCGAACAGCGGGATCCGGGCGGCCAGCACGTCCTTGGTCAACTGCACCGTTGCGTCCGCGGTGGCCGGGTCGCCGGGTCCGTTGGACAGGAACACCCCGTCCACGCCGAGCGCGCGGATCTGCTCGATGGTCGTGGTCGCCGGCAGCACATGGGTGCGGATGCCCCGCGCGGCCAGCATTCTCGGGGTGTTCGCCTTGATGCCCAGGTCGATCGCGGCGACGCTAAAGTACTCCTGACCGTCGGCCGGCACGACATATCCGGCCTCGGTGGTCACCTCGCCGGTCAGGTCGGCGCCGGCCATCGGCGGCTGGGCCCGGACCTGCGCCACCATGGTGTCGACGTCCCGCACCGACGATCCGGTGAAGATGCCACACCGCATCGCCCCGGCGGTGCGCAGCCGCCTGGTCAACGCCCGGGTGTCCACGCCGGCGATCCCGACGATCCCCTGCCGCGCCATCTCCGCCGGCAGCGACGAGGTGGCGCGCCAGTTCGACGGGCGCGGCGACAGGTCCCGCACCACAAACCCGGCGACCCAGATGGCGCCGGACTCGTCGTCGGAAAGCCCATACCGGGCTCCGTCGACCGGGCCGGCGCCCGTGCCGGCCACCCACCCGGT
This sequence comes from uncultured Actinomycetes bacterium, assembly GCA_964497705.1. GTDB lineage: Bacteria > Actinomycetota > Actinomycetes > Mycobacteriales > Nakamurellaceae > Nakamurella. Next base: position 75,433 of record CAZCEH010000015.1, on the reverse strand, counting down.
GTTGCCGATCTGCGGAGCGGTGGCCACCACCACCTGCCGCCGGTAGGACGGGTCGGTCAGCGTCTCCTGGTAGCCGGTCATCCCGGTGGTGAACACCGCCTCGCCGAACGCGGTCCCCTCGGCGCCGAAAGCCTCGCCCCGGTAAACGGTTCCGTCTTCCAGGACCAGTACGGCGGCGTCGTTGCGGCTCACGCGGCGGCTCCCTCGTTCTTGGCGATCACGCCGGTCGCGGCCGCGATGAACTCGGCCTGCGCGTCCCGGTCGTCGGCTCGGATACCGCTGTCCAATTCCGTCTCTCCCAGCCGCCAGCGAATGATCAGGATTCCGTCCGGCAGACCCATCACCTTCCCGGCAATGCCCGGGGCGGTGGTCACACCGGCCAAGTTCGGCAGCGGGACAAAGATCGTGCCGGCCCCGTCCCGGTCGATGAACAGCCCGTCCGCGGTGAGCCGCACCGTCGCATGGGCCCGGATGCCCAGGCCGCCGGCGACCACCCGGTCCTGCCAGTTGCCGGCCGTGGTGGTGGACACGTACAGGCCGGTCAACGGCTCGGTGACCGGCTCGCCGGGCGTCGGCGGCGCCACGGGCAGGTCGGGCAGGCCGGATTGCCGCCCCGCCCGGTGTTTCCAGCCGACCCACAGTCCCCAGGCCGCGAGCAGGCACAGCAGCGCCAGGCCGACCACCCACAGGGTTCGTTCCATGTCAGGCCACCACCCCGGCCGCGACGCCGGACGCCGCGGTGCACCGGCCCCGCAGGTAGGTGGCGACCACCCGGCCGGGCAACTCCATCCCTTCGTAGGGGGTGTTCCGGGACAGCGACGCGAACTCCGCGCCGCGCACCGTCCACTGCGCCGCCGGATCGACCAGCACGAGGTTCGCCGGCTCGCCGACGGCGATCGGGCGCCCCTGGTCGCTCAGCCCGCCGATCCGGGCCGGGGCCTGCGACATCACCCGCGCCACCCCGCGCCAGTCCAGCAGACCCGGCTCGACCAGGGCGCGAATCACCACGGACAGCGCCGTCTGCAGCCCCAGCATGCCGGGACTGGCGTTGTCCCATTCGGTTTCCTTGTCCTGGCTGGCGTGCGGCGCGTGGTCGGTGGCCACGATGTCGATCACCCCGGACGCGAGAGCGGCGCGGAGAACATCGATGTCGGACTGCGTCCGCAGCGGCGGATTCACCTTGAACACCGGGTCGTAACCCTCTGCGCGGTCGTCGGTAAGCAGCAGGTGGTGCGGGGTAACCTCGGCGGTCACCCGGGTGCCGCGCCGCTTGGCCGCGGCCACGATCTCCACCGAACCCGCGGTGGACAGATGGCACACGTGCAGCCGGGAGCCGACGTGCTCGGCCAGCAGCGCGTCCCGGGCGATGATCGCCTCCTCGGCCACCGCCGGCCAGCCGGTCAGGCCGAGCCGGGCGGACACCTCGCCCTCGTGCATCTGTGCGCCTTGGGTCAGCCGGGGTTCCTGCGCGTGCTGGGCGATCACCCCGTCGAAGGCCTTCACGTACTCCAGGGCCCGGCGCATCAGCAACGGGTCGGACACGCAGTCGCCGTCGTCGGAGAACACCCGCACCCGCGCCGCCGACGTGGCCATCGCGGCCAGTTCGGCCAGCCGCTCCCCCTTGCGGCCGACGGTGACCGCGCCGATCGGGTGCACGTCCACCAGGCCGGCCTGCTCGCCGAGCCGCAGCACCTGCTCGACCACCCCGGCGGTGTCTGCGGTCGGGTCGGTGTTGGGCATGGCGAACACCGCGGTGTACCCGCCGAGCGCGGCCGCGGCCGACCCGGTGGCCACCGTCTCGGCGTCCTCGCGACCCGGCTCGCGCAGGTGGGTGTGCAGGTCGACCAACCCAGGCAACACGACAAGCCCGGCAGCGTCGACGGTTTCGGCCCCGGCGGCGCGCGGGTCGGCGGTCGCGGACGGCCCGAGCGCGGCGATCACCCCGTCCACCACCAGGATGTCGGCGGCCTGCTCGCCGTACGGCGCGCCCCCGGTGATCAGCAGATTCACAATGCGCCTTCCATCCCACCGGACAGCAGCAGGTACAGCACCGCCATCCGCACGGTCACCCCGTTGGCGACCTGTTCCACGATCACCGAGTTCACGCCGTCGGCGACAGCCGGGGTGATCTCCATGCCCCGGTTCATCGGTCCGGGATGCATCACGATCGCCTGCGGCGACAGGAGCGCTCGGCGACGCTCGTCCAACCCGTACCCCCTGCTGTATTCGCGGGCGGTCGGGAAAAAGGCGCCGCTCATCCGTTCGCGCTGCACCCGCAGCATCATCACCGCGTCCGCGCCGGTGAGCGCGGCGTCCAGGTCGTAGGAGACCCGCGCGGGCCAGCGCTGCACGCCCACCGGGATCAGGGTGGGCGGTGCGACGAGGGTGACCTGCGCGCCGAGGGTGGCCAGCAGCAGCACGTTGGACCGGGCCACCCGGGAGTGCAGCACGTCGCCGACCACCACGATTCGCCGGCCGTCCAGGCCGCCCAGGTGCCGGCGCAGGGTGAAGGCGTCCAGCAGTGCCTGGGTGGGATGCTCATGGGTGCCGTCACCGGCGTTGATCACGTGCCCGTTCACCCAACCGGACAGCTGCTGCGGCGCTCCGGATGCCGAGTGCCGGCAGACCACGGCGTCCGCCCCCATCGCCTCCAGGGTCCACGCGGTGTCCTTGAGCGACTCGCCCTTGGACACCGACGAACCCTTGGCGGAGAAGTTGATGACGTCCGCCGACAGCCGCTTGGCCGCGAGTTCGAACGAGATCCGGGTGCGGGTGGAATCCTCGAAGAACAGGTTGACAACGGTGCGTCCGCGCAGGGTGGGCAGCTTGCGCACCTCGCGGCCGGCCATCGCCTGGTCGATGCGTTCGGCCGTGTCCAGGATCAGTTCCGCCGAGGCGCGGCTCAGGTCGCCCGCGGACAGCAGGTGCCGGGGCATCACCGGAACGGCCGGTCTCGGCTGGGCCGTAACCGGCCGGCTGGGGGTCTGGATGGTGCTCGTCATGACGTCCTGTCCCCGCTCCGTTCGTCGGTGTCCTCCCGGGTGGGAACGGCGCGAGCCAGCTCGACGCTGTCCAGGCCGTCGATCTCCACCAGGCGCACGGCCACGTCGTCGCCGAAGGCCGTCGGAATGTTCTTGCCCACGTAGTCGGCCCGGATCGGCAACTGCCGATGGCCCCGGTCGACCAGCACCGCGAGCTGCACGACCGCGGGCCGGCCGTGATCGCGCAGCGCGTCGAGGGCGGCCCGGATGGTCCGGCCGGAGTAGAGCACGTCGTCGACCAGGACGACGATGGCGTCGTCGATGCCGCCGGCCGGGATACGGGTCTCTTCCAACGCCCGCGGGGGGCGCCGCCGCAGGTCGTCGCGGTAGAGGGTGATGTCCAGGGAGCCGACCGGGGTGGCTCGATCGGTGAAGGCGGTCAGCCGGTCGGCCAGCCGCCGGGCCAGGCACACCCCTCGGGTGGGAATGCCGAGCAGGACGATGGGCTGGTCGCCGTTGCGTTCCAGGATCTGGTGCGCGATCCGGTCGATGGTCCGCGCGATGTTCGACGCACCGAGGATCTCGGTGAGGATCTCCGGTCGGGGATCGTCCGATCCGGCCGACCGATTGGTCGAAAGGGCGCTTCCGGCAACGGGTTCAGCGCCGGTGGTACTGGCCTGAGCAGGGCGCGTCGGCACCGACTGCAGACCTCCTTTCCCGCCTCGCTGGACGGTCCTTAAAGGGTGGTCGACCGACAATGTTACCAACGGTCGGCGGGAGCCCGGACCCGGCTGCCCGCGCGGCGGCGTCCGACGTCCCGGCGAGCCTCATTAGCACGACGGCCCCGAATGCGACTACTCTGCGTATACAACACGCTCGACCGGCACGCAGAACACCATGCACCGAGCACCACCGAACCGCGTACTGATGAACCACGCACTACTGAGGAGCCACACCATGTCCCAGGACTACGCCCACGCCCTGGGCGCCCGACTGCGCTCGATCCGGGCTCAGCAGGGCCTGAGCCTGCACGGCGTCGAGGAGAAGTCCGAGGGGCGCTGGAAGGCAGTGGTCGTCGGCTCCTACGAGCGCGGCGACCGCGCGGTCACGGTGGCCAAGCTCGCCGAGCTGGCCGAGTTCTATGGGGTGCCGGTGGCCGAGCTGCTGCCCGACGCCCGGGCCACCCGACGGGGCGCGCCGAGCCCCAAGCTGGTCATCGACCTGCAGCGGCTGGCCGAGTTGCCCGCGCACCAGGCCGGCCCGCTCGCCCGCTACGCCGCCGCCATCCAGTCGCAGCGCGGTGACTACAACGGCAAGGTGCTCACCATCCGGTCCGAGGACCTGCGGTCACTGGCGGTGATCTACGACATGAGCGCGGAAGACCTCACCGATCAGCTGGTGCAGTGGGGCGTGCTGCCGGCGGGCACGGAGCTCGGCGAGTAGCTGACGTCCCGGTTCGCCCAGCATCCCCGGTTCGCCCAGCATCCCCGGTTCGCCCCCGCGCGCCCGGTTCGCCCAGCCGCACTCCCGGTTCGCCCAGCCGCACCGCCGGTTCGCACCCCGCGCGAGCCTGCTTCGCTGACCAAACCCGTGTTTCCGCGCCGGATATGCCCGATTCGGCGCGGTTTTGATCAGCGAACAGCCCCGGCCGGCGCTTGCGTCGCCGATTGGGCGAACCGCAGCGCGTTGGTATGTCTGTTATGCCGCTTTTCCCTGGCGGGAGCGACCGGTGCGCTGATCATTGCACGACCGAGCCGGACATTTCGGGCGCAGATTTCGTGCGTCGAACGGCGGGCCGGCCCCGGTGGGGCCGTCCCCTCAGGGTGAACCTGGCCGGGTGACGGGTTTCGTCGCCGCCAGGCCCACCCTCGATGAGCCGCGCTGATCCAACGTTCGGCAAACCGGACAAAACGGCACCGAAAGTGGGTATTGGATCAGCGCGGGACGGGATCTTGGCCGACCAGCACGGGCGATTCGGGCATTTCGGGCATCAGGAGGTTCGACTGATCAGCGCAGCCACGCTCGGCCGAACCCGGCGACGCCCAGCCGGACCCGACAACGCGCAGGCCCGAAACCCGGCGACGCGTGCGGCCGGAACCCGGCAAATCGGCCCCCGACGTCAGGCACCGCGCAGCTGCGGGGTGATCAGCGCGAGCTGGCCGAGCACCCCGTTGACGAACCGCGGTGAGTCGTCGGTGGACAGCAGCTTCGCCGCGTCGACCGCCTCGTTGACCACAACGGCGGGCGGCACCTCGGTCGAATAGAGCAGTTCGTAGACGGCGATGCGCAGGATCGCCCGGTCCACCGCGGGCATCCGTTCCACCGTCCAGCCCCGGGAATGCTCGGCCAGCAGGGTGTCCACTCGCTCCAGGTGTTCGGCGACTCCCCGCACCAGGCCCTCGGCATAGTCGCCGATGGGCGTCCAGGAGTGCCGGTCGGGTCCGGTCGGCTCCTGCATCCGCTCGTCGAGGACGAGCAGCGGGTCGACGCCGCGCGCCTCGGCGGCGTACAGCACGTCGAGGGCGCGTTTGCGGGCCTTGCTGCGGGCTGACATGTCGCAGGAACTCAGGTGTTGACCCGGCCGAGGTACCGGCCGTCGCGGGTGTCCACCTTGATCCGGTCACCGGTGTTCAGGAACAGCGGGACCTGGATCTCCGCGCCGGTCTCCAGAGTGGCCGGTTTGGTGCCACCGGTGGACCGGTCGCCCTGCAGGCCGGGCTCGGTGTGCGAGACGACGAGCTCGACGGAGGCCGGGAGTTCGATGTACAGCACGGCGCCGTTGTTCTGGGCGACCATCGCCTCCTGGTTCTCCAGCAGGTAGTTGGCGGCGTCGCCGACGACGTCCCCGGACACATGGATCTGGTCGTAGGTCTCGCCGTCCATGAAGACGAAGTCGGCGCCGTCCTTGTACAGGTAGGTCATGTCCCGCTTGTCGACGGTCTCCACGTCGACCTTGACGCCGGCGTTGAAGGTCTTGTCGACGACCTTGCCGGAAAGCACGTTCTTGAGCGTGGTCCGTACGAACGCCGGGCCCTTGCCGGGCTTGACGTGCTGGAACTCGGTGATCTGCCACAGCTGCCCGTCGATGGACAGGACGAGGCCGTTCTTGAAGTCGCTGGTGCTGGCCATGGTGCGGGTGCTGAGCCTTTCGCTGGTCCGACCGGCCCCGGGAGCGCCTCAGAGCACGCCGAGGTCCTTGGAAGTCCGGGTGAGGACGTGATACCCGTCGGGACGGATCACGCCGCTGTCCTCGATGCGTACCCCACCGCGCCCCGGCAGGTAGACGCCGGGCTCGACGGTCACGCACATGTCGGGCGCCATGATACTGGCCGAGCCGCGGGCCAGCGCCGGCGCTTCGTGGATCTGCAGGCCCACCCCGTGGCCGAGCCCGTGGGAGAACCGGGGTCCGTACCCGGCGTCGGTGATCAGGTCGCGGGAGGCCGCGTCGACCGCGTCGCCGGTCGCCCCCACCACGCAGGCCGCCCGACCGGCCGCCTGCGCCGCATGCACCAGGTCGTAGATTTCTCGCTGCCATGCCTGCGGCTCACCGAGCACGTAGGTCCGGGTCATGTCCGAGTGGTAGCCGTCGACGGTGGCGCCGAAGTCCAGCTTGACGAAGTCGCCCGTCGCCAGCGCCGCGCCGGTGGGTCGATGATGCGGGATGGCGCTGTTCGCGCCGGCCGCCACGATGGTCTCGAACGCAGGGTCCTCGGCACCCAGCTCACGCATCCGCTGGTCCAGCTCCAGGCCGACCTCTCGTTCGGTGCGGCCGGGTCGCAGGCCCTCGGCGGCCAGCAGGTCGGCCAGCGCCTGGTCGGCCACCGCGCAGGCCCGTCGAAGGGCGGCGATCTCGGTGTCGTCCTTGACGGCTCGCACGGCCTCCACGACGTCCAGGGTGGTCCGCAACGACACCGGCCGGTTCCGTTCCCGCGCGACGGCCTGCAGCACGTCGTAGGCCGAGACGGTCAACGACCGCGCCTCGAACCCGACCGAACCGGCCGGCGCGCCGCGCAGCAGGGCCACGTCGCACGCCCGGGCGATGAGCCGCGGCAGGTCGGGCACCTGGTCGTCCGACTGGGTGGTGTACCGGCCGTCGGTGCAGAACCGGGTGCGCGGGTCGGGGTCGTCGGTGGGCGCGTCGGTGTGACCGTGGGCGCGTTCGGGCTCCTCGCCGTCGGCGGTGACCAGCAGCAGGGCGGCGTTCGAGCCGGTGAATCCGGTCAGGTACCGGACGTTGATCAGGTCGGTGACCAGCACCGCGTCGATCCCCTCGGCGGCCAGGGCGGCGCGGACGGTGGACCGGCGGCTGCGATGGCGGGTCGTCACAGTCCCGATGGTAGGGCGGTCACCTCGTCGACCGGCGACCGGTCAGCGCGTCCAGCTGGGCCTGCACCAACTCCGCCAGCCGGCCGGCCTGCGGGCACAGGTCGGGGTCGGCGACGACCGTGACGACCAGCCGGCCGGCGTAGCTGAGCACCGCGAACGCCACCCCGACGTTGCCGCTGGTGGCGGACACCGGGATCAGCTCCGTCACCGGCCGTCCGCCGAGCGACGCCACCCGGTCGGGACCCCGGACGTTCGTCACGAAGGTGTTCACCAGGCGCTGATGGCCGATGAACCAGCCGAAGCCGCCGACCGCCGCCAGGGCCCGGACGAACGGGCCGTACAGCACGGCGGACGCACCCGGCGTGCCGGTCCGCCGGGACCGGGTGACCGCGGCCACCCGCGGCAGCCGCTCACCGGGCGGACCGCCGACGGGCACCGCCACCGGCCGCACGCCGACCCGATTGCCCAGTTCGGAGGCCTGCGCCGGGTTCCGCGCGGAGACCGGCATGGAAACGACGAACCGGTGGAGCCGTTCGCCGCGGTCGGCCAGCAGCTGCCCGAGACCACCGGTGGCGGCAGTGAGCACGACATCGTTCACCGTGCCACCGGCGGCCTTGGCCGCGGCGACCACCGCCGCCAGCTCCGCCTCGGCCACGGCCAGCACGCGACGCGGTCCGACCGGCGCCCGGTTGATCGAGCAGCGGGATGCGGCGCTGGTGCCCCCGTGGAGCAACTCGTCGGCGGCGGCTCGCAGCTGCCCGGGCAGCGCGGGCAGCCGGCGCACGGCCCGCCGGTGCTCCGCGATCGCGTCCGCTCGCAGTTCCGCGGCGGTCGGCCGACCCTCCTCACCGGCCGTGCGGGTGACGTCAGGCGTGCTGCCGTCGACGAGGCCGGCCAGGATGGCCAGTCCGGCCAGGCCATCGGCGAGCACGTGATGCAGGACGATGACCAGGGCGGTGCGCCCACCGGCCAGGCCGGTGACCTGACCGATCCGCCACGGCGGCCGGCTCAGCGGCAGGCGACGGGTGACGATCCGCGCGGCGGCGGCCAGCAACGCCGGGCGGTCGCCGGGCGCCGGGCAGGCCGACACCTCGATGTGCCGCCCGATGTCGAAGGCGGGATCGTCGACCCAGATCGGCCGGCCGTACGGCACGCGGACCAGCCGCTGCCGCAGCCGCGGCACCCGGTCGACGCGGACCGCCAGCAGGGCCCGCAGCTCGTCGGGCGCGGGCGCACCGTCCAGCACGGCCACCGCCGCGAACTGCATCGGGGCCCCCGACGCCTCGGCGGCCAGCTGCGTCATGTCGTCGCCGCTGAGCCGGTTGATCGTCGGCGGGGCAGTCATGCCCTCGGCCCCCGCTGATCGCCCGACGGCCCCGCACTCCGTTCCGGGCCGCCGGCGCCGTGTCGATCTGCACCGACGCTCGACGGCCGTCGACGATCCACCCGGCAGGCGTCGCTCACGAGCCGATCGTGGCCGGGCGGGCCGCCCGCCCCCAGTGCCGAACGACCCGAACGTCGAGGTCGGACGACGACAAGGTGTGACCGGCCGGCGGCGTGCACGCGCGCCTGGCCGGTTGCCGACGATAATCCGGCCGTGAGCCCGCTCCGCCGTGTCGCGCTCGCGGCCGCGACCGGAGTGCTCGCCGGGGCCGGGGGCGTCCTGATCACCTTGATCCTGCACTCGGTGCAGCACCTGCTGTTCGGCTACGACACCGGCACGTTCCTGCTGGGCATCGAGGCCGCCGCGCCGTGGCGGCGGATCGGCGGCGCCGCGGTCGGCGGGCTGGTCGTCGGAGTCGGCTGGGCCTGGCTGCGGCGGAACGGTCGCCCGACGACGGTCAGCGCCGCCATCGCCGACGGTGCCCGGCTGCCGGTCGTGCTGACCGGGGCGGACGCGCTGCTGCAGGCGGTCGCGGTGGGTGGTGGCGCCTCGGTCGGCCGGGAGGGCGCGCCGCGGCAGGTCGGCGGCGCGGCCGGCGCCTACCTGGCCGACCGGCTGGATGTCGACCCCGCGGATCGGAGCGTGCTGGTCGCGGCGGGGGCCGGCGGCGGGCTCGCGGCGGTGTACAACGTCCCGGTCGCCGGGGTCGTGTTCAGCGTTCTCGCCCTGGTCGCCGCCGGCGCGACCCGGCCGCCGGCGCGTGCCTCGAGCGGCCTGGTCGGGCGGCTACGCGCGAGGATGCCGCGGCTCGCGCCCGGGGACTGGGTCAGCATCGTCGTCGCCAACGGGCTGGCCACGGCCACCGCGTGGACCGTGCTGGGTCTGGATCGGACCTACTCCTATCCCGACCGCGCCGTCGGCATCCCGTCGATCCCGGTGTTCGTCGGCTGGGCCATCCTGGCCGGACCGCTGGCTGCCGCGGCCGCGCTCGGCCTGGATGCGGTGGCCCGCCGGGCCATGTCCCGGCAGCCGGTCGGGTGGGTCAGGTTGCCGCTGGCCACGACCGCGGCGATGGGCCTGGTCGGCCTGTGCGCGGTGTGGTGGCCGGCGCTGCCCGGCAACGGCAAGGGGGTTGTGGAGCTCAGCCTGGATCCGGTGGCCGGCGCCCGCGACGGCGTGCTGCTGAGCGGCGTCGACCTGTCCGGGTTCGCCGCGGCCGGCGGATTCGCCCTCCTGGTGCTGCTCAAGATCGCGCTGACCGGCGCCTGCCTGCGCGCGGGCATCGTCGGCGGCCTGCTCACCCCCGCCCTGGCGGTGGGCGCGGCGCTGGGCTCGGCGGCCGCCCTCGCCGCGGGGACGCTCGGTGTGGCGGTGTCGGTGTCGCAATGGGCCATGGTCGCCGCGGCTGCGGTGGTGTCGGTCAGCCATCGCAGCGTGCTGTTCGGGGTGCTGCTGGCCTGGGAGCTGACCGGCCTGCCGTGGACCGTTGCCCTCGCGTGCGTGCTCGCCGGCACGGTGGCCCGGTTCTGCGTCCGCGCGGCCGGCCGGGACCGATGACCACAGCCCGGTCGACAGTGGGCGCCACTGCCCGACCGGCCGGACACGCCACTGCCCGACCGGCCGGGCGCGCCACTGCCCGGGGAAGATCCGGTCGCACCAAGCGACTCGAACTTCCCCAGACGGAAGCCGAGCCCAGTCGAGCAGGCCCAGCCCGGACCACCACTTCCTGGGGAAGATCCGGTCGCACCAGGCGACTCGATGTTCCCCACACACCAGAAGGGGGCGCCCCGGGAATCAGCTCAGGTCGACGACCGACGTTTGCCGCCCCTGACCGGCGACGACGGAGTAGGCGGCGGCCAGCAGCGCCGGGTCCGGCCCCACCAACCGACCCGGCCGAGCCAGGCCGTCCAGCACCACGAACCGCAGGGTCCCGGCGCGAGTCTTCTTGTCCGAACCCATGATCCGCACCAGCTCGGCCAGCGCGTCCGGGTCGTACGTGGTGGGCAGGCCCAGCGTGTGCAGCACGGTCAGGTGCCGGTCGGCGGTCTCGTCGTCCAGCCGGCCGGCCGCCCTTGCCAGCTCCGCCGCGAACACCAGGCCGACCGATACCGCGGCGCCGTGCCGCCACCGGTAGCGTTCCCGCTTCTCGATGGCGTGCGCGAGAGTGTGCCCGTAGTTGAGGATCTCGCGCAGCTCCGATTCGCGCAGGTCCGCCGCGACCACCGCGGCCTTCACCGCCACCGATCGCCGCACCAGCTCCGCCAGCGCCGGCGACGCCGGATCGCACGCCGCATCCGGATCAGCCTCGATGATCGCCAGGATCTCCGGGTCGGCGATGAACCCCGACTTGACCACCTCGGCCAGCCCGGCCACCAACTCGTGCCTGGGCAGGCTCTCCAGGGTGGCCAGGTCGCAGATCACCGCTCGCGGCTCGTAGAACGCGCCGGCCATGTTCTTGCCGGCGTCGGTGTTGATGCCGGTCTTCCCGCCGATGGCGGCATCCACCATGCCGAGCAGGGTGGTTGGCACCTGGATCAACGGGACCCCGCGCAGCCAGGTGGCCGCGGCGAACCCGGCCAGGTCGGTGACCGATCCCCCACCCAGCCCGATCACCACGTCGCGCCGGTCGATGCCGATCTGCCCGAACACATTCCAGCAGAAGCCAAGCACGGTCAGGTTCTTCGCGTCCTCGGCGTCCGGAACCTCAAGCAGGTGCACGTCGAACCCGGCCTGCGACAACGCATCCCGGACGGCCTCCGCGGTCAGCGTGAGGGTGGGCGCGTGCACCAGCGCCGCCCGCCGAGCCCCGGTCGCGGTCGCCGCGGCGACCAGTTCGTCCAACAGGCCGCGGCCGATCACCACGTCGTACGGCGCGCCGGACGGCACCGTCACCACGACGGGCCCGGCCACGCTCGATGGATTCACGAGAGCCTCAGTTCCTCGACGATGACGGTGGCCACCTGCTCGATGGTCAGATCGTCGGTCGACACGACCAGGGTGGCCACCTCCTGGTACAGATGCAGGCGAGCATCGAGCAACGCCTTGTACGTGGCACGGGGATTCACCCCGGTGAGCAACGGCCGGTTGCTGGCCAGTCCGGTGCGCCGCACCCCGGTTGGCATGGTGACGGACAGGAACACCACCGTGTGCGCCTTCAGCAGTGCGCGGGTCTGCGCGGCCAGGATCGCTCCGCCTCCGAGCGCGAGCACACCGTCGTGCGTTTCGAGGGCGGTGGCCACGGCGGCGCGCTCCATCGCCCGGAACGCCGGTTCCCCGTCGGTCAGGAAGATGTCCGGGATCGGCCGTCCGGCGTCGGCCTCGATGTCGGTGTCGGTGTCGCGGAATCGCCGGCCGGTCATCCGGGCGATCGCCACGCCGACCGACGTCTTGCCCGAGCCCGGCGGCCCGACCAGCACGACGATCGGCCGGACGGCAGCATCATCGGCCGGGGCGGCGTCGGCGGCCGCAATCCCGGCCGCACCGCCCCCGGCCGTCACCGGACCGCCGGAGCGGCCGCCGCCCCGGCGCCGGACGGATCGTCGGCATCCGCGGCGGCGGAGCGGGTGGCCGCGACGGCATCGAGGTAGGCGGCGGCGTTGCGCCTGGTCTCGCCGACCGAGTCACCGCCGAACTTCTCGGCGACCGCGTCGGCCACCACCAGCGCCACCATCGCCTCGGCCACCACACCGGCGGCCGGCACCGCGCACACGTCACTGCGCTGGTGGATGGCCTGCGCCCGTTCTCCGGTGGCCACGTCGACGGTGGCCAGCGCCCGGGGCACGGTGGAGATCGGCTTCATCGCGGCCCGCACCCGCAACACCTCGCCGTTGGTCATGCCGCCCTCGATGCCGCCGGCCCGGTTCGACCGCCGACTCACGCCGCCGTCGACGGGATCGATCTCGTCGTGGGCGGCGGAGCCCCGCCGGCGCGCGGTCAGGAAGCCGTCACCGATCTCGACGCCCTTGATCGCCTGGATGCTCATCAGCGCGCCGGCCAGCCGGGCGTCGAGCTTGCGGTCGGCGTGCACGAACGACCCCAGGCCCGGCGGCAGGCCGTACACCAGCACCTCGACGACCCCGCCGAGGGTGTCCCCGTCCGCCTTGGCCTCCTCGATCTCGGCGACCATCCGTTCGGTGGACTCCGCCGCGAAGGCACGCACCGGGGACTCGTCGATCGCGTCCCGGTCCGCCGGCGACGGAAGGGGCCCGTCCCCGGCGGCCGCCTCACCGATGGACACGACGTGCGAGACGACCTCGGCGCCCAGCACCGCGCGCAGGTACTGCTGGGCGACCGTGCCCAGGGCGACCCGGGCGGCGGTCTCCCGGGCGGAGGCGCGTTCCAGGATCGGCCGGGCGTCCGCGAACCCGTACTTCTGCATGCCGGCCAGATCCGCGTGCCCGGGCCGCGGCCGGGTCAGCGGGGCGTTGCGGGCCAGCCCGGCGAGCACGGTCTCGTCGACCGGGTCGGCGGCCATGATCTGTTCCCACTTGGGCCACTCGGTGTTGCCGATCTCGATCGCGACGGGGCCGCCGAGCGTCTGCCCGTGCCGGATGCCGCCCAGAATCGACACCTTGTCCTGCTCGAACTTCATCCGGGCGCCGCGGCCGTAGCCGAGCCGGCGCCGGGCGAGTTGGGTGACGATGTCGGACGACGTCACCGGCACCCCAGCGGGGAGCCCTTCGAGGACGGCCACCAGGGCGGGGCCATGGGATTCACCTGCGGTCAGCCAGCGCAACACGCGCGCCATCCTCCCACGCCGCCCGAACCAGCCGTGCCGGACGAGGTCACCTGACCGTCGGACCGGTCGCTGTTGCCTCCCGTCACGCCCGCGAGAGCGAGCGGGGCGCAGGTTCTGCCGTTATCGAGCGGAACAACCACCGGCCCCACGCGAGCCGATGCTCCGCAGATCGATGCCGCACAAGCAGGCAGGGCCAGATCAGTGGGCGGCCTCCCACGCCGCGTACGCGTCGTGCACCACCCGGATCGCGTCGTCCACGTCGTCGGTGACGTGCAGCAGCTTCAGGTCCGGCGGCGAGATGTTCCCCGCCGCCGCGACCGAGTTGGCGATCCAGTCGGCCAGCCCGCCCCAGTACTCGGACCCGAACAGCACGACCGGGAACTTGGTCACCTTCTTGGTCTGCACCAGGGTCAGCGCCTCGAACAGCTCGTCCAACGTGCCGAACCCACCGGGCAGGCAGACGTATGCCTGGGAGTATTTGACGAACATCGTCTTGCGGGCGAAGAAGTAGCGAAAGTTGATGCCCAGGTCGACGTACCGGTTCAGGCCCTGCTCGAACGGCAACTCGATGCCCAGCCCGACGGACAGGCCGCCGGCCTTCTTGGCCCCCTTGTTGGCCGCCTCCATGATCCCCGGGCCGCCACCGGTGATCACCGCGAAGCCCTCCTCGGCCAGGGCAGCACCGATCTGCTCGGCCTTCTGGTAGTAGGGGGTGCCCCGCTTGGTACGGGCGCTGCCGAACACCGAAACCGCCCGCGGCAGCCCGGCCAGCGCGCCGAAACCCTCGACGAACTCGGCCTGGATGCGCAGCACCCGCCACGGGTCGGTGTGCACCCAGTCGCTGGGTCCTCGGGAATCCAGTAGCCGCTGGTCCGTGGTGCTGCTCGTCTGGTAGCGCTGGTCCCCGCGCAGGCGGACCGGTCCCTTGAACCGTTCCAGCTCCTGTCCGTTGGCCGACGGAGCCGCTGGGTCCTCGAATTCGGTCACAACGGCCACAGTAGTGACGGCGTCGACGTCGGACGGCCTCCGACGTCGAGTCAGCCGAGCATTCGCCGTCCGGCCGCCATCTCGGCACCAGGTGAACAATCGCGGAATCGCCGGCGCCCCGTCTGGTCGGATCAGGACATGGCGCCCGATCCGCCGGCGAGCAGGTCCGCGAGCACGGCCGCTTCACTGATGTCGCTGCGTTTGGTCGCGGTGATCAGCGTCAGCGGCCCATCGGCGGCCAATTCACGGAGGTGGGCCAACGCGGCCGCGTGTTCCGGCTCGTCGAGCTCGGTCCGGTAACGGCGCGCGAATTCCTGGTAGCGCTCCGGATCGTGGCGGTACCACTGCCGCAGTTCGGTGGACGGGGCGATCTGCTTGCACCATTCATCCAGGTGCGCCCGCTGCTTGCTGAGCCCGCGGGGCCAGAGCCGATCGACGAGCACCCGCCTGCCGTCGTCGTCCCGGGGCAGATCGTAGGCCCGCCGGATCTGCACGCGATGCGTCTGCGTCATGGACCGACACCCTCCGTCTCACCCGCCGGCGCCCCCGGCCGTCGATGATTCGCCGAGCCCACGCTATCGCCGCCGGCCAGCCGCCGATCCGGCTCTCGGCAGGGACCCGGAGGATCACGCCGGGTGCGGGTCAGGGAGCCACGGTGATCCGCACCCGGCCGCTCGGCAGCGCCTGATCCGCCGTCTGCCAGTCGTTGTCGGTCCACAGCTGCTGGTCCACGGCCACGTCGGTGATGTTCATCCCGGTACCGTGCGCGACCGCCCAGGCCGCCAGCGTCCGTCCGGCGTCGCCGGGCGGGAGTTCGTCGACGGTGATGTCGACGGTCGCGGTGCGCCCCTCGTCGCTGACGTCGAGCACGGACAGGCCGCCCAATTCGGCGTCCGCGGCGGCCAGCGCGGCGGTCAGCTGGGGGGCGGCGTCCTCGGTGCCGGCCGGGGCCGGCCGGTCCGGGGTCAGTGCGGTGGGGCGGTGGCCGCCCTGCGCGCAGCCCAGCCGCAGCGGCGTGGCGCCGGACAGGCTGCGAACCAGGGTGGTCGCCTGCGGCTCCCACTTGGCGTATGCGTCGGGGTGCCCGGACTGCTGCACGGCCTGCGCGGCCTGGGTCAACGACATCTCTTGCCAGTTCGGGACCTGCAGCAGCGCGTCGTAGAACTGCCCGGACGAGTAGATCGGGTCGAGGATCTGCTCCTTGGTGCCCCAACCCTGGGACGGCCGCTGTTGGAACAGGCCCACCGAGTCGCGGTCGCCGTCCTCCCGGTTGCGCAGGCTGGATTCCTGATAGGCGGTCGCGACGGCGATGATGCGGCCGCGTTCCGGGACGCCCCGGCTGATCCCCACCGCGTTGATCGTCGACGCATGATGCAGCTGCACGACGGTGAGCTCCACCGACGGCGAACTGGTCGAGCCGGCCGTCAGGCCGGGGACCGTGCACTCCGGACGGTCGGCGAACGCATGCATCCAGACCAGCAGGCCGGCGGTCGCCGCGGCCGCGAGCAGGCACACCACCCCGGCCAGGATCAGGCTGTTCTTCACCGGCTTGCGCATCGACCACGACGGTACTGTGCGGACGTGCCCGCCACCGGAACATCGTCCGCAGCGACCTCACCCGTCCCGCTCGATGCCCTGGACCTGCGGGCCGACCCGGTCGAGCTGACCGCCGCGCTGGTCGACATCCCGTCGGTGTCCGGCACCGAGGCGAGGATCGCGGACGCGGTGGAGCACGCGCTGCGCACCCAGACCACCATGCGGACGGTCCGCGTCGGCAACACCGTGCTGGCCCGCACCGACCTCGGCCGGCCGACCCGAATCCTGTTGGCCGGGCACCTGGACACCGTGCCGATCGCCGGCAACGTGCCGTCCCGCCGGGACGGCGACATCCTGCACGGCTGCGGCACCACCGACATGAAGTCCGGCGACGCCATGCTGCTGCACCTGGCAGCCGCCCTGCCCGACCCGGCGCGTGACCTGACCTTCGTCTTCTACGAGTGTGAAGAGGTGGAATACGACCGCAACGGGCTGACCCGGATCCAGGCCGACTTCGGCTCCTGGCTCGCCGCCGACCTGGCGATCCTGGGTGAACCGACCAACGGCAACGTCGAGGCGGGGTGCCAGGGCACCGTGTCGGTCGCGGTGACGGTTCGCGGGCGGCGGGCCCACTCGGCCCGCTCCTGGCTCGGGGACAACGCAGTGCACAAGGCCGGGTCGATCCTGGACCGGTTGGCCGCGTTCGACGCGCGGACCGTCGACATCGACGGCTGCCGGTACCGGGAAGGCCTGAACGCCGTCGGCATCAACGGCGGCGTCGCCGGCAACGTGATCCCCGACGAGTGCACGATCCGGGTCAACTTCCGGTTCGCCCCCGACCGCAGCGCCGCCGACGCCGTGGCAATGCTGCGAGACATGTTCGACGACGCCGAGGTCACCGTGTTGGACACGGCCGCCGGCGCGCTGCCCGGCCTCTCCGCGCCGGCGGCCGCCGAATTCGTGGCGGCCGCCGGTGGCCGCGCGCAGGCCAAGTACGGCTGGACCGACGTCGCGCGGTTCGCCGCGCTCGGCATTCCCGCGGTGAACTACGGGCCCGGTGATCCGTCGCTCGCGCACACCCGGGAGGAGCACGTGAGCATGGCCCAGATCCGGCAGATGACCGAGGTGCTGCGCGGCTACCTGGCCTGAGTGTCCCACTGATCGGCGGATGCCCTTCGACCGTCACGGTTCTCGGAGGCCCAGGCGTGCGGATCGGGGGAATCGTCCCGCGGCGCGGTGCCGTGGTCACGACGGAGCCATGGTCACGACGGGGCGTGGTCACGACGGGCGTGGTCACCACGGGGGCGGTCACGACGGTGGGGCGTGGTCACGACGGAGCCGGCAGCGCGGCCCGCAGGGTCTCGACCCATGACTGCGGCGACCGGAGGTCGGCCCACGACCAGCGCACCACCTGCCAGCCGGCCTCGTGCAGGGCCGCGTCCCGCCGGTCCCGGTCGGCCCGGTCGACCCCGTCGTCGAAGTCGCCGAGCACCCGCGTTCCCGGAAAGCCGAAGGCCATCCGGCCCAACGGGCGGCCGTCCGCGTCGCCGACCAGCACTCCCACCTCCGGCTTCGGGAAGGCCCACTGGTGCAGCCGGGCCCGGCTGAAGGACTCGCCTGGTCCGGCGCTGCGCGGATCGGCGAAGGCAAGCACGGCGGCCGCCCGTCGCGCCCCCGGAACCTGTGGATGACGGTCCAGTTGGCGCCGCAGCGACGCCGAAGTGACCATGCCCCGGCGCAACGCCGCGTCGGCCAGCACCACGCCGTGGTCGAAGGGCATCGACACGGCACAGTCGACGACGGTGCGCTCGGCCGATGTCACCGGCAGACCGCCCAGCTGGACGACCTCGACCGGGCTGAGCGCCGCGCGGTGCAGGCGTACCGAGGCACCGCGGCGCGACTTGCGGGCGTCCGGCCTGGTGATGTGCATCGGCGGAACCTCGCTGTGGCAGAACGGAAGTCCGTGCAGGATGGCGGCCGACACGTGGCTGGCGACCGGCTGCCCGGACAGCAGCGGAATCACCGCGGTCAGGGTTGCTCGATGACGTGCGGGAACGTCCGTGGGCCCGGTCGGGCCGTCCCGCAGGTACAGGCCCGGCCGCAGGGCTACCAGCTCGCCCCGCTCCCTGGCTCGCCGAATGTGGTTGTCGGACAAGCCTTGCGCCAGCAGCTCGGCTCGGCTGACCACGCAACCGTCGACGGCGTGCGGGTCGGTCTGTCCGTGCGTGTTCGGGCCCATGGCGTCAGCGTGTTCCGATCGAGCCCCAGGGACAACGCTCGAAGGTTCGGTGTGGACAACTGCGGGCTCGGGCCTGCCGCCGGACCGGCCCCGCGGCCGGTTTGTCCACACGACCGACGACACGCTTGACATGGCGGGAACGGAATGCTTCCACCGCCCGACGACGGCGTGACCAGCGCCCACCCGCGTCCCGATAGGCTCGGGGCATGAGCGAGGCTTGCCGAGCGAATCATCGACACCGCGCGGGCGCCTACCCCGGGGCGACCGAGCCCGCGAGGCGCCCCGGAAAGGCGACCGAATGAGCGAGGCTTGCCGAGCGAATCATCGACACCGCGCGGGCGCCTGCCCCGGGGCGACCGAGCCCGCGCGACACCCCGGAAGGGCGACCACATGACCGCCGCATCCGAGCAGACCACCGTCGACAATGGCGCGTTCGGCACCGGTTTGGCCACCGTCACCGCCGACGGCACGGTGTTGGACGTCTGGTACCCCGCACCGGCGCTGCTGGTCACCGAGCCGGGGTCGCCGTTGACCGAGCAACCCGAGTTGCGGCTGGCCGAACGCACGGACGACATCCGCGAGGTCGCGCTGCGGGTGGTGCAGACCCGGATCCCCTCGCTCGCCGACGCGCCCGCCGACACGGCTGACGCCTACCTGCGGCTGCACCTGCTGTCGGCGCGGCTGGTGCGGCCCCGCACCATCAACCTGGACGGCGTGTTCGCGGTGCTGCCGAACAACGCCTGGACCTCGCTGGGTCCGGTGCCACCCGATGAGGTGGAGCGGGTGCGCCTGCGCGCCCTCGAGGCCGGCATCCGGCTGGCCGTGTTCGGGGTGGACAAGTTCCCCCGGATGACCGACTACGTGGTGCCCGCCGGGGTGCGGATCGCCCACGCCGACCGGGTCCGGCTGGGCGCGCACCTGGCCGCCGGAACCACGGTGATGCACGAGGGCTTCTGCAACTACAACGCCGGCACGATCGGCACATCCATGGTGGAGGGCCGGATCTCGCAGGGCGTGATCGTCGGTGACGGCAGCGACGTCGGCGGCGGCGCGTCGATCATGGGCACGCTGTCCGGCGGCGGCAAGGAGCAGGTCACCATCGGCGCGCGCTGCCTGCTCGGCGCGAACTCCGGTGTCGGCATCTCGCTGGGCGACGACTGCGTCGTGGAGGCCGGCCTGTATCTGACCGCCGGCACCAAGCTCACGCTGATCGCCGAGGGCGAGCAGCGGACGGTCAAGGCGCGCGACCTGTCCGGCGCGGCCGGCCTGCTGTTCCGGCGGAACTCGCTGACCGGCGGGGTGGAGGCGGTGCCGCGGGCGGGCTCCTGGGGCGGCCTGAACGCCAGCCTGCACGCGCAGTAGTGCGCCGGCCCGTCCGGCGGGTCCGGGCCCGGCCAACGGCCCCGGTAGGGGATACTCCGGGGGTGCCTCCCCGATCTCGCCAACGCGCAGTGCCGAGGCCGGCACCGATCGTCCACCAGGACCTGTTCACCGAGGCCGCACTGCACGAACGACCGAAGGACGGTCACCGGACCGACGGCAAGACCGGCGGCAAGGCCGATCACGGGGATGCATCCGGGAAGCGGTCGAAGAAGGCCAACGGAACGCCGACCGCGCTGACCCAGCCGCCCGCTGCCGGGCCCGGCCAGATCGTGGACGTCGCCGACGTCGATGACGCCCTGGACCAGCAGACGTTGGCGCCGCCGCGGCCAGCACCCCGCCGGCCCGGCCTGATCCCGACCGAGATCGCCGACTCGATCGGCCCGGTGCTGGGCAAGGCCGTCGCCGACATCCGGGCGCACGAGGACGGCAGTCGACGCGGCGGCGACATCGAGGACGTGCACAAGATGCGGGTGGCCACCCGCCGGGTGCGCGCCTATCTCAAGGCAGCCCGCCCCGCCTTGGACCGGGCGGCGGCCGACCGGCTGCGGGGCGACGTGCGGGAACTGGCCGGCACCCTCGGGGTGATCCGCGACCACGACGTGATGATCGACCGGCTGCACACCGAGGCCGCCCAACTGGGCGACCCGGACACGGGCGCGCTGGAGCACCTGATCAGCCGGTTGGAGGCCGAGCGCATCGTCGGCCGGGACCGGCTGGTCAGCGAGCTGGACGACCCGTCCTACCAGGCACTGCTGGCCGAACTGGAGGAGGCGGCGGCCCAACCGCCGGTTGCCGACCCGTGGGCCGACCTGCATGAGCTCGCCGCCCGTGAATGGTGGGTCCTGCGCAAGGCGCATCGCAAGCTGCACAAGACCTTCGGCCGGAACCCGCCCGACGACGAGCTGCACGAGTTGCGCATCTACGGCAAACGGGCCCGCTACGCGGCCGAATTGCTGCACGAGAAGGGCGATGTCGCGGCGTTTCTGGAGGCGCTGGCCGGGCTGCAGGAGGTGCTGGGCGACCATCAGGATGCCTGTGTGCTGGAGGATCGGCTGCGGGAGCTGGTGGACGAGGCGAAGGACCCGCACGCCGGCATCGCCGCCGGCCGGGTGATCCAGGGTTGCCGGGAACGCCGGGTCGTCGCCCGTGCCGCCTACCCGGACGCCTGGAAGAAGGCGGAAGCCGCCGCACGTAAGGCATTCCCGAACTGATCCGGTCCGATCCGGACAGCGGATCGGACCGGACCGGACCGGATCGGCCATCGAACGCCGATGGCGGTTGACGTCGCCAGGTCCGATCCCGGACAGTAGGCATGGACCGACGCCGAGTGACGGACGCCATTCGGTGACGCGGTCCGTGGCGGGTGAATCATGGTTCCCGCCGGGCTGGCGGGGGTGATACGGGTGACGGCCGATCATGCGGAGTTGAGCCGTGGGTCCCGACGCGGCCACATCCCGGACGCCCGACCACCGGTCACCTCGGAACCGGCCCGAACCACAGGAATTGCGCTGGCCCCGGTTCCGGTGCCACACCTGGTCCGGCCGGACCCGGTCCGCGCGCCGCACGCAGCCGGCCCGGTGATCCGGCGGACGGCGATGCGTGGAGGCCAGCCGACGGCCAAGATCAGCAGGGGGCAACAGCCACCGACCACGGCCGCACTGCTGGCCGGTAGGTTCGAGTCGATCATCAAGGCCGAACGCCTCATGTCGGCCAACGACATCACCGCCCAGGCCGCCGCGTTGTACAAGAACGCGGTCGCTCGAGTGGTCCCCGCCCATCCGCTGGCCATCCTGACCGTCCAGGATCTGGTCATCAACGCCATTCACGACGCACCCCTCGCCCAGCGGGTCAACGACTTCATGCTTTCGGTCGTCGGGTCGGTCTGCACCACCCTGCTGGTCGACAGCAGGAAGTCCGAGTGCGACACGGACGCGGTCGAAACGGTCGTCGAGACGCAATTCCTGCCCTACGTCAGCCAGGCCGAGCAGGCCCTGTACACCTCGCCGCTCACCGTGCAGGATGCCGAGATCAGGCAAGCGGTTACGGCGATCGCCGGACACAATCCGCTCAATCGGGATTCGCTCGATGTCGCCGCCGAGCGGTACCTGGCCACCAACGGCCGGCCGCCGATGACGCAGGTGTCCGAACAGGCCGCGTCCGCGCTCATCGATGCGCTGGAGAAGATGCCGGTGGTCGCGGCCATCTACCAAGGGGACGTGGGCGCCGGCGTTCCCGACAGCCGACAGACCTCGGTCACCCACACCGAGGAGTCCTTCCAGCAGAAGCATTTCCAGAAGTACTACGACCAATTCCTCAAGAACGTCACCGGCGCGCTGACCAAGCTCTATGGAATGGTGGAGCCGAATCGGCTGCCGCCGGCCGAGCGGACCAAGGTCGTCGAGGTCAATCCCGACGAGATCACCGCCGCGTTCAAGAAGGACTCGGTCACCGTCAACCCCTTCCGAGCCGACGCGGATCGCGAGAACGACAAGATCCGGCTGTCGGTGCTGGACGAGATCCCTACCATCGTCCATGAACTCGGCCACCACGTCGAGTTCGCGCTGCCGATCGTCGTCTGGCTCGACCTGCTGCAGATCCTGCAGGAGCGAGCCGGCGGGCGGCCGCTGATCGACATCTACGGCAACGGCAAGGAGATCGCGTTCGCGGCGGCGATGCCGGCGTTCCGGGAGATCTACCGGAACCAGGAAGGCGGCGAGGCCACCGCCAAGTACGCGGCGAAGATCTACTCCTCCGGCGACACCGAGCTGATGTCGATGAGCCTGGAAATGTTCAGCCAGCCGGCGAAAGCCAGGACGTTGATCCGCCGGGACCCCATCCTCGCGGCGACCGTGCTGCGGACGATCCGCCCGACGGAGTTCAAGGCGGTCATCCCGGCCGAGCTGCGCGCGCTGTTGCCGCGCGGTGACGTCTGAACCGTCAGCGGAGCATCGGGAGCCGTCAGCGCCGGCCGCGACGCCCCAGCCGCTCCACCGCCGCGGCCACCTGCTCGTCCGAGGCGGTCAGGGCCACCCGGACGTGGAGCATCCCGGCATGCCCGTACATGGTGCCCGGGCCGACCAGGATGCCGCGCTCGGCGAACCAGTCGACGGTCCGCATGGCGGGCTCCCCGCGGGTGCACCACAGGTACAGCCCGGCCTCGGACAGCACCTGGAACCCGGCCCCGTCCAACGCGTCTCGCAGTGCCTCCCGACGGTGCCCGTACCGGCTGCGCTGCGCCAGCACGTGCGCGTCGTCCTGCAGCGCCGCGGCGGCCGCGGACTGCACGGGCGCGGGCACCATCGCCCCCAGGTGCCGCCGGGCGGCGATCAGGGACGCGACGATCGCCGGGTCACCCGAGACGAACCCGGCACGGTAGCCGGCCATGTTGGAACGCTTGGACAGCGAGTGCACGGCCAGCAGGCCGGTATGGTCGCCGCCGGACACCTCCGGGTGCAGGATCGACACCGGCGTCGACTCCCACCCGAGGTCGATGTAGCACTCGTCCGAGGCGACCACGGTGCCCCGGGCCCGGGCCCAGGCGACCACCTTGGCCAGGTGCTCGACCGGCAGCACCTTCCCGGTCGGGTTCGACGGCGAGTTCAGCCAGAGCAGGGCGATCCGGTCCGGACCCAGCGCGGTGAGCGAGTCCGACCGGACCGCCGCGGCGCCGGCCATGATCGCGCCGATCTCGTAGGTCGGATAAGCCAGTTCCGGGATCACCACCGTGTCGCCGGTGCGCAGGCCCAGCAGGGTGGGCAGGCCGGCGACGAACTCCTTGGACCCGATGGTCGGCATCACGTTCTCGGGATCGAGCCCGGTCACTCCGTGCGCCCGCTCCAGCCAGTCGGTGTAGGCGGTGCGAACCGCGACGGTGCCGTGCACCGTCGGATAGCCGGGTGCCTCGGAACCGTCGGCCAGTGCGCGGCGGATCGGCAGCGGCACCCGGTCCACCGGCGTGCCGACCGACAGGTCGACGACCCCACCGGGATGCTCCGCGGCCCGCTCCCGCGCCGGCAGCAGGCTGTCCCACGGGAAGTCGGGCAGCCGGGTGACCGGAGCCGGAATGCGCAGCCCCGGCGACGTGCCTTGCGCGCCACCCGCCCTGGTTGCCGACGACGCGGCCGACCCGACCACCGACCGCTCGTCCGGCCTGGTCAGTGGTCCTCCCCCATGGGCGGCAGGGCCGCGACCATCGGATCGTCCTTGCCGAGCTTGCCGGTCTTGGACGCGCCACCGGGCGAGCCCAGGTCGTCGAAGAAGTCGACGTTGGCGCGGGTGTAGTCGGCCCACTCGGACGGCACGTCGTCCTCGTAGAAGATCGCCTCGACCGGACACACCGGCTCGCACGCCCCGCAGTCCACGCACTCGTCCGGGTGGATGTAGAGCATCCGCGCGCCCTCGTAGATGCAGTCGACCGGACACTCCTCGACGCAGGCGCGGTCCAGCACGTCGACACAGGGCTCGGCGATCACATAGGTCACTTCGGTTCTCCAGCTCGGTCTCGGCGGTCGAGGTGGCCGCCGATGGGCACCGTCAAGTATCACCCCCGACCGGCCATGCATTGCACACGCCCGGGTGCGGCGCGCTCGCGCTGTGCGACCGGCCGTCCGCCGGGATCGTGTCCGCCGCGGTCAGGCCGATGGATCCGGCGCTCCGGCGCGGCCCGCCTGCGGGACCGGGCGGATCGCACCGGACCGGGCCTGGGCCCGCTCGGCCCACAACAGGGTCAGCGTCGCGGCGGCGGCCAGCGACCCGAGCCCGAGCAGCAGCATCACCCGCCACTGCCCCTGGACCACGGTGACCGCCACGCTGCGCATCATCGGGTTGCGCAGCAGGACCAACCAGACCGACACCCCGAACCACGCCGCCACCGGCAGCAACGCGGCGACGAACGAGCCGGTCAGCCGGTAGCACGCTCGCGGCGCCAGGACCATGGCGCCGACCCCGAGCAACGCGCTGACCGGCATCGGCACCGGCCCGAGGTACCAGGGCAGCCAGGCCACCCCGACCAGCGCCGTCCACGCCGCCAGCAGTGTGACGAACGCCACCAGCAGCCAGTCGATCACGCCGCCGGTGGGCTGCCGGTCCGGGGACGCCGGCGGCTCTGTCCCGGCCGACCCCGGCTGCTCGGGCCCGGCTGACCCCGGCTGCTCGGGCCCTGCTGACCCCGACTGCTCGGGCCCGGCTGACGCCGACGCCGGCGGCTGCGGCTGGCGCGCTGATCCAACAACCACTTTTGCGCCGGTTTCGTCCGGTTTGGTGAACCTTGGATCAGCGCGGCGACCGGGGCCGGGCACCGCCTCAGCGCGGGGATCGGAACCCTGCGCGGCCTCGGCCCGGCCGGCGGGTTCCTGCGGAACGAGGGGCTGCTCCACCGCGTCGGCCGCCATCAGGACGCCCGGTCGAGCCCGGCGAACACATCGTCCGCCGGCTCACCATCGGCCCGCGGCGGTACCGGAGCGCCGGCGAGCAGCCGGAAGTATTCGGCCGCCGCCAGCGGCTGGGCGATCCGGTTGGACAGCGCGAACTGCCCGTCGGGCAACAGCTCGACCTGGGTGGCGTGCGCGCCCAGCGCCCGCCGACGCTGCTCCCTGGTCGGATCGGCCGGCACCCGCACCGCCACCAGATCGTCGTCGGCCAGGGATCCCACGTCGCCGGCACCGGCGTACCGGTATCCGAGCGGTGGCACCAGGGCCCCGAAGGCGGCCACCGCGGCCGTCCGGGGCCGGATGACCGCCAGCACCCTGCGCACTCGCCATCGGGCGCGCGGGATCGCCCCCATGACGACCTGGTGGACGGCCACATGGTCGGGATGGCCGTAGCCACCGTCCGCGTCGTAGGTCAGGAGCACCTGTGGGCGCACCCGATCGATGATCTCGGCCAGATCGCCGCAGGCGCGGTCGTGGTCGGGCCCACCGCGCTGGGCCCGGATGAACGCCCGCGGATGCCCGGCCGACGGGTCGCCGGCCATCCCGGAGTCCCGGTAGGCGCCGAGACCGCCCAGCATGAGCCGCTCCTGCACGCCGAGAGCCCGACAGGCCGCCGCCAACTCGGTCAACCGGTAGCCACCGAGCTGATCCGCCCGGTCGGCCACCAGGCCCTGCAGCTCGTCGCCGATCACCTCGCCCTGCTCACCCAGGGTGGCGGTGACCAGGGTGACCGCCACACCGGCCAGCGCCGCACCGGCCAGTGTGCACGCCATGGTCAGCGACTCGTCGTCGGGATGCGCGTGCACGGCGAGCAGGTGATCGGACACGGCGCCAGCGTAGGCGCCGGACGGGCGGTCCGACCGAACTCAGGCCGCCGTACCGGCCACGTGCAGGGCGGCGTTCGCGGTTTCCGCCGCCGGGTCGGTGACCGGGAAATGGCAGGCCACCAGGTGACCGTCGCCCCGGTCGATCGGCGGCGGCTCCTGCGTCGCACAGATCTCCTGCGCCTTCCAGCAGCGGGTGCGGAACCGGCAGCCGGACGGCGGATTCAGCGGGCTGGGCACGTCACCGGTGAGCATGATCCGTTCCCGCACCCGCTCGGAGTTCGGGTCGGCCTCGGGAGCCGCGGACAGCAGCGCGACCGTGTACGGGTGCATCGGCCGTTCGTACACATCGTTGCGGGTGCCCGTCTCCACGATCTTGCCCAGGTACATCACCGCGATCCGGTCGGAGATGTGCCGGACGATGGACAGGTCGTGGGCGACGAAGAAGTACGCCAGTCCCAGGGTGTCCTGCAGGTCCTCGAGCAGGTTCACCACGCCGGCCTGCACCGACACGTCCAGTGCGGAGACCGGCTCGTCCAGGATCAGCACGTCCGGCTCCAGGGCCAGCGCCCGGGCGATCCCGATCCGCTGCCGCTGCCCCCCGGAGAACTCGTGCGGGTAGCGATTGCCGTGCTCGGGTGACAGGCCGACCAGTCGCAGCAGCTCACCGACCCGGTCCAGACCGTCCTTGCTCCACAGCCCGTGGATCTTGTAGGCCTCCGCGATGATGTCGTTGACGGGCATCTTCGGGTTCAGCGAGGCGTAAGGGTCCTGGAAGACGATCTGCAGGTCCCGGCGGACCGCCCGCAGTTCCTCGGCGCCCATGGTGGTCAGTTCCTTGCCGCGGAACGTCACCGATCCGGACGTCGGCTTGTGCAGCTGCAGGATCGCCCGCCCGGTCGTCGACTTCCCGCAGCCGGACTCACCGACCACGCCGAGGGTCTCACCGGCGTCCAGGTACAGCGACACCGATGAGACGGCCTGCACCTTGCCGACGACCCGCCGGATGATGCCGCCGCCCTTGACCGGAAACTCCTTGACCAGGTCGGTGACCATCAGCAGATGGTCGAAGTCGGGCGGCGGATCGGGAGTGATCGGCTTCTCAGGACCGCTCATTTCCTGGCCTCGCTCTCGGTCCGGAAGAAGGCGGTGGCATCGGGGGCGGCCGCCAACTGGTCCCACCGGTGGCAGGCGGCGTGATGGTCCTCGGCGTCGGTCGGCGCCAGATCCGGCTCGGTCTCGACACAGATGTCGACGGCCAGCGGGCAGCGCGGCGAGAACGGGCAGCCGGTGGGCAAGTTGATCAACGACGGCGGCGCGCCGCTGATCGGCCGGAGCCGCCCGGTGTCGCCCGCGGTCGGGATCGACCCGAGAAGCCCTGCGGTGTAAGGCATCCGCGGGTGATAGAACACGGTGTCGGTGGCGCCCAACTCGACCGGCCGGCCGGCGTACATGACCAGGGTCCGGTGCGTCATCCCGGCCACCACGCCCAAGTCGTGGGTGATCAGGATGATCGCCGCGTTGAACGCGTCCTTGACCTCGATCAGCTTCTCCAGGATCTGCGCCTGGACGGTGACGTCCAACGCGGTGGTCGGCTCGTCGGCGATGATCACGTCCGGATTGTTGATCACCGCCTGGGCGATCATCGCGCGCTGCCGCATACCGCCGGAGAATTCGTGCGGGTAGGAGTTGAGCCGCTCCTTCGGCTGCGGGATGCCGACCAGGGCCAGCATCTCCTCGGCCCGGGCCATGGCCTGCTTCTTGGGCATCATCTCATGCGACAAGACTGCCTCGGCGAGCTGGAACCCGATGGTGTACACCGGGTTCATCGCCGTCATCGGGTCCTGGAAGATCATCGCGATCTTCCGCCCACGCAGCGAGCGCTGCTTCGCCTTGCTCATCGAGAGCACGTCCTGGCCGCGGAAGGTGATGGAACCGGTGATCCGCGCGCTCTTGGGCAGCAGGCCCATCACGGCCATCGACGAGACCGACTTGCCGGACCCGGATTCGCCGACGATGCCCAGCACCTCGCGCTCGTGCAGGGTGTAGGAGACCCCGCGGACGGCCTTCACCAGGCCGTCGTCGGTGGGGAATCCGACGGTCAGGTTGTCGACCCTGAGCACCTCCGTGGCACCGATCTCGCCGAGATGCTCCGCGCGGGGCTTCTCCACCTCGGCGCCGACGGACGGCTCGTAGACCTCGTAGAGCTCGACCGGTTCCTCGCGGGCCGGCCCGTACAGGCTGCCGCCCGGGGTCTCGTTGGGCGGGGTGACGGGAGGAACGGTCATCAGGCACGCACCCGGTTCTGCCGCGGATCGAACGCGTCCCGCAAGCCGTCTCCGATGAAATTGATGGACAACGCGATGATGATGATGAACAGGCCCGGCCACCAGAACAGCCACGGGCGCGTGTTGAAGGCGTTCTGGTAGGTCGAGACCAACAGACCCAGTGAGGTGTCCGGTGCCCGGACACCGAAACCCAGGTAGGACAGCGACGTTTCCAGCAGGATCGCGAGAGCGATGGTCAGCGTCGCGGCGACCGTGATCACCCCGACCGTGTTGGGCAGGATGTGCCGGAAGATGATCCGCTTCGGTTTCGCACCGAGCGCGCGGGCGGCCTCGACGAACTCCTTCTCGCGCAACGACAGGAACTCGCCCCGCACCAGCCGGGCCAACGACGTCCACACCACGCAACCGAGCACGATCGCCAGCACCAGCGGGCCGGCGCCACCGAACCGCTGGCCCAGCACCGCGGCGATGACCAGCACCGGAATGGTGATGATCACGTCGGTGAACCGCATCAGGGTGCTCTCCACCCAGCGTCCGTAGTAGCCGGAGACCGCGCCGATCGTCACCCCGATGATCGTGCTGACGATGCCGACGACAAAGGCGATCAGGATCGAGATCTGGGCGCCGCGCATGGTCAGCGCGAAGTAGTCGCGGCCCAGGTCGTCCTGCCCGAACGGGTGCAGACCGATATGGAAACCGTCCCCGCCCAGGAACTCCGGAACGACGGAGAGCGTGGGCGCACCACGGTTCACCACCACGCCCGGGGTGGTGTAGTCGTAAATCCACCAGCCGGGGATTCCGGCGAACCCGATCGAGGTGAACGCCAGCAGGATCACCAGGATCAACAGGGTCAACGAGATCATCGCCGCCTTGTGCCGGAAGAACCGGCGCCGCACCAGCTGTCCCTGGGTGCGCGCGACGATCGCCATGCCCTGAGCGGCGGTGGCCCCGGTGCCGGCCGGCGGTTGCTCCTTGACGGGATCCTTGACCGGCTTCGAATCAGTGCTCATGATGCCTCCCTTTCGGGGCACCTCGCGGGCTCGGTCGCCCCGAAACGGGCGCCATCATCACCGTGCTGACGGTTCGCTCGGCAAGCCTCGCTCATCATGATGCCTCCCTTTCGGGGCACCTCGCGGGCTCGGTCGCCCCGAAACGGGCGCCATCATCACCGTGCTGACGGTTCGCTCGGCAAGCCTCGCTCATCATGACAACCGAATCCTTGGATCGAGGAACCCGTAGGCGATGTCGGCGACCATGTTCGCCACCACGATGGCGAACCCGGTGATCAGGAAGAAGCCCATCACCGCATTGGCATCGGGAACCTTCAGCGCGTCGTTGAAGTACTTGCCCATGCCGGACCAGCCGAACACGGTCTCGGTGACGATCGCGCCGCCGATCAGGCCGCCGATGTCGAGGGCGACGATCGTGGTGATCGGGATCATCGCGTTGCGGAACCCGTGCCGCACCACCACGGTCCGCTCGGTCAGGCCCTTGGCCCGGGCGGTGCGGATGTAGTCCTGGTTCATCACCTCGAGCATCGAGCTGCGGGTGTAGCGGGTGTAGGACGCGATCGAGATGAGCACGATGGCGATGGTGGGCAGGATCAGGTGGCCGAGCTGATCGAGGGTCGTCTCCCAGAAGTCGCCCGAGAAGTTCGGCGTGGTCGCCCCGATCGTCGCGATGACCACCCCGTTGACCTTCGCCGAGTAGGCCGGCACGGCGTCCAGCAGATGGCTCATGAACACCAGCAGCGAACAGCCGAAGGCGGTCAGCATGCACGCCCGGATCGCCTGGGATCGGTAGAGGCCGCCCATCCCGGCACCGATGGCGGCCCCGATGACCAGCGCCAGCACCAGCAGGCCGAGCAGCAGCAGCGTGGTCGGGTCGGCCAGCAGCGAGTCCAGGACGAAGTAGCTGACCACCCCGACGGCGGCCGTGACCAGGGTGGCGTAGAGCGTCAACCGGGAGCGGAAGCCGGCGATGAGCGCGGTGGCGGCGAACGCGGTGAGCACCGACATGACGATCATCAGCACCGGCCCGATACCCGGCGCCGCGAACCAGTCGGTGACGCTGAGCAGGGTCATCACCACCGCCACGACCGCGCCCCCCACCCCGGCCGCCATCAGCCGTCGCCGGCGGTCGCCACCGATCACCCCGGCCGCGAGCAGGGCGGCCACCACCGCCGCGACCACGATCATCCAGGGCGGGATGGACGGGTCCTTGAGCCAGCTGTTGAATTTGATCGCCAGGAATTGCTTCATCAACACGGCGATCCAGAACACCGGCAGTGAGAAGAACAGGAACGCGAAGAAGGTGACCGAGTAGTCCAGGCCGGAGTACTGGCGCAGCGCGGTCACCATGCCGATGGTGACGCCCAGCACGACGGCGATGACCAGGGCGAACACCACCAGCCGGAGCGTCGCGCCCATGGCGACGGTCAACCCGCCGGTGACCGGCGCCCCGCCGACGGTGTTGCCCAGGTCGCAGTTGCCGACGAAGCAGCCGAGCACCCCGGACAGCCAGTTGAAATAGCGCGGGATGATCGGGACATCCAGGCTCAGGTTCCGCGTCATCGCGGCGATCCTGGTTTCCTTGCCCGGGTCCGTCGACTCGTACAGGGCCGAGCGTGGATCTCCGGCGTTGGCCACCAGCACGAAGACGATGAAAGTGGCGGCCAGCAGGACCAGGACCGAAATGACCAGTCGCCTAGCGATGAACGATGCCACCGTGCCTCCAACCCGTCGGCGTGGGCGTGGGCGTGGCGAGCCGCGGCGGGAGGCGCACCACTATCCGGAAACGACGACGGGCCGGGAAAGTCGGGACTCTCCCGGCCCGTCGCGAATTCGGCGTCGGGATCAAGTGTGATCCCTGGGCCGAGGACCTGCCAATCCCGGCGATCGGCCGGTCACCCGGCCGATCGCCGCATTCATCAGCCGGTGCGCACCCAGTCCTGCATGTTCCAGGTCGCCTGGGTCTGGGTGGAGTTCTCCACCGGCCCATCGATGTTGGTCTTCATCGCGGTGACGCTGGGGAAGGTGAAGATCGGGAACGTGTAGTAGTTGGTGGCCAGCCGCTGATCGGCGGTGATGAGCAGGTTCTGGGCCTGGCTCGGGTCGGTCAGCGTGTTGAGGCTGTTCAGTGCCTGGTCCAGCTGCGGGTCGTTCCAACCGGCGGAGTTCTGCTGACCGTTGGACGCGTACAACGAGGAGATCGAGCCGAGCAGACCGGAACCGGCCCACGCCAGCAGGGCGATGTCGTAGTCACCCTTGGCCCGGGCCGGGCCGAAATCGGCCGTGGACAGCGGGACGTCCTGGATGTTGAAGCCGACCGGATCGCAACTGGCCTTGAGCAGGGCGACCTCGTTGGTGCGCCGCGGGTTCGGGTCGACGTGAATCACCCGGATGGTCTTGCCCTGCGCCTCGCCCGAGGCCGCGTAGGCCGCCTTGGCACCCTCGATATCCGGCTGCGTGTAGTTCTCGAAGCCCGACGCGGCCGCGACCTGGTCGTAGCCGTCCTGGAAGTCCATCACCATCAGCGATTGCAGCACCTTGGCGTCCGGGCTGGACGGGACGACCAGGTTGTCGACGATCTGCTGCCTGGGTGCGCACTTGAACAGCGCCTCGCGCAGCTTCTCGTTCGCGAAGCCGTTCTTGACGCTCAGGTCCATGTGCTCGTAGGTGAAGTCGGATCCGTGGTCGGCCTTCACCGAGCTACCCAACGCATCCAACGCCGAGTTGATGTCGGGGTTCGGCTGCGGCTCGATGACATCCACCTCGCCGGAGGCCAGCGCCGCGACCTGCTGATCCTGCGAGATGTACCGGATCACGATCGTGTCGGTCTTCGGCGGGGTGCCCCACCACTTGTCGTTCTTTTTCAGGGTCACCGACTGACCCGGATCCCAGGCTGCCACGTAGTACGGCCCGGCCGACGGAATGATCGAGGCGTCGGGCAGGCCCTTGGCCTTGTCCAGGGTCCAGCCGGTGTTCCAGAAGTCCGCGATCTTGGTCAGCGTCGCGATGTCGTTGTTGTTGTACGCGGTGACCAGCCCGGCCGTGTCGGTGCCCGCCGCCTTGGCCGCCACGTGCGCCGGCAGGATCTGGCCGCCGGCCGAGGTGAGGATGGCCGCCTGCCAGTCGACGAACGGGGTGGCGTAGGTCAGCGTGACCGTCTTGTCGCCGTCCGCGCAGGTCGGCTTCTGGGTCTGGTTCAGGCCGTTGGTCGTCGCGGTGTCGAACAGGAAGGTCGGCTCGGCCGGGTAGTTCCCGGGCGTGTTGGTGGTGCCGTCCTTGTTGTAGTAGCCGGAGCCGGACATCCAGGCCAGCAGGAAGTCGGCGCAGCCGATCGGCTGCCCGTCCGACCAGACGGCCTTGTCGTTGAACGTGTACTTGACCGTCAGCGGGCTGTCGGAGACCTTCTCGATGGTGCCGAACTCGGTGTCCATCTGGAGCTTGGCCTTGGCGTCCACGTAGGAGAAACCGCGCAGCACCTGGTTGAGGACCACGGTGTTCGCGGTGGCCGCACCGGAGGCGCTGCCGGTGTTGTAGTCGTACCACTCCTGTTCCTGCGCGTAGGTGATGGTTCCGGCCTCACCGCCGGAGGCTCCGCCACCGGCCGCCGACGTCTCCCCGGTCCCGCCACCGCCCGCTCCGGAGGTCGCGCTCGTCGTCGAGCTCGAGCTACCGCTGCTCCCACAGGCGGCCACGACCAGCGCCGTCGCCGCGGCGAGCGCGGTGAGGGCCACCGCTCGCGTTCTCCTCATTGACATTCCTCCTTGCGGAACACGTGTCGTCCTGGCCGACGTCGTCGACCGGCTCCCACCCGATCGCGCGCCATCACGCAGCGTCAGATTCCCTGACCTTACGAGCGCGTCGCCCGGTTGGACTGTTCACCTTGCCGAATCGTGACCCAAGGGTGACCGGCGACGTCACCCGGGATCGAAGGGTCTGGCGGCGGTGGCACAACCCGTCGACGGGTAGACAAAATCTTCGACCGAGCAGTCGATCGTGGGGATCTTGTCGTCGAATGTGATGCTAACGGGAAATGCTCCGACCGGCAGCGACGGTACCACAATCAGTTACCAGTCGTTAAC
Organism: uncultured Actinomycetes bacterium; assembly: GCA_964497705.1. Classification (GTDB taxonomy): domain Bacteria; phylum Actinomycetota; class Actinomycetes; order Mycobacteriales; family Nakamurellaceae; genus Nakamurella. Next base: position 42,229 of record CAZCEH010000015.1, on the reverse strand, counting down.
ACTCGGTGGGAACTCGTCGGGTCGAGGCGGGTCGGCTCGTCAGCTCGAGACAGATCAGGGGGCGGGCCATGATGCCAGTGCGGCCAGCGGCCCGGTCCAAGCCCATCCGGAGTGCGCACTGCCGAGCACCGATGTCAGATCCGGCGCGACCGCCAGCACGGACCGCGGCCGGCTCAGCGGGTAGGTCGGCAGATCGACCCACAGCCCCGGGTCGGCATCGGCCACCGGCCCGGCTCCGGTCAGACCGTCGAGCAGGACCCGCTGGGTGCCGGCCTGGCAGTACCCGGAGAGGTTGCCGGTGCGCGGGGTCGCCATGTCGGATGCTCGTCCGTTGGGTGCCGGCGCCGTCGACTCCGACGCGTCGCCGGGCTGGGCACCCGCGGGGTTGGCGGTGCTGCCGATGCCGAGCGGGTCGCTGCGTGGGCACCCGAACGCGGTGGCCGCGGCCACCGAATCGTCCTGGCCTCGGGGCAGGTCGATCAGTGCCATGTCGAGAGCACCGGTGGCCACGTCGTTCTCGATCAGATCGGGGGCGGCGTCGGCAAGCAGGTCGACCTCCACACCGATCGACCCGAGCTGCTGCTGGATCGACCGGGCGGCCGCCGCGACGCGTGGCTGCCCACTGGGGTAGCCCAGGGTCAGGCGCAGCACCTGCCCCTGGCGGGTGACGTAGAGCCCGTTGCGGTGGTAGCCGGCGGCGGTCAGCGCGTCCGCCGCGGCGGCCGGGTCGTTTGTCACCACCGGTGGCGACGCCCCCGAGTCCGGGGCGGCGTCCTCGGCGGGCAGGGCGACCTGGGAGGTGACGGTCTGCGCACCGTCGCCCCAACCCGCGGTGAGCTCGCGCACCACCGCACCCTGGTCCAGCCCGGCGACGATCGCGGTCCGCACGTGGGCGTCGCCGGTCGGCCCGCCCTGCGTGTTCAGCACCAGTTGCACCGACGACGGGGTCGGCAGGACCGTGCGTTGGTCGGCCGGCACCTGGTCGGCCAGGTCCTGCGCCGTCGCGCCGTCCGGCGAGAGCCACAGGGCCTGCACGTCACCGCGGTTGAAGGCGGCCAGCAGGTCGCGCGGATCCCCCAGACGCAGCACCACCGCCGACGGGCCCGGCGGGGTCGCCCAGTACTTGTCGTTGCGTGCCAGGATGACCTGACCGGTCACCGGATCGTACGAGGCCATCCGATACTTGTTGGCGGACAACGGAATGTCGCTGTCCAGCGCGGACGACCAGCCGCCCGGCGAGTCCTTGAGCAGGTGGCTGGGCAGCAGCGGGGAGAACAACGTCCGCCACTGCGGGAACGGTTGGGCGAACTCGACCTCGACCGTCTTGCCGGCGTCCCGGGACCGGATCGCGCTGATCAGCCGGTAGCCGGCGGAGTCGACGGTGCCCGGTTGGAGCAGCAGCTGGTCGCGCAGGTAGGAGAAGTCCTCGGCGGTGATCGGCGTGCCGTCGGACCAGGACGCCTTGCGGTCCAGCAGGTACGTCACGGTGAACGGATCCAGCGAGGTCACGGCCACCCAGTCGACGACGTCCGCGTCGGTCGAGACGCTGCCGTCGGCGGCGGTGACGAAGGCCGACGGCAGCACCAGCGAGGCGACCGCCTGCGAGGTCGGCGAGTAGTCGGCGACGGCGTAGGGGTTGAACCCGGTGATCGGTCCGGCCGTGCCGTCGAGGCCGACGATCACCGTGCCCGGCGCCGGGGGTGAACTCGGCACCGACGTGCCGCCCGTCGGGGCGATCGGCGCCGGCAGGTTGGGCGGCGTGCAGGCGACCGTGCCGGCAACGATCAGCAGGCACGCGAGCAGCGCGCCCACCCACCGCGACCTGCGGCGGGCACGCCCGCATCGCCCGCCGCGCACCACCCGTTCACCCTACGGATCGGACGTCGTCGGCCCCCGTCACGACGCCTGTCCGGAGGGTCGCCGCCCGCGTGGGGACCGGAGGGTTCGCTGATCTTTCCCGTGCGGAACCCGGCAAAAGCGACGCCGGAACGCGGGAAAGATCAGCGAAGCTGCCCGCGGACGGGCCGACGCGGGAGTCGGCGGGTCCCCGTCCTGGGTCGGCGGGTCCCCGTCCTGGGTCAGCGGGACCGGGACCGCAGCTTGGCGCGGTCGGTCGCGGCCAGCACCACCTTGCGGATGCGGGCGGCCTTCGGCGTCACCTCGACGCACTCGTCGTCCGCGCAGAACTCCAGGGCCTGCTCCAGCGACAGCGTCCGGGGCGGAATCAGGTGCACCAGCTCGTCGCCGGTCGACGAACGCATGTTGGTGAGCTTCTTCTCCTTGGTGATGTTCACGTCCATGTCGTCGGACCGGGAGTTCTCGCCGACGATCATCCCCTCGTACACCTCGGTGGTCGGCGCGACCAGCATGGTGCCGCGCTCCTGCAGGTTGAACATGGCGAACGGGGTCGCCTTGCCGGGCCGGTCGGCGACCAGCGAGCCGGTGGGCCGCCCGCGCAGCTCGCCGGCAAACGGCTCGTACCCGTCGAACACGTGGTGGGCGATGCCGGTTCCCCTGGTGTCGGTGAGGAACTCGGTGCGGAACCCGATCAGCCCGCGGGAGGGCACGTGGAATTCCATCCGCACCCACCCGGTGCCGTGGTTGCTCATCGCCTCCATCCGGCCCTTGCGCACCGCGAGGAGTTGGGTAACCGCGCCCAGGTACTCCTCGGGCACGTCGACGGTGAGCCGCTCGAACGGCTCGTGCACCACCCCGTCGACGGTCCTGGTGACCACCTGCGGCTTGCCGACGGTCAGCTCGAAACCCTCGCGGCGCATGGTCTCCACCAGAATCGCCAGCGCCAGCTCGCCGCGGCCCTGCACCTCCCAGGTGTCCGGCCGTTCGGTGGGCAGCACCCGGATCGACACGTTGCCGACCAGCTCGGCGTCGAGGCGGTTCTTCACCTGCCGGGCGGTGAGCCGGGTGCCGCCGTCCTTGCCGGCCAGCGGCGAGGTGTTGATGCCGACGGTCATCGAGATCGCCGGCTCGTCGACGTGGATCGGCGGCAGCGGCTCGGGGTGTTCCGGGTCCGCCAGGGTCTCGCCGATGGTGATGTCGGCGATGCCGGCGACGGCGATCAGGTCACCGGCCGAGGCGGATTCGACCGGCACCCGGTCAAGGGCCTCGGTCATCAGCAGCTCGGTGATCCTGGTGCGGGCGACGGCGCCGTCCTGCTTGATCCAGGCCACCTGCTGCCCCTTGCGGATCGTCCCTTCGATCACCCGGCACATGCCGATCCGGCCCAGGAACGGGGAGGCGTCGATGTTGGTGACCTGCGCCTGCAGCGGCGCGCCCGGCGTGTACGTCGGAGCCGGGATGGCCTCCAGCAGTGTGTCGAACAGCGGATCGAGGTCGGCCGAGTCGGGCATCTCGCCGTTGCCCGGTTTCGTCAACGACGCCCGTCCGGCCCGCGACGCGCAGTAGACGATCGGGAACTCGATCTGCTCGTCGTCGGCGTCCAGATCCAGGAACAGCGCGTAGGTCTCGTCGACGACCTCGTCGATCCGGGCGTCCGGCCGGTCGGTCTTGTTGATCACCAGGACGACCGGCAGCCGGGCCTGCAGCGCCTTGCGCAGCACGAACCGGGTCTGTGGCAGCGGCCCCTCGGAGGCGTCGACCAGCAGCACCACGCCGTCCACCATCATCAGCGCCCGCTCCACCTCGCCACCGAAGTCGGCGTGGCCGGGGGTGTCCACGATGTTGATCACCATGTCGCCGCCGGCGGTCTGCCGGCGGACCGCGGTGTTCTTGGCCAGGATGGTGATGCCCTTTTCCCGCTCCAGGTCGCCGGAGTCCATCACCCGCTCGGCGATCGCGGCGCCGACCCGGAACGCGCCGGACTGCCACAGCATGGCGTCCACCAGGGTGGTCTTGCCGTGGTCGACGTGCGCGACGATCGCCACGTTGCGCAGATCGTCGCGAGTGGCGGTTTCCGGCGACACGTCCAGGGTCACAGCGGTCGAGCTCCTTCGTTGCGGGCGGCGGCCGAGTCTATCGGCCCGAACCGCCTGCCCGAACCGCTCAGCCGGGTCGCGGAACGGGCACGATCCGGACGATCTCGGCCAGGCCCGCGAAATCGTCCGGGTTGGTCGTGTACAGGTCCATGCCGGCCGCCCCAGCAACCGACGCGATCATCAGGTCGGCGACACGCCGGCGCGGCGTGCGACCGCGGTCACGCACGGCCGCACTGATCCGGCCGAAGGCGCGAGCCGCCTCGGCGTCGAACGGGATCGGATCGAACTCGCTCTCGACCCGCTGCAGCAACTCGATCCGGCGGGCGCTCGTCCCGGGCGGTGAGATCGTCGCCATCGACCATATGAGCACCCGCGGACAGCTCCGCCAGCGTCACTGCGCTGATCGCCATCTGAGTGGGCAGCATCTCTGGGTCGATCCAGCGACGGAGAATCAGGATGTCGGTGTCGAGCAGACCTCGAGATTCCTCACCGGTCATATGGGTCGATGACGTCCTGCTCGACGGCGCGGTCCTGATCGGCGCGGAATCGCGTCAGGTCGACCGTCGGCGCGAGTCGTGACATCGCCGCGAACTCGGCCCGGGAGACGAAGCGGCGCCGCCGATGCAGCGGGATCAGCTCGCCGATCTCCCGACCGTCCCGTGTGACGGTGAACGCCTGACCGTGCTCGACCGCGTCCATGATCTCCTTCGACCGCATGCGCAGGTCACGCTGGCTGATCTCGGGTTGGGCGCTCACTGGAACCAGAGTATTGCGGCGTGCTGCCTGGTGCTACCTCGGCGGCCCGGCTGGGCGGCGTTAGAGTCCGAGGCATGGCGACCGACGCTTCAGGTGAGTACCCGCTCGGGCCGGACGGGCTGCCAAACCTTCCGCTGCACGTGCTCGAGGACGACGAGAACATCCCACCCCGGCCGGAGGAGGAACTGGCCGATCTCGAGCGCACCGACCCAGCGCCGGACTGATGCGCCGCGGGTTCGTGCCGCGGGTCTGCACCGATGCGCCACGGGTCGGCCGGACCCGGGCGCACCGGCCCCGCCGACGCAACCCCGCGCATCGGTTTGCCACATTCGGCCCTGGATCCGGCGAAACCAGGGCCGAATGTGGCAAACCGATCGGTCCCTGGGGCCCTGGGGGGGCCCGGGGCCGGGATCGCGAGAGCACCTTGGAATCGCTAGAGCACCTTGGACAGGAAGTCCCGGGTCCGGGGATGCCGGGGGTTGGCGATGACCTCCCTCGGCGGCCCGGACTCGACGACGACGCCCTGGTCCATGAACGTCAGCGTGTCGCCGACCTCCCGGGCGAACCCGATCTCGTGGGTCACCACGATCATGGTCATCCCGCCCCGGGCCAGGTCGCGCATGACGTCGAGCACCTCGCCGACCAGCTCCGGGTCCAGGGCCGAGGTCGGCTCGTCGAACAGCATCAGCCGGGGGTGCATGGCCAGCGCCCGGGCGATGGCCACCCGCTGCTGCTGCCCGCCGGACAGCTGCGACGGGTAGTGGTCGCTACGGTCCCCCAGGCCGACCCGGTCCAGCAGGGTCCTCGCCTCGTCCCGGGCCTGCTTGCGGCTCCGGCCGAGCACCTGCACCGGCGCCTCCATCACGTTCCGCAGCGCGGTCATGTGTGGGAACAGGTTGAACCGCTGGAAGACCATGCCGATGTCGCGCCGGCGCTGGGCGACCTCGCTGTCCTTGAGCTCGTAGAGCTTGTCGCCCTTTTGCCGGTAGCCGACCAGGTGCCCGTCCACGGACAGCCGGCCGCCGTCGATCTTCTCCAGGTGATTGATGCAGCGCAGGAAGGTCGACTTGCCCGACCCGGAGGGGCCGAGCAGGCACGCCACCTCGCCGGGCATCACGGTCATGTCGATGCCCTTGAGCACCTCAAGGCTGCCGAAGCGCTTGTGCACCTGCTCCGCCACCACCAGCGGCACCCGATCCGCGGCGGCGTCCTTCGCCAACGATGTCATGACGGCCCCTCCCGGCGAGCCCGCAGCTTGGCCTTCTGCTTGGCCCGGCCGACCGGGGTGGCACCCCGGCCGAACCGCTTCTCCAGGAAGTACTGGCCGACCGACATCACCGAGGTGAACACCAGGTACCAGATCGAGGCGACCACCAGCAGCGGGATCTGCTTGTAGTTGCTGCCGTAGATCAGCTGGGCGGTGCCGAACAGCTCCAGGATCGCGGCCACCGACAGCAGCGAGGTGGTCTTGAGCATGGAGATGGTCTCGTTGCCGGTGGGCGGCACGATGATCCGCATCGCCTGCGGCAGCACGATGCGGCGCATCACCTTCAGGCGCGTCATGCCCAGGGCCTCGGCCGCCTCGGTCTGCCCGGCGTCCACGGAGGTGATGCCGGCCCGGACGATCTCGGCCATGTAGGCGCCCTCGTTCAGGCCGAGCGCCAGCAGCCCGCCGACCAGCACGGGGATCAGCTCGGTGGTGTTGAAGTACAGGAAGTCCGGCCCGAACGGGATGCCCAGGCTGATGAACCGGTAGAGCTGGCCCAGGAACACCCAGAAGATGATCTGGACCAGCACCGGCGTGCCGCGGAAGAACCAGATGTAGACCCACGCCGCGCCCTTGACGATCGGGTTGGGCGACAGGCGCATCACCGCGAGGATGACGCCGAGGACGATGCCGATCACCATCGCGGCGACCGTCACCCAGACGGTCAGCCACAGTCCCCGCAGGATCTGCGGGGAGAACAGGTACTGCCAGACGGTCGGCCAGTCCCACGCCGGGTTCGTGAGCAGGCTGTTGACCAGCATGGCCACGAACACCAGCAGCACCACGGCCGACACCCAGCGCCACGGATGGCGCAGGGGGACGGCCTTGATCGGAACCGGCGCGTCACGCGGTGGGACCGTCGGGTCCTCGGTGGTCGTCACGGGAGGTCCCGGCGATCAGTAGACGGCGCCGTTGACCTGGGCGGTGGTGATCGCCCCGCCCGACAGACCCCAGTTGTCCAGGATCTTGGCGTAAGAGCCGGTGTCCATCAGGTGCTGCATCGCGGCCTGGATCGCCGGGGTCAGCTCGGCCGGCTCCTTGGGGATCGCGATGCCGTACGGCGCGGTGCTCTGGTCGCCGCCGACCTTCTCGAACTTGTCGCCGGTGATCTTGACGGCGTAGTCGACGACGGGCGAGTCGGCGAGGTAGGCGTCGATCCGGCCGGCCAGCAGCGCGGCGTTCACGTCGGTCTGCTTCGGGAAGCCCTGGGCCGTCGGGGCCGGCTTGCCCGCGTCCTGGCAGGCCTTGACCACGGAACCCTCGACGGTGGCGTCGTTGAGCTGGTCGAGCTGGGTGGTGCCGTTCTCGGCGCCGACCGACAGCCCGCACAGGTCGGTGACGCTCTGGATGTTCTTCGGGTTGCCGGCCAGCACCATGGTCGACGTGCCGGCGCTGAAGTAGGTGACGAAGTTGACCGACTGCTCCCGCTCCTTGGTGTCGGTGAAGGACGACATGCCGATGTCGTACCGGCCGGCGTTCAGGCCGGCCAGGATGCCGTCGAAGCTGGCCGGCTGGACCGTCACCGTCAGGCCCAGGACCTGGCCGAGCGCGTTGGCCATGTCGACGTCCATGCCGATCGGGGTGTCCTGGCCGTCGGGCAGGAACTCGTTCGGCGGGTACGACGGGTCGGTGGCGACGATGATCGTGCCGGACTGCTTGAACTTGTCGGGGAGCATCGCGTTGAGCGAGTCCACCTTGGCCAGATTCAGGTTGAGCGGGGTCGGTGCCTCCTCGCCGCCGGCGGCCGCACCCGACGAGGCGGCCGTGGATCCGGCTGCCGTGGTGGAGCCAGGCGGGGTCGTACTCGCACCGCACGCGACGGTCGCCAGCAGGATTCCCGCGACCGTACAGCCTGCCAGGATGGAACGTACACGTGGTTGTGACATCGACAGCAAGATTTGCTCCTGACGCGCGACGGAGCGGCCCGTCCAACGGGCCGACGGTATGAGCGCATCGTGCCACGCCGGACCCCTTTCGGAGTATTCACCCTGAATGAATCGTTACGCAGCTCCGCGGTCGAGCAGCAGGCGCAGTTCGGGAAGCAGGACGCGATCCGCGTCGAGCCAGTCGATGTCGTCCAGGTCGCCCGCCGTCAGCCAGCGCAATTGATCATGCTCGGTGGGCCGGATCGGCATCGTCGACGGATCGCCGGAGATCCGTACGGCCAGGCACCGCAACACCGTTCGGTTGCCCAGGTCGACGTCGGGGCCGATCCGCCCGAGCACCTGGACCTCCAGGGACAGCTCCTCGCGCAGTTCACGGACCAGCGCATCGGCCTCCCGCTCCCCCGGCTCCGCCTTCCCCCCGGGAAGCTCCCAGCGGCCCGCGAGCGCCGGCGGCCGGGTACGGCGGGCGGCCAACACCGCGCCGTCGTGCACCACCGCCCCGGCGACGACCACGGCCGGCTCGTCGGCGGCCAGCGCCACGATGCCCAGCAGCGTCCGCTCGGCCCGCAGGACCCGACGTCGCAGCGCCTGCCAACCGGGCACCGACGCGCGCCGCCCGCGGGTGGACAGTTGGGCGTCGACGGTGGCCAGCGCGCCCGCCGGGGTCTGCGCGACGAACAGCCGGACCCGACCCGAGCGGATCCCGCCTGCCCCGTCGACCAACTCCAGGATCGGCGGCACCAGCCCTCGGTCAGCGTCCGGTCCAAGGTCCGGTCCAAGGTCCGGTCCAAGGTCCGATCCAAGGTCCGATCCGCCGCCGGATTCGTAACCCACCCGGAACGTGATCGTCGCGGACCGCCGGCCACCGGCCACGGCGATCAGGTCGCCCTCCCGCAGCGGCGCGGACGGATCGGTTCGATCGCTCAGCACTCGGGCCCGGAGCCCGACGGCCCGGGCCGTCCTGGTCCAGACGTCCGCCCGGCGGAGCACCCGGACCACCGTGTCCGCCGGTGCGTCGACGAGCGCGGTGGCGCGCAGCGGAATCACGACGGGCCGGTCCGACCCGACCCCGCGTCGGGAGAGGTGACGCCGGCCGGACCCGCCCCCGGCAGCGCGGGAGCCCGGACCGCGAGCACCCCGAGCAGCGCCAAAGTGATCAGCCCGAGCAGCGGATAGACCGTGCCCAGCGCCGACTGCCATCCGGGTCGGGACGCCGGCTGATCGAGGTACTGCTGCGTGACGAGGATGCTGACCAGGTAGCTGCCGGTGGCCAGGAACCAGGCGCCGGCCAGCAGCCGCACCGAGGCCAGCCGCTGCCGCGGGCCGAACAGGCACCACAGCAGCAGCGGCAGCACCCACACCCAGTGGTGCGACCAGGAGATCGGCGAGATCAGCAGGCCGGTGATCTGTACGGCCAGGAATCCGGCGGTCCGGTCGCCGCCGCGCAGGCAGGCCCAGGCCGCCCACACCCCCAGCACCGCGGCCACGGCGGCCGCGACCAGCCACACCAAGGGCAGGTCCTGACCGGCGAGCCGAGCGATCGCCCCGCGCAGCGACTGGTTGATCGCCGACCACACCGGTCCGGTGCGGGCCGGGTCGAACATCAGGGCGGTGAAGAACCGGACCGTCCCGGACGGCACGATCGCCAGCCCGATCAGCACGGTCGCCCCGAAGAACACCGCCGACCACAGCACCGCCGACCAGCGACGCTGCAGCAGGTAGTACAGCCCGGTGATGGCCGGCGTCAGCTTGATCCCGGCGGCCAGCCCGACCGACGCCCCGGCCAGCCATTCCCTGCCGGCCACCGCGCCGGCCAGCAGCAGCGCGCACAAGAACAGGTTGATCTGGCCGTAGTTGAAGGTGGTCCGCACGGGTTCGAGCCACAGACCCACGGCGGTGACGGTGACGACGATGCCCCGCAGGTGGGGAATCGGGTCCGGCGCCCGCGGACCGGCCCGGCCGAGCAACCGCAGGGTCGCGTAGGCGATGAGCCCGATCGCACCGAACGACGCGATCTGCCAGAGGATCCGCAGCAGCGTCCACGGCAGCCAGGTCATCGGCGTGAAGATGATCGCGGAGAAGGTCGGGTAGGTGAACGGCAGGTGCAACGGGTCGGAGAAGAAGTCGTAGAGGGTGCCGTCGGTCAGGTGCTGCGCCCCTTCCAGGTACACCCGCAGGTCGACCATGGCGAACGCGTCCGTGCCGGCGACCGTAACGAGTACGTGCAGGACGCCGGTCAGCGCGAGCAATGCCCACGGCGCCCAGGACGACGCCACGAACCGTTGCATCGCCGCCAGCACGCCATCCTCCGATCGTCGGGCACCGCCGGTTGATCGTAGGTGGCCGGGCGCCGGCGACCCGCAAGACCGTGCGCGTGCCGGATCTTTCGCCGTCGGAGGAACCGCCCTGGCCCGGCGACGGCCCGGCGTACGGTTGGGCCACGACACCACATCCGCCGGTCCGGAGGACGCCATGGCCCGCTCCCACAGGAAGATCGCCGACGCCCCGGTGCCCGAGCGGATCACCATTCCCGACCTGGACGGCGTGATCGTCGCCGGCGCGCTGCGACAGGCCGAACTCGTCGGGTTCACCCTGGTGATCGCCGACCCCCCGGTCGACCTGGCCACCCTGCAGATGTCCGGCCGGTGGGTGGTCGCGAGTCAGGAGCCGCCCGCCGGCTCGACCCGTTTCCGCGGCGACACCGTCGTGGTCGCCCTGCGCCGCGACGGCGGCGACGGGGCCGGCGACCGGGAACCCCGGCGACCGCTGCCGCCGCGGCTGTCCGCCCGCGCCGCCCTCGACGAACTCGACCTGCCGACACCGAACCCGCGCCCGGCCGGACGCCGTTCGGACCGCAGCGACACCGACGAGGGCGCGACGGTGCTGCGGTTCGAACGGCGCGACGCCGGCCGCTGACCATCGGCCGACACCCGGCCGCCGCCCGATGGGTCGGTCGGGTCAGCCGCTGACGAACGCGTCGGTCAACTGGGAGAGCCGGGAATCCGCTCCGAGCGACACGCCGAACACGTCCGGCGAACTGGCCAGCACCGTGGTCAGCTCGACAACCGGGATGTTGTAGTGCTTGTCGATCAGGATCTGTTGCGCGGACGCCAGGTACCGGTCACGGGCGGCCTGGTCCGCGGTGGACAGCTGGCCGGCGAACGCCGCCTCCAGGTCCGCGTCGTCGATCTTGTACCAGTTGGTGCCGGTCGTGGAGAACTGCGTGCGCAGCACGTCTCCGTCCGACCGCGAGAGGTTGGCCCACACCAGGTCGAACGACCCGTTCTGCAGGCCCGACCGCAGGTCCGGCACGGTGCCGGTCCACAACTCGACCTCGACGCCGACGTCCTTGAATTGCTGCTGGATGAGCTCGACGGCGGCCTGGTTCGGCCCGAAGTTGTTGATGTAGGCCAGGACCAGGCGCAGCTTCTGGCCATCCTTCGCCCGCACGCCGTCGGCCCCGACGGTCCAGCCGGCGCCGTCCAGCAGGCTGGCGGCCCGATCCGGATCGAAGACGATGGACCCGCTTTCGTCCGCCCAGCCCGGGGTGTTCCTGGCCAGGCTGCTGGTGGCCACCGCAAAGTTGTCGTTCAGCGCGGCGTCCCGGACGTCGGCGGCGTTGACCGAGAGGGCGAGCGCCTCCCGGACGGTCGGATCGGCGACGATCGGCCTGGTCTCCACCGGTGACAGACCGAACACCAGGCCGGGGTTGGCCCGGATCACCAGCGAATGGCCGGCGTCGCCGAGCGAGGAGATGTCCTGCGGTGCGACCCCGCCGATCACCTGCACCTGCCCGGAGTCCAGGCTGCCGGTGCGCACGCCGGATTCCGGCACGATCTTGAACACCACCCGGTCCAGGTGGGCCGCCCCGGTGTTGGCGCGATCACCCGGTCCCCACCCGTAGTCGGCCCGCTTGGTCAGCACCGCCTCGGTGTTCTTGGTGTAGTGGTCGAGGGTGAAGGGGCCGGTGCCGACCAGTTCCGCGCCGGTGCCGCGCTGGGCGAACGGGACGGCCAGGGTGGCGGCGGCGACCGGCGCGAGCGCGACCGACGACGTCGCCTGCAAGAAAGGCCCGTTCGGCGCGCCGAAGCTCACCGTGAAGGTGCGGTCGTCGACCACGGTGGTGCCGACGTACCCGGTGAAGTACGGGATCGCGGACAGCGCGTCGGCTCCGTTGGCCACGATGTCGTCGAAGGTGGCCTTCACCGAGCCCGACGTCAGCGGGGTGCCGTCCGAGAAGGTGACGCCGCTGCGCAGGGTGAAGGTGAACGAGGTGGCATCGGGCGCGGCGGAGAAGCTCTCGGCCAGCCACGGCAACAGCTCGCCGGTCTGCGGATCCTGCTCGGTGAGCGAGTCGAACAACTGCCGGGTGACATACAGGGTGTCGTTGCCGCTGCCGGTACCGCTCGGGTTGAGGTTGATCGGATCGTTGCCCACCGCGAACGTCAGCGTGCCGCCGTCGGTCGGCGACGGCGGTTGGCTGCTCGACGCCGGCGCGGAGACCGATGGATCGGCCGGATCGGCGGCCGGCGTCGATGAGGACCCGCAGCCGGCCGCGAGCAGGGTCAGGCCGGCAATGCCGGCGGTGAAAGCGATCTGGGATCGTCGAAGACGGAACATGTGAACTCCTGGATTGGGCAGACAGCCGAGGTAGGGACGCGGGCGGTGGACGGCCGGCGACATCGCTCGGCCTCGGGAAACCGGATCGTCACCTCGCGACCCCGCGGCCGGGTATCGCGGCCAGCAGCCGCCGGGTGTAGTCGTGCCGGGGCCGCTCGAAAATCTCCGCAGCCGGCCCGCTCTCGACGATGCGGCCCCGGTACATGACCGCGACGTCGTGTGAGATCTGCCGCACCACCGCGAGATCGTGGGAGATGAACAGGTAGCCGACGCCCAGATCGCGCTGCAGCTCGCCCAGCAGTCCGAGAATGCGGGCCTGCACCCGGACATCGAGAGCGGAGACGGGCTCGTCGAGCACGATGAGGTCCGGCTGCAGGGCCAGCGCCCGCGCGATCGCCACGCGTTGGCGCTGGCCGCCGGACAGCTCGTCGGCGCGACGAGCGCCGGCTCCTGCCGGCAGCTGCACCCGGTCGAGCAACTCGTCCGCCCGCCGGCGTGCCGATGTGCGTCCGGCGCCGAACGAGCGCAGTGGCTCGGCCACGATGTCGGTCACCGACAACTTGGGATGCAATGCCGCGTAGGGGTTCTGTTGCACGAGTTGGAACCGTCGGCGCACCCGGCGCAGGGCGCGGGCGGGCAGGCCCGTCAGCTCGGTGCCGTCGAAGACGACCGAGCCGGATGTGGGCTCCACCAGCCGCAGCGCCAGCCGCGCCGTCGTCGACTTGCCCGAGCCGGACTCGCCGACCAGCCCCAGGGTGCGCCCGGCCTGCACCTGCAGGTCGATCCCGTCGACCGCGCGGAACGGCTCCTTGCGGCCGGCCACCAGGAAGTCCTTGACCAGGCCACGCACGGATAGCAGCGGCCGGCCGGCCGCGGCCTCGACCACGGGGACCGGCTCGTGAAGGTTCAGCGCTGGCGCGGCGGCGAGCAGCGAACGGGTGTAGGGGTGGCTCGGCGCGGCCAGGACCTGAGCGGTCGGTCCCTGCTCGACGATCCGACCGGCCGACATGACGATGATCCGGTCGGCCCGATCGCCGGCGACGGCCAGGTCGTGGGTGACCAGCAGCAGGCCGGTGCCCTGGCTGCGCACCAGATCCTCGACGCGGTCGAGGATCTGGCGTTGCACGGTCACGTCGAGCGCACTGGTCGGCTCGTCCGCGACCAGCAGTGCGGGCCGGCCGACCATGGCGACGGCGATCAGTACCCGCTGTCGCATGCCCCCGGAGAGTTGGTGAGGGTACTGCCGGGCCAGCGTCGCCGGGTCGTCCAGCCCGGCCTCGGCAAGCGCCCGCAGTGCCGCGTCCCAGGCCTGCGGGCGCCGGGCCCGGCGGTGGATCAGCAGCACCTCGGCCACCTGGTCGCCGATCCGCTTGACCGGGTTGAGCGAGACCGTCGGATCCTGCGGCACGAGCCCGATTCCGACACCGAGCACCGACCGGCGTTCCCGCCGCCCGGCGGAGGACAGTTCGCGGCCGCGGAAGACGATCGATCCGCGGACGGTCGCCGATGCCGGCAGCAGTCCCGCGATGGCCAGCGCGGTGGTCGACTTGCCGGATCCGGACTCGCCGACCAGCGCGACCGTCTCCCCGGCCGCCACGGTCAGCGCGGCGCCCAGCACCGCCGGCACCGTGCCCGCGCGACCGCGATAGGTCACCGCCAGACCATCGACCTGCACAATCGTCTCGCTCATCTGCGGTCCTGCCCGCCGATGGCCCGCGCCACCCGGCCGGTGGCCAGCACGGTCGCGACGATCACCAGTCCGGGCATGACGGTCAGCCACCAGGCCGAGCCCAGGAAGTCGCGGCCGCCGGAGACCAGCGAGCCCCACTCCGGCGTGGGCGGCACCGCGCCGTAGCCCAGGAAGCTCAGCACCGACACCGCCAGGACGGCGGTGCCGAACTCCATCACGGCCAGAGCCAGCACCGGACCGGCGGCATTGGGCAGCACGTGCCGGCGCAGGACCCGCGTCCAGCGCGCACCACCGGCCCGCGCCGCCTCCACGTAGGCGCTCTCCCGCACCCGTAGCACCTCGGCGCGCATGACCCGGGCGCAGGCGGCGACGCTGGCGACACCCACCGCGATGGCCACCTTCACCGTCCCGAAGCCGAGCGCCGTGATCAGCGCCAGGGACAGCAGCAACGACGGGATGGCCAGCAGCACGTCGATCACCCGCATGCTGGCGGTGTCGACCGGCCCGCGCAGGAACCCGGCCACCAGCCCGATCACCGAGCCCACCACGATCCCGACGGCGACCGCGATCAGCGCCGAGCCCAGGGACAGTCCGGTTCCGTGCACGGTGCGGGAGAACAGGTCACGGCCGAGCTGATCGGTGCCGAACAGGTGCTCCGGCGACGGCGGCAGCAGCTTGCTCCGCGGGACCGCGCGCAGCGGATCGACCGACGTCCAGCTGCGCGGGGCGACCGCGGCCAGCAGCACCGCGGCCAGCCAGCCGATCGACAGCAGCAGGCCGGGCCGGCGCAGCAGACCGAGCGCCGTGCCCGCCCAGCGCCGGCCGCGCGCCCGGGCCCCGGCGTCCACCGGTCGCCCGAGCGCCTTCCGCCCGGCCGTCGCCTTCGCCAGCACCTCGACATCGAGCGACATCTCAGGCTCCCTTCGGCTGCGCGGCCGACAGGATGCGGCGGTCCAGGACCGGGTAGAGCAGGTCGACCGCGAGGTTGACCAGCACGAACACCGCCGCCGCGAACAGCACGATGCCCTGCACCACCGGCGTGTCCTGGGCGGTGACCGATGTGGCCGTCAACCGGCCGAGACCGGTCCGGGAGAAGACCGTCTCGGTGACGACGGCCCCGGAAAGCAGCTGCCCGACGATGATTCCGGTAATGGTCAGCGCCGGCAGCGCGGCGTTGCGCAACGCGTGACCGAGCAGCACCTGGGACGGCCGCGCACCCTTGGCGCGGGCGGTGTCCGCCCACGGCTCGCCGAGGCTCTGGTGCAGGCTCCTGGCCAACAGTTGGGCGATCATCGCGGAGGTCGGCACGGCGAGGGTGACCGCCGGCAGCACCAGGCTGGCGAACCCCTCGTTGCCGATCGCCGGGAACCAGCCCAGCCGGAACGAGAAGGCCTCGAGCAACAACAGTCCCAGCCAGAATCCGGGAATCGCCACGCCCAGCGGCGGCAGGTTCAGCAGCGTCCGGGACAGCCAGCGTCGGCGCGTTCCGGCGGCCAGCAGGGCGATGCCGGTACCGATCAGGATCGCCAGCACCAGGGCCAGCCCGGTCAGCGCCGCGGTGGCGGCGAGTCCCTCGGCCAGCAGCGAGGTCACCGGCCGGCCGTTCTCCCAGGACCGCCCGAGGTCGCCGGTCAGGACGCGGCCGAGCCCGGAGAGGTACTGCGCCGGCCACGGCCGATCGAGACCGAGGTCGGCCTTCAGCGCGTCGATCTGCTCGGGAGTGATGCCGCTGCCATCGGTGCCGAGGCGGACCTCCACGGCGTCACCGGGCAACCCCCAGAGCACCAGCCAGGAGACCGTCCACGCCGCCCACAACACGATGACCGCCTGGCCCAGCCGGCGCAGCAGATACCCGTTCACGACCCGGTCCACGCCTGGATCAGCAGCTCATGGCTACGCACCCGGGCCGCATGGTCGTGCGCCACCGAGGTGATCAACAGCTCGTCGGCGCCGGTCGCTCGGCGCAGCACGTCCAGCCACCGCACCACGGTCGCCGGCGAACCGACGAACCGGGTGTCCAACCGATCCTGCACCAGGGTGAGGTCCTGGCCGGTGGGCGCCGATGCGGCGGCCTGCTCGGGAGACGGGTATTCGATCGCACCGCGACCGGTGCGGATGCTGTGCACCCAGGCGGCGTAGCCCGCGGCGAGTTCGTCGGCCCGGGAGTCCGTGTCCGCGACCAGGACGTCGGCCGAGACGACGACGTAGGGCCGGTCCAGGCTCGCACTCGGCCGGAAGCCGGCCCGATAGCTCTCGACGGCCTGCAGGACGGCGGACGGAGCGACGTGGTAGTTCGCGGCGAACGGGAGCCCGCGCCGGCCGGCGGCGACCGCGGATTCTCCACCGCTGGACCCGAGCACGAAGACCTGCGGCGCCGTCGCGGCCGGGACACCGACCGAGACCCCTTCCGGGGTGGTGTGTTTGCCGGCGATCAGCTCGAGAATGGTGCCGACCTGCTCGTC
Source organism: uncultured Actinomycetes bacterium (assembly GCA_964497705.1). Lineage (GTDB taxonomy): Bacteria > Actinomycetota > Actinomycetes > Mycobacteriales > Nakamurellaceae > Nakamurella. The sequence goes on along the minus strand of CAZCEH010000015.1, from coordinate 25,595 downwards.
GTAGTCCTGGGGTTGCCCACCGCCGGGATTGAGCAGGTTCCGCTGCGCCAGGAACCGCGGGGAGCCGGCCAGCTCGCCCCACCCGGTGAACGGGGCCGGGATGAGCAGGCCCTCCGATGTGGTGAACGGCTCTGCCGCCGGCGGCGGGGCCGGCGGGCGCCCGCCCGACCGACCGAGCCCGAGGTCGATCCGGTCGGGGAAGGCGGTGGCCAGCAACCCGAACTCCTCGGCCACCGACAGAGCCGACCGGTGACCGAGTTGCACCGCCCCCGACCCCAGCCGGATCCGGTCGGTGACGCCGCCGGCGAGGGCGATCAGCAGCGCCGGGGACGATCCGATCACGCCCGGGTTCAGATGGTGCTCGGCGAACCAGAACCGCCGGTAGCCGGCAGTTTCGGCGCGCCGGACCAGGTCGATGCTGTGGTCCAGGGCCTCCCGTGGTCCCACCCCGGTGGGCACCGGGACCAGGTCGAGGACCGACAGCGGCGTGCGGGTCATCGAAACGCCTTGCGGCGCTCGACGTCCACCGCCGGTGCCGGCCAGGGTGGATCCGGGATGGTCCGGCGCAGCTCGGGAGCCACCGCCGCCTGGAACAGCTCGAGGCTGTCCCGGTGCTGGGTGGGCGTCAGGCCACCGATGTCGGCGTGCACGTGCAGAACCCGGTGGCCGAGCTTCTCGTGGTAGCGGTGCACCTTGTCGATGACCTGCTCCGGGCTGCCGATCAGGGCCGAGCTGCGCGCCAGGTAGTCGTCGAAGTCGGCGAAGACCGGTGGCAGCCCCCAGGACGCCTGCTGCACCCGCTGCGCTTCCCAGATCGGCCGGTAGACCGCCGCAGCCTGCTGGGAGGTGCGCGCGGTGTGGTGACCGGCCGTGCCGGCCCCCACCACCACCTCCTGCGGATCGCGACCGCGTCGAACCCATTCCTGCCGGTAGTGCTCGATCAGCTCCGCGTACAGCTCGACGGGGTTGGTCACGTTGGCCGAGAACACCGGGTCACCGAACTCGGCCGCCAGCTCCACCGAGGACGGCGAGGTCGCGCTGCCGTGCCAGATCCGGATCGGCTGCTGCAGGGGCTTGGGCCACACCGTGGCGTCGGTCAGTGGAACCTGCCGGATGCCGCCGGCCGAGGGACGCCAGGTCACCGACTCCTGGGTCCAGAGTTGACGCAGCAGCCGGAAGTTCTCGGTGATGGTGTCCCACTGCCGTTCTCGGGTGATGCCGAACAGCTCGGCCTGTTCCGGGCCGTTGCCCTTGCCGATGATCAGCTCCAGCCGTCCGCCGGAGAGATGATCGAGGGTGGCGTAGTCCTCGGCCACCCGCACCGGGTCCAGCACGGACAGCAGGGTCACCGCGGTGAACAACCGGATCCGGGACGTCAGCGCGGCGATGTGGGACAGCACGACCGGCGGCGCGGTGGAGATGAACGGCACGTGGTGCCGCTCCCCCACCCCGTATCCGTCGAAGCCGAGTTCCTCGAACAACACGGCGTTATCGACCACCTCGGTGAACCGATCGGTCGCGCTCACCCGCTCGCCGGTCAACGGGTGCGGGGTGTGGTTGATCAAGGTGATGCCGATGAACCTCATGGGTGGGCCTTCCGAAGGAACGGCAGTGGGGGCTGTGGCGTCCGCGCAGCCGGATCAGGCGACGGCCGGCGTGGGCGGAGCGGAGGTTCCTGACCGTGGCGGGCGCATCGATGACGCCTCGACCGGAAGCGAGTCAGCGGCAACAGCCGGTGCTGTGCACCCGGCCCAGATCGACGTGCCGGCGCCGGAAACCGCGCAAGGATCGGCCGCGGCCGGCGGGCCGGCCCACCGAAACCTGCAGCTTCACCGTCATCGTGCCGATCCTCATGCGTGCCGCCGATGGCGGTCGTCCGTGCTTGCGCGGAACTCTTCCGCACCGGGTCGTCACCTGGGGCACCCCGCCACGTCGTGAGGGTTGCCGCCCAGCCAGCCAGGGCTTGACGCTGGATCTCGAAACCGCCCTGACGGTAAGCGACGCTACCGATGCCCGTCAAATCGTCCGTCGACCGACGGGCGAGGTCGGCCGACGGCGGCCGCGCGACCCGTCATCGAACGCCGAAGGCGGCGAGAAAGGTGTCGATTCCCGCCCGAACCGGCGCCGCGACATCTTCCGGCGGAAGCCGGACCGCCCCGAATCCGCTGCGCGCCAACAGGTCGTCGCTGACCAGCGCCATCAGATGCCGGGCCGCCAGATTCGGGTCGTCCAGCCGCAGCAGGCCGGCCGCGTCCAGCTGGGCGAGCTTGCCCGCCAGCCGATCGATCGTGCGCTCACGGTTGGCGATGCGGATCTCGTCCAGCAACTCGCCGAACCGTGGTCGCTCGGCCAGCTGCAGATGCATGACCGCCACGCCCTCCTCGTCGGTCAGGCAGCCGACCAGCGCCGTGCCGACACGCTCCAGCTCCGCCCGCACGTCGGCGGGCCGGACGTCGATGGCATCGATGACACCGGACACGCGTTCATTGGCCCTGGCGGCACCGCGCTTGATCGTCTGCACGAACAGATTGGCCTTGTCGCCGAAGTGGTTGTAGACGGTGGGCTTGGCCACCCCCGCCCGGCGAGCGATCTCGTCGACACCGGCGTCGGCGTAGCCGGCTCGGTGAAAGACCCCCAGCGCGGCGTCCAGGATCGGGTCGCGCAGGTCGCGACGACGACCGGTCGGCGCCGCGGCGGCGGGAGGACTCACCCTCACATGGTACTGGGGGGGTTGCCTGTTTTGAACTCGCGCGTACAGTTTGTACTCATGGGTTCAGTGAACGATATTGGCCAGTTCAGCAAGCTGGAGTCTCCCCGTCCGATCGGCACCCTGGCCGCGGTCCTGATCCCCGGCGGCGTGCTGGCATTGTTGGCCACGACGGTGGTCGGTGTCACCGTCGCCGACGTGGCTGCGACCTTTCCCGGCCAGACCGAGAACCTTTCCTGGGTGGGGTCGATCGCGTTGCTGGCCTCGGCGATCGCCATCCCGCTGGCCGGCTGGGCCATGACCCGGTTCGGCGTGCGCGCCACCTGGCTCACCGCGATCGGGATCTTCGCCGCCGGGTCGACGGCGGCGGCGTTCGCCCCCGGTCTTCCGGCACTGATCGCGGCCCGGGCCGTGCAGGGGTTCGGCGGCGGCGCGCTGGAACCGGTGATGCTGTCGGCGCTGGCCCGCGCCGCGGGGCCACGCCGGATGGGTCGGGTGATGGGAGCAACCGGCGCGGCGATGTCCCTGGGACCCTTGCTGGGGCCTCTCGGCGGCGGCCTGATCGTGCAATCCGTCGGCTGGCGGTGGACTTTCGGCACGATCGCGATCGTCGCGGGAATCCTGCTGACGGTATCGACCCTGGTCGTCCGGGACACCGACCGCGGCCGGACACCCCTGGACCTGCGCGGGCTGGTGCTGCTCGCCACCGGATCGGTGCTGCTGCTGACCGGGTTGTCCCGGGCCGCCGGCACGCCGGGCCTGGACGGCCCGGCCGTCGTCGAACTGGCCGTGGGGACGGTGGCGATGCTGGCCATGGTCCGCTGGTCGTTGCGCCGCCGAGGCGTCGCCGTCCTGGACCTGTCGATCTTCCGCGTACCCGGATTCGCGCCGGGCATCGCCGTCATGGTGTTGCTCGGTGCGGCGATCTATCCGTTGCTGTTCGGTCTTCCGCAGTTCTACGAGTCGGCGGCGGGGCTGTCACCGATCGTCGCGGGACTCCTGCTCGTCCCCTACGCAGTCGGCCAACTCGTCGCGATGCCCGCGACCGGCCGGCTGTCCGACCGGATCGGGCCGCGGTCACCGGTGATCGCCGGCGCCGCCATGTCGGCCGCCGCGACGGGGCTGTTCACGGTGCTCGGTGTCCAGGCATCACCGTGGTGGTTCATCGTGCTGGCATTGGCCGTCGGCCTGGGCACCGGCTCGATCGGCGGACCGACGGTCGGCACGACGTACCGCAACCTGCCACCGGACCGGACGCCCGCGGCCAGCACCATTCTGTTCCTCACCAACCAGCTCGGCGGCGCGTTCGGCATCGCCCTGCTCGCCGGCATCATCCGCATCGGCGGCGACGGTGCCGCCTGGACCGCGGACGCCGGAACGGTGCCGTTGCTGTTGCCGACGGCGGCGGCGATCGGGATCGCGGTGGTGGCGACACGACTGCCCGGCCGGACGAGCTGACGCGAACCACCGGGCCGTCTCGGCGGCCCGCGCTGATCCAACGTTCAGCAAACCGGACAAAACGGCACCGAAAGTGGGTATTGGATCAGCGCGGGACGAGATCCAGGCCGACCAGCACGGGCGATTCAGGCATTTCGGTCACCAGGAGGTTCGTGATCAGCGCAGCGGCTGGCCGCGCCGGGCCGGCCGCCAACCCAGTGCCGGCCCGAGGCGGGTGGCGATGTCGGTGAGGATCTGTACGTAGTCGGCGTGCTCGAAGGTGAACGGGAGTGCGAACGCAACTTCGTCAACCTCCCGGAACGCGGCATGCGCGTAGAGGCCCTCGGCGATCTGCTCGCTGCTGCCCAGCAGGTCCGGCGCGAACAGCATCCGGCGAGGTCCCTGCGGTGCGGTCGTTCGCGGGGTGCGGGCGTCGACGTAGGCGGCGTACCGGGCACGCTGGTCCGGCGTCGCGCTGTCGGTCGGGATGACGACGAGTCCCTGGGAGACGCGGGCCGCGGCACCGGCCGGGTGGTTCGCCCGGAAGGCGGCGATCTGTGCCCGCTGGATCTCCGCGAAGTCGGTGGGCCCGTCGGGCTCGGTGAACACCACGCTGCTGGTCAGCAGGTTCACCACGTGTTCGCCGGCCCATCGGGCGGAGCGCAGACTCCCGGCCCCGTACCACATCCGCGCCCGGAGCCCGGGCGAGTAGGGCTGGACCCGGTCGGAGAACTCCTCGAAGCCTTCGCGGCCCTGGAAGTCGCTGGCGGGCCGGCCGTCGACGAAGTCCAGCAGGCGCTGGACCCGGGCGTGGGTGAAGTCCTCGGCGTCGCCGGTGTCCGGATACAGCGCCGACCTGACGTTCTCGTAGTGCATCGGAGCGCCAACGCTGACACCCGGATTGATCCGGCCGCCGGACAGGAGGTCGACGGTGGCCAGGTCCTCGGCCAGCCGCAGCGGGTTCTCCCAGCCCAGCGGGGTCACCGCGGTACCCAGCTGGATACGGCTGGTTCGCTGGCTCGCCGCCGCCATCACGGCGATCGGTGACGAAATGCCGTACTGCAAATGCCGGTGCCGCAACCAGGCGGCGTCGAAACCCAATTGCTCGCCCAGCTCGATGATCTCCAGGGTCGAGCGGTGTCCGGCTGCCGGATCGGCCGGATCGAACAGGCCGATGGTGAGGAAACCCAGACGGCGCAGCGCAATTCCGGAAACCGGCACGATCCGCTCCTATCGCCGACGATGATCGCGCGGGTACCGGTGTCGGTTCGTTCCCGCTGCCCGATGTGACGGCCCGGCGCGTGACCGATCATAACCGCCGACGACGAGCAGGCACGGCGGCCACGTCAGCTGACGGGCAGCCGCACCGATAGCGGAACTGTCCACCCGGCCACTGTTCTCGGCCGCCGTCGTCGGCCGTGACTGCCGGCTCGGGCGGACCGGGATCCGCGGGAATCTGTCGCATGAGGGCCCGATTTCCGAAAGTTCGCTTCGATCGTGCCCGAGGTCACTATTATTGCCGCCGGGCCGATGCAATGTCGCTGCTAAAGTGAACATAGGTGACGAGTGTCAACGTGTAGCCCCGGCTTGTTGACCGGCAACCCTTCCGACGCGATGGGGTGCTCCGGGTGACCACCCGGCGGGTTCCGACCGGTTCCCGCAAGCGCATCGTCGGCCCACCGGCCGCGGAAGACAGAGATTCGTGAGCATCATGACGGAACCCGAGACGGACGGCCCCCGCGGACGGGAATGGCTCGATCCCGGCCGCTGCCGGCGCCGCCACATCGACCTGCACCGCGTCGACAGTTCGCTCTGTTCGTTCTGACGCGATCGACCCGCCACCTCGTCCATCGCGAGACTTCCCGAACCGGATCCCTTTCGAGCCGGCTCGAGCGCCTTCCGGGCGAAGCCGCGATGATGAAAGTGCCGGCCGATGGCATCGGCGACCCCTGAATCAAATCCGCGAAGGAGCACATCGTGTCCGTCGTTTTCGAACGCCTGAACCTCGGTCCGCAGCAATTCCGACGGCTCGCCGCGAGACAGCTGACGTGACCGGTCACCGGTGAGGAAAGGCAGGTAGATCCATGCCGACCCGGCCCGACCCGTTGCGGAACCGCCCGCCGGACACCGGATATTCCGCGGTCACACCAATCCGACACTCCGCACTGGTGACGCGCCGGTACGTCGACCTGTTGCGCACCAGCAGTTCTCTGTGTTGGCGAACCAGGCCGTCCGCCGACGGGTTCGGCGATTCACCTCCCGTTGGGTGACCCTGCGGCCGGTCTTCTCGGCGACTCGGCCGACACCTGTCACCTCCACGACAACGATCCCTTCCGCCACCTTCCAACATTCATTCTTCGGAGATCCTCATGTCAGAATCAACGCAGTTGACCTCGGACCGAACGGTCGGTGCCGCGCCCGCGGATGCGACACCGAGCGGCGGCCCCGCCAGGAGGGCCGGCGACCGAACCGACGGCACGCTGGCCACCGGCCTGACCTGGTTCGCCTCCGTCGTGCTGATCACCGTCGGCGCCTTCCAAGTCCTCCAGGGACTGGCCGCGGTGATCGAGGGCGACTTCTACGTTGTCACCCCGAACAACATCTACGAACTGAACCTGAGCGGGTGGGGATGGATCCATCTCGTGGTGGGCGCCCTCCTCGCCGTCACCGGCTTCTTCCTGCTGCGAGGACAGGCCTGGGCGAGAATCACCGGAATCGTCCTGGCCGGCGTTTCGGCGATCGCCAACTTCCTGTTCGTGCCGCACTACCCGGTCTGGGCGCTGCTCATCATCGCCTTGGACGTCGCGGTGATCTGGGCATTGACCACGGAGCACCGGCCACCGGCCTGATCCATCCAGGACGGGTGTCCCCCGGCCCGGTCGAATCCGGGCCGGGGCTCACCCCACCGGCACAGGTACCGTCGATCGGGCCGTGCCCGGTCCGTCAGCTCTCCGGGATCAGCACGAGCTTGCCGCGCACGTGCCCACTTTCACTGATCTGATGAGCCTCGGCCGCCCGGGAGAACGGAAAGGTCTGCACCTTGATCACCAGCTTGCCCGCCTCGAGCAGGGCAGCGGTGTCGGCCAGGGCCTGCCGGGCATTCGGAGAACGCCCGGTGGTCAGTTGGACCCCGGAGTCGCCGAGGCCGAAACGGGCGATCGCCACCACCTGGGACGGCTTCTCGACGAGGCTGAGCAGATCGGTCAACGGCGTCTTGCCCGCCACGTCGAACACCGCGTCGACCCCGCCCGGCGCGATCGCCCGGACCCGCTCGACCAGCCCATCGCCGTACAGCACCGGAACGGCCCCGATTTCGCGGAGGTAGTCCTGGTTGGCCGCGCCGGCCGTGGCGATCACCGTGGCGCCGCGGGCGACGGCGATCTGCACGGCCACCGCTCCCACTCCGCCGGCTCCGCCGTCGATCAGGACGGTGCGGCCCGCCGTCACCCCCACCAGATCCAGCGCCCGGATCGACGTCTCCGCCGCGACGCCGGCCGCCGCGGCGGCCGCCCAATCGACCGACGACGGCTTGCGCGCGTACACCTCGAGCACCGCGAACTCGGCCGCCGTCTTCGAGCCCAGGCCGAACACGTCATCGCCGACCTCGACATCCGCGACGCCGTCTCCGATCTCGTCGACCACGCCGGATGCGTCGAAACCGACGGTCCCCGGCTCCGTCAACGGCTCACCCTGCGCCAGGTACCCGGCCCGCAGCTTCCAGTCCAGGGGATTCACGCTCGAGGCGCGTACCCGAACGCGCACCTGTCCCGGGCCCGGGTGCACGTCGGGCACCTCGCCGACGGTCAGCACATCGGGCCCGCCGTACTGATCGAACTGAACCGCCTTCATTGGAGTTTCCTTCCCTCGGCAGTGGCCCTCTCGGCCACCGACTGACTCCGGTCATCCTCACGCGTCTGCGCACCGCGACTTCTCAGCACTGAACCGGCGACATCACCCCGGTATTCCCGCCGTCCCGGACGGGATTTCCGCCGGGCCGACCGCTGACCCCGGTCCACCTCGCCGGATCAGCGACGGAGCGCCTTGCGCGCCAACCAGTTGCCCACGAACTGTGCGAGCTGCACGAGGATGATGATGGTGATGACCGCGATCCAGGTCACCACCCAGTTGAAGCGCTGGTAGCCGAAGACGATCGCGAAGTTGCCCAGGCCACCGCCGCCGACGGCACCGGCCACCGCGGTCATGTCGACGACCGCGACGAACGCGAAGGTATAGCCCAGGATCAGTGGACCGAGCGCCTCCGGGATCAGCAGGGTGACGATGATCCGCATCGGGCCGGCTCCCATCGCTCGCGCGGCCTCGATGACGCCCGGGTCGATCGTCACCAGGTTCTGCTCGACGATGCGCGAGATGCCGAACGTGGCTGCCAGAGCCAACGGAAAGATGGCCGCCGCGGTACCGATGGTGGTGCCCATGGCCAGCAGCGTCAGCGGCCCGACCGCGGTGATGAAAATGATGAAGGGAATCGGCCGGACGAAGTTGACGATCACGTTGAGGACCGTGTAGCCCGGTCCGTTCTGCAACAGGCCGCCCTTGCGGGTGGTGTACAGCAGAACGCCGATCACCAGCCCGAAGAAGCCACCGACCAGCATGGTGACGGTCACCATCAACAGGGTCTGCCAGATCGACGTCAGGAAGACGGGCCACAGCGTGCTCCAGTCGCCGTTCACGCGACATCCTCCACCGTGGTGACCGCACGCAGATCGGCGACGGCCTGCTCGACCGCATCCGCCGAACCGGACAGCTCCAGTGTGATCTTGCCGAAGGAGCCGTCCCGCAGCGACGTGATGCCGCCGTACACGAAGTCGAACTCCAGGTCGCTGAACCTCGACCGGTGTGCCAGCACTCGACCGATCCGGTCGTCGTTGGTCACGTCGACCAGCACGAGCCGACCCCGGTAGCGCTGCTTGAGCCTCGCCACATCGGCCTCCTCGGGCCGGTCCCGCAGCGCCGTTTCGACGAATCTGCGGGTGGTCTGCGCCCTGGGCTTGGAGAAGACCTCATACACCGTGCCGAGTTCGATCAGCCGGCCGCGCTCGAGCACGGCCACCCGGTCGGCGATCGATCGCACGACGTCCATCTCGTGGGTGATCACCACCACGGTGACCCCGAGTTCGGAGTTCACCCGCTGGAGCAGGCGCAGCACGTCCTCGGTGGTCTCCGGGTCCAGGGCGCTGGTCGACTCGTCGGCCAGCAGAATGGCTGGGTTGGTGGCCAGCGCGCGAGCGATGCCCACGCGCTGCTTCTGGCCGCCGGAGAGCTGGTCCGGATAGCTCCAGGCCTTGTCCAGCAGCCCGACGAACTGCAGAAGCTCGGTGACGCGCGTCTTCTGCTGTTCCTTGGGCCATCTGGCGATCTTCAACGGGTACGCGACATTGCCGTAGACGGTCCGCGACCGCAGCAGGTTGAACTGCTGGAAGATCATGCCCATGCGGGAGCGGACCCCGCGCAGCTCCCGCTCGGACAGCCGGGTGATGTCGGTTCCCTCCACCAGAATGCTGCCCGTCGACGCCACCTCCAGCGCGTTGATCAACCGAACCAAGGTGCTCTTGCCGGCGCCGGAACCGCCGATGATGGCGAAGATGTCGCCCGCCTCGATGTCCAGCGAAATCGATTGCAAGGCAACGACCGCCGAGCTGCCGGAACCGAATGTCTTGCCGACATCGTGGAACTGGATCAGTGGTGCCATCGCAGATCGCCCTCCTGGCCCGACCGTCCGGCTATTTGCTGGCCCGGACGGTGTCTTCGAGCCCGGCCAGAATGTTCTCCAGGTCGACCTGCGGCCGATCCACGATGACCGCTGTGCCCTGCGAGGCGTTCACCACCGCCGCCGTCACCGCCGGGTCGTGATAGAGCTCGGCGATCTTGAGGTAGGTGGGATTGTCCTTGTCGGCCGCCCGGGCCACGAACGCGTTGATGTACGGTTCCGCGGCCGGCTTCGACGGGTCGTCGTTGTACAGCGCCTTCGACGGATCCAGCTTCGCGTCCAGCGCGAAGTTATTGTTCACGACGGCCGCGTCGACCGACGACAGGGAGGTCACCGTCTGCTGTGCGTCGACCGGCACGACGGTGACCTTCGAGGCGGCCGCGTCGATCTCGGCCGGCGTGGACAGCACGTTGCCGCCGCCCTTCAGGCTGATCAACCCGGCCTGCTGCAGTACCAGCAGGGCCCGGGCCTGGTTGGTCGGGTCGTTCGGGATGGCGACCTGCCCACCCTGCGGGATCTGGTCGAGCGAGGCGTGCTTGCTGGAGTACAGGCCCAGCGGTACGACGACGGTGGATCCGATCGGGGTCAGCGTCTGGTTGTCCGAGACGTTGTAGTTGGCCAGATAGAGCAGATGCTGGAAAAGGTTCAGATCGATCTGGCCCTGCGCCAGCGCCGGGTTGGCCTGCGTGTAGTCACCGAAATTGACCGGCTGCAGGTCGATCCCGTTCTGCGAAGCCAGGTTGATCAGGACGGGCCAGTAGTCGGCGCTGGCTTCGGTCGTGCCGATCTTCACCACGATCTTGTCGTCGCTGGAGCGGGTGAGGTTGATGACCAGCACGGTGGCCGCGACCGCCACTACGACGACGGCCGCCACGATCCCGATGATCAGCCCGCGCTTGGGCCTGGCCCGCTCGGGCAGGGCGGGCGAAGGGGCAGACGCGGGGTCGGTCGGTTCGGATCCGGTACTCATGATGACTCTTTCGATGTCGATGTTCAGTGTCGAGTGGAATCGTTTGACACCTGCGCCGCGGGGTCGTCCGGTCGGGCTCGTCGTCCGTCGACGTCGCTCGCGGCGGCAGGTCTGGTCGGACCGCGACGGCCACCGTGCGCTCATCGCGGCCGGCGCGACGGACAAGGCCGAGACGAGGCCGCGGCCGATGACGTCCCGGAGATGCCCGGGCTCAGGTGTCCGCCGGCCGTCACCGTCCGATGGTTCGCTGCGGCCCCGGGGCCGGGGCCGCACCGACTCGGGTGGCTAGCGACAGTGCCGGCCGGGCGGGGTGCGGTGCGAAAACAGCGCCACTGCGCTGCGCTGCGACGGATCCGCAGCGCGGTCGGACCGACCGATTCCCGGAGATGGCACGGTCTGACCGTAGATCTCACGGCCCCGGAAGGTCAAACCAGGACACCGATCCCGCGACGACGTCCGCGTGCCGGCAACGGCCCGCCGTGGATGACCGTCGGCCCGACCAAGGATGACGGCCCGTGTGGTCCGGATCATGACCCCCGCGACGACGTCCCGATTGACCGGCCGCGGTCGGTGCTCTACTTTTGTTGAAAGGTCACGAGTTCCAGTGCGTAGCTCCGGCTTGCTGGACGGCAACCCTCCCACCGCGGTGGGGTGCTCCGGATGAAGACCTGGCGGAACCGACCGGTGTCCGCAAGCGCGGGCTCGTCGACCACGGGTCCACTACAGACAGGACCGATCACCGTGACGGACCGAGTCAGCCACACCGAGTGCGCGTTGCGCGTGCTCGGTTCGGCCGCCTGGTTCAGCCGGCGGCACGTGGACCTGCAGCGCGTGGCCAGCGCACTCTGTCCCACGGCCTGACTCACCGGGGAGCGGCTGCGTCACGGTCGTGACGGCCGCGTCGACGCCGGTCGCGGACGGCTTCCGGGGGCGCTTGGCCGTCCGGCGGCGTCTCGGATTCCGGCGTCCCGGTTCGTCGACGCCCCGATCACCGGTCCCGGCCGGAACTGTCCTGCCTTCACCCGGCCAGACCAAGGCGCCCGCGACCTTCTCCGGTGCCGCAGACGCCCTGAGCCGGTGGTCGAACCGACTGCCGAGGCGATCAACCACACCGCCGAGAACGGCAGGTATCAGGAGGTTCTGGACCGCCGGAAGCCGGGCAGCGAGGCCGTCACCCGATCCGAGGTCAACCCGCCCGGCCTGTCCGAGCGACCAGTCGACCATCAGCCGGTTGAAAGGAGGTACCGGATCAGATGTCCCGCACCCAGCCCGTCAGCGTGGCCGTCGTCGGCGGCGGCGCCATCGGCTCCGCGGCGGCTTGGCAGCTGGCGGCGCAGGGTCATCGGGTGGTGCTGTTCGAGCAATACGAGGCCGGGCATGCCCGCGGGGCGTCGCACGGCAGCTCCCGCATCTTCCGCTACTCCTACCCGATCGCCGACTACCTGGTCCTGGCCGGGCGGGCGGCGCGACTGTGGCACCGGCTGGAACGGCTCGACGGGCAGCGCTTCTACGCCCGCACCGGAGCCGTCGACCACGGCGATCCCGTCCGGGTGCGACGGCTGGCCCGCGCCCTTGCGGACGCCGGGGTCGAGTACGCGCTGCTGAGCCCGAAGGCAGCGGCGCGACAGTGGCCGGGGCTGCGGTTCGACACGATGGTGCTGCATCATCCCGATGCCGGACGGCTGCACGCCGATCTGGCGGTGGCTGCGTTGCAGCGCCGAGCCCGCGTGGAGGGAGCCGAGACCTGGTTTCATACCCCGGCCACCGGCGTTCGACTCGGTTCGTCGGGGGTCCGCGTGATCACCACGACCGGCTCCCTCCGGTTCGACCAGGCGGTGATCGCGGCCGGCGCCTGGACTCCGGACGTGCTGGCCGCGGTCCCGCACCTGGCCAGGTCGCTACCGCCGCTGGTGACCACACAGGAGCAGCCGGCGCATTTCCGTCCGGTCGAGACCCCCGTCGGGTGGCCCGCCTTCCTGCATCACCCGGGCGCCGGGCATCGAGGCGCCGGGGTGTACGGGCTCACGTCGCCGGACGGCGTGAAGGTAGGCGAGCACGGTACCGGTCCCCGGGTCAGCCCGGAACACCGTGACTTCCAGCCCGATCCGGACGGTGTCGAGCGGCTGCGGCAGTACGCGCAGCGCTGGCTGCCGGGCGTCGATCCGGCCGACTCCGCGGTGACCACGTGCCTGTACACCTCGACGCCCGACGGACACTTCGTCGTCGACCGCAGCGGGCCGATCACCGTCGCCGCCGGCTTCTCCGGTCACGGGTTCAAGTTCGCACCGGCGATCGGTGAAATCGTGGCCGACCTGGTCGCCGGTGCCGCCGACCCACCGGACCTGTTTCGCCTCGGCCGGCGCACGCCGGCCAGGGTCCCCGCCGGACGCAGCTGACCGTCCGCCGCCACCATTGCCCCACGCCAACGGAGACCAGCGACCGATGTCGACCATTCTGAGCATTTCCGGGAGCCCGCAACAGGTCTCCAGCACGCACGCCCTGGTCACCCACGTCAACCGGCGGCTGGCCGCGGCCGGACACACCGTGCACACCCTGCAGGTGCGCCGGCTGCCTGCCACCCCGTTGCTCGTCGGCGACGTCACTCATCCCGCGGTGATCGACGCGATCGCCGCGGTCCGCGCCGCCGATGCCCTGGTCGTCGCCACGCCGGTGTACCAATCTGCCTACTCCGGGCTGCTCAAGGTCTTCCTGGACCTGCTGCCCCAGTTCGCGCTGCGCGGAAAGACCGTGCTGCCGTTGGCCACCGGCGGATCCAGCGCGCATGTGCTGGCCGTGGACTACGCGCTGCGACCGGTGCTGTCCGCCCTCGGCGCAGGGCACGTGACGCCCGGCTGGTTCGTGCCCTCCGCACACATCCGGGTATACCCGGACGGCGGCGTGCTACTGGACGCGGCCTCGCTGCCGCCGGTCGCGCAGGTGACGGACGAGTTCCTGACCGCCCTGTCCAAGGGATCCGGATCACCGGGGGAATCGCTGCCGCTGCGGGTGGACGCGACGGCGGGTCCGCGGGTGTCGGCCGCGGCCGGCTCCCCCGATCTGCGGGTGTATCGGGTCGGTCCGGACGACCGGAGGCTGCGCCCGCTGCTGACCGACCTGGTGGTCGAGTACGGCACCCGGTACGGGCGCGATTCGGCCAATACCCGGCTGACCGAGGTGCCGCCCTCCGACTTCGTCGAGCCTGACGGCGTCTTCCTCGTCCTGGTGGAGGGCGAGCAGACCGTTGCCGGCGGCGCCCTGCGCCGGTACGACGACACCACGGCGGAGGTCAAGCGGGTCTGGACGTCGCACCGGCACCGGCGGCGCGGGCTCGGGCGCCGGGTGATGGCCGAATTGGAGGCCGTGGCGGCACAGCTGGGCTACCGGCGGATTCACCTGACCACCGGGCCGCGCCAACCCGAGGCGAGCCAGCTGTACCTGACGGCCGGCTACACGCCGCAGTTCGACCCGTCCGCCGACCCGGAGACGATCGGCCCGCTGCCCTTCACCAAGGAACTGGGGGCCGGGGTCGGAGGTGCACCGGGAGCGCTGTCGTCGCCGGAAACGGGCCTGCCCGGCCGGGACAACCGGGCCACACCGATCCGGGCGGTGGCCGGCGTCGGCCCCGACGCGCGTCGGCACGTGCACTCCCGGCTCATCAATTGCGCGACAGTATGACGAGTCCGCCGGTTCTCGCCGGCGCGACCGCCGAGACCTTCGCCCAGATCCGACCCCACCGAACGCCCGTCACCGCCATGAGGAGAAGAGATGACGTCCACCGTCGGCGATCCGACGACCCGGACCCAACCGGACACCGAGCTGACCACCGGGTGGACCCGCTGGCACGCCGCCAGAGAGGATGAGCTGAGGTCCGAACACGGCTGGCTGTCCATCACCGCCTTCCACTGGCTACCGGACGCGCCCGCGGCGCTGCCGGGATTGCCGGGTCGGTGGTCCAGCACCGACGGGTGGGCGCACCTGACCGCAAGCCGGCTCGACGGGCTGGAGCACGCGGACGGCCCGGCCGCCGGCACGCCCGTCCATGGTTCGATCGCCGGCCGGGTCGACGAGGCCGGATCCCGGTATTGGCTCCGACACGGCGAGCGGGTCATCGAACTGGTGCGCCGCGGCGACCGGGACGCGATCCGGGTTCGCGACCCGCAGGCCCCGGAACGTCTTGCTTTCCAGGAAGTCCCGACCTTCCCGGTGGACCCGGCGTGGGTTCGTGACGGCCGCTTCGTCCCCTTCGCCGAGCCGGTGGCGATCACCGTCGAGACCGCTCGGCCGGACCTGCGCCAGCAGGTGCTGGCGGTCGGTACGGTCGCGGTGGAGATCGACGGGACGCCCCACGTGCTGACCGCGACGGCCGGTGGGCGCGGCCGGTTGAACCTGTCGTTCACCGATCCGACGAGCGGGCGGCTGACGGCGCCCTGGCGGGTGGTCACCACCTCGTCGCCGGACGAGGACGGTTCGGTGGTCGTGGATTTCAACCGTACGGTCAACCTGCCTTTCGCGTTCACCGAGTTCGGTACCTGCCCGGTACCGGCGCCTGGCAACCACCTGCCGGTCGCGGTCAACGCCGGCGAGCGTTCTCCGCATCGGGTGACCGGCCCGCGAGCCAGCCGGGACTGGTAACCGATGTCGACACCGACACGCTCACGACTCACTCACCGGACCCGGTCGGCGATGAGTGGAAAGGGGACGGCATGAACGAGGCTTGCCGAGCGAATCATCGACACAGGTGCCGACGCCGCATCCGGGCCGCCGAGCCCGCGAGGCGTCCCGGAAAGGGGACGGCATGACCGAGATCAGGATCGTCACGGTGGTCGGCAACCCGAAGGCCGGTTCCCGCACCTTGCTGGCCGCGCAGACCCTGGCAACGGCGCTGGCGGATCGGCGGCACCGCGGCAACGCCGACCGAGCCGGTCGACCTGGCCACCATCGCCGAGGGCCTGTTGGCACCATGGCGGCTGTCCCCGTCGGCCGCGCAGGCGTCCGAGAGTGCCTGCGCCGCCGACGTTCTCCTACTGGCCACGCCGACCTACAAGGCCAGCTTCACCGGGCTGCTCAAGCTGTTCCTGGACACCTTCCCGGCCGGATCGCTGTCCGGCACGGTCGTGGTACCGCTGACCGTGGCGGGCGGTCCGGTGCACCGGCACCTCGCCGACCTGCAGTTGCGCCCGGTGCTGGGTGAACTCGGCGCCGTCCTGCCGGCACCGAGCCTGCTGTTGGAGGAGCCCGACCTGGCGGACCTGGCCGGCGTCGTCGACGCCTATCTGCTGCGGCATGCGTCGCTGCTGGCCGCCGCGGTACAGGCACTGCGAACGGCGCGCGGCGCGCCCACCCCACCGGCCGGCGCGACCGTCGCCGTTTGAAGGGACCACCATGACCCACATCCATCTGGCCGTCGCCCTGGACGGCGCCGGCTGGCATCCCGCCGCCTGGCGGGAACCGGCCGCCCGACCGGCCGAGCTGTTCACCGCCGGATACTGGCTCGACCTGGCCCGCGCGGCCGAACGCGGACTCGCCGACTTCATCACGATCGAGGACTCGTTCGGCTTGCAGTCCAACGACTTCCACGGCCCGGACGGGCGGGTCGACCAGGTCCGTGGGCGTCTGGATGCCGTGCAGACCGCGGCCCGGATCGCACCCGGCACCCGGCACGTCGGCCTGGTGCCCACCGGTCTGGTCACCCACACCGAGCCGTTCCATCTGTCCAAGGCCATCGCCACGCTGGACTATGTGAGCCTGGGCCGGGCGGGGTGGCGTGTGCAGGTCTCGGCACGCGCGGCCGACAACGACCACGTCGGTCGCCGGTACATCCCGGACTTCGACCCGAGCGAGCCGGTCACACCCGACGTGGTGGACCTGGCCGGCACGCTGCTGGACGAGGCCGGGGAGTACGTCGAGGTCGTTCGCCGGCTCTGGGACAGCTGGGAGGACGACGCGGAGATCCGGGATGCCGCCACCGGCCGGTTCGTCGACCGAAACCGCCTGCATGACATCGACTTCTCCGGCCGGTTCTTCTCGGTGAAGGGACCCTCGATCACCCCGCGGCCGCCGCAGGGCCAGCCGGTGGTGGCCGCGCTCGCCCACGACACGGATGGCCTGGGCGGGCGCGCGCTGCGGCTGGCGGCGCGCAGCGCCGATGTCGTGTTCGTGACTCCGCGGGACCGGCACGACGTGGCGGCTCTCACCGACCGTCTGCGGGCGGAGCGGGCCGAGGCCGGGCTGGACGGCGTGCCGCAGCACGTGTTCGCCGACGTCGTGACGTTCCTGGACCGTCCGGGCGAGTCCGGCGCGGACCGCAAGGCACGACTGGACGAACTCGACGGTGCGCAGTACCGGTCCGACGCGCCGGTGTTCACCGGCTCGGCATCCGAACTGGCGGTTCTGCTGACCGACTGGCACAGCGCCGGCCTCACCGGATATCGGCTGCGACCGGGCGCGGTCCCGGACGATCTCGAGCTCATCGTCGACCATCTGGTGCCGGAGCTGCAGGCGCGGGGGCTGTTCCGGACACGCTACGAGGCGAACACCCTGCGCGGCCTGCTGGGCCTGTCGCGGCCGGGCAACCGTTATGCCGGGGCCGCCGGCCCGGCCTTGACGGGCCGGCACGTCACCTGATCAGCCATCCATCTTCACCGGACACGCAGGAGTTCTTGCGCATGAGCAGCGATCGACCACGCAAGCAGATCCACCTGGCCGCCCACTTCCCGGGCGTGAACAACACCACGGTGTGGAGCGACCCGCGGTCCGGCAGCCACATCGAGTTCGACTCATTCGTGCGGTTCGCGCGCATCGCGGAACGGGCGAAGTTCGATTTCCTTTTCCTGGCCGAGGGTTTGCGACTGCGCGAGCAGCGCGGGCAGATCTACGACCTGGATGTGGTGGGCCGGCCGGACACGTTCACCGTGCTGGCCGCACTGGCCGCGGTGACCGACCGGCTGGGCCTGACCGGCACGATCAACTCGACCTTCAACGAGCCGTACGAGGTCGCCCGCCAGTTCGCCACGCTGGACCACCTGTCCGGTGGCCGGGCCGCCTGGAACGTGGTCACCTCGTGGGACGCCTTCACCGGCGAGAACTTCCGCCGCGGCGGCTTTCTCCCGCAGGAGCAGCGGTACGAGCGGGCCCAGTCCTTCCTGGACGCGGCAATCGGGCTGTTCGATTCGTGGGACGGCGTGCGGATCACCGCGGACAAGGCCACCGGAACCTTCCTCACCGGTGTCGACTCATCCGGCGCGCCCGGCGAGTTCGCCATCAGGGACAACCACTTCGACATCGAGGGCCACTTCAACGTGCCGACCGGCCCGCAGGGTCGCCCGGTGATCTTCCAGGCCGGTGATTCCGACGCCGGCCGCGAGTTCGCGGCGGCGTCGGCCGATGCGATCTTCTCCCGGCACGGCACGCTGGAGGCCGGACAGGCCTTCTACGCCGACGTCAAGCGCCGGTTGGACCGGTACGGGCGGCGTCCCGAGGACCTGCTGGTGCTGCCGGCGGCCACGTTCGTCCTCGGCGACACCGAGCAGCAGGCTCGGGAGCACGCGGCGCACGTCCGCCGCCAGCAGGTGAGCGGGGCGACCGCGATCGCCTTCGCCGAGCAGCTGTGGAACCGCGACCTGTCCGGCTACGACCCGGACGGGCCCCTGCCCGAGATCGACCCGCTGCTCGGCGAGCACACCGTGGCCCGGGGCCGGGCGTCGGTCCGCCAGCACCGCGATCCGCTGGAGACCGCCCGCCAGTGGCGCGAACTCGCCGGGGCCAAGGGCCTGTCGCTGCGGGAGGTGATCATCGAGGTGACCGCTCGGCAGACCTTCGTCGGAACGGCCGCATCGGTGGCCGACGACATCGACCGTTACGTCCAATCGGATGCCGCCGACGGGTTCATCCTGGTGCCGCACATCACGCCCGGCGGGCTGGCCGAGTTCGCCGACACGGTGGTGCCGATCCTGCAGGAGCGCGGCGCCTTTCGCGCCGACTACGCCGGGACGACACTGCGCGACCACCTCGGTCTGCGAACCCCGGCGCCCCGACCGCAACGGCGGCCGGCCGATCGGCCGGTGGCCTCGTGACCGTCGCGGCGGCCGGTCCGGTGACTCTGCCCGATCCCGATCCCGGCCTGGGCGATCCGGTGCACGATCATCTGGTGTGGGCCACGCTCACCGGGCCGCACCATCGGCGGTTCGCCGAGCGGCTGGGTGCCGCCGCGGTCCGACCCGGAAGCGGTGCGGCTCGGCCCCCGGGACGTGCCGCAGATCCTGGACCTGGTGGCCCGGACCCAGCCCGGGGCGTTCCGGCCGCGCACCATCGAACTGGGCACCTACCTGGGGATCAAGCACCGCGGCCGGCTGGTCGCACTGGCCGGCGAACGGCTGCACCCGCAGGGCTGGACCGAGAGCAGCGCCGTCTGCACCGACCCGGCCTACCGCGGCCGGGGATTCGCGTCCCGGCTGGTGTCGGCGGGTCGGGGCGGGTATCGCCGACCGCGGGGACCGGGTCCTGCTGCACGCGCTGGCCAGCAATCCCGCGGTCGACCTGTACCTGCACCTGGGATTCCGGCTGCGGCGGTCGACCGAGTTCCGGTCGGTGACCGTGCCCGGCTGACCGGCGCGATCCGGCCGGGTCCGTTTACGCCACCTCGGACCCGGCCACCTGCGGTGCCCGGCGCAACCGGATGTCGTTGCAGGCCTCGCACACCGACGCGGGGATCACGCCGACCGCCTGCAGCCATCCGAAGATGATGCAGCCCAGGCACACCGCGAAGACCGACTCCAGGACGGCGGCCACCGTGATCAACCCGACGAGAACCCACGACACCGTCGGCGCCCCCAGGTAGTAGGCCACCAGGGCGGCCACCGACAGGGCCGCCCCGATGCCCTGCGCGAACCGCTTCGGTGGGCCGGGCACCGGCTTCGCCGCGCCCAGCCGCGGCGCGATCACCCGGGTGGCCAGCAGCGCGAACGGCGAGATCCGTGGCCCGAAGGCCACTCTGAGCAGGAACCCGATGGCGAGCGGCCACAGCAGCCACGGCGTCCGGAAGACCAGCGTGGCCACCGTCAGCAGCACGACCATGCCGGCCACCGATCGGGCCGCCTTCTCGTTGACCGGATTCGGGAACTGAAATATCGAGAGTGCCATGGCTGATTGCCTTTCCATTGCCTTTCCGTCGAAATCCAACAGCCCGGGTGGGCCGTCGTGCGTCGGTCCACCCGGCCTGCTCAGCTGACCTCGCGCAGCGAACCGTCTTTCACGTCGTAGACGAAGCCGCGGACCGAATCCTTGAGCGGGATGGAGGTATCGGCCGTGATCCGGCCGATGCTCTGCCGGACGTCGGCATCCAGGTCGGTGAACGCCTCCGCCGCCCAGGCCGGCTTGACGCCGGTCTCCCGCTCGATGTCGCGGCGGAACTGGTCGTCGGTGAAGGTCAGCATGCCGCAGTCGGTGTGGTGGATCAGGATGATCTCCGTCGTGCCGAGCAGCCGCTGGCTGATGGCCAGCGAGCGCAGCTCGTCCTGGGTGATGACGCCGCCGGCGTTGCGGATCACGTGCGCGTCACCCTCGGACAGGCCGAGCAGCCCGTAGACGTTCAGCCGGGCGTCCATGCAGGCGACCACGGCGACCCCGCGGCCGGGTGGGAGAGGCAGGTCGCCCTTGTCGAAGGTGGCGGCATAACGCTCCGCGTTGGACAGCAACTCGTCGGTGACCGACATCGGGACGCCTTTCGGTGGGCACTGCGTGGCGGGGGGGGTTCACGGCGGCACCGTCGAGAGGTGGCGGCCGGAGGATGGCATCGCCCCGCGACCGAGACCGCCGAGCGACCGGCGGCGTGGGTTCAGGGGCGACGCGGAGGCTGAACCTTGACTGCTCAGCGCACGCAACAGAGGGCGGTGCAGACCAGCATGTGATCGACCGCCCGGCGGCGGACCAGGACGCGACCGGGATCGGTCGACGCACTCAGCTGACTGGCCACACCCCGACGATCGTCACCGCGGGGCGGGTTGTCAACCCCGGGCGTCGGACGGGACCAGCCGGACCGGGTCGGTGAACGGCAGGCCGTGGGCCTGCGCGACCGGCGCGTTGGTCAACGCCCCGTCCAGCGTGCTCAGGCCCTTGGCGAGGACCGGGTCGGCGGCCACCGCCCCCCGCACCCCCAGACCCGCGACCTTCACCAGGTACGGCAGGGTCGCCGAGGTCAGCGCCAGCGTGGAGGTGCGGGCGACCGCGCCGGGGATGTTCGCCACGCAGTAGTGCACGACGCCCTCCTCGACGTATGTCGGTTGGGAGTGGGTCGTCGCGCGGCTGGTTTCGAAGCAGCCGCCCTGGTCGATGGCGATGTCCACGGCCACGCTGCCGGGCCGCATGCTGGCGATCATCTGTCGGGACACCAGCTTGGGCGCCTTCGCCCCGGGAACCAGGACCGCGCCGATCAGCACGTCGGAGTCGGCGATGTAGGCGGCCATCCGGGCTCGGTTGGGTGTGACCAGGTCAACCCGGCCGCCGAAGATGTCCGACAGGTACGCGAGCCGGCTCGGGTTGGTGTCGAACACCCGGACGATGCCGCGCATGCCGATGGCGATCTTGGTGGCCTCCGTGCCGGCCACCCCGCCGCCGATGATGGTGACTTTGGCGGCCGGCGTGCCGGGCACCCCGCCGATGAGGATGCCCGCGCCACCGGCCGGGCTCTCCAGGTGATGGGCCGCAGCCTGCACGGCGAGGCGGCCGGCGACCTCGCTCATCGGTGCCAGCAACGGCAGCCGACCGTCTGGGGTCTGCACCGTCTCATAGGCAACGCTGTCGATGGATCGTTCCAGGAGGAACTCGGTCAGGCCCCGGTCGGCCGCCAGGTGCAGGTAGGTGAACAGTTGCTGGCCCTCGCGGAACCGGTGGTACTCCGCGGGGATCGGCTCCTTGACCTTGACGATGAGGTCGGCGCCGGCGAACACGTCATCGGCGGTCGGCACGATCGTCGCGCCGGCATCGGCGAACTCCGCGTCCGCGAACCGGGATCCCGCGCCCGCGCCGGCCTGAACCAGCACCGTGTGCCCGACGTGCGCCAGCTCGTACACGCCGTCCGGCTGCATGGCGACCCGGTTCTCGTTGTCCTTGATCTCCGTCGGCACCCCGACGACCAGTGCGGACATCATGCTCTCCCTCGCCTCGACCGACTGCGGGTCCACGGGCCGGCCCGGACAGCTCCGCGCTCGGCCGGGCTCCGGGCTCGTGGACCGACATATCCGCATCATTGCGGATGTCTCGGACTCCCGCCGTCCCTACCGTCTACAGACATCACCTTTTACCGAGTTCGAAACACAGGGAGCGCCGACATGGGCATCACCGAGATCCTGATCCTGGTCGCGATGATGGGCTACGCGATCTACGTGCAGACCAAGCGGCACGAGGTGGTCGGCGACAAGCGATTCAAGCTGGCCGTCCTCTACGCGGTCATCGGCCTGGCCGTCGGCGGCATGAACATTCCCGACCAGCCGTTCGAGATCGGCTTCCTGGTCGTCGGCCTGCTGCTGAGCGTCGTGGTGGGCCTGATCCGCGGCCGGTACACCCGGGTGTGGACCGAGGGCGGGCGGGTCTACAGCCAGGGCACCGCGTTCACCATCACCCTTTTCCTGCTGCTGGTGCTCGCCAAGTTCGCGATGGGCACCGCCGCCTACTTCCTGGGTTTGAGCGACGGCGGCGGCTTCGGAGAGATCCTGCTGATGATCGCGCTGATGGTGGCGTTCCAGGCGCAGATCATCTGGACCCGGGCCCGGACGCTCGGCGCCCGCCGGACCGCCACCGACCCGGTCCACATCGACCCGGCGCACACCGAGCCCGCCCTCGCGCCGGCCTCCGTCCGCTGAACTGAGCACCGGAACGAAGATTGGGGGTCGCTCCGCCGACCGCCGCACCGCGAGGATGCACCATGCCGTTCATGCCCGGACAGACCGCCGTCATCATCGAGATCGCCCAGGCGCAGCACGCGGTCGGGAGCTGGCGGGCCCGCTTCGACAACTCGGCCGGTCTGGGCGTGCCGCCGCACGTCACGATCGTCTTTCCGTTCGTTCCGCTTGCCGAGCTCACCGCCGGTGATCGGGCCGACCTGGCCGGGCTCGTCGCCGCCGAGCCCGCCTTCACCACCACATTCGCGAGCTTCGGGATGTTCCCGGCGACCGGCGCCCGGCCGCCGGTGCTGTATCTGGAGCCCTCACCGGACGAGCCGTTTCGGCGGCTGACGGCCGCGCTGGTGGCCCGATGGCCGGGCTACCGGCCGTACGGCGGCGCGTACGCCGATCTCGTCCCGCACCTGACGATCACCGAGACCGCCGCGCCGGACCAGGTCCGGGCCGCCCGCCGGACCGTCGCCGACGCGCTCCCGGTGGCCGCAGCGGTCGAGACCGTCAGGTTGATCGACTTCGATGGGGCGAGGTGGCGGCGGAACGCGACGTTTCCGCTGGGCTCCGGGCCGGAATGAGCACCCGGGCACGATGCAGGACCAGCGGGCCCCAGGCCGGCGCCGGCCGGCGACCGTGACCCGGATCGATACCGATGACCCGGCGGTCACCGATCGTCGAGGTGGTGTGCCGCAGCACCGGATCGTCGGTGAACGGGCCGACCCGGTCGGGCAGGCCCAGGTGCCGCCCGGTCGCCCGGTCCACCAGTCCGCTGTGTCCGTAGATCTGATGGAACGGCATCTGCAGGGCCGCCTGTCGCCAGGACGGGATCAGCTCGTCCGGCGCCGAGGCCCACATCGGTCCGGCCGCCGGATCGATCGATTCGGTGACCATCACACCCGTTCGGAACAGCCACTTCTCGTGCACGTTGCCGATCAGCCGGTTGAGTCCGGCGGCGGCGCCCGCGGCGCTGCCGGGCATTCCCAGGAAGTGCCGCCAGAACCCCTCGGTCAGACCGGCATGGCTGACCAGATACTGCGCGTCCGCGCCGTCGACCTCGATCGCCGCCGCGATCCACAGGCGCTTGGTCGCCCACCAGCGGTGCAGCAGCTCCTGGTCCGTCGCCGGCAGCCGCTGCGGCCAGTGGAACTGGGGCAGCCCCAGGTAGAGCGCCTCATGGTTGCCGGCGAGCTGCACCCACTGCTGCGGCTGCTCCGTCATCACCCGGTCGACCAGGGAGATCACCCCGGACGAATCGGGTCCGCGGTGGACCAGGTCGCCCACCTGCACCACGGTCAGGTCCGGCGGCAGGGTGGGTCCTGCCGGATCGGCGCCGAGGGCGACGAGCGCGCGAAACAGTGCGTTCCGCTGGCCACCGACGTCGCCGACGACCGCGACGCGGCCGAAGCGAGGCGGAGGCGGCCCGGGCATCCGGCCAGTGCACCACACCACACCCCCGCGCATGTGGCCGTCGGACCAGGTGTCGTGTCCACCGTCGTCGTACGTGCGGGTCGACGATCCGTCCGTCGAGCGGCGCATCCAACCGGTCCCGGTCACACTGGACGCATGCAGAAGCTGTCGTTGCAGGCGCTGGCGCGCGATCAGTTGGAGCGGGCGAGGGCGTCCAGCAGCGGTCGCAGCGCCAGGACGGTCTGGGGCGGCCACGAGCACGTCCTGCGCCAGACGCTCATCGCCCTGACCACCGGCTCGACCCTGTCCGAGCACGAGAATCCCGGCGAGGCAACGATTCAGGTGGTCGCCGGCCGGGTCCGGTTGGAGGCGGACGGCCACGAATGGGAGGGTCGGCAGGGGGATCTGCTGCTCGTCCCGCCGACCCGGCACGCGCTGGCCGCGCTGGAGGACTCGGTCGTGCTGTTGACCGTGGCCAAGCTCGACCGCGCCTGACCGGGTCGGTTATCAGGCCGGTCCGCCCAGGAACATGGCGTGGACCTGCGGCCACGACCGGGCGAAACCCGGATGCAGGTGGCGCCGGCCGACGTCGGGCAGCGGAACCCAGCGCAGCTCGGCACTCTCCGCGTTCGCTTCCACCTCGATGGCGGTCAGCGCGGTCGCGACCACCGTGACGTACTCCCAGCCGTCGTGGTCGTCGTGCCACAGGCCGGCGACCTCGACGTCGTCGGCGACGATCCCGGCCTCCTCTCCCGCCTCGCGCAGCGCGGCCTGAACGGGGGTTTCGTGGCTGTCCCGGGCGCCGCCCGGGATGCCCCAGGTGTCGCCGTCGCTGGTCCAGGCAGCGCGATGCTGGAGCAGCACCTCGGGATCGTCGACGATCGTACGGATCAGCATCAACCCGGCGGCGCCGTGCCGGCCCCAGTGCCGGTGGCCCAGCCCGCACCTGGTCCAACCGTTGCCGTCGCCCTCCACCGGATCAGTCTGCCCTGACCGACCCGGCGACCGACGCACGGCCCCGCGACCGTTCCGGCCCGAGCGGGCGATGGGTCAGTCGCCGAGGTACCGGCGGCCGAGCCGGCGGCGTTTGCCGAGCGTGCGCAGCACGGACCAGGGGTCGCGAACCGCACGTCCGTTGCGGCGGTTCTTGTGCGGCTTACAGAGCTGGCAGCCCTTGTGCTGCCGATGGGGTGAGTGGGCCATCGTGTCTCCGATCCGTGAACCAGCCCCGCCACGGTGGGCAGGGTGTGTGGTCGGAGCGTCGAGACACCTGATGACGGTACCGCAGGAAACTCGCCGACCGGCTCATGAATCTGCGGAGCGGCGTTCCCAACCGCGCAGCGGTGTGGCCCCGTCCGCGGCGACGATCCGCGCAACGACGCCTGGTCGCGAGGCGTGCCGGTAGCTACTTCGACCTGAAAAAGTAGGGCGTGGCGGTCGCCCGGATATGGGCGCTGACCT
>CAZCEH010000014.1:55163-109672 GCA_964497705.1 uncultured Actinomycetes bacterium | reverse complement strand
CGCTGGGATCTGTGCGGGGGGCCGTCCGCAAGGGCGGTCCCTACCGCGACTCACCGGGAGGTTCGACTGACCAGGAGGTTCGACTGATCAGCGCAGCGTCGCCCCCGCGGACCCCGGGGGCGACGCTGACGCCGCGGGTCATCGGCCGCCGAGGGCCGAGCCCTGGCCGGACTCCGAGCGCCGTTCCCGGTGCGCCTGGACCAAGCCGGAGAGCAGCACGCTCAGGCCGACCGCGACCACGATCACCGGCAGGACGTAGGTCCAGCGGAGCGTCGCGAGGTCCAGTTCCTGCAGCAACAGGAAGCTGCCGGCGAGCACGAAGCAGGTGCCGAAGCCGATCGCGACGGGCACCCCGGGATCACGACTGCTCATGGTTCACCTCGATGTCGCCCAGGCCGACCTGCAGCTGCAGCGCGACGCCGACGCCGGCGCCCGCGGTCGCCGGTTGCGTCCAGCGGACATCCACGCCGTCGCTTGCCTTCTCGCCGTCCACCCGCACCGTCCCTGCGGTGGTCCGGGCGTCGATCGAGAGCCGATCGTCGGCGGCGGGCAGCAGGACCACCACCTTGCCGGCGCCGACGTCGACGGTGGCCGTTCCGGTCTCCGGGAGCGGGTGGCGGGTCAGGTCCAGCGTTACGGTGCCGGCGGCGACCCGTTCGGCAACCGGCCAGTCGGCGGGGGAGGGCGTCAGCACGCGATTGCCGACCGGCCCGGAATACTGGTTCAGGCCGACGCCGACCCCGACCGCGATCAACAGCGCGATCACGCCGACGCCGACCAGCAGGCCGCGTCCGCGACCGCCGATCAGGGTGATCAGCAGGCCGACGCCGATCAGCACCACCGCGATGGACGGGAACAGGTGCCACGGCACGGACACACCCATCTCGTCGAGCAGCCAACCGACGCCGATCATGCCGACCAGCAGGCCCACCACCACCCGGCCGACGTTCACGGCACCGCCGGAACTCCGGCCGGATCGGACGGGCCGCTCCGGCGGCAGACCGGTGCCGATCGGCTCCGTTCCCGGGTTCGTTCCCGGATCCGCGCTCATGGTCATCGTGGTCACCGCCGCGCGGAGATCAGCACCAGCACACCGATGCCGACCACGACGATCGGCCAGAACACCGCCCAGCCGAACCACGGCAACGCGTCTCGCATCAGCAGCAGGGCGCCGAGCGCGATCAGCACTGCACCCAGCGCTACCGTGATGCCGTGGCGGCTGACCGGCTGCACCGGTGTCGGCTCCGCGTCGGTGTCCTCGGGAATGACGATCCAGGCCACGATGTAGGCGATCACGCCGGCGCCGCCGGACAAGGCCAGGGCGACGGCCGCGATGCGCAACAGCACCGGGTCGACACCGAAGTACTGGCCGAGTCCACCGCAGACGCCGCCGATCACCCTGTCGCCGCGGCTGCGCCGTAACCGTCGGGCTTGCTGGTCCGGCGGTTCCTTGCCCGGCGGCTCCAGACAAGCCTGATCGAGGTTCTGATTGATGTCCGTCATCGTCGGACACCTCCTGCCGCACGAGTGTCACCCCCACCGTGCTCTTCGGCGGCCTGCGGCGGCAGGGCCGGAAGTCCTCTTCCGGGCGGCTGTCACCGACCGGGATCGGTGTCGGCCGGTGCTGGTCGCCGGGTCAGTCGCCGCCGATCCGGGCGATCACCGCCCGGTGATCGCTGCCCGGGGTGCGCACGGTCCGGACCCGGAGCCCCACCAGCCCGCGGCCCAGCAGCACGTGGTCCAGGGTGGCGATCGGGACCCGATACGGCTTGGCCGGGAAGGTCGGCAGCAGGCCGGCCCCGGCGTCCTGCGCGGCGTCGGTGAACCCGCCGGTCAGCAGGTCGCGGAACGGCCGGTGGTCGCGGGTGGCGTTGAAGTCGCCGGCGACGATCAGCGATCCGGGATGTCCGGCCGTCAGCCGGCCGAGCCGGGCCAGGTCCTCCGACCACGGGCCGGTCCCGCCGTTGCCCAGCGGTGCCTTGCTGTGGAAGGACAGCACGGTGATCGTCCGGGTGCCCGGCGCCCTGCCGGTCGGCACCCGCACGTCGGCCATCACCGGCGGGAACCCGTAGCCGTCAGGACATCTCGGGTCGACCAACGGATGTCGGCTGAAGATGCCGGCTCCGCCACCGCCGGTTCCGGGCAGGGTGTGGTGGTGCGGAAGCCGGTCGGCCAACCGATCGGCGAGGGCGTCGAGTGCGGCCCGGTGGACCTCCTGGACGCACAGCACGTCGACGTCGTGCCGCTCGACGGCGCGGGCCAGGGCGTCCGGGTCGGCGCGGCCGTGCAACAGGTTGGCGGTCATCACGGTCAGCTCGACGGCGGATCGGTGGCGGCGGGCCGCGGCGTGGGCGGACCGCCGGTACGGCGCCACCTGCGCGGCGGCGCAGCCGGCCAGGATGCCCGCACCGGCGGCCGCCGCTGCCCACCGCCGACCCGCCAGCAGAGCCAGCTCCGCGGCCGCGGCCGGGAGCAGTGCGGCCGGGGCCAGCGTCACCGCGGACACCGCGGCGGGGGACCGCAGCCGCAGCGGTCGACCGAGGTGCAGCAGGGCCGCGCCGCCGATGGTCGCGACGGACGCGGCGGCGACGGACCGGCTCACCGTCGTCCGCGAAGCGCGCGCCACACCTTGTCCTCCGGTTCGCCCGCGGCCGCGCTGGCCGCAGCCTGCACGGTAGCCGCCGGTTCCCCGGAACCCGCAGGTCGGGGCATTGTCGGTGCCGACCCGCACAATGTCGTCGTGGACAACACAGCGGACGGGGCGCCGACCGGCGGGCGCGATGGACCGGCGGAGTCCGCCGCCCTCGACCGGTTCCACCCCTTGGTCCGGGACTGGTTCACCGGCGCGTTCGCCCGGCCGACCGCCGCGCAGGTCGGGGCGTGGGTCGCCGTCGGCCGCGGCGAGCACACCCTGGTGGTGGCCCCGACCGGGTCCGGCAAGACGCTCGCCGCGTTCCTGTCGGCGATCGACGAGCTGGTCACCGCCCGGGCCGCGGGGGACCGGCTGCCGCCCTGTTCGGTGCTCTACCTGTCCCCGCTCAAGGCGCTGGCCGTCGACGTGGAGCGCAACCTGCGGTCGCCGCTGGCCGGCCTGCGCGGGCTCGCCTCCGCTCGACGGGCCGCGCTGCCCGAGGTGTCCGTCGCGGTCCGGTCCGGCGACACCACCTCCCAGGACCGGCGGGCGTTCGCCCGGGACGGCGCGGACATCCTGATCACCACGCCCGAGTCGCTGTTCCTGCTGCTCACCAGTCGCGCCCGGGACATGCTGACCGGTGTCCGCACCGTCATCGTCGATGAGATCCACGCCGTCGCCGGCACCAAACGCGGAGCCCACCTCGCCGTGTCGCTGGATCGGCTGGACCGCCTGCTGGACCGGCCGGCGCAACGGGTCGGCCTGTCCGCGACGGTCCGGCCGGTGCAGGAGGTGGCTCGGTTCCTGGCCGGTGGGCGGCCGGTGACCGTCGTGCAACCGCCGTCGACCAAGCAGATCGACGTCGACGTGGTGGTGCCCGTCCCGGACATGGCCGCGATGGGCGCCGTCACCGACGACCTCACCGGCGCGGCGGCCGGTGAGGTGAACCGCAGCTCCATCTGGCCGCACGTCGAGGAGCGGGTGGTCGACCTGATCGAGACGCACCGCTCCACCCTGGTGTTCGCCAACTCACGGCGGCTGGCCGAGCGGTTGACCGCGCGGCTCAACGAGATCCACGTCGAAAGGCACAGCACGGCCGGAGGGGACGGGCCGGTCGGCGACGGGCTCAGCCTGCGGGAGACGGCGGAGCGCCTCGGGTCGCCGGCCCAGGCGATCGCCGCGTCCGGCGCCTCGCTGGGGGCGCCGTCGGTGCTGGCCAAGGCCCACCACGGCTCGGTGTCCCGGGAGCAGCGGGCGCTGGTCGAGGACGAGCTGAAGACCGGCCGGCTGCCCGCCGTGGTGGCCACGTCGTCGCTGGAACTGGGCATCGACATGGGCGCGGTGGACCTGGTGGTGCAGGTCGAGGCGCCGCCCTCGGTGGCCAGCGGGCTGCAAAGGATCGGCCGGGCCGGCCATCAGGTGGGCGCGCCCAGCCACGGGGTGATGTTCCCGAAGTTCCGCGGCGACCTGATCTCCGCGGCCGTGGTGGCCGGCCGGATGCAGGCCGGGGCGATCGAGTCGCTGTCCATCATCGCGAACCCGCTGGACATCGCCGCCCAACAGATCGTCGCGATCTGCGCGATGGACCCCATCGCGGTCGACGAGCTGCTGGAGCTGCTGCGCAGGTCCGCGCCGTTCGCCGGGCTGGGCCGGGGCGCGCTGGAGGCGGTGCTGGACATGCTGTCCGGCCGGTACCCCAGCGAGCAGTTCGCCGAGCTGCGCCCGCGCATCACCTGGGACCGGACGACCGGCCTGCTCACCGGCAGGCGGGGGGCGCAGAAGCTGGCAGTCACCTCCGGCGGCACCATCCCCGACCGCGGGCTGTTCGGGGTGTTCCTGGCGACCGAGGGCGGCCCCGGCGGTGCCGGGCGCCGGGTCGGCGAGCTGGACGAGGAGATGGTCTACGAGTCGCGGGTCGGCGACGTGTTCGCGCTCGGCTCCAGCTCCTGGCGGATCGTGGACATCACCCGCGACCAGGTGCTGGTGCTGCCCGCCCCCGGGTTGCCCGGCCGGCTGCCGTTCTGGAAGGGCGACACCCTGGGCCGGCCGGCCGAACTCGGCCGGGCGCACGGTGAGTTCGTCCGCGACCTGGTGACCGCACCCACCGATGTCGCCGCCGAGCGACTGGCCGCGGCCGGGCTGGACGAGTTCGCCCGCTCGAACCTGCTGGCCTACCTGGCCGAGCAGCAGCAGGCCACCGGTCTGGTGCCGGACGAGAAGACCCTGGTGGTGGAACGTTTCCGGGACGAGTTGGGGGACTGGCGGATCGTCCTGCACTCCCCGTACGGCGCCGCGGTGCACGCGCCGTGGGCGCTGGTCATCGGGGCCCGGATGCGGGAGCGGTACGGCGTGGACGTCGCGGCCATGCACGCCGACGACGGCATCGTGCTGCGCCTGCCCGACGTCGAGTACGAGGAGGGCCCGCCGGAGTTCGCCGAGTTCCTGGCGTTGGACCCGCAGACCCTGGAGGCGGAGATCACCGCCGAGATCGGCGGCGCCGCGGTGTTCGCCGCCCGGTTCCGGGAATGCGCCGCGCGGGCGCTGCTGCTGCCGCGGCGGCAGATCGGCCAACGGCAGCCGCTGTGGCAGCAGCGGCAGCGGGCCAGCCAACTGCTGGAGGTGGCGTCGGCGTACCCGTCGTTTCCGATCGTCGCGGAGGCCGTCCGGGAGTGCTTGTCCGACGTGTTCGACGTGCCCGCCCTGATCCAGCTGATGCGTGACGTGCAGGCCCGCACGGTACGGATCGTCGAGGTCAGCACGCCCGCTCCGTCGCCGTTCGCGTCCTCGCTGCTGTTCGGGTACGTCGCGCAGTACCTGTACGAGGGGGACTCGCCGCTGGCCGAACGGCGGGCGGCCGCCCTCACGGTCGATCCCACCCTGCTGGCCGAGCTGCTCGGGCACGGCGACGGCCTGGCCCTGCGTGACCTGCTGGACCCGGGTGCGCTGGCCTCGGTCGAGGCCGACCTGCAACGCCTGAGCGAGGCCCGGCGAGCCCGGGACGCCGACGAGATCGTCGACCTGCTCCGCATTCTCGGGCCGCTGAGCACCGCGGAGATCGACTTGCGGGCGGAGCTGCCGGAACTGGCCGACGCGCTGACCGGTCTGCTGGCGGCGCGGCGGATCATCGGCGTCCGGATCGCCGGGCAGGAGCAGTGGGCCGACCCGACCGACGCCGCCATGTTGCGCGACGCGTTGGGCACCGCGCTGCCGCCCGGGGTGGCCGAGTCCCTGCTCGCACCCGTCGACGACCCGCTCGGCCGGCTGCTGCGCCGGTATGCCAGGACGCACGGCCCGTTCCTGGCGGCGGAGGCGGCTGCCCGGTTCGGGCTGGGTGTCGCGGTGGTCACCGACGCGCTGCGCCGGCTGGTCTCGTCCGGGCGGGTGGCCGAGGGCGAGTTCCGGCCGCTGGGCGGGGCCGGCTCGGCGCGGGTCGGGGAGCCGGGGACCGAGTTCGTCGACGCCGAGGTGCTCCGGCTGCTGCGGCGCCGGTCCTTGGCCGTGCTGCGGGCCGAGGTCGAACCGGTCGACCGGCGGGCGCTGGCCCGATTCCTGCCGGCGTGGAACGGGATCGGCGTCGGGCGAGGCGGCCTTCGCGGGGTTGACGGTGTGCTGCGCGCGGTCGAACAGCTCGCCGGCGCCCTGGTGTCGGCGTCGGCCCTGGAGTCGCTGGTGCTGCCCGCCCGGGTGGCCGACTACCGGCCGGCGATGCTGGACGAGTTGATGGCCGCCGGCGACGTGCTGTGGACCGGCCACGGCTCGCTGGCCGGCGACGACGGATGGGTGGCGCTGCACCCGGCGGAATCCGCCGCGCTGACCATCCCGCTGCCGCCGCCCGACGCCGTGGTGCCGGACGGTGAGCTGCACCGCGCGGTGCGCGATGCGCTGGCCGGCGGCGGCGGGTTCTTCTTCCGGCCGCTCGCCGACTCGGTGGCCGCGGCCGGGCTGTCCGGGTCCGACGTCGAGATCGCGGAGGCGTTGTGGGAGCTGGTGTTCGCCGGTCTGGTGTCCTCGGACACGCTCGCGCCGCTGCGCGCGCGGTTGACCGGCGGACGCACCACGCACCGGCCGAAGGCGGCTGCCCCGCGGGTGCGGCTGCGCGGACCGTCCGGTCTGGCCATGCTGTCGGGTCAGCTCCGGGCCGGTCAGAACGGGGCCGGCGCGGTGCGGCGAGCGGTGCCGCCGTCGGTGGTCGGTCGTTGGTCGCTGGTGCCGGAGGTAGCGGCGGATTCGACGGTGCGTACCCATGCGGCGGCCGAGGTGCTGCTGGACCGGCACGGCGTGGTCACCCGGGGCGCGGTGGTCGCGGAAGGGGTGCCGGGCGGCTTCGCGGGGGCGTACCGGGTGCTGTCCGCCATGGAGGAGACCGGGCGGATCCGCCGCGGCTACTTCGTCGAGGGCCTCGGCGCCGCGCAGTTCGCCACCGCAGGCGCGGTGGACCGGGTCCGCGGGTTCGCCCCACCGCCGGACACCGACCACGGCGTCGGGGAGCCGGTGGTGCTGGCGGCGGCCGACCCGGCCAACCCCTACGGCGCCGCCCTCAACTGGCCCGAACCGGTGGCCGCCGGGACCGACTCGCACCGGCCCTCCCGGCGGGCCGGCGCGCTGACCGTGCTGGTCGACGGCGCCGCGGTGCTGTTCGCCGAGCGTGGCGGGCGGACGATGCTCAGCTTCACCGGCGACCCGGCGGTGCTGTCCGCGGCCGCCACGGCCCTGGCCGAGCTGGTGCGGTCGGGTCGGATCGGGTCGATGACCATCACCAAGGTCGACGGTGCGGACACCATGGCCGACCGGGGGCCGGTGGTGCAGGCACTCACCGACGCGGGCTTCACCCTGACCCCGCGGGGGCTGCGGCTGCGCGGCCCGGGCCGGTGACGAGGCTCCGGGTGC
Source organism: uncultured Actinomycetes bacterium (assembly GCA_964497705.1). Classification (GTDB taxonomy): domain Bacteria; phylum Actinomycetota; class Actinomycetes; order Mycobacteriales; family Nakamurellaceae; genus Nakamurella. The sequence goes on along the minus strand of CAZCEH010000014.1, from coordinate 102,153 downwards.
CGCGTCCGTCGCCCCGGCCCGGCCGGGTCCGGCCCGCCGGGTCCGGCCACGTCGGGTCCGGCCACGTCGGCCCGAGGCGCGGCCTCCGCGTTCGTCTGCTTGGCCGGGCGTCGGCCGTCGGCTTGGCCGGGCGTCGGCCGTCGGCCGTCGGCCACCGTCGCCCCGGCCCTGCATCCATTTGCCAGTTCCGGCCCTTCCCCGGCGCCTCCGAGGGCGGAAAGTGGCAAATGGATCCAGGGGAGGTGACGGCTGATGCCCGAGGGTGACACCGTCCTGCGCACCGCTCGCCGACTGCATCAGGCGCTGGCCGGCCGCCCGCTGGTCCGGACCGAGCTGCGCTGGCCCGCGCTGGGCGAGGCCGACCTGGCCGGGCGCACCGTCCTCGAGGTGGTCGCCTACGGCAAGCACATCCTGGCCCGGATCGCGGCCGCGGACCCGGACGGGCCGGGGCCGCGCCGCCCGACCGTGCCGGCCGTCCCGCTCACCCTCCGATCGCACCTGCGGATGGAGGGCCGCTGGTATGTGCACGCCCGCGGCGCCGAACCATGGCCGTCCGCGGGCCGGGCGGGCGTCCGCGCCGTGCTCGGCGGCGCCGACTGGACCGCGGTCGGCAGCTGGCTCGGCCTGCTCGATCTGCTGCCCACCGCCGCCGAACATGAGCTGATCGGCCACCTCGGGCCGGACATCATGAGCGAGGGCTTCGACCCGGCCGACGCGACGGCCCGGCTGTCGCGAAACCCCGACCGCGCGGTCGGCGCGGCCCTGCTCGATCAGACCACCGTCGCCGGCATCGGCACTATGTACATGGCCGAAACGCTGTTCCTGCAACGGCTCTCACCATGGACTCCGATTCGTCAGGCCGACCTGCCCGCCCTGCTGGACACCGCCCGCCGGCTGCTGCTGCGCGGCGCGGGCCAGGCCGTGCCCAGCACCACCGGAAACCCCCGCCGCGACCTGCGGACCTTCGTGCACGGCCGCTCCGGCCGGCCGTGCCAGCGCTGCGGCAGCACCGTCCGAGTGGCCGAGATCGGGCCTCCGGGCAAGACGCGACCGGCCTTCTACTGCCCGTCCTGCCAACAGGGGCCGACGCCGACCGACCACGGCCGACCGCAGAAGCCGCTGGGCGCCGACCCGGCCTACCGGGAATACCGGCGGCCCACCGGGTACCGCTGATCTCGCCGACGGGTCCGGTCAGGGCGCGGCCGCGACCACCTCGGCGTTCAGCACGGCGAACCAGGCGTCGGGTGCGTCCGCCCAGGATCGCCACCCCGCGGCAATGCCCGCGAGCTCCGCCGCCGTGCTGACCCCGGCGGCGATCGCCTGCTCGGCCAGCGCCGATTCCGTCACCCGCTGCGCCCAGGTGTCCGCCCACCAGGCCCGTTCCTCGTCGGAGGCGAAGCACCAGGCCGAGGCGGTGCAGGTCAGCTCGGTGAAACCCGCGGCTAGCGCCCACGACCTGAGCCGACGGCCGGCGTCCGGTTCCGCGCCGTTGTGCCGGGCGACCCGGTGGTAGACGTCCAGCCACCGATCGAGCCGGGGGCTGGCCGGATGCCAGGTCATGGCCGCGTAGTCGGCGTCCCGGACCGCGACCACACCGCCGGGCCGGCACACCCGGCGCATCTCGACCAGGGCGGCGACCGGATCGGTCAGGTGCTGCAGGACCTGATGGGCGTGCACGACGTCGAAGCTGTCGTCGGGGAAGTCCAACGCGTAGGCGTCACCGGCCGCGAACTCCACCGTGGACAGCTGCTTCTCGATTGCCGACGCGACGGCCGCGGCGAGCGGCCCGGGCTCCCGGTCGATGCCGACCACCCGACCCGGCGCCACCCGCTCGGCCAGGCCGAGGGTGATCGTGCCAGGCCCGCAGCCGATGTCCAGCACCGACCGACCCGCCGTCAGGTACGGAATGAGGTAGGCGGCGCTGTTCTGGACCGTCCGCATGCTGTGCGAGCGCAACACGCTCTGGTGGTGGCCGTGGGTGTAGGTGTCGTCGGGGGACATGACCGGCATCCTGCCGTCTGCGGGGTCGGCGCACAGCAGCCGGTCGGTGAGTCCTGGCCCGATTGCGACCGACGTTCGACCCGGGGTGCCGCTCAGGCCGATCGGCGGCGGATCAGCAGCGCGACCGCGACCAGCCAGGCGCTCCATGCCACGTAGCCGACGAAGTTGGCCAGCCCGGCCATCGGCACGCCCAGCGGCGCGACGGTGCCGATCGCGATGAGCGCCGCGGCGACCAGCCCCAGCGTCGTCAGCGCCCGGCCCAGCAGCACGCGGCGCAGTCCGACGCAGACGAGCACGGTCCAGGTGGCGGTCAGGGCATAGCCGATGGTCTCGCCGATGGTCGTGCCCAGCACGACGTTCAACGCGTGGAAGATCTCGACGGCCCGGGCATCCGGCGATTCGTCGGCCAGGAACGGCACGATCACCGGCCATCGCAGCAGGCCGGCCACCTGCGCCACCGCGGCGGCGATCCCGACGGTTCTGGACATCCGCAGGGCCGGCGAGTCGCCCAGCCGCGACATCGCGATCGCGATCGGCGCCAACAGGGCCGCGCTGGCGGCCAGGACCTGGAAAAGCGCGCCGACGGCCCACTGGTTCTGATGGAACCGGACGAGCACGTCGGGCGGCCGGCCCAGTACATCGGGATAGTCGAACACCCGACCGAGGCCGACGAAGGCGACGTTGACCACGACCGCGCCGGCGATCAGCAGCACGGCGGTGCCGCCGAGCGCGGCCCGCGTCGGTGTGCGGGAAACCTGGTCCTCGAGCGTCATCACACAACCTCTCTGTACGGCGTACAAATCTGTACGCCGTACAGTATTGGAGCAGCCTGTGGAGGTCAAGCGGCAATCGGGGAGAGGATGGGCGACGCGGCCCGACCGGTCGCGAACGAGAGGAGTCATGGGTGAGCACGGCCGCGGGCGGACCTCCGGCGCGTCGCCGGCCCGGCCCTCCCCGCCGCCTGCAGCGTGCTCAGGTCGTGGAGGCCGCGATACAACTGCTCGACGAGGGCGGCCCCGACGCCCTGTCGATCCGCGCGGTCGCCGGCCGGTTGGGGGTCAACCCGAACGCCGTCTACACCTACGTGGCCAGCCGGTTCGCGTTGGAACGCGAGATCGTGGAGCGGGTCTTCGACGAATCCCGGATCGACGTGCTGACGGGGCCGCCGGAGCGCTGGCGCGACCGCATCCTGGACTACGCGCGCTCGCTGCGCGAGGCGGTGCTGCGACACCCCGCCGTCGCGACCCTGATGATGAGTGCCCCGATGGATGGGCCGTCGGCGGTGCTGATCGGGGAGCGGCTGATCGGCGCGCTGACCGACGCCGGCCTGTCCGCCGCCGACGCCGCGCGGGGAACCTACGCGCTGATCGTGCAGGCGGTGGGCTTCGTCGCGCTGGAGGTTGCCGAGACGGACGGGCGGCCTCCGCTTGCCCCCGAGGCCCAGCGGGTCGCCGGCCGCCGAGCCGCGCTGTCGTTCCTGGACCCGGCGGAGTGGCCGCTGTCGGCCGCCACCGCGCAGGTGGCGGCCGGCTGGATCACCACCGACCAGTTCGTCTGGTCGGTGGAGCGATTGCTGGACGGAGTCGTCGGGACGGGATCAGCCGGCGGTGGGGCCGGCCGCCGGCTCGAGGGTCAGTGAGACGCCGTTGATGCAGTACCGCTCATTGGTGGGGGTCGGGTGCCCCTCGCCACTGAACACGTGTCCCAGATGCGATCCGCAGGTCGCGCAGCGCACCTCGGTCCGCACCATGAAATGGGACCGATCCTCGATCAGCTCCACCCGGTCCGCCGCGAGCGGCGTGTAGAACGCCGGCCACCCACATTGCGCGTCGAACTTGTGCTCGCTGCGGAACAACTCGCTGCCGCACCCACGGCAGCGGTAGACACCCACCGTCTCGTCGGTCTCGTACGGGCTGGAGAACGGCCGCTCGGTGCCGGCCTGCCGCAGCACCTGATACTCCTGCGGGGACAGCTCGGCCCGCCACTGCTCGTCGGTCTTGATGACGTCGTAGACCTTGTCGGACTTGACCTTGTCGGACTTGACTCTGTCGGACTTCATGCGGTTCATTGTCATGCCTGGTCCAACACCGCGTCCACGACGCACGTTCCCGGCGGCTCCTTACGGCCCGGTAAGAACCCCTGATCCTCGGTGACGGTCGGCGGCGCCGGGTACGTTGCCGGCATGGCACGCACGACACCGGCGGTCGAACTCGACGTGAACGGCAGGGCGGTCCGGATCAGCAACCCGGACAAGGTCTACTTCGCCGAGCGCGGGCTGACCAAGCTCGACGTCGTCAACTACTTCCTGGCCGTCGGGGACGGCATCCTCGGTGCGCTGTTCGAACGGCCGACCACGCTGGAACGGTGGCCGGCCGGAGTGTTCGAGGGCGCGAAGCTCTCCACCCGGGCCGACAACCGTGGCGACGCGTTCTACCAGAAGCGGGTGCCGCAGGGCGCGCCCGAGTACGTGCAGACCGCGACGATCACCTTTCCCAGCGGCCGCACCGCCGACGAGGTCTGCCCGACCGAACTCGCGGTCGTCGCCTACTGCGCGAACCTGGGCACGCTGACGTTCCACCCGTGGCCGGTGCGCCGAACGGAACCGGATCACCCGGACCAGTTGCGCATCGACCTTGATCCGCAACCCGGGACCGACTTCGCGGACGCCGCCCGGGTGTCCCACGAGCTGCGGGCGCTGCTGGTCGAGCTGGGCATGCAGGGCTTCCCGAAAACCTCCGGCGGTCGCGGTCTGCACGTGTACGTGCCGATCGAGCCTCGGTGGACCTTCGTGCAGGCGCGGCGCGCCGTCATCGCCATCGGCCGCGAACTCGAACGGCGGATACCGGAGCAGGTGACGATGAGCTGGTGGAAGGAGGAGCGCGGCGAGCGGATCTTCATCGACTTCAACCAGATGGCCCGGGACCGAACCATCGCCTCGGCCTACTCGGTGCGGGCCAACCCACGCGCGACCGTGTCCACGCCGCTGCGCTGGGAGGAGGTCGACGACGTCACCCCGAACGACTTCGACGTCACGACGATGCCGGCGCGGTTCGCCGCCGTCGGGGACCTGCATGCCGGCGTGACCGAGCAGGCCTACTCCCTCGAACCGGCGCTGGAGCTGTCGGCGAAGGACGAGACCGACCGCGGGCTGGGCGACATGCCCTATCCCCCCGAATATCCGAAGATGCCCGGCGAGCCCAAACGGGTGCAGCCGTCCCGGGACACCGGCCGCCCCGCCCCGCCCCGACCGCCGCGGCGGTGGGCGCAGTACCAGGCGCCGGACGTCGAATAGGCGAACCCGCGTCAGCGCCGCCGGTTGGCCGCCCAGGCGAAGCAGTAGACGCCGAACAGCGCCAGCCCGAAGGCCTTCAGGAGCAGCAGCACCCCTCCGGCCGGGGACAGGTTCAGCAGCCGGAAGACCGCCTCGAGGCCAGGGCGGCCGGTGCGGCCGTCGACGCCGGTGACGATCATCAGCACGCCGACGATGCCGAACGTGATGCCCTTGCCGATGTAGCCGCCCTGGCCGATCACCACGACCGCCGTCGGGGCTCCGAGCTTCAGGTCGTCCAGGAAACGGCGCCGGACGCCGCGGTAGATCGCGCGGACCGCCAGCGCCACCAGCACGCCCCCGGTGACCACCGCGAACACCCGGAGCAGCGCCTCCTCGATCGGCGTGACCACATCCGTGGCGCGTCGTCCCTCACGGGCGGCGCGACCGGCCAGGGCCACCCGGATGGCGCTGATGCTCAACGCCAGGTAGCCGGCCGCGGACAGCAGCGAGCCGGTGCGACCGAAAGCCTTGCCGATCGGGTTCTCCACCGGATTGCGGCGCCAGACGGTCTCGAACAGCTGCCACACGGTCAGGGCGAGCAGCCCGACCGCGGTGATCCACAGCAGCACCTCGCCGAAGACCGTCTGCGCCATCGCGTCGAGTGCGGCGTCCTGTGAGTCGTTGCCGCGCGCGCCGGTCCAGGCGATGCGGACGGCGATCCCGGCGATGAGCAGGTGCACGATCCCGTAGGTGACCAGCCCGACCCCGACGATGACGTCGAAGGCCGTGCTCTTGTGCACCTGGCGGCTCCGACGCCCGACCGCACGGAGCGCCGCCGCCGGACGGCTGGCGGGCTGGGACCGATCCCCGTCCGTCTGACCCATCCGGCCCCCCGACGCGTCGATGTCCCGCTCCGGCGGTCCGCCGCGCTCACGATAGCGACGCGGCGGGGCCGTCGGGAGTGGTCGCCGGGCCCGCGGGGGCGGGGCCGGCGGCACGGTCGACAATGGCCCCGTGGACGGCACAAGCATCCGGCAGGCGGCCCGTTCGAGCACCACCCTCCTCGGCGAGACCGTCGACCTGGACTGGGACGCCCCGGTCCCTGACCTGACCTGGTCCGTGCGGGAGGTGGTCGCGCACATCGGCGACACCCTGCTCTGGTACGCCATCGACCTGGCCGGCGGGCCGGACGAGTTGTCGATCGTGGACCTGCGGGTCCGGCCGACCGAGCCGCCGGCGCAGCTCGTCGCGGGCGTCGGCGCGATCGCGTCGGTCCTCGCGCACGTGGTCGACGGCGTCACGCCCGGGCAGCGCGGGTTCCATCCGGACGGGCTCGCCGACTCGACCGGATTCGCGGCGATGGCCTGCGACGAGATCCTGGTGCACACCCGGGACGCGGCGCTCGGGCTCGGGTTGGATTACGAACCGTCCCAGGTGCTCACCGGCGCGATCCTGCGACGGCTCTTCCCGTGGGCGCCGGAGGGGGCGGACACCTGGCAGGCACTGCTGTGGGCCAACGGCCGGGTCGCGCTGCCGGGTCATCCGCGGCTGGCCGGCTGGCACCGGCATGCCGCGCCGTTGACCGAGGGCGACGACCGGTCCTGATCGCCTGACCGGCGCAGAAACCTGACTGTCGGACCGCCGCAGTAGCTTCCGCGAAGCGGTCGTCGATGCCCTGTCGAGGCCGTGTCGATGACCAGGAGGCGTGATGACGGAACCGGGTCCATCGCCGGTGGCGGGTGTGGTGACCGCGCTGGACGGGATGGCGCAGCTGGTCGCCGGGGTGCGACCCGAGCAGTGGTCGGTGCCGACGCCCTGCCCGGACTGGGACGCTCGTGCGCTGGTGAATCACGTCGTGTTCGGCAACCGGACCTTCGCCGGCATCCTGCGGGGCCAGGCTCCGCCGCCGCAGGACCAGATCCGCACGCTGCGGGACGTCGACCAACTGGGCGACGATCCCGTGGGCGCATGGCGCCGCAGCGCCGACGGGCTGGTCGATGCCCTGCAGGCGCCGGACGTGCTGGGGCGGACGTTCCGTTCGCCGCTCGGCGAGCTCCCCGGGGCCGGCATCGCCCAGCTCCGCATGACCGAAACCCTGGTGCACGGCTGGGATCTGGCCCGCGCGACGGGTCAGCGGCCGCCCTTCGGCGACACCCTCGCGCAGTCCGCGTTGGACTTCACGCTGCTGCGGTTGCCGCCCGGCGCCTCCCGCCGATCGTTCGCCTTCGGCCCGGAGCGCGTCGCGCCGGAGGGTGCGCCGGCCATCGACCGGCTCGCCGCGCATCTGGGCCGCGAAGTCGACTGACACGGGACGGCCCGCCGGGTACGGTCGTCGGTCGTGTCGACCCTCACTCTCGACGACGTCCGAGCGCTGGCCCGGTCGTCCCCGTGGCTGTGGCGGACGCTGAGGTTCTCGCTGGAGTTCGAGCGTCCGGCTCCGCACGAGCCCCAACGGCTCCGGGCCTGGGTGAGCCGGCCGCACGGTGTGCGGGTCGAGGACGGGGATGGTCGGCCGATCCAGGCCGATTGGCAGCCGCCGGCCGACCAAGGGATGACGGAGCTGACCGGCGACCCGGTGTTTCGTTCGGATGGTCTGGTGGCCCGCCGACCGCGGATCGAGGCGGTGGACGAGCCGATGCCGCGGGAACTGTTCGGCCCGGATCTCGGTGGCGGACGGTCGTCGGCCGCCGCGGTCAGCAGCCGATCCTGACGGGTCAGCCGCCCAGGATGTCCGCCAGGTCGTAGTTGACCGGCTCCTCCAGTTGCTCATAGGTGCACGACCGGGGGTCGCGGTCCGGCCGCCACCGGTTGAACTGGGCGGTGTGCCGGAACCGGGTGCCCTCCATGTGCTCGTACCGCACCTCGACCACCCGTTCGGGACGCAGCGGCACGAACGACAGGTCCTTGCCCACGTTCCACCGGCTGTACTCCGAGCTGCGGGGATGCCGGGTGGCGCTCTCGTCGAGCTTGGCCCAGTTCCACGGATGGTCGTCGAAGGTGGTGACCAGGGGCTGCAGCTCGGTGAACAGCTCCTTGCGGCGGGCCGCCGGGAACGCGCCGATGACGCCGACCGACGCCAGGTCTCCGGCGTCGTTGTACAGGCCGAGCAGCAGCGACCCGATGCTGTCCGGGCCGCTCTTGTGCACCCGGTATCCGGCCACCACGCAGTCGGCGGTGCGCTGGTGCTTGATCTTGAACATCGTCCGCTTGTCCGGTTGGTACGTTCCGGCCAGCGGCTTGGCCACCACGCCGTCCAGCCCGGCGCCCTCAAATTGCGCGAACCAGTCGGCGGCCACCGCCTCGTCGCGGGTCGTCGGGGTGAGGTGGATAGGCGCCTCGGCAGCGGCCATCGCCTGCTCGAGGGCCGCCCGCCGCTGCGCGAACGGCCGGTCGCTGTAGTCCTCGTCGTCCAGGGCCAGCAGGTCGAACCCGATGAAGCTGGCAGGCGTTTGTTGGGCCAGCAGCTTGACCCGGCTGGCGGCGGGGTGGATGCGCTGCTGCAGCACCTCGAACTCCAGCCGCTTCCCGATGACGACCACGATCTCGCCGTCGATGACGCACCGTTGCGGCAGGTTCGCCTTGATGGCCTCCACCAGCTCGGGAAAGTACCGGGTCATCGGCTTCTCGTTGCGGGAGCCGATCTCGACCTCGTCGCCGTCCCGGAACACGATCGATCGGAAGCCGTCCCACTTCGGTTCGTAGGACAGATCGCCGCTGGGGATGGCGGGCACCGCCTTGGCCAGCATCGGCGCGACGGGCGGCATGACGGGTAGCTGCATGCGGCTCATTGTGGCCGACGCCGCCGACGGCCGGCCCGACCCGAGATCGGTGACGCTTCCGGTGAGTGGATGCCGGTACCCCCGGCCACCCGGGCCTCCGATACTGACCACATGCCCGAGACCCGAACCCTCCACCGTGACAATGCCGCGCCGAAGGTGTGCCGGTGACGTCGAAGAAGAGGCGTTACGCGCAGCCGGCGACGGCATCGCCGGTCGCCGCCGTGCCCACCTCGGCGCCCACGACATCGGCGACCACCTCCCGCCAGTGGGTGATCCGGATGGTCGCGGTTCTGGCCGTCGCCGCCGGGGTCACCATGGCGCTGATCGGCGTCACCCCGGGCATCGCCGGTGGCTGGGGCAAGGCGGTGCTGGTCGTGCCCGGCATGCTGGTGGCGACCGGCGGCTTCATCGCGTTCGTCGAGACGACCGGTCAGGCGCGCAGCCTGCGGGCCGGCCGCCGGCGATTCGGCCGGTAGGCGCTACCGGCCCGACACGGAGAAGTGCTGGTAGTCGATCGGCCCACTCCAGGTGCCACCCCAGCGCAAGCCCTGGTCGGCGAACGCCTGCACCACCTCGTCGCCGGCATGGATCACCCCGGGTGCGTCCGGCCGGTCCACATACTGGCGGCCCTGTGCGGGCAGCACCGTCGACCCACTGAGGTAGGGATTCTGCACGGGGTTCACGTCGATCGCGGTGCCGTAAGAGTGCTCGGAGAACCCGCCGCCCCCGGTGACCGGCCGGCAGTTGAACGCCGACGTGTTGTTCGCCGACATCGAGGCGTTGTCGTCACCGGCGAAGTCGTCGACCAGGCGCATCGACGCGATGGGATAGCCGATCTCGTACAGCCGCCGGAAGACCGCCACGACCTGGTCGACCACGGACGCGGCCACCACCAACTCGCCCTGGTGGTCGGCGCCGTCGAACCCGCGGTAGGTCAGCGTGAGGTAGCGCAGGTCGGACAACGGCACCGGACATCCCTCCCGCCAACTCGACGCCATGCGCGCGGCCAGGGCGGGATCGATCGCGGCGACCGTGTCGGAGAAGCCGGCGTCGGATGCCGGACCGGCGGTCGTGGGCTGGTCGACCGCCGCGGGAACGATCGGCTCGGGTGACGCGGTGGACGCGTCGGTGGGTTCCGCGCCGACTGTCGGGGCCGGCGCGGACACGCCGGAGTTCGACGAGGCCGTAGTGGCGACGGCCGAGCTCGGCGTCGTGTTCGGGGCACTGGGCGTCGCCGGCTCTGTTGAAGTCGTGGTGGCCGGCGCGGCCGTGCAGCCGGCGACGCCGACTAACGCGACCAGGGCAAGCGCGGCTCCGGCGGTGCGCATCCGCATCGGGGCTCCTTCTTCGTCCCGCGCGTCGTCCGGTCAGTGGCGGTCCGGTCCAGTGGCGGTCCGGTCTGTGCGGTCCGGTCTGTGCGGTCCGGTCAGGGCCGATCCCGGTCGACGAGGTCGGACCGGCCTGACGGTAGCCCCGATGACGACCGATACGGAACGTCCGAACGTTTGCGATATGGCACATCCGAGGTAACGGAACGTCAGGGGCGGGGCCCGCGCCGGTGCGGGGCCCCGCCGGTGCGGTGGGGGACCCGGCCGAGCGCGACGCTGCGCTCGCTGCCGGGCGCCGGTGTGACCGCCGGTCCCGTCGCTGCCGGCGGGTCGTGTCCGACCCGGCCGCGCGACGTCCGCCCGCCGCGCCGAGAATCGATACCGGACCCGCACCCGATGTCACACTCGGGGGAGCGCCGGTTGCCCGTCGCCGTCTCGTCCGTTTGTCGATTCCCGGCCGCGCTTCGGGCTTGGCGTTCCGGCTCGGTCCGAGACCTCCACGTCGCGCTGCCCGTAGCGCAGAGTCTGTCTACCGCGGACCCGATCGGCTGACAAGACGCAGGGTTGAACGGTCGGCAGATTCGGCAAAATTGACACCATGCCGTTACCGCGCACGGACACCACGGTCAGTTTTCCGGCCGGGACACTGACCGATCGAGCGGTGGTGCAGTCGGTGACGGCCGGCGATGGCCACGCCCTGGTGCTGACCGACCGCACCCCGTTCCACCCGGTCGATCCCCGCTGGCCCGATCAGGGTCCCGACCTGGGCAGCATCGGCCGCGGCGGGACGGACGTCGCCGTGCGGGACTGCCTGGTGGGCGCCACGGACGGGGCGGTGCTGTACGTCGGCGACACCGTCCCGGTGCCGCGCGGCGAGCCCGGTTGGGCCTTCGTGGTGGTGCATGTCGTGGACCCGGGCGTCGTGCCGCCGGCGGAGGGTGACGAGGTGACACTGGCCGTCGATCCGGCCCGTCGCGCCGCCCTGTCGGCCGGGCACACCGGTTGCCACCTGGCGGCGCTGGCCCTCAACGCCGCGCTCGCCGGCCGCTGGCGCAAGACGCCTCGGTCGGACAGCCTCGGTCACCCGGACTTCGACCAGACGGCCATCGCCTCGTCGCGCATCGAGCCCTACGGATCGATCGACCGGTATCGGCTCGGCCGCAGCCTGCGGCGCGGCGGGTTCGATCCGGGCGGTCTGGCCGACGATCTGCCGGCGTTGACCGAGGCGGTCAATCGGACCCTGGCGGGTTGGGTCGCCGCCGGCGGTACCGTCCGGGTCGACGCCAGCGGATCCGGACTCGGCGATCGCCGCGAGTGGGTGTGCGAGCTGCCGGCCGGCACCGCTCGCATGGCGTGCGGCGGCACTCACGTGCACGGCCTCGGCGAGCTGGGCTCGATCCGGGTCACCCTGGCCCTGGCGGCGGACGGTCAGCTGCTCACCATGCGCGCCGCGGTCGGCGACGGCTGACTCGATGCAATCGAGGGGCCGGTTACGGTTCTTCGGGCTCGGCCGGAACGACGGAAACCGGATCCTCGATCGTCCGGGATCGGCGCGCCCGAAAGCGCCGGAGGCCGGCTCGGGCCAGGGCGATCAGTGTCACGGATGTCAGCAGGAGGGGGATCGCGATCGGCATCAGCGCCGACATCCCCAGCAGACCGGCGACGATTTCGACGCCGATCACCGACGTGGCGGTCAGGTACGCGGTGGTGATCAGAAGGTGGGTCCGGGTGGTCACGGCGACACGGAGCCGCCGCAGCCGGCGGCGCACGCGTTCGACGATGTGTTCGGGCGGCTCGGTGGCGGATGGTCGACGGACGGGCATGGCTGCACTCCTGGTGCCGGCGGGTCATCGGAACGAATGACCGCCGTTGCCGGCCGGCTTGGCATCAACCGGAAGTTGCGGCAGCGGGCGGTCAAGCCTGATGGCCCGGCGCCCGCGGCCGCGCCCGACCCGGCGCGTCGGGGTCGGTGCAGCGGATGGTTCGTCGTGGCCACCTCACGCGTGGAGGCGACGGTGCGGGACCCGCCTGCGGGGCGACGCTCCGAGCGAGGGCGCAGATGTACGCGGTGACCACCAGGGTGACCAGAACCGCGACCGAGAGCAGAGCGAGCAGGTCCGCCGCGTACTGGACGGCGAGCATGATCAGCATCTGCCACATCACGACGTCACCACCCGTCCGGCGCTTTCAGCGACCGAAGTCCGGATCGGCCACGTCCTGCGCCACCTGGAGCACCCGCAGGATGTTGCCGCACGTCAGGGCCGTGAGGTCGGCGTCCGACCAGCCGCGATCGGCCAGCTCGGCGAGCAACGCCGGATAGGACGACACATCCGGCAAACCCACCGGCAGGCTTTCCACTCCGTCGTAGTCGCCGCCGAGCCCGATGTGCGCGGCGCCGGCGACCTCCCGGGCGTGTTCCACATGGTCGGCGACCTGCGCCAGGGTCGCCGCCGGCGCCGGGTGCGCGGCGCGCCAGCGGTCCAACTCGGCCACCGCCGCCGGGTCGAGGTGCTCGCCGTCGTGCTCGGTGTAGACGGTGACCTTGTCCAATCCGAGCTCATGCCGGCGGGCGTCCTCCGCGGCGGCGTGGTCGGCGCACTCCTGCGACACGAAATACGGCACGAACGTCACCATCAGCACGCCGCCGTTGCCGGCCAGCCGGACCAACACCTCGTCCGGCACATTGCGCGGATGATCGGTCAACGCCCGGCACGACGAGTGCGAGAAGATCACCGGTGCGGTCGAGACGTCCAGCGCCGCATGCATCGTGGCCGGCGCGACGTGCGACAGGTCGACCAGCATGCCGATCCGGTTCATCTCCCGGACCACGTCCCGGCCGAAGTCGGTCAACCCGCCGACGGCAGGCGCGTCGGTCGCCGAGTCGGCCCACGGCACGTTCTGGTTGTGGGTCAGCGTCATGTAGGCCACGCCGAGTCGGCGCAGCATCCGCAGAGCGCCCAGCGAGCAGTCGATGCTGTGCCCACCCTCGGCGCCGAGCAGGGCGGCGACGCGGCCCGCGCTCATGATGCGGCGGACGTCCGACGCGGTCCGGGCGGCCTCGAAGGTGTCCGGATACCGGTTGAGAATGCGGCCGACGCAGTCGATCTGCTCGAGCACCGCGGTGACCGCGGCGCCGCCGAGCATGGTCCCGGGCACGTAGACGGAGAAGAACTGGGCGCCGACGCGGCCGGCCCGCAGCCGGGGGATGTCGGTGTGTAGGGCCGGCTGGTCCTCGGCGATATCCCGCCGGTCCAGGTCGTAGCCAACCTGCTTGCGCAGCGCCCACGCGATGTCGTTGTGGCCGTCGATCACCGGGCCGCCGGCCAGCAGCCGCGAGATCCGGTCGGCGGTCGACGTCAACGCATGCCTGCCAGCCGTCGCACGGCCTCGTCGATGACCTCGTCCCGCTTGCAGAACGCGAAGCGGACGAACGGCTTGCCGTCGGCAGGGTCGTCGTGGAACACCTCGTCGGGCACGGCCACGACACCGGCTCGAGCGGGCAGGTCCAAGCAGAACCGCATCCCGTCGGACGCGCCGAGCGGCCGGATGTCGGTCATCACGAAGTAGGTGCCCTGCGGCCGGCACACCCCGAACCCCGCCGCGGCCAGCCCGGCACACAGCCGGTCCCGCTTGTCCTGCAGGCTGTCACGCAGCTGAGCGACCCACCCCATCTCGTTGCGTAGGGCGTGCGCGATCGCCGGTTGGAACGGCGCCCCGCCGACGTAGGTGAGGAACTGCTTGGCTGCCCGCACGGCGGCGACGAGCGGCGCCGGTCCGCAGGCCCAGCCGATCTTCCAGCCGGTGGTGCTGAACGACTTGCCGGCGCTGGAGATGGTGACGGTGCGCTCGGCCATCCCGTCGAAGGTGGCCAGCGGCAGATGCCGCACGCCGTCGAACGTCAGGTACTCGTAGACCTCGTCGGTCAGCACGACCAGGTCGTGCTCGACCGCCAACCGGGCCAGCCCGGCCAACTCGTCCCGGTTCAGCACGGTGCCGGTCGGATTGTGCGGCGAGTTGACGATCATCATCCGGGTCGCCGGGGTGATCGCGGTCGCCACCTCGTCCAGGTCGAGGGCGAACCGGCCGCCGTCGTCCGGGCGCAACGGCACGGACCGGTGCCGGCCCCCGGCCATCGCGATGATCGGTGGATAAGAGTCGTAGTGCGGCTCGATCAGCAGCGCTTCGCCGCACGGCTCGAGCAGGCCCAGCACCGCGGCCGCCAACGCCTCGGTGGCACCGACCGTGACCAGCACCTCGGTGTCCGGGTCGAACACCTGGCCGTGATCGCGCTCGCGCGCGAACGCGATCGCCTGCCGGAGCTCGGGGATGCCGGGACCGGGCGGGTACTGGTTCACGCCGTCCCCGATCGCCCGCTGCGCCGCCGCCAACACCGACGGCGGGCCGTCGGTGTCCGGGAATCCCTGCCCGAGGTTGATCGAGCCGGTCCGCACTGCCAGCGCGGACATCTCCGCGAAGATCGTCGTCGTGTACGGCCGCAGCCGGTTCACCAGGGGGTCCGCCGACCGGGAGGACCGTCGTGGATCCGAGGCCACCGTCATGTCCCTATTCCTACCGCCTCGGCCTGATTCCTACCGCCTCGGCCCGCGGCGAGCGGGCTGGCGCCCATCCGCGACCCGTCTGCCGCCTTGGTCGCCGTCCGTGTGCGGCTGGGTGTGCATCCGTTTGCCGGTTTCCGCCCTGATTCCGGGTGAGGGAGGGCGGAATGTGGCAAACGGATCGGTGGGTGGGCGCGGGCGCCGGGTGCGGGCCGCGGAGGGCCGGGTGCGGTCGATGTGCCCGGGGTGCGGTCCGTGTGCCGCCGGAGGTGCATCCGTTTGCCGGTTTCCGCCCTGATTCCGGGTGAGGGAGGGCGGAATGTGGCAAACGGATCGGTGGGGTGGGGTGTGTAAGCGCGGAGGCCGGGGTGTGGTCGGGGCGGTCGCGGAGCGAGACGTGCGCGGGAGCGGTCGCAGCCGCGGGCGCGGCGTCGTTGTCGCGACCGAGGGAACAATGAGCGGCATGAGGCAGTCTTGCCGAGCGAATCGGCGCAGGTGCCGGCGCCCCGTCGGGGGCCCGTGTCCGCAGGGTGTCCCGAGTGAGGCGGCACGATGAGCACCACGGAATCGGAATCGGCCCGCTCGGCGTTGAGCCCACCGCCGGCCGCCCCGGCCGCCCCGCCCGTCCCGTCGGCGCCTCGGCGGACGGCGTCCTCGGGCGAACTGCTCAGCCCGACGGACCTGGTCAAGCGCCAGGCCCTGCGCCGGATGAAGGCCATCGCCACCGGGGCCCTGGTGCTGATGGCGGTGATCTTCGTGATCGCCTTCCTGCTGCAGGACCGCTATCCCTGGCTCGGCTACGTGCGGGCGATGGCCGAGGCCGGCATGGTCGGCGCGCTGGCCGACTGGTTCGCGGTGACCGCGCTGTTCCGCCGGCCGCTCGGCCTGCCGATCCCGCACACCGCCATCATCCCGACCCGCAAGGACGCCATCGGTTCCGCACTGTCCGAGTTCGTGGCCACCAACTTCCTGTCCGAATCGGTGGTCAGGGAGAAGCTGGCCGGGTTCTCCGTGGCCAGGCGGGTCGGCGAGTACCTGGCCCGGCCCGAGTCGGCGGAGCGGGTGACCGCCGAGTTGGCGTCGGCGGTGCGCGGGATCAGCAACGTGCTGTCCGACGACCAGGTCGCCGACCTGCTGGAGTCGATGGCCAGACGCAAGATCGCCGAGACCAAGATCGGGCCGCCGCTGGGCCGGATCGCCGCGGAGGTGTTCGCCCGCGGCGATCACCACCCGTTCGTGGACATGGTGGTCGAGCGCTGCTACGAGTGGATCCGGGACAACTACACCGCGGTGTCCCGGGTGGTGTCGCAGCGAGCACCGTCGTGGTCGCCACGCTTCCTCGACGACATCGTCGCCGACCGGATCTACCACGAGGTGCTGAACTTCGCCCGGGTCGTCAAGGACGATCCGCAGCATCAGCTGCGGCTGTCGTTGGACACGTTCCTGGCCGAGTTCGCCCAGGATCTGCAGCAGGACGAGGCGACCATCGAGCGGGCGGAGGCGATCAAGGACCAGGTCGTGGGGAATGCCGAGGTCCGCTCGCTGGCCGCCAGCGCCTGGCAGTCGATCAAGGATTCGCTGCTGCAGGCCGCCGAGGACCCCGAATCGCCGCTGCGCCACTCGGTGACCCAGGGTCTGCTGGGCTTCGGTCGGCGGCTGCAGGAGGACCCGGAACTGACCGCGAAGGTGGACGGTTGGGTCGCCGAGGTGGCCGGGTACCTGGCCCGCAACCATGCGCGCAGCATCACCGGCATCATCGACGAGACCATCGCCCGGTGGGACGGCGAGGCGACCAGCCGCAAGATCGAACTGCAGGTCGGCCGGGACCTGCAGTTCATCCGGATCAACGGCACGGTGGTCGGTGCGCTGGCCGGCCTGGTCATCTACACCCTCGCCCAGTTGCTGCTCACCTGACTGTCGGAGCCTCATGCTGTGATTCGGCCATGACACAGACCGGCACGCCCATCGCCAGATTCGACCTGGTCGTCCTCGACACCCCCGAGCCGCGGCGTCTCGCGGAGTTCTACTGCGGGCTGCTCGGCTGGCGGATCGTCCGTGAGGAGGACGATTGGGTCACCATCCGCGGCGACTCGACCGACTACGGCATGGCGTTTCAGCTCGCGCCGGATCTGGTGCCCCCGACCTGGCCGGATCCGACGGTGCCGCAGCAGTCTCACCTGGACGTATACGTGGACGACCTGGACGAGGCCGAGCGGCGGGTGCTGGCCATCGGGGCCCGGCCGACCGGCGTGGCCCATGCCGGCTTCCGGGCCTACCTGGATCCGTCCGGCCACCCGTTCTGCCTGTGCCGCACCCTGGGCTGATGCCGGGCCGGTCTCCGCTCGCCGGCGGCCTGTGCCAGGGTGGGTCGGGTGCGCTACCGCCCGCTGAGCCCGGACCGGCTGGTGCGCGAGCTGGCCGAACGGATCGATCGGCGGCCCGAGCCGCGTCCCCGGATCGGGTTCGACGGGCTCGCGGAGATCGGTGCCGCCACGCTCGCCGACGCGGTCGGCGAACGGCTCCGGGAACTGGGCCGCCCGGTCATCCGGGTCTGCACCGGCTGGTGGTGGCGCGCGGCGTCGTTGCGCCTGGAATTCGGCCGGACCGACGTGGACATGTTGCTCTACGGCTGGGTCGACACCGCGGCGCTGCGCCGTGAGCTCCTCGACCCGGTGGCGGCCGGTGGCACCGACGGCTACCTGCCGCGGCTGCGTGATCCGGTCACCGACCGGACCGTGCGGGACACCAGGCGGCCCGTCGAACCCCGGACGGCGGTCCTGCTGGACGGGCCGTTCCTGCTGGCCGACCCGGACGGTCTGGATCTCGTGCTGCACCTACAGGTCTCCACGGGCGCGCTGTCCCGTGCGCTACCGGCGGACCGGCAGTGGTGGATCACCGCTCACGAGCGGTATCTGGCGAACGAGACGCCGGCCGAACGAGCCGCCGCGGTGATCGCTTACGACCACCCGGCCGCCCCCGCCGTCGCGTGGCGCTCCGATTCGGACGACTCCCAGCGGTAGGGACACCGGGCGCCGGAGCGGCATCACCGGCGCAAGCAGAGCCGCTTGCAATTGCAAGCACTCCTGCTACGGTGGGAGTTGGTCGGTCACCTGACACGGGTGGGGTCCCGTGGCGCACGAACGACGAGTGAAAGGGGGAGGCGTGGATCTCGACCTGAATCCGGTGCTGACGCCGGTGCGCGATCTCGGTGAGTTCATCCGCGAGCAGCGGCTCGCGGCGCAGATCTCGCTCCGTGGGCTGGCGGCCCGGGCCGGCGTCTCCAATCCCTACCTGTCCCAGGTCGAACGCGGTCTGCGACGGCCGAGCGCCGAGATCCTGGCTCAGATCGCGCACGGCCTGTCCATCTCGGTGGAGACGTTGCTGACCAAGGCCGGAATCTTGGACGCGCCGGACGCGCCGGAGGTGGTCGTGGCCATCCGCGCGGACCCGGTGCTGACCGAACGGCAGAAGACGGTCCTGGTGGACGTCTACGCCGCACTTCGCAGCCAGGCGCAGGCATCCAACGGAGCCGATCCGGCCGGTCCGGGCGATCAGACGGATCCGGCCGATTCCGGCCGGACGCCGCACGTCCGGCCAACGATCCGCACAGGCATCGACGCGATGCCGGAAGGAGCACATCATGCAGATCACTGATATCCGAGGCGTCCCGGACGCGGTCATCGACCAGGTGGCCGATCGCTTCGGGGACCTGCCCCGTCCGCTGCTGGCGGCCATCGGCGCCGGCGACCTGGCGGTCGAGCAACTGGCGGCACTGCGGGAATCGCTCGCCGAGCAGTTGACCGACCAGGCCGGCCGGCCCGACCCGGCCGCCGTGGCCGGGCTGTCCGCGAAGGCCCAGCATGCCGCGACCGATTACGCGGCCAAGGTCCAGCAGACCGCGAGTCAGTACCTGGACAAGGCGGGCGAGTATGTGGGCCAAGCCCAGCGCACCGCCGAGGTCTACGTCGGGCTGGCGCAACAGGCGGCCGGCGACTACGCCCACCGGGTGCAGGACGCGGTCACCGGGTACGTCGGTCGAGTCCAGCAGGCCGCGACCGAGTTCCCGGCCAAGGCCCAGCAGGCCGCCACCGAGCTTCCGGACAAGGCCCAGCATGCGCTGTCCGAGCTACCGGACAAGGCCCAGCACGCTGCCAATGAGTTCCCGGGGAAGGCCCAGCAAACGCTCGCCGACTGGACGGACTCCGCGGGCAAGCTGGTCGCGTCGAGTGCGGAGCTGCCGCAGCGTGCCGCCCGGATCGCCACCGACGTCGCCGAGGAGATCCAGTCGTTCGCGGCGCAGGTCCCGGCCAGGACGAGTGAGCTGGTCGCGGAGCTGCCGCGGCGCATCGCGGAGTTCACGCCCGACCTGACCCCGGAGATCGTGCGCGACACGCTGGACGCCTACATCGAGTTGGTCGGCACCATCTACGGCAGCCTGGTCGATCGCGGCGACCGGACCTGGTCGAAGGTCCGCTCGGCGTCCCTGCGCCCGGGCACCGTCGTCGACGCGGCGCCCGGCGAGCCGCGCACTCCCGCCAAGGCGGCGAGGGCTGCTGCGAAGGAACCGGCGGCTTCCGCCAGGAAACCGGCGGGCAAGACCGCGGCCGCCGCCCGGCCGCCGCGTCCGGCCGCGGGTCGAACGACCGGCGGCAGGACCACTGCCGGCGGAACCGACGCCACCGAGACGACGCCGGCCGCGACAGGTGCGGCCAAGCCCGCCGGTCGGAAGGCGACGGCCGGCCGGCCGACCGCCGCGAAGGGGGCCACCGCGAAGGGGGCCACCGCGAAGGCAGCCACCGCAAAGGCAGCCGCCGGGAAGTCGACTGCGGCAAGGGCGACCGGCGGGAAGCCGGCCGCGGCGAAGGTCGGCGGATCCAGCCGCAAGGCGACCGGCAGGGTGACCACGGCCGGGCCGAGCACCGCCCGGGCCGCGAAGGCGGCCGGTTCCCGTTCGGCCAGCGGCAAGGCCAGGTCGACCGCCGCGCGCGCCACCAGCGCCGCCGTCCGTCCGACCGCAGGCGAGTCGACCCCGCGGAGCACGCCCGCTCCGGCCCAGGACGGCGCCGACCAGGGCTGATCCGGTCCGATCCGGGCTCGTCGCCGACCCGGTTCAGCGATCCGAGGCGGCCGGTCGCGGTGCGGCCGGCCGCCTCGTTCGGCCCGCCGGTCTGGACCGAACGCGGATCCCACGTACCCTGGATGGGTGGATTTGGTCTTGCCGGTGATCACGATCGTGACCCTGATACTCGCCGTCGGGGGCGCGGCCATCGGAGTGTTCGCCGCGGTGGACGCCGTGAGCCGGCGTTCGGACGCCTTCGCGGCGGCCGACAAGCAGACCAAGGGCACCTGGGCGGGCATCACGGTGGCGTCCGCGGTCGCGCTCGGACTGGGCTTCTTCGGCGGCGCGTTCGCGCCGCAGAGCCTGCTGTGGCTGGCCGGTCTGACCGGCAGTCTGGTGTACCTGCTGGACGTGCGTCCGCGGCTGCGGGAGGTCCAGCGCGGCGGCCGCTGGTAGGGCCGAACCAGGAACCAGAGGTCGGTGCGGAGGGCACAGCGGCCCTCCGCGCGTCGGCGGGCGACACCACGGTGCAACGGAACCGCGGCGTCCCCGCGGCTACCCCTCGGAACGGTGCGTGTGCCCGTCGCCGGTCGCGATGGACTCCTCGGCCACCAGTCGCTTGCGCTCGCGGTCGAAGGAGATGCTGATCTCCTCCTCGGCCTCCTTGCGGCCGACCCAGTTGGCGCCCTCGACGCTCTTGCCCGGCTCCAGGTCCTTGTACACCTCGAAGAAGTGCTGGATCTCCAGCTTCTCGAAGATGCTCAGGTCGCCGATGTCCTGCAGGTGGGACTGCCGCGGGTCGTGCGCCGACACGCAGAGCACCTTGTCGTCGGGTCCCTTTTCGTCGGTCATCCGGAACATGCCGATCGCCCGCGCGGTCACCAGGCACCCCGGGAAGGTGGCTTCCTCCAGCAGCACCAGCGCGTCCAGGGGATCGCCGTCCTGGCCCAGGGTGTCGTCGATGAAGCCGTAGTCGGCCGGATACTGGGTCGCGGTGAACAGCGTCCGGTCGAGCCGGATCCGCCCGGAATGGTGATCGACCTCGTATTTGTTGCGGCTACCCTTCGGGATCTCGATGGTCACGTCGAATTCCACGAGTGTCACCTTTCACACCAGGCCGACGGCAGCCGCGGTCATTGCAAACCGAGCGCCGATGAACTCCGATCCGGACCCCGCGGGACGCGGACCCGGGTCGGGACTGAACAGACTCTAGTCTGGACGCGGTACATGGGCTCGCGGTGCGTCGCCGGGCGCGATGTGGGTCTGCCGACAGTCCCCGTCGCGAGACCATGACGAGACCGAGACCATGACGACCCGCCGCGGCTGATGGCGGCTCGAACCGGCGCAGGAGGAAGTTCAGTGGCCCCAGTGACCAGGTCCCGTCGCATCGGGATCATCGCTGCCGCCGTGGTGGTCGCGCTGGTCGTGGTCGGTGTCGTGGTCTATCTCGGCACGCGGGGGTCGAGCAGCGCGTCGTCGAGCCAATCCACCAGCGCCGCCGAGGTGGTGGATCCGCCGGTCACCGCGCCGCCGCCGAAGGTCGTGCCGCTGGCGGTGTCCGACAAGATACCCACCGCCGCGGGCATCGAGGCGCAGCTGTCCGCGCAGTTGGCGAACCCGGACCTGGCGCAGTTCAGCGGCGTGATCATCGACCCGGAGAGCGGGACGGTGCTGTGGAACAAGGACTCCAGCGCGCCGCAACTGCCGGCGTCCACGGCCAAGTTGCTGACCGGCACGGCGCTGCTCACCTCGGTCGACCCGACCAGCCGGTTCGTGACCAAGGTCGTCAAGGGCGACCAGGACGGCGACATCGTGCTCGTCGGCGGCGGCGACGTGACCCTGTCCGCCCGGAACGAGGGCGTGGACACCGTCTACAAGGGTGCCCCGCTGATGTCCGACCTGGCGGCTCAGGTCAAGGCCAGCGGCGTCCAGGTCAAGCGGATCGTGCTGGACACCGACTACTGGAGCGGGCCGGAGCTGGCGGACGGCTGGCAGACCGGCGACATCAGGGGCACCGAGTCGAGCGCACAGGGCTACATCACCCGGATGTCGTCACTGATGGTCGACGGCGACCGGGAGGACCCGGCGAACGAGAACTCGATCCGCACCGGCGACCCGGCGATGAACGCCGGCAAGGCCCTGGCCCGGATGATCGGTCAGCCCGACGTGACGATCGTCAACGGCACGGCACCCGAGGACCCCGACGTGATCGGGCAGGTGTCCTCCCAGCCGATGTCCGTGCTGCTGGCCCAGGCGTTGGAGAACTCCGACAACGTGCTCGCCGAGGCGCTGGCCCGTCAGGTGGCGATCGCCCGCGGCGCCCCGCCCAGCTTCGACGGAGCGTCCGCGGCCACCCTCGAGGCGCTCGAGGACCTGAAGATCGACACGATCGGCATCGAACTGGCGGACGGGTCGGGGCTGTCCAACAAGGACCGGGTGCCACCCTCGGTGATGGGACAGGTGGTCTCGCTGGCCGTCAAGGGTGAACCGGCCGCCCTGCGCAACCTGCTCACCGGGATGCCGGTCGCCGGGGTGTCCGGCAGCCTGGCCGACCGGTTCCAGGACGACGCCTCCAAGGCCGGCGCCGGCTGGGTTCGGGCCAAGACCGGGTCGCTCGAGGTGACCTACGCGCTCGCCGGGTACGTGCCCGACGTCGACAACCGCATCCTGGTGTTCTCGTTCGTCTCGAACGGGGTCGGTCCGGGGACCAGGCCGGCGCTCGACGCCCTGGCCGCCGGGCTGCGCGGCTGTGGCTGTGCCTGACCCCAACGGTCCCATCGACTGGGCCGCCGCGGTCCGGGCGGGCCGCCGGATGGCCCCCATCGGACCGGACGTCACCCCGGCCCAGGCCGCCCAGATCGTCGCCGACCTGCGCGAGTTCTCCGCCCGCGCCGAACTCGTCGTCCGGGAGACCACGGACCTGGGGCACGACCTGCCGGTGGCGGACGCCGATGTGCTCGACCGGCCTGGCTGGGTCGCGGCCACCGCCGAGGGCATGGAGCGGCTGGCGGCGCCGGCGGTCGCCAAACTTGCCGCGGCGACCGGTGGACGCCAGGCCGGCCAGCTCACCCGCGGCATGGCCGGTCAACAGGTCGGGTTCATCCTCGGGTTCCTGTCGGGCAAGGTGCTCGGTCAGTTCGATCCGATGGGCGGGGACCCTGACCATCCCGGCCGGCTGCTGCTGGTGGCTCCGAACATCGTCAAGGTCGAGCGGGAGCTGAACGCCGACCCCACCGACTTCCGTCTCTGGGTGTGCCTGCACGAGAGCACGCATCGGCTCCAGTTCACCGCGGTGCCGTGGCTGCGTACCTACTTCCAGTCGCTGGTCGCCGAGTTCGCGGACAAGGCCGACACGGACCCCGCGGACATGCTCCGCCGCGCGGTGGCGGCGATCAAGGGCGGGGACGCGGCTTCCGGCGGCAGGGGCCGGCTGTCCTGGGTCGAGGGCATCCAGCCGCCCGAGCAGCGTGTGGTCTTCGACCGGGTGATGGCGCTGATGAGCCTGCTGGAGGGGCACGCCGACCATGTCATGGATGCGGTCGGACCGACCGTGGTGCCGTCGGTGACGAGCATCCGGACGTCGTTCTCGGAGCGCCGACGCAAGGGCTCCGGGCCGATCGACCGGCTGCTGCGGGCCCTGCTGGGCATGGACATGAAGCTCGCCCAGTACGTCAATGGCGGAGCATTCGTCCGCGGCGTGGTCGACGAGGTCGGCATGGGGCGGTTCAACGCGGTGTGGGATTCCACGGAGACGCTGCCGACCCGTGCGGAGATCTCCGACCCCGCCGCCTGGGTCAGGCGGGTGCACGGCTGACCGCGCCGCCCGTGGGTGGGGTGCGGTGATCGGGCGGGAGCCGGACCGGGTGCGCCGGGCGTGCGCGACCTGGCTGGCAGCGCACGCGCCGGCGGGCCCGCTGATCGTGGCCTGCTCCGGCGGCGCCGACTCCCTGGCCCTGGCCCTGGCCGTCCGCGAAGTGGCCGCCGGTCGGCCGGTCGTCGGTGCGACGGTCGACCATGGACTGCAGCCGGGCTCCGCCGACCGGGCCCAGGCCACCGCCGAGCTGCTGCGCAGCTTCGGCTGCGCCGACACCCGGGTGCTCACGGTCACGGTGCGGGGTGAGGGCGGGCTGGAGGCGGCGGCCCGGCGAGCCAGGTACGCGGCCCTGGCCGGGCTCGCCCGCTCTCTCGACCCGGCCGAGGTTCCCGTGCTGCTCGGCCACACGGCCGACGACCAGGCCGAGACCGTGCTGCTGGGCCTGGGGCGAGGGTCCGGCCCGCGGTCGATCGCCGGCATGCGGCCGTGGCGGCCGCCTTGGGGGCGGCCCCTGCTGACGCTGACTCGGGCGGACACCGAGGCCGCCTGCCGAGCCGCCGGGCTCCAGCCGTGGCAGGACCCGCACAACGCGGACCCGGCGTTCACCCGCGTGCGGCTGCGCACCGAGGTGCTGCCGCTGCTGGAGGACGTGCTCGGCGGAGGGGTGCGCGCCGCCCTCGTCCGTACCGCCGACCTGATGGCCGACGACCTCGACGCTCTGGACCGGATCGCCGACGAGGCGCTGGCGCAGGCCGGGTCCGGCGACGCCCTACTGGTGCCGGCGCTCGTCGGGCAGCCGGCCGCGGTGCGCCGGCGGGTGCTGCGATCGTGGCTGGCCGCGGCGGGCGCGGGTGCGCTCACCTACGACCACCTGCAGCGGCTGGACCGGCAGCTCACCGACCCGCGCGGCCCGGTGCAGGTGCGCGTGCCCGGCGGCCTTGACGTGTGGCGCCGGGGCGCCCGGCTCGTGGTCCTGCCCGCTTCGGGCGATTGAGCCGCCGTGCTGTGCGTTTGTTCCGCGGAACCGCGCTGGCGCAGTGTGGCGGGAGGTTCGGGCGAGCCGCGGAACATCGGCTTGTCCTGCGTGCGTTTGTTCCGCGGGTCTGCGGGCGGGCTCAGGTGGGGCCGGCTCCTACCCGCTGCGGAACATCGGCCGGCCCGCCCATGCGAAAGCACCGCAGCGCCGAGGCAACCCTGCACATTTGTGCAGCATCCAGCACGACGATAGCAACAAGCTGCATATCCGTGCAATAATCTGCACATGCGTCCTGTCGACCTCACTGGGACTGCGCTGATCCGGGAGAGCGCGATGCGGCTGGCGGCCGAGCGCGGGTGGGGCGCCGTGTCGATCCGGGATATCGCCGCCGCGGCGGGGGTGTCGCCGTCGCTGGTGGTGCACCACTACGGCACCAAGAGCCGGCTGCGCGAGGCTGCGGACCAACGTGCCATCGAGGTCGTCACCGAGCTCGTCGACACGCTGTCCGGTCTGGACGAGCCCGGCGAGGGAGGCGCCGTCTCGCTGGCCGCCGCATTCCAGGAGCGGGTCGGCACCAGCCCCGTCCTGGGCTACACCCGGCGACTGCTGATCGACGGCGGAACGGCGGCCGCCACGCTGTTCGACGCGTTGTACTCCGCCACGGTTCGGATGCTGTCGGAGCTGGAGTCCCGTGGCCTGGTCCGGCCCACCGACGACCAGCCGGGCAGGGCGGCCTTCCTGCTGGTCAACGACCTGGCCGTGATGATCATGCGGGACGAGATCGGGCGGGTGCTGGGCGTCGATCCGCTCAGCCGGGCCGGCCTGCAGCGCTGGGGCGGCACGGTCATGGACATCTACGCCAACGGCGTCTTCACGGCGCCGGACACCATCGACAACCGGGAGGACGGGCATGACACCGACCCCGATCGACGTGAGCTCGGTGACGAAGACCTTCGGACGCCACCGGGGAGTGCGTGATGTGAGCTTCGACGTTCGAGCGGGCGAGGTGTTCGGCTTCCTCGGACCCAACGGCGCGGGCAAGTCCACCACGATCAGGCTGGTGCTGGGGCTGTATCACCCGACCGCGGGCCGGCTGCGGGTGCTCGGTCACGACCCGATGGCCGATCCGGTCGCCGTCCACCGGGCGGTGGGCTATCTGCCCGGCGAGCTGGCGCTGTTTCCGCGGATGACCGGCCGGGAGCACCTGGAGTGGATGAACCGCGGCCGGGGCCACGTGGACACGGCCCTGCGGGACGAGCTGGTCGAGCGCTTCGAGGCGGAGCTGGACCGGCCCGTCCGCACGCTCTCCAAGGGCGGCCGCCAGAAGATCGGGATCCTGCTGGCCTTCGGCCACCGCCCGGACCTGCTCGTGCTGGACGAGCCGACGTCCGGATTGGACCCGTTGCTGCAGGACGAGTTCGAACGACTGCTCCGGGACACGGCGGCCGACGGCCGGACGGTCTTCCTGTCCTCGCACGAGCTGGACGAGGTGCAGCGAAACGCCGACCGGGTGGCGATCATCAAGGAGGGCCGGATCGTCGTCGTGGACACGGTGGCCGGCCTGCGCCGCAGCGCGCCGCGCACCGTCGAGTTGGTGTTTGCACCCGACGCGGACCTGACGCGGCTGCTCGGGCTCGACGGGGTGACGCTCGTGGAGCGCCAGGACGGACGGATCCGGTTGTCGATCACCGGCCGAATCGGCCCGCTGCTGGGTGAGGCGGCGCGCCTGGACCCGGTGGACATGACCGCGCGTCCGGCCGACCTGGACGAACTGTTCCTGCGCTACTACCGCACGCCGACCGCCGCGCACGAGCGACAAGAGCAACAGGAGGTCGATTCATGAACCTGAGCATCGCCCGGCTCGACCTGCGCCTACGGCGACGCGCGATGATCGGCTACGCGGTCGGCCTTGCCGCCTACGCGTTCGCGATCGTGGCGCTGTACCCGTCGTTCAAGAACGACGCCGGTCTGGACCAGCTGGCCGAGTCGAACTCGGCGCTGATGGCCGCGTTCGGGGTGAGCGGATCGCTGACGTCACCGGTGGGATGGCTCGACGCCAACCTGTTCAACAACTTCCTGCCGCTGATCCTGATCATCCTGACCGTCGGCTACGGCGCCTGGTGCATCGCCGGACAGGACGAGGACGGCACCCTCGCGCTGACCGCGACACTGCCGGTGACCAGGCTGCGAATCGTCACGGACAAGACACTCGCCCTGGTGGCCCAGGCGCTGCCGGCCGTGCTGCTGACCTTCCTGTGCGTGCTCGCCGGGCGAGCCTTCCAGCTGCCCGTCGGCGTGGGGTCGCTGATCGCGGTCTCGACGGGCACGCTGCTGCTCGCCGTCGACTTCGGCGCCCTGGCCCTGCTGGTCGGCGTGCTGACCGGAAGCCGTGGGTTGGCCTTGAGCATCGCCTCGGGAGCGGCCGCCGCGGCGTACCTGATCAGTTCGTTGGCACCGGCGATCAGCTGGTTGGACCCGGTCAAGCAGCTGTCGCCGTTCTACTGGGCGCTGGGCGGCGACCCGCTGCAGAACGGCCTGCCCATGGGATCCGTGCTTGCGCTGTTCGGTACCGGGTTCGTGCTGGTGGTCGCCTCGGTGCTGGCCCTGCGGCGCAGCGACGTGCACTGACCGCCGACGAACCCCGGCGGCACCCCGGCGCCGCCTCGGTGACCCGGCGGGGAGCGAACCCGGCCCGGATGGCAGGCTTGGCGGCAACCGCGCGGCA
This sequence comes from uncultured Actinomycetes bacterium, assembly GCA_964497705.1. Classification (GTDB taxonomy): domain Bacteria; phylum Actinomycetota; class Actinomycetes; order Mycobacteriales; family Nakamurellaceae; genus Nakamurella. The sequence goes on along the minus strand of CAZCEH010000014.1, from coordinate 74,644 downwards.
CGCGTGCGCGCCAGCTCACCGCCCTACCTGGGAGAGCCCGTGAACATCAGCCGAACGGACGCCTGGGATGTGCCCGGCTCCGCCCTGACGACGCTGGTCACCAGCGCGGATGCGGCGCCGACCTCCGCCGGGTGGGACCCGGGTGCCGAACACGGGTACCCCGGCGAGCTGGCGGCTGTGCTGATCGGCGCCGAGGCGCTGCAGGCCAAGATCGCCGCGCTGGCCCGGGCGGTCGCCGCGGACCACGTCCTGGACTCCCCGCCGCTGCTGATCTGCGTGCTCAAAGGGGCGGTGATGTTCGTCACCGACTTCGCCCGGGCGTTGCCGATCCCCTCCGAACTGGAGTTCATGGCGGTCACCTCGTACGGCTCGGCGACCTCGTCGTCGGGCGTGGTGCGGATCCTCAAGGACCTGGACCGGGACATCACCGGTCGTCGGGTGGTGATCGTCGAAGACATCATCGACTCGGGGCTCACGCTGTCCTGGCTCGTGAAGAACCTGGCGACCCGGGGGCCGTCCGCGATCGACGTGGTCGCGTTGCTGCGCAAGCCGGAGGCGGTCAAGGTCGACGTGGACGTGCGGTACGTCGGCTTCGACATCCCCACGGAATTCGTCGTCGGCTACGGCCTGGACTACGCCGAGCGGTACCGGGACCTGCCGTTCGTCGGCCTGCTCGGCGAGCACATGTACTGCTGACCGGCGCCCGGCGGGAACGGGAACCCCGTCGGCCCTGTTGCGCGTTCAACCTGATGGTCGGCCAGACACTCGGGTCTGTCGGACCCCGGCGGTAGTCTTGAACGAACTGGTCGTGCCCTTGCGCCGCCCGGATGTGCGAGGTCGCCCCGAGTCCGATGGGTCAACCGTGGACTTGCCGGCCGCAGCACTCGAGACCGTCAGGGAGGTCGAGGCCGTCGCCGGCCCCAAGGCATATGGATAAGAAGCGTCTTCTCCGCTCACCGCTGGTCTGGATCGCGGTGGTGCTGGTGGTGTACCTGATGTATTCGTACTTCGCCGACGACACCCGCGGGTACGTGCAGCAGAACACCTCGGTGGCGCTGACCCAGCTCAAGGACGGCAACGTCACCGACGCCACCATCGACGACAAGGAGCAGCGGCTCCGGCTCACCCTGGCCAACCCGGTCGACGGCGCCACCAAGATCTACACCAACTACCCGGCGTCGGCCGGCGAGCAGATCTTCGACGACGTCCGGGCGGCCAACATCTCCGGCGGCTACAACACCGTCGTGACCAGCGAATCCACCCTGTTCTCGCTGCTGATCTACCTGATCCCGGTCGGGCTCATCATTCTGTTCCTGCTGTGGATGATGAACAACGCGCAGGGTGGCGGTAACCGGGTTCTGTCCTTCGGCAAGTCCCGCGCCAAGCTGCTGACCAAGGACATGCCGCAGACCAAGTTCACCGACGTGGCCGGTGCCGACGAGGCCGTTCAGGAGCTCGACGAGATCCGCGACTTCCTGCAGAACCCCGCCCGCTACCAGGCCCTGGGCGCCAAGATCCCCAAGGGTGTGCTGCTCTACGGCCCGCCGGGTACCGGCAAGACGCTGCTCGCCCGGGCCGTCGCCGGCGAGGCGGGCGTGCCCTTCTACTCGATCTCCGGGTCCGACTTCGTCGAGATGTTCGTCGGCGTCGGCGCCAGCCGGGTGCGGGACCTGTTCGAGCAGGCCAAGGCGAACGCGCCGGCCATCATCTTCGTCGACGAGATCGACGCCGTGGGCCGTCACCGGGGCGCCGGCATGGGCGGCGGTCACGACGAACGCGAGCAGACGCTCAACCAGTTGCTGGTGGAGATGGACGGCTTCGAGGCCAAGGGCGGCATCATCCTGATCGCCGCGACCAACCGGCCGGACATCCTGGACCCGGCGCTGCTGCGACCGGGTCGGTTCGACCGGCAGATCCCGGTCGGTCAGCCGGACCTGAAGGGCCGTCAGGCGATCCTCGCCGTGCACGCCAAGGGCAAGCCGTTCGCCCCGGACGTCGACTTCCTGTCACTGGCCAAGCGAACCGTCGGGATGTCCGGCGCCGACCTGGCCAACGTGATCAACGAGGCCGCCCTGCTGACCGCGCGTGAGCACGGCACCGTGATCACCAACGTGGCCCTGGAGGAGTCGGTCGACCGGGTGGTCGGCGGTCCGGCGCGGCGCGGCAAGGTGATCTCGGAGAAGGAGAAGAAGATCACCGCCTATCACGAGGGCGGGCACGCGCTGGCGGCCTGGGCGATGCCCGGGCTCGAGCCGGTGTACAAGGTGACGATCCTGCCCCGCGGGCGGACCGGCGGGCACGCGTTGGTGGTGCCCGAGGACGACAAGTCGCTGATGACCCGGTCGGAGATGATTGCCCGGCTGGTCATGGCGATGGGCGGCCGGGCGGCCGAGGAGTTGGTGTTCGCCGAGCCGACCACCGGCGCCTCCTCCGACATCGCGCAGGCCACCAAGATCGCCCGCGCGATGGTCACCGAGTACGGCATGTCGGCCAAGCTCGGCGCGGTCAAATACGGGCACGGGGACGACGAGCCCTTCCTGGGCCGCACCTACGGCAGCGGCCCGGAGTATTCGATCGAGGTCGGCAGCGAGATCGACGGCGAGATCCGGGCGCTGATCGAGGCCGCGCACACCGAGGCGTGGGCCGTGCTGAACACCTATCGGGATGTCCTGGACAACCTGGCCGCCGCGCTGCTGGAGAAGGAGACGCTGGAGCGCAGGGACCTCGAGGTCATCTTCGCCGAGGTCGAGAAGCGGCCGCGGATCACCGCGTTCGACGAGTTCGGCCCGCGCCTGCCGTCCGATCGGCCACCGATCAAGACCCCCGCCGAGTTGGCCCTGGAGCGGGGCGAGCCGTGGCCACCACCGGGCGAGCCCGAGCCGCCGCGCCAGCAGCCGGTGCCGGTCGGCGTCGCCGCCGACTATCCCGGCCAGGGCGGATACAACACGCCCAAGCCCGATTCCCAGTTCGGTCAGCCGCCGAACTGGACCGGTGGCGTCCTGCCCGGTCCGCTGGGCCCGTACGACCCGGGCCCCTACGGCCAGCCGGTGAACGGGAACCCGCCGCACGGGAACCCGCCGAACGGGAATCCTCCGCATGGCAATCCGGGCAATGGCAATCCCGCCAACGGCATGACGCCCAACGGCAACGGTCACCGCGGATGGGGCCAGGTACCGCCGCCACCGCCGTCCGGACCGGTTGACCCGCAGGATCCCTGGGCGCCGCCGAGGGACCGTAGGTCGTGATGGACCGGTGGGGGGCGCCGGCCGAGTCGGCCGCGGCCGATCATGCTCGAGCCGACGACGGCTCCGGGAACGGCGGCGCCACTCGCGGCCTGGTCGCATTCGACCAGGCCAGGGCCGAGGCGGCGGTCCGTGAGCTACTGATCGCGGTGGGCGAGAACCCGGACCGCGACGGGCTGCGAGCCACGCCGGCCAGGGTGGCCCGCGCCTTCGCCGAGCAGTTCTCCGGCCTGCACGTCGACCCGAGCACGGTGCTGCAGACCTCGTTCGACGAGAACCACAACGAGATGATCCTGATGCGGGACATCGACCTGTACTCGACGTGCGAGCACCATCTGGTGCCCTTCTTCGGCAAGGCGCACGTCGGGTACATCCCGGGTGCGGACGGCCGGGTGACCGGGCTGTCCAAGCTGGCCCGACTGGTCGACGGGTACGCCAAGCGGCCGCAGGTGCAGGAGCGGCTGACCACGCAGATCGCCGATGCGCTGGTTCGCCGGTTGCGGCCGGCCGGAGCGATCGTGGTGATCGAGGCCGAGCACCTGTGCATGGCGATGCGTGGCATCCGCAAGCCCGGAGCCGTGACCACCACGTCGGCCGTCCGGGGCATCTTCCAGTCCCAGGACCGGACCCGCGCGGAGGCGATGAGCCTGATCACGGGCCGATGAGCGACGCCGGCCGGGGAGCGGTCGGGCCGCCGGACCGGGCCGTGATCATGGGTGTGGTCAACGTGACCGCCGACTCGTTCTCGGACGGCGGCCGGTACCTGGACATCGGCTCGGCCGTGGACCGGGCCCGCGCGCTGGTCGCCGCGGGCGCCGACATCGTTGACATCGGAGGCGAGTCCACCCGCCCCGGCGCTCATCGGGTGACCGCGGAGGTGGAGGCGGCACGGGTGCTGCCGGTGATCGGCGAGTTGGCCGCGGACGGCGTCGTGTGCAGCGTCGACACCACGCGGGCGACCGTGGCCCAGGCCGCCCTGGCCGCCGGCGCTCGCATCGTCAACGACGTGTCGGGCGGTCTGGCCGACCCGCAGATGGCCGGTCTGGTCGCCGACGCCGGGGTGCCCTGGATCCTCATGCACTGGCGCGGTCACAGCATCGACATGGATGCCCTGGCCGTGTACCGAGACGTGGTCGACGAGGTGCGGCGCGAGCTCGCCCAACGGGTGGAGGCCGCGCTGGCCGCGGGTGTCCGCGAGGACGCCATCGTGCTGGACCCCGGGCTCGGCTTCGCCAAGACCGCCGAACACAACTGGGCGCTGCTGCGCGCGCTGCCCTCGATCACCGGGCTGCAGGGCCCGGGATGGGGTTTCCCGGTGCTGATCGGCGCGTCCCGCAAGCGGTTCCTCGGCACCCTGCTCGCCGATGCCGCCGGGCCCCGGCCGCCGGCCGGCCGGGAGGCGGCCACCACGGTGATCTCCGGGCTGGCGGCCGCCGCGGGTGTGTGGGGGGTGCGGGTGCACGAGGTCGCGGACTCGCTCGACGCCGTGCGGGTGGCCGCCGCGGTCATCGGTCGCGGCCCGGCCCGTGTGCTGTGCCATGATGCGCCGACCGGTCCGGTCACCGGCGGTCATGCCGAGGTGACCGACGGGGACGGACGGCCGGCGGCGAACGGGGGTTGAGGTAGGCGATGGCGGACCGGATCACCCTGACCGGGCTTGACCTGTTCGGGCATCACGGCGTCTATCCGGCCGAGAAACGCGACGGGCAACGGTTCGTCGTGGACATCACGGTGTGGCTGGACCTGACCGACGCGGTGGCCACGGACGACCTGGCCCGCACCGCGAACTACGGGGAGCTGGCCGAGCTGGCTGCCCGGGTGGTTGCCGGGCCGCCCCGCGACCTGATCGAGACGGTGGCGGGGGAGATCGCCGACGAGGTGATGCGCAGCTACCCGGTGCACGCCGTGGAGGTCACCGTGCACAAGCCGGCGGCGCCGATCCCACGGACGTTCGCCGACGTGAGCGTGACCATCCGCCGCTCACTGCGTCGTGAGGGTGCGGGCCGGCCCGGGAGCGCGAGGTGAGTGAGGCTTGCCGAGCGAACGATCGTCGCAGAGACGTCGTCCGCCGTTTCGGGACGGCCGGGGGTGCGAGGCGTCCCGGAAGGACGGCGGCGTGAGCGAGCGTCAGCGAGTGAACCATAAGCACAGGCGCGGGCTCCCCGTCTCGGGTGGCCGAGCCTGCGAGGCGACCCGGGGGGAGGCCGAGTGAGCAGGGCAGTGCTGTCCCTGGGTTCCAACGTCGGTGACCGTACCGCGCACCTGCAGACCGCGGTGAACAGCCTGGGCCGGACCGTGCGGGCGGTCTCCTCGATCTACCGGACCCCGCCTTGGGGAGGGGTCGAGCAGCCGGACTTCTACAACATCGTGGTGATCGCCGAGGACGACGGGATCGACCCGCACCACTGGTGGCGGCGGTGCCAGGAGTTGGAACGCGCGGCCGGTCGGGAGCGCACGGTCCGCTGGGGACCTCGCACGCTGGACGCCGACGTGATCATGGTCGAGGTGCACGGCCACGCCGTGATCAGCGACGAGGCGGACCTCATCCTGCCCCACCCCAGGGCGGCCGAGCGGGCCTTCGTGCTCAAGCCCTGGGTCGAGGTCGATCCGACCGCCGAGCTGCCCGGTGCCGGCCCGATCGCCGACCTGCTCGACGAGCTGGACACCGGCGGCATCGTCAGGGTGGGTCATGTGCACTGACCCGGACGGCGGGCCCGGGTGAATGACGGGAACCGGCTGGGTCTGACCCGGTGGCGGGACATGGTGGTGGTGTTCCTGGTGGCCGCGGTGGGCGGGTACCTGCTGCTCCGGGTCAGCTACTCGCGGATACCGCCGCTGCCGCGGTTGGCCGGCGTGCTGGCGGCGCTGCTCGGAATCGGTGAGGGTGTGGCCGGGTTCGGCCTGCGCCGGCGGATCCGGCCACCGGAGCAGACTTCCGGGGCCTCGGCGAGACGGCCCGTCGAACCGTTGACCGTGGCGCGCGCGGTGATGGTGGCCAAGGCCACGGCGCTGGCCGGCGCCGCCCTTGCCGGCCTGTGGTCGGGGCTCCTGGGCTACGTGCTGCCGTCCTGGTCGGATTTCGCCGCCGCGCAGGCCGACAGCGTCACCGGGTTCGTCGGGCTGGCCGGGGCCGTCGTCATGGTCGGCGGCGCGCTGTTCCTCGAACGCAGCTGCCTGGTGCCGCCGGACAAGTGACGGCCGTGGGACCGCGGGTAGTCAGCCGACCCGGTCGGTGGCGCCACCTCGGCGTCCGAACATGGCGATGCCGATGTGCCGCAGCATCGCCACGAACACGACGACCCAGGCCGCGACGGCCAGCCAGAGCCAGCGGGTACCGATCGCCTCGACCAGGGGCAGCCGGTCGGCCCGGCCCAGGTAGATGCCGGCGACCGCGTACATGCCGAGCGGGAAGATGATGCTCCAGAGCGTGGCCTCGTAGCGCAGCGGCACCCGGTGACGGACGTGCCGCCACCAGCCGGCGGCGACCAGCACCGGGATCAGCCAGGTCGCGAAGCCCCAGAACACGACCGACAGCCCGGCGATCAGCCCGCGGGTGGCGTCGACCATCGGCGCGCTGTCCATCTCGACGATCCGGGCGCCGGCGACCACGGTGATGGCCAGCGCGCCCATGGACACCCAGTACGGCGGATCGAGGTCCTCGGGTCGCAGCGGGTACAGCATGAGCCGGAGCGAGACGAAGACGGCCGACGCCGCGTACAGGAACACCCCGACCGACCAGGACACGATGGCCAGCACCGACAGCGGTTGCCGCGCGCCGTCGAACACCACCTCCAGGCTCGCGGACGCGATGGCGACCGACTGGCTGGCGACCACCCAGATGAACCAGGTGCCGTTGGCGGCGGCCACCACCGGCCGCTCCTGCCGGCCGAGCACCGCGCTCCACGGCACGACATAGCCGAGCACCAGCCAGGCGGCGCCGGCCACGACCAGCAGCCACAGCGTCGCGTCGTACCACTGCTGGGCGCCGGCCCGGGCGCCGAGTACGTTGGTGCCGGCGACGAACGTAAAGAAGCCGAAAGCTCGGCGGGTGGCCCGGAAGTCGTCCAGCATCGCGTGCCGGTAGCCGACGAACCGCCACAGGTTGAGCACGCACAGGATGGCGTAGCCGGCGATGCCGACGGCGAACAGGATGATCGAGAGCGTCTCGTAACCGGTCAGGGACAGCCCGAGGGAGACGATTCCGCTGGCCATGACCAGCGCGAAGTAGCCCGGCGTCAGGCTCTGGACCATCGGTCCGATGCGGTGCCGCATCACCTTGCCACGCCCGGCGCCAACGGCCGCACGACGTCCAGCAGCCGTCGTCTGAGGGCCTGCGCCTGCTCGGCGAAGCCGCGCTGGGCGGCCACGTACTGCGCCTTGCCGGCGACGGTCTCCACCGGGATCGGGGTCAGCCCCAGGTCGGTCAGGTCGTAAGGGGAGGCGCGCATGTCGACCTCGCGGATGGACCGGGCGAGTTCGAAGGCGTCGACCACCAGGTCGCTGGGCACCACCGGCAGCAGCCGGTACGCCCACTTGTACACGTCCATCGACGCGTGCAGACAGCCGGGCTGTTCCTGGCCGACCCGGCCGTCCGGCGTCGGCTGCACGGTGTTCCGTCCGCGCGCGGCGGCGGTGAAGAAGCGGAAGGCGTCGTAGTGGCTGCACCTGATCCGGTGGTCGCGGACCACTTGGTCGGTGCCGGCCGAGCCGAGCCGCAGCCGGCGGCCGGCGTGCCTGATCTCCGCGGGGTCCTGCCGGTACACCATCGCCCATTCGTGCAGTCCGAAGCAGTCGAACTGGGCCGGAGCCGCCCTGGTCGCGGACAGCAACCGCTGGGTGAACCGCAGCTGGTCGCCGCGGGCAGCCAGGAAGGCGGGGAGGTCGACGCCGGCGACGGCCGCATCCGGATCCAGCGGGCGGTAGAACCGCCAGCCGGTCCGGTCCGCCGCGCTGGCCAGGGCGGTGCCGAGTCCGGGATGCCAGCGGCGGAGCTGGCCGGGCCGCAGGGTGTAGTAGGTGAACAGGAAGTCCTCGACCGGGTGCGGCTGCCGGCGCCGGGTACGGTCCAGGTGGTCGCGGGTCAGCCGGTCCACGCGCGCCTCGTGCGCGTCCTGCAACGGCCGCCAGCGGTCCGGCCCCAGAATCCGCGGTGCGGGCGCCGGTGCCACCGGGGGGCCGTCGGAGCTGCGGGAGTCGGTCGCCACCAGGACATTCTGCGACCGGCGGGCGCCGACGGCGGGTCGGGGCGGCATCGCCGGACAAGTAGGCTGTCACGTCGTGACCTCACCCACCCCGAGCGCCGACGAGGATCTTCCGGAGCAGATGCGGGTGCGTCGCGAGAAGCGGCAGCGCCTGTTGGACCAGGGCGTCGAGCCGTACCCGGTGAGCGTGCCGCGCACCACGACACTGGCCGATCTGCGCCGCCGGTTCCCGGATCTGCCCGCGGACAGCGACACCGGGGAGACTGTCGGCGTCACCGGACGGGTGATCTTCCTGCGCAATTCGGGAAAACTGTGCTTCGCGACGGTGCGGGAAGGCGGCGCCGGCGAGACCGGCACGGAATTGCAGATCATGGTGTCGCTGGCCAGTGTCGGCGAGGAGTCCCTCGCGGCATTCAAACGCGACGTCGATCTGGGCGACCATTTGTTCGCGCACGGCCGGGTCATCACCTCCCGGCGCGGCGAGCTGTCCGTGCTGGCCGATTCCTGGGCGATTGCCGCGAAGGCCCTGCGGCCGTTGCCGGTGGCGCACAAGCCGCTGTCCGAGGAATCCCGGGTCAGGCAGCGTTATGTCGATTTGATCGTTCGTCCGCAGGCCCGGCGCACGGTCGAGATCCGGTCCGCGGTCAATCGCTCGCTGCGCAGCACGCTGCACGAGCGCGGCTTTCTGGAAGTCGAAACCCCGATGCTGCAGGTCCTGCACGGCGGTGCGGCGGCCCGGCCGTTCGTGACCCACATCAATGCGCTGGACATGAACCTGTACCTGCGCATCGCGCCGGAGCTGTACCTCAAGCGGGCGGCGGTCGGCGGAATCGAACGGGTCTTCGAGATCAATCGGAACTTCCGCAACGAGGGTGTCGATTCCTCCCATTCGCCCGAATTCGCGATGCTGGAGGCCTATCAGGCCTATACCGACTACAACGGCATGGCCGAGCTGACCAGGTCGTTGATCCAGGAAGCGGCGCGCGCGGTGCACGGGTCGACCACCGTCACCTACCCGGACGGCGAGCAGTTCGAGCTCGGCGGCAACTGGCGGTCGATCACGTTGTACGGAGCGCTGTCCGACGAGATCGGCCGGGAGATCGGCGTCCGGACGCCGATGAGCGAACTGGTCGAGATCGCCGAGAAGGTGGGCGTCGCGGTCGCCCCACATTACGGACCGGGCAAACTGGCCGAAGAATTGTTCGACGAGCTGGTGGTGGACTCGCTGGTGGCCCCCACGTTCGTCCGGGATTTCCCGGTGGAGACCTCACCACTGACCCGCGATCACCGCGACGAGCCCGGCCTGACGGAGAAATGGGACCTCTACATCCGCGGGATCGAAACGGCGACCGGCTACTCGGAGCTGGTCGACCCGGTGATTCAGCGCATGCGTTTCCAGGACCAGGCCCGCATCGCCGGACTCGGCGACGACGAGGCGATGGTTCTGGACGAGGAGTTCCTGCGGGCGATGGAGTATGCGATGCCACCGTCGGGTGGGATCGGCATGGGCGTCGACCGGCTGATCATGGCGCTGACCGGACTGGGCATCCGGGAGACGATCCTGTTCCCATTCGTTCGTCCGGGTGATTGACGGCCGGCGGGGCCCGCTACCGGGCTGATTCGCGAACATTGCCCCGATATTGCCGGTGCAGCATTCTGGCCGGGTGATGTCGGACACGGCCCGGGTCTTCGCTGCGTGAATGCTTGTTTGCGGCCCCCGTGACGCGCGGCGTCGTATTCACGATATGGTGGAAACGTCACCCGCTCGGCACCATCCAGAACGTTCGGGGAATCGTAGTTCTAGGAGGATCACGCATGGCAACGCTGACCACCGTCTCGCTGGTGGACGACCTGGACGGCTCGGAGGCGGCCGAGTCCGTGTCGTTCGCGCTTGACGGAGTGTCGTACGAAATCGACCTGAGCGAGGACAACGCGGAAAAGCTCCGCGATGCGCTCGCCGGTTACGTGGCCGGTGCCCGCCGGGTGGACGGCAGCCGGCGCAGCACGCGGGCCAAGACCGCCAAGCCGGCCCGGGCCGCGCGTGGATCCCGCACCGCACCCGATCGGGAGCAGACGGCCGCGATCCGCGAGTGGGCTAGGGCCAACGGCTACGAGGTGTCCGAGCGGGGCCGGCTGTCGGCCAACGTGCTCGCCGCCTTCGAGGCCGCGCACTGACTCCTGCGGCTTCCTGGTTCCTGGCGGCGTCCTGGCTGCTCGGCCCAGTCCGGTTGTGGCCGACGACCCCCGTTCCGCGGGTTGCGGACGGGGGTTGTTTGTCGTGCTGCGGCACCATCCGTGGGTTGCCGGCCGCGCTGTTCGCCCACGGCGTATCCGGTGACCTGGCGGAACGAGAGCCGCTGCGGGAGCGTTGGACAGCAGTGGCGGCATGGTGCGTGGTGCCGTCACCGAATTGACCAACCTCGTTCTCCGGAATGGGCGTGGACGGCCGGCCGACTACAGTGGGCTATCCGCCTCGGGCCCGCTACGGCGACGCCGCTTCCGGGAACGGGGCGGGACGAGTGGCAGTTGTCGCCTCATCGCGCACGCCCGTAAGGAGTGCACATGTTCGAACGGTTTACCGACAGAGCCCGTCGTGTGGTGGTGCTGGCCCAGGAAGAGGCCCGCATGCTCAACCACAACTACATCGGCACCGAGCACATCCTGCTCGGCCTCATCCACGAGGGTGAGGGTGTCGCCGCGAAGGCGCTCGAGTCCCTCGGCATCGCACTCGAGGGCGTCCGTGCCCAGGTGGAGGAGATCATCGGGCAGGGGCAGCAGTCCCCGTCCGGGCACATCCCGTTCACCCCGCGGGCCAAGAAGGTGCTGGAGCTGTCGTTGCGCGAGGCGCTGCAGCTCGGCCACAACTACATCGGCACCGAGCACATTCTGCTGGGCCTGATCCGCGAGGGTGAGGGCGTGGCCGCGCAGGTGCTGGTGAAGCTGGGCGCCGACCTGAACCGGGTGCGCCAGCAGGTGCTGCAGCTGCTGTCCGGCTACCAGGGCAAGGAGACCGCGGCGGCCGAGGGTGGCCGGTCCGAGGGCACCCCGTCCACCTCGCTGGTGCTCGACCAGTTCGGGCGGAACCTCACCCAGTCGGCCCGGGAGGGCAAGCTCGACCCGGTCATCGGGCGCGAGAAGGAGATCGAGCGGGTCATGCAGGTGCTGTCCCGCCGCACCAAGAACAACCCGGTGCTGATCGGCGAGCCCGGCGTCGGCAAGACCGCGGTGGTCGAGGGCCTGGCCCAGGCGATCATCCGCGGCGACGTCCCGCAGACCCTCAAGGACAAGCACCTCTACACGCTGGACCTTGGTTCGCTGGTGGCCGGCTCTCGGTACCGCGGCGACTTCGAGGAACGCCTGAAGAAGGTGCTCAAGGAGATCCGCACCCGCGGCGACATCATCATGTTCATCGACGAGATCCACACCCTGGTGGGTGCGGGTGCCGCCGAGGGCGCGATCGACGCCGCGTCGATCCTCAAGCCGATGCTGGCTCGCGGCGAACTGCAGACGATCGGCGCCACCACCCTGGACGAGTACCGCAAGTACGTGGAGAAGGACGCGGCGCTGGAGCGGCGCTTCCAGCCGATCCAGGTCGGCGAGCCGACGGTGGCGCACACCATCGAGATCCTCAAGGGTCTGCGCGACCGGTACGAGGCGCACCACCGGATCACCATCACCGACGACGCGCTGGTCTCCGCGGCCACCCTGGCCGACCGGTACATCAGCGACCGGTACCTGCCGGACAAGGCGATCGACCTGATCGACGAGGCCGGCGCCCGGATGCGGATCCGCCGGATGACCGCGCCGCCGGACCTGCGCGACTTCGACGAGAAGCTGGCCGCCGTCCGCCGGGACAAGGAATCGGCGATCGACGCGCAGGACTTCGAGAAGGCGGCCGCGCTGCGGGACACCGAGAAGCAGTTGCTGGCTCGCAAGTCCGAACGGGAGAAGGCCTGGAAGGACGGCGATCTCGACGTCATCAGCGAGGTCGACGACGAGCAGATCGCCGAGGTGCTGGCCAACTGGACCGGCATCCCCGTCTTCAAGCTGACCGAGGAGGAGACGACCCGGCTGCTGAAGATGGAGGACGAGCTGCACAAGCGGATCATCGGCCAGGACCAGGCGGTCAAGGCCGTCTCCCAGGCGATCCGCCGCACCCGGGCCGGCCTGAAGGATCCGAAGCGGCCGTCCGGCTCGTTCATCTTCGCCGGCCCGTCCGGCGTCGGGAAGACCGAGTTGACCAAGGCACTGGCCGAGTTCCTGTTCGGCGACGAAGATGCGCTGATCCAGGTCGACATGGGCGAGTTCCACGACCGGTACACCGCGTCCCGGCTGTTCGGCGCCCCGCCCGGATACGTCGGCTACGAGGAGGGCGGGCAGCTGACCGAGAAGGTGCGGCGCAAGCCGTTCTCGGTGGTGCTGTTCGACGAGATCGAGAAGGCGCACCAGGACATCTACAACACCCTGTTGCAGGTGCTGGAGGACGGCCGGCTCACCGACGGTCAGGGCCGCACAGTGGACTTCAAGAACACTGTCATCGTCTTCACCTCGAACCTGGGCACCCAGGACATCAGCAAGTCGGTGTCCCTGGGCTTCTCGCAGGGCAACGACGCCGAGTCCAACTACGAGCGGATGAAGCAAAAGGTCAACGACGAGCTCAAGCGGCACTTCCGGCCGGAGTTCCTCAACCGCATCGACGACGTCGTGGTCTTCCATCAGTTGACCACCGAAGAGATCAACCGGATGGTCGATCTGATGCTCAAGCGCGTCGAGGCGGCGCTGCGGAACAAGGACATGTCGCTGGAGCTGACGGACGCGGCCAAGACGCTGCTCGGCGAGCGCGGGTTCGACCCGGTGCTCGGGGCCCGGCCGCTGCGCCGGACCATCCAGCGGGAGATCGAGGACAAGCTGTCCGAGAAGATCCTGTTCGACGAGATCCGGCCCGGACAGATCATCCTCGTCGACGTGGTCGGCGAAGGGAAGGACCGGGAGTTCACCTTCCGCGGCGAGCCGCGGCCGTCCTCGGTGCCCGACGCGGTGCCGGCCGGCCTGGCCATCGACGCCGGCCCGGAGGGCGCCACCGGCTGACCCGCAGGTCCCTCGCGAACGCCCCGCCACCCGTCGGTGGCGGGCGTTCGCGTTGTGTCGGGCGGTTGGCTGATGCCGCTGGTGCTCTGCTGCTGCCGGTGCTGCCGGTGCTGGGGGTGCTGGGGGTGCTGCCGGTGCTGGGGGTGCTGGGGGTGCTGGGGTGCTGCCGGTGGTTCGCTGCCGGCGGGATCGCCGATGCCGGCGTCCTAGTGGTTCGCTGCCGCCGGCTTCCCGGTGGCTCGCCGGCCGTGGTGTCGCCGGTAGCTCGTGCCCGGTGCCGGTGCCGGTGCCGGTGCCGGTGCCGGTGCCGGTTGTCCCGGTGCTTCGCTGATCAATTCCGCGCCGAATCAGACAAAACGGCGGCCCAGACGCGGGTTTCGTCCGCGGAGCGGCGTGTCTGCCGCTGCTTCGCTGATCAACTCCGCGAAATCGGCGGCGATTTGTCCGAATGAGCGCGGAGTTGATCAGCCCACCCGCTGGTGCCGGTGAAGGTGAAACCCATTCGTCGCGAGTGCGTTCGACCAAGCCGTCGGTCAGCGAGTCGTGGCGGCGCCGGGCAGGGTGAACCAGCCGTCGCGAGTGCGCTCGACCAGGCCGTCGGTCAGCGAGTCGTGATGGCGCCGGGCAGGCTGAACCAGCCGTCGTGCGCGCGCTCGACCAGGCCGTCGGCCAGCAGCGAGTCCAGGCAGCGGCGCGCCTTGACGCCGTCCTGCGCTCCGCCATCCTGCGCTCCGCGGTGCTCGGCCCCGGCGTGCTGGGCCACCCCGAGCAGGTCGCGCTCGGCGACCGGGCCGGCCGAGTCGCGCAGCGCGGCCATCATCCGGCCTCGCACCTGCCGGTCGGTGCCGTGCCAGGCCTGTACCGGGCGCTTCGCGACGCCGGCCACGGATCCCGCCCGCCGCCATCGACAGGTGCCCGTCACCGGGCAGCGTTCGCACGAGGGGTTGGTCGCGGTACACACGAGCGCGCCGAGCTCCATCACGGCCACCGAGAACGTGGCCGCGACGCGCGGGTCCGCCGGCAACAGCTCGGCCATCTCCGACCGGTCGGCCGCGGTCGCCGACGCCCGGGGCTCGTCGACGCCCCGGACCGACCGGGCGAGCACCCGTCGAACGTTGGTGTCCACCACCGGCACTCGGGCGCCGAACGCGAAGGCGGCCACCGCCCGGGCGGTGTACTCACCGATGCCCGGCAGCCGCAGCAGTTGCTCGACCGTGCCCGGGACCTCGCCCGCGTGCTCGTCGGTGATCACGATGGCGGCCGCGTGCAGTCGCAGCGCCCGCCGTGGATACCCGAGCCGGCCCCAGGCGCGGATCGCCTCGGCCGCCGGTTCCGCCGCCAGGTCGCGGGGAGCGGGCCACCGGGTCAGCCATTGCCGGTACACCGGCAGCACCCGGTTCACCGGAGTCTGCTGCAGCATCACCTCGCTGACCAGTACCGCCCACGGGCTCGCCTCGGGGCGGCGCCACGGCAGGTCGCGAGCATGCCGTTGGTAG
Organism: uncultured Actinomycetes bacterium; assembly: GCA_964497705.1. Taxonomy (GTDB): domain Bacteria; phylum Actinomycetota; class Actinomycetes; order Mycobacteriales; family Nakamurellaceae; genus Nakamurella. The sequence goes on along the minus strand of CAZCEH010000014.1, from coordinate 59,617 downwards.
AACTCGAGTATCAGCCGTGGATCCAGGGCAGTCGTCGGGGCGACCGGCGGACGGACCACCGGTACCCCGGTCACCGAGACCCGCCCGACCGCCGCGAGACCTCAAACGCGGATCGCAGTGCGCACCTCAGGCGCTGGCGTCGGCGGACGCCTCGGCGACCGGCACGTTCTCGTCCACCGGTACCTCCTCCAGCAGACCGGTTTCCACGTCGAAGATGAAGCCGCGGACCTTGTCGGTGTGGTGCAGGAACGGCGAATCCTGGACGCGGCGCATCGACTCGCGCACGGAGTCGTGCGGATCCTTGAACGCCTGCACCGACCAGGTTGGCCGGTAGCCGGCGAACCGGGCCAGCTCCTCCCGGAACTCGTCCTCCTTCAGCTTGGCCAGGCCGCAGTCCGTGTGGTGGACGATCATGACCTCGCGTGTTCCGAGGGCGTGCTGGGAGATCGCCAGGGAGCGGATCACGTCGTCGGAGATGATTCCGCCGGCATTGCGCAGCAGATGGATCTCACCGGGGTTCAATCGGAACGCGACGTGGGCGTCCACCCGACAGTCCATACACATCACCACCGCCAGGTGCTTGAGCGGGGATGGGCCGAGGCCGGAAGGATGGTACATGGCGGCGGTCTTGTTGCGCCGCAGCATCTCGTCGATCGCCGTCACAGCTGCTCCTTCGGCGTTGCTTCCCTGGATGGTCGTGCTGCGAGACTACCGTCGCACGCGTGATGCACCCGGTCGGCCCGCTGAACTCCACCACGTACTGGATTCGTCGAGTACTCGTGGTGGTGCTGGCCGTCGCCGCGCTGGTCGGCATCGTGTGGTATCTGGCCAGTCGGACCTCCCGCTCCGCCGCCGGTCCGGACGTCGCGGCGGCCGCGGTGAACACCTCCTCGGCGCCGACCATGACCGGGGTGCTGGCCAACTCCACCGGCCCGTCGCGGTCGACGGTGCCCTCGCCCAGTCCGTCGCCGACGGTCAGTGGTTCGCCGGTGACGAGCGCATCCCCGACCGCACCGGCCGCATCGCCTACCGCAACGGATCCGGCCGCCACCGATCCCGCCACCACCGATCCCGCCGCCGCGGCGCCGATCGATCCGGCCGCGGCCACCGAGACCCCTCCGGCCGCTCCGGTGGAGACCGCGCCGGCCGCACCTGCGCCTCCGCCGCCGTCCTACGACGCCGACGGCCGGCTGCTGTGTGCGGACACCTCGATCACGCTGACCGCAAAGGCGCCGGCGACGGTCAAGTCCGGGTCGTCCGCGATCATCGGGATGTCCGTGACGGACAGCGGGGCCGAGGCCTGCCGGCGTGACGTCTCCGGAACCATTCAGGTGTTCACCGTTTTCGCGGCCGACGGCACCCGGATGTGGTCCACCGCCGACTGTTTCCCCGGCACGGGCACCGAGGTCCGGGACCTGACGCCGGGCCAGTCGCTCGAATACACCGTCAGGTGGTCCGGTACCACCTCGGCGCCCGGCTGTGCGGGGGAACGGGCGCCGGTGCCGGCCGGCGACTACACCCTGATCGCGCAGTTGGGCGGCCTGTCCAGCGCGCCCGCGGCATTCACCGTCGGGTGAGGCGGCCGGCCCGCTCCAGCGCCGTCCCGTAACGACCGGACCCATCCCGTCACGGCCGGAACTACAGAGCAGTCCCGTAGCGGTCCACGATGGACGACTCGGCCAGCCGGGACAGGCCCTCGCGCACCACCCTCGCCCTGGCCTCGCCCACACCGTCCACCGCCTGGAGGTCGGCGGCGGTGGCGGCCAGCAGACCCTGCAGGTTGCCGAAGTGCTGGATCAGCCGGTCCAGCACGGCCGGCGGCACCCGCGGGATGCCGGCCAGCAGCCGGTAGCCGCGCGGGCTGACCGCGGAGTCCAGCGCGTCCCCGGTGGTGTTGATGCCGAGTACCCGGGCGACCGCGGACAGGTCAAGCAGGGCGACCTCGTCCAGGTCGTCGAGCGCGGCGACGATGTCGTCGATCGTGTCCGGGCTCTGGTCGACGGGCAGATAGTCGCGGATCAACAGCTCCTGCAATCCCTGGGTGCCGCTGAGCATCTCGTCGAGCTGAAGGCTCAGCAGCCGGCCGTCGGTGCCCAATTCGATCACGTTGCTGGTCAGCTCGTCGGCGATCCGTCGCACCATCAGCAGTCGCTGCAGCACGGTCATCGCGTCCCGCAGAGTCGCGAAGTCCTCGATCTCCAGCGCGGACAGTGCCCGGGCGACCTCGTCGAGCCGGAACTTGTACCGCTGCAAGGTGGCGAGCGCCTGGTTGGCCCGGCTCAGGATCGTCGGCGGGTCCGCGACCACGTGTCGGCGTCCGCCGAAGTACAGATTGATGATCGACATCGAGTGGCTGACCGCGATCACCGGATGTCCGGTCTGCAGGCCGGTCCGCTCCGCGGTGCGATGGCGCGTCCCAGACTCGACGGTCGGGATGGTCGGGTCCGGGGTCAGCTGCACGTTGGCCCGCAGGATCCTGGAGGCGTCGTCGTTGAGGACCACGGCGCCGTCCATCTTGCACAGCTCGCGCAGCCGCGTCGAGGAGAACTCGACGTCCAGCCGGAAACCGCCGTCGCACAGGTCGTCAACGGCCTGGTCGAAACCGAGGACGATCAGGGCGCCCGTGCGGCCGCGCAGGATGCGTTCCAAGCCGTCCCGCAGCGGTGTTCCCGGTGCCACCCGGGCCAGCACGGCGCGATGCGCGGCAACGCTCGTGCGTTCCTCCACCCCGGCCCTCCCTCGGCACTCACCGGTCATTTTATGACCGGGGCGTCGCTCCACGGTCACCCACCAGGGATGAATGACCGGCGGTCAGCCGGTCCGGTCGGCCTTGACCACCCCCGCCCGGCCGTCCGGGCTGGCACCCTTGCCGCCGCCAGAGCCGGCCCGGTGCATCCACCTGACCACGCCGTCGTCGCCGGCGAACCCCAACGCCTCGCCGAGGGTGGCGGCCTCGACCACCCGCATGCCGCGCGGCCGGTCCGCGGACGCGCCGGGCGGCACGATCGCGTGGTCGAAGCCGACCCTGGCCGCCGCCGCCAACCGTTGGGCCACCCCGGGCACCGGGTGGATGTCCGCGGCCAGGCCCAGCTCGCCGACCACGACCAGGCCGGCGGCCAGCGGGCTGTCGCGGGCGGATGACCAGATCGCCAGGGCCAGCGCCAGGTCCGCCGCCGGCTCGGTGATCCGCCAACCGCCCACGGTCGCCGCCAGCACCTCCTTGCCGGACAGATTCACCCCCGACCACCGCTGCAGGATCGCCGACACCATCGCCGCCCGGGCCGAGTCGATGCCGGACACCGTGCGCCGGCCGCCGTCGCCGCCGGTCGGCGTGATCAGCGTCTGCAGCTCGACCGGAAGCGCCCGCCGACCCTGCAACGCGACCGTCGTGCAGGTCCCCGGCACCGGCGCCGACCGGCGGGTCAGGAACAGCCCGGACGGATCGGGCATCTCCGCGATCCCGTCGGGCGCCATGCGGAAGCAGCCGACCTCGTCGGCCGGGCCGTAGCGGTTCTTGACGCCGCGCACGGTCCGCAGAATCGAATGTCGATCGCCCTCGAAATGCAGGACCACGTCCACCAGGTGCTCCAGCACGCGCGGGCCGGCGATCGAGCCGTCCTTGGTGACGTGACCGACCAGCACGCAGGCGATGCTGCGCTCCTTGGCCACCGCGGTCAGTGCCGCGGCGACGGCCCGCACCTGGCTGACGCCGCCGGCCGTGCCGTCGACCGCGGCGGACGCGATCGTCTGCACCGAGTCGACGATCAGCAGGCGGGGTTTGACCAGCTCGACCTGACCGAGCACGGCATCCAGGTCGCCCTCGGCCGCCAGGAAGATCCCCTCGTGCAGCGCATTCATCCGCTCCGCCCGCAACCGCACCTGCGCCGCCGACTCCTCGCCGGTGACGACCAGGACCGGACCGTTGGCACCTTCGGCCCAGGCCTTCGCGGTGGCCAGCAGCAGGGTGGACTTGCCGACCCCGGGCTCGCCGGCGAGCAGGATCACCGCCCCAGGGGTGAGGCCGCCGCCCAGCACCCGGTCGAATTCGGCCATCCCGCAGGCGGTCGGGCGGGCCACGTCGGCGGCGACCTCACGGATGGGCTGAGCGGGGTGGGTCACCGGTCCCGGCGTGAGCCGACGCACGGTCGAACCGGGCGGCGCGCTCTCGTCCAGCGAACCCCAGGCCCGGCACTCGGGGCAGCGGCCGTGCCACTTGGCGGTCTCGTGACCGCATCCGCTGCACCGGAACACCGACCGAACGGGGCCACGCGCAGGTGCGCGACCGCCGGATGCGTTCGACCTCATGCCGCCGCCTTCCCGGATTGCCTCGCACGCTCGGCCACCCGGCCGCGGCGGCGGCACCTGCCATGACGGTTCGCTCGGCAAGCCTCGCTCACGACCGCCGCCTTCCCGGATTGCCTCGCACGCTCGGCCACCCGGCCGCGGCGGCGGCA
>CAZCEH010000014.1:0-55063 GCA_964497705.1 uncultured Actinomycetes bacterium | reverse complement strand
CCGCCGCCTTCCCGGATTGCCTCGCACGCTCGGCCACCCGGCCGCGGCGGCGGCACCTGCCATGACGGTTCGCTCGGCAAGCCTCGCTCACGACCTCCGCCTTCCCGGATTGCCTCGCACGCTCGGCCACCCGGCCGCGGCCGCGGCACCTGCCACGACGGTTCGCTCGGCAAGATTCACTCATGGCCCGAACGGTAGGCCAGGGGTCTGACAGTGACCCGCCGGCGAGTGCCGGAGTCGCTCAGTGGCCGCCCGGCCCGACGTCGCCTTCGGCCACCTCGTCCTGCTCCCACAGCGGCGTCGGGTGCGGCGGGAGGATGTCGGTCGTCTCCCGATCGGTCGACCGCTCGTCCGGCACCTGGATGGGCACGTTGAGGTCAATCGTTCCCGCGTCGGCGAACGAGAAGGTCATGGGGATCGACACACCGTAGAACTGGTCCTGCAGGAATCCGGTGACGACGACCTCGGTGCCGGTCGCGCTGGCGAAGTCCGTCAGGGTCTGCGGTGGCAGGGTCTGGTCGCCGGTGATCTGGACCGATTTCGCGGCGCTGGTGCTTACGCTCTCCAGGCTGTCCGCGGAAAGACCGATGTTGGACACGTACAGCAGCAGCCGGGCATTGGAGCCGGCCGGGTAGGACTCCCGGGCGGTGGGCGCCAGGCGTGCGTTGAGCACCGAGATGTTCCCGACCGTGCCATTCGCGCCGTCGATCGCGGTGACCTGCTCGGCGGTCTGCGCGTACTGACCGGCCGCGCAACCGCTGACGGCCAGCGTCATCGCGGCGAACAACGCCAAACCGGCGGGGGCGAGCACTCGGCGCGGCAACCGGGCGGTGCGGGTCACGGCGGTTCCCCTCTTCTGGTCGACCGGCTCCGGGCGGAGCGGTGCTGCGCGGCGACGGCGTGTTCGCGTGGTCCATCCTGGCTTCCGGCACCGCAGTGCGGTGTTGGCAAGCACGTTAGTCGCCCCGGTGTCTGGTCTGCTCGCCGGGAGGCGGTCGCCCGCCCGTGTCGTGATTCGAGTCCGGGCGCGGTGATCGCGGCCCGGCGACGCCCGGCCGTGCCTCGAGCCGATCCTGTTCCGGACCGGCACAATTCGGACGATCGCTGGGCCATGCATGCCGCTGGGGGATTTGTCAAGTGACCGGATAGCCCCTGACCTGCGACAACAGGTGGGGGCACCGGGTGGGCCGTGGTAGGATGGATACAGCGAAAGGGGTCTTGAACGCTCATGGTTTTCAACGTTGGCGAAACCGTTGTCTACCCGCATCACGGTGCGGCCCTCATTCAGGCCACCGAAACCAGGACCGTGAAGGGTGTCGAGAAGCTCTATCTGGTCCTGAAAGTCGCACAGGGCGACCTGACCGTCAAGGTGCCGGCCGACAACGCGGAAATCGTCGGAGTCCGTGATGTCGTCGATCGGACCGGCCTGGATCACGTTTTCGAGGTGTTGCGCGCGCCGCACACCGAGGAGCCGACCAACTGGTCGCGCCGGTACAAGGCAAACCTGGAGAAGCTCGCGTCGGGCGACGTGAACAAGGTGGCCGAAGTCGTCCGCGACCTGTGGCGCCGGGACCGCGAGCGCGGCCTGTCGGCCGGGGAGAAGCGGATGCTCGCCAAGGCGCGGCAGATCCTGGTCTCCGAGCTCGCGCTGGCCGAGGGGACCAACGAGGTCAAGGCCGAGGGCATCCTGGACGAGGTACTGGCTTCCTGACCGATTCGGGCACGGCGGTGCGTCCGGTCGTGCGGACCGGTCTGCGATGACGGTCGTCGCGATTATCCCGGTCACCGGGTCGGGTGAACCGTTCGATGCCGGTGCGCCGAACGCATTCGTCCGGGTCGGCGGTCGAGAGCTGTTGGTACACGCCGTCGATCGCCTTCGTGTCGCGAGCGTGCAGGGTGTCGTGGTGACGGTGCCCGGAGAGCATCTCGGTCGTGTCCAGGCATTGGTGGGTTCTGCTTGCGCCGTGGTCGTCGGCGGAGCCGACCGGATCGCGTCCGTGGCGGCCGCGCTCGAGGTGGTTCCGCCCGATGCGGACGTCATTCTGGTGCACGACGCGGCCCGGGCCTTCGCGCCGTCCTCGGTGATCGACCGGGTCGTCGCGCGGGTGCGGGCCGGCGCCGACGCCGTCGTCCCGGTGCTGCCGGTGGTCGACACGGTCCGCGGAATCGGCGACGGCAGCGCGCTGGCCGGCACGGTCGACCGCGGCACGTTGCGGATCGTGCAGGCGCCCCAGGGCTTTCGTCCCGACGTACTGCGCCTGGCGTACGCCGCGGCGGCCGATCGGCAGTCATCGGTACTCGACGACGCGGGACTGGCCGAGTCGGTCGGGGTCCGGGTCTGCGTGGTGGACGGGGACCGGGCCGCGTTCAGGATCACCACTCGGCAGGATCTGGAGGCGGCGGAACGGATGGCCGGCGGACCGGGAACCGACCCTGACACCCCGGGCGAGCGGACCGATCCCGGGCTGCGGGTGGGTACCGGGGTGGACGTGCACCCGATCGAACCCGGCCGGGACTGCTGGCTGGCCGGTCTGCGTTTCGAGGGCGTGGACGGCTGCGCCGGACACTCCGACGGTGACGTCGCCGCGCACGCGCTATGCGACGCCCTGCTGTCCGCCGCCGGCCTGGGCGATCTGGGTGCAATCTTCGGAACGTCCGACCCGAAGTGGGCCGGCGCGTCCGGGGTGACCCTGCTGGCCGAGGTGGTCTGCCTGGTGCAGGCGGCCGGATTCCGGGTGCTGAACGCGTCGGTCCAGGTGATCGCGAACTCGCCGAAGCTGGCGCCGCACCGGGCGCAGGCGCAGCGGGTGCTGGCCGAAGTGGTCGGGGCGCCGGTCTCGGTGGCCGGAACGACCACCGACGGGCTCGGCCTCACCGGGCGTGGGGAGGGTCGGGCGGCGACCGCCACGGCGTTGCTGGGACCGGCCTGACGGGCGGTCGGTCAGCCGCGATGCGCCGAGCCGGGCAGTTCGTCCTCGACGTAACGGGGCCGGACGGCCAACAGGCCGGCACCGACCTGGACCAGCACCACGCCGCAGAGGGCCAGCAGCGGGACCGTCCACGTGCCGGTCAGGTCGAACAGCAGCCCGAAGCCCAGCGGTCCCACCGAGGCGATCAGGTAGCCGGCGCACTGGGTGAACGCGGACAACGACGTGGTGGCCAGCGCGGTCCGGGCCCGCAGCGCGATCAGCGTCAACGCCAGCGGGAACGCGCCGGTGCCGATGCCGATGAGAACCGACCAGAGCCAGACCGGTTCGGTCGGCGATACGACCAGGCCGAGGAAGGCGAGCAGGTAACAGCCGGCCAGGGCAGACACCAGGATCGCCGGCCGGCGGGCGCGGCCCAGCATGGTCGGCACCAGCGCGGCCAGCGGGATGCCCACCGCGATCGAGATCGACACCTGGGCGGCCGCGGCGGTATCCGTCATGCCATGGTCGACCAGGATCTCGGCCAGCCAGCCGAACACCACGTACGCGATCATCGACTGACTGGCGAAGTACAGGGCCAGGGCCCAGGCCACCCGGGTGCGGGCCAGCGTCCGCAGCGGCAGCCTGGTGCCGGCGCCGCTGGTGGCGGCCCCGGATTCGCGGATCAGCAGCAGCCAGGGGATCAGGGCCACCGCGGCGGTACCCGCCCACATCCCGATGCCCAGCCGCCAGTCCCCACCCAGGCCGCGCTGCACCGGCAGGGTCAGCCCGGCGGCGGTGGCGCCGCCGATGGTGAGCAAGGTGGTGTACGCGGCGGTGATCAGCGGAATGCGGTTCGGGAAGTGCAGCCGGACCAGGCCCGGCATCAGCACGTTCGCCACGGCGATCCCGGCCAGCGCGAGCAACGATCCCGCGAACAGCGCCGGCACGCCGGGGACCGCCGCCCGCAGCAACTGGCCGAGCAGCAGGGCCAGCAGCGCGACGACCACGGTCCGGTGGGCGCCGATCCGAACGGCCAGGATAGGTGCCGCCAGGCCCATCACGGCGAACGCGATGGTGGGCAGGGACAGCAGCAGGCCGGTAGTACCGGCCGGCAGCCCGGTCGCGTCCCGCAACTCCGGGACGACGGCGCCCAGCGCGTTGACCACCGGACGCAGGTTGATGGCCAGCAGCAGGACGGCGACGGTCACCAGCGTCCGGCCGGGCTTCGTCACCCGCCGGACAGTAGTCGTTTCGGGATCGGCGCGATGCAGGGCGGACGGTGACGGACCTGGGTCGCGTCCGCCCGTCAGCGGACGAGTTCGACCGGGAATCTGGTCGCGAAGACCCTGGGCGGAGCGGTGTTCGGGACCGGCGCGAGGAGGCCGGGAATCCTGAACAGCTCCTCCATCGGCACATTGGTGACCTGGCCGCCGTCGCGGACCAGGCCGACGACATCGGCCAGGGGCAGGACGGTGGGCACCCCTTCGGTCAGCGAGGTGACGGTGACCGTCTGGCTTTCCTTGGTGAACAGATTCACCGCCGGGACGAAATACGGTTGCCGGACCCGCTCATAGTGCTCCCGTAACAGCGGGCGTTGCGCGCCGTAGTGGCTGACGTCCCAACGGCGACGCAGCGTATCCGCGTAGGGCTGCGCCGCCGCCGGCCACGCGAACGGCTCCCAGCTCGGACCCCGCAGCACAAGGGGCTGGATGGAGACGCTGATCGCGTCGGACTGCACGATCCGCTCGGCGAGCCGGGCCATGAACGTCAGGCCCGCCGGGTCGTCGGTGCCGCCGACGATCAGGTCGCCAACGGTGGGGATGAGGATCACCGGGTTCCCGTCGACGGGTAGACCACGGATCAGCTCCGGCCGCAGCAGCGCAGTTCCGGCGAACCGGACGTCGCGGAAGAGGTGGACCGACTCGATCCGTTGGGCCTCGGGGACCGGCCGGCCGAACCCGGCGGCAACGGCGGCGTCCAAGGTTTGCGGCAGGCCGACGCCCCACCGTGCCAGCATGCCCGCGGAGACCGCGGCGTCGGCCTCCGGCAGATCCAGAAACGGTCCGACGTTCAGGTCGGCGACGACCGGCTGCACGACGTCCAGGCCGCTCTCCGCTCCCTGCAGGGCCAGCTTCAGGTGGCGCAACTGCATCGTCAACGTCCCCATCGGGCGCACCGACAGCACCCGCCGGGCCGCGTCGAAGGACTCGGGCAGGGGCGGGAGCTGCGGCATCTGCATCGGCCGAACGTACCGGCAAGAAGTCACCAAAAAACTGCCGGTCACGGGTGATCAGGGGTCAGCGGATACGCAGGACCGCCTTGCCGATGATCGCGCGATCCTCCAGGTCGGCGAAGGCCTTTGCCCCGTCGGTGAAGTCGTACTCGACGACGGACGGCCAGGCACCGGATCAGCCGAACGCCGAGATGCCGGTGACATCTCGCCCGACGATGAGCGACTGGATGCTGTCGGTGCCCTCGTAGGTGTGCACGACCTCCATGTCGGTCATGTGCCGGGCCACGTGGAAGTCCAGCAGCAACCCGTTGCCGCCCAGGATGTCCCGCGCTTCGCCGCAGATCCAGCGGGCCTTCTTGGCGGTGGCCATCTTGGCCAGCGACGCCATCGGCCCGGTCAGCTTGCCCTGCTCCTGCAACTGCGCCATCCGGAAGCACATCAGCTGGATGGCGGTCACCTCGGCCAGCATGTTGGCCAGCTTGTTCTGCACCAACTGGTACGAGGCGATGGGCTTGCCGAACTGGTCCCGGTTCGTCGAGTAGGTCAGCGCGGCCTCGTACGCGGCGACCGCGTGCCCGGCCGACTCCCAGGATGCGCCGCCGCGGGTCGCGGTGAGCACCCGGCTGACGTCGTGGAACGAGCGCGCGTCGGCGAGCCTGTTCGCTTCCGGCACCCGCACGTTCTCCAGGGCGATGTCCGGCTGCCAGATGGCCCGCTTGCCGATCTTGCCGGTGATCAGCTCGGCCGTGTAGCCCTCGGGATAGCTTCCGTCATCGGCCTTTTCGATGACGAATCCCTTGACCTTGCCATCGGCCTCGTCCCGGGCCCACACGATGACCACGTGCGCGATGCTGCCGTTGCCGATCCACCGTTTGGCGCCGTTGATGATCCACTCGTCGCCGTCGCGGCGGGCGGTGGTCTCCAGCGCGACCGAGTCGGAGCCGTGCGCCGGTTCGGTCAGCGCGAACGCGCCGATCTTCTCCAGCCGGGCCATGCCGGGCAGCCACCGCTGCTTCTGCTCCGGTGAGCCGAGCATGTCGATCGACCCCATGGCCAGGCCGGTCTGCACGCCCAGGAACGTGTTCACGCTGCCGTCCCCGCGGGACAGTTCCAGGGTGACCATGCCCTGCCCCAGCCGGGACAGGCCCGGACAGCCGTAGCCCCGGATCGGGCCGCCGACCACGCCCAGCTCCGCCAGCTTCGGCACCAGCTCGAACGGGAACTCGGCGCGCTCCCAGTAGTCGTTGATGATCGGCAGGACCTCGGTGTCCACGAAAGAGCGTATCCTGTCGCGGATCTCCCGTTCGGCGTCGGTGAGCAGGTCGCTGCACAGGTAGTAGTCGGTGTCCCGGGCGGTGGTCAAATCCCTGGTGAACTCGGTGGCGAGGTTCGGCTTGCTGGTCATCGGTCGCTCACTTCGACTGTCAGCTCCTGGGTGGGCCGGGGCGTTTTGACGCCGGCCTTGTCGTAGGAGTACCAACCCTTCCCGGTCTTGCGGCCGAGTTCGCCGCGTTCGACCAGGGCCGCGACGCTGCGGCTCGGTTGGTCCTTGGGGTCGCCGGTCTGCGCGAACCGGTCCTGCTTGGTCAGGTAACCGATGTCGACGCCGGTCAGGTCCATCAGCTCGAACGGCCCCATCGGGTAGCCGAGCGCGGTGCGGCAGGCGGTGTCGATGTCGGCGACCGACGCGACGCCGTGCTCCAGCAGGTAGATCGCCTCGTCCCGCACCGCGTTGAGGATCCGGTTGGCGACGAACCCGGGGATCTCCTTGTTCAGCGCGACGGGGGTTTTCCCCAGCCGCTCGACCAGCGCCACGGACGTGTCGACCGTGACATCGGAGGTGTCCGGTCCACGAACGACTTCGACGCACCTCATGATCAGTGCGGGGTTGAAGAAGTGCAGATTGCAGACCTTGTCGGGCCGGTTGGTGGCGTCGGCGATCCGGGACGAGACGATGCTGGACGAATTGGTGGCCAGAATCGCGTGCGCCGGGGCCGCCTTGTCCAGCTCGGCGAACAGGGCCCGCTTGATGTCGAGCTTCTCCACCGCCGCCTCGACGACGTAGTCGGCGGTGGCCGCGGCGGCGGTCAGGTCGGTGGTGAACGACAGCCGCGCGAACGCCGCCTCGACGTCGTCGGCCGTCCGCCGTCCCTTCTGCACATCTCGCGACATGCGTTGGCGAAGTGAGTCTTCCGCCTTGGCCAGGGCAGGTTCGGCGATGTCGGTGACGGTGGCCTGCAGGCCGGCCAGGGCGCAGACCAGACCGATCTGCGAGCCCATGGCACCGGCCCCGACCACCACCACATGATTCACGGCAGTCATCGCGAATCACCGGCCCCTGAAGACGGGCGGGCGCTTGTTCAGGAATGCCTCGGTGCCCTCGGTCTTGTCGTCGGTGGTGTACAGCAACGCCTGGGCGAGCCGCTCGACGACCAGGCCGGTGTGCTGGTCGGCGTCCATGCCGGAACGGATGACCAGCTTGGCCAGCCGGATCGCCAGCGGGCCCTTGGTGGTGATCTGCCCGGCGACCTCGCGGGCCTTGGCCAGCAGTTCGTCACCCGGGACGACCGAGGTGACCAGCCCGATCCGTTCGGCCTCGTCGGCCCGGATGAGCCGGCCGGTCAGGATCAGCTCGATGGCGCGGCCGGTGCCGACCAGCCGAGCCAGCCGCTGCGTGCCGCCGGCCGCCGGCAGCACCGACAGGTTCGTCTCGGGCAGGCCGAAACGCGCGGTGTCGGCGGCGATCCGGATGTCGCAGGACATGGCGAGCTCGCACCCGCCGCCCAGGGCGAACCCGTTGACGGCGGCGATGGTCGGTTTCTCGAACGCCTCGACCTCGTCGTACAGGCGCTGCAGGTCCGAGGACAAGGCGGTGTGCAGGGTGTAGGTGCGGACCTGGGAGATGTCGGCACCGGCCACGAACGCCTTCTCGCCGGCCCCGGTGACGATCACCACGTGCACGTCGTCGTCGGTGCGGAAGGCGTCCAGCGCGGTCCGGATGTCCAGCTGTACCTGCCGGTTGACCGCGTTGCGGACCTCCGGCCGGTTGATGGTGAGAACCGCGATGCCGTCGGACACCTCGGTGTACAGGGTCTGATAGTCGACCCGCGTGACCTGGACAGTCGTCATGGCGGTCACCGGTAGGCGGCCAGGCCGGTGATGGCCTGCCCCATGATCAGCGTGTGCACCTCGTCGGTGCCCTCGTAGGTGCGGACCGACTCCAGGTTGTTGGCGTGCCGCAGCGGCGAGTAGTCACCGGTGATGCCGTTGCCGCCGAGCATGGCCCGGGCCTCCCGGCAGATCGCGATGGCCTCCCGCACGTTGTTCAGCTTGCCGAACGAGATCTGCTGTGGTTGAAGCATTCCCGCGTCCTTCAAGCGGCCGGTCTGCAGCGCGACCAGAATGCCCTTGCCGATCTCCAGCACCATGTCGGCCAGCTTGCGCTGGGTCAGCTGGAAGCCGGCCAGCGGAGTGTCGAACTGGGTGCGATCCAGGCTGTACCGCAGGGCGGTCTCGAACGAGTCGCGGGCGGCGCCCATGGCGCCCCAGATGATCCCGTACCGGGCCTCGTTCAGGCAGGCGAACGGACCCTTGAGGCCGACGACGTTCGGCAGCACCGCGTCCGCGGGCAGCCGCACGTCCTCCAGCGTGATGTCGCACTGGATCGAGGCGCGCATGGACAGCTTCGGCTCGATCGGGGTGGCGGTGAAGCCGGGCGTGTCGGTCGGCACCACGAACCCGCGAACCCCTTCCTCCGTCTTGGCCCAGATGATGGCGACCTGCGCGATCGACGCCAGCCCGATCCACCGCTTCGCCCCGTTGATCACCCAGTCTGCGTCCTCGGCAGAGCCGTCGCGAACGGCGACCGTCTTCATGCCGGCCGGATCGGAGCCCGCGGTCGGCTCGGTCAGGCCGAAGCAGCCGATCAGCTCTCCGGCGGCCATGCCCGGGAGCCACTGCCGCTTCTGCTCCTCCGAGCCGTGCTTGTGGATGGCGCTCATGGCCAGTGAGCCCTGCACCGAGACGAAGGTCCGCAGGCCGGAGTCGCCGGCCTCGAGTTCCAGGGCGGTCAGGCCGTACTCGACGGCGCTTCGGCCGGGGCAGCCGTAGCCCTTCAGGTGCATGCCCAGCAACCCGAGTTCACCGAACTCGGTGGCGATCTCGACGGGGAAGTGCGCGTCCTCGTACCACTGCTTGATGTTCGGCCGGATCCGGGCGTCGACGAACGCGCGGACCTTGTCTCGCTGGGCGAGTTCCTCGGCGGTGAAAAGGGAATCCAGGTTCAGGTAGTCGCGGGCCCGGTCGGTGATCGGGGTCGGCGGCTGCGTGACGGCGCCGGCATAGATGCCGACCGGCCGGGCGGCGACACTGTCAGCACTGACGGTCGTGGTCATGGGGTTCTCCAAGAGATCATGGGTTCAGGCGGATTCGAGCAGGACGGAGATGCCTTGGCCGACGCCGATGCACATCGTGGCCAGGGCGCGGGCGGCGGCGCGGTCGCGCAGCTCGATCGCGGCGGACAGCGCGATCCGGGCGCCGCTGGCGCCCAGCGGGTGACCGAGCGCGATGGCCCCGCCGTTGGGGTTGACGTGCTCGGCGTCGTCCGGCAGCCCGAGCTGCCGCAGTACACCAAGAGCCTGCGCGGCGAACGCCTCGTTCAGCTCGACGAGGTCGAGATCGGCGATGGACAAGCCGTTGCGGGCCAGCAGCTTGCGCGTGGCCGGCACCGGTCCGATGCCCATGATCCGTGGCGGCACGCCGGCCGCCGCGGCCGAGGTGACCCGGGCCAGCGGGGTCAAACCGAACGCGGACACGGCTCTTTCAGAAGCGATGAGCACGGCGGCCGCGCCGTCGTTGACGCCGGAGGCGGTGCCGGCGGTCACGGTGCCGCCCGGGTTGATCGGCTTGAGCCTGGCCAGCGCTTCCAGCGAGGTCGCCCGCGGGTGCTCGTCGGTGTCGACGATCACGGGCTCGCCCTTCCGCTGCGGGATGCTGACCGGCGCGATCTCCCTGGCCAGCCGGCCGGAGCCGATGGCCTTGGCCGCCCGGTCCTGCGAGCGCAGGGCGAACGCGTCCTGGTCGGCCCGGCTGATGTCGAACTCGGCGGCCACGTTGTCCGCGGTCTGCGGCATCGAGTCGGTGCCGTACCGCTCCCGCATCACCGGGTTGACGAACCGCCAACCGATGGTGGTGTCGTGGATCTCGGTGGACCGGGAGAACGCCGACGTCGCCTTCGGGATGACGAACGGTGCCCGGCTCATGCTCTCCACGCCGCCGGCCAGGATCAGGTCGGCGTCGCCGGCGCGGACCGCGCGGGAGGCGGTGGCGATCGCGTCCAGGCTGGAACCGCACAGTCGGTTGACCGTCGATCCGGGGACGCCGATCGGCAGGTCGGCCAGCAGCGCCGCCATCCGGGCGACGTTCCGGTTGTCCTCGCCGGCCTGGTTGGCGCAGCCCAGGACCACGTCGTCCAGGGCGTCCCAGTCCACCGACGGCAACCGGTCGACCAGGCCGCGCAGCACGTGCGCGGCCAGGTCGTCGGTCCGCACCGAGGACAGCGCGCCCCCGTACCGGCCGAACGGGGTGCGGATCCCGTCGACCAGGTACGCGGTGCTCATGAGTTTCCTCCGCCCGCCCGGCCGACCTGCTGGCCGACCTGATTCCTGAGCTTGTACTTCTGGATCTTGCCGCTCGCCGTGGACGGCAGCGTCGGCAGCACCTCCAGCCGCTCCGGCCAGTACTGTTTGGCGACGCCCTTGTCGGCCAGGAATGCCTTCATCTCCTCGAAGGTGAACTCCTCGACGCCCGGCCGCAACACGACGCAGGCGCAGGCCCGCTCCTGCAGCCGCGGATCCGGGATGCCGACGACCGCGACCGAGGCGATCTTCGGGTTCTCGTACAGGGCGTTCTCCACGTAGGCGACCGGAATGTTCTCGCCGCCGCGGATGATCACATCCTTGGTGCGACCGGACAGCTTCAGGTAGCCCTTCTCGTCGAGGTAGGCCAGGTCGCCGGTGTCGAAGAAGCCGTCGAAGAACAGTTCGCGGGTCAGCTCCAGCCGGCGGGCGTACCCGACGAACAGGAACGGACCGCGGACCTGCAGCCGGCCGGATTCGCCGGCCGGCAGCACCCGGTTTCCGGTGACGTCGGCAGCGTCGACAATCCGCAATTGCATACCGGCCCACGGATAGCCGTCACGCTCGGCGATGATCTCCGGCGGATCGCCGGGGATCCCCAACGTGACCAGTCCGTTCTCGGTCTGTCCCCAGCCGCCGAGCACCGTCATGCCCGGGAACCGGGCCTGGGCGGCGCGGACGATCGCCGGTGGGATCGGCGCGCCCATGCAGCAGAACCGCTGCAGGCTGGACATGTCGTGGGAGTCCAGGTTCGGCGCGTTCAGGGTGTCGTGCAGGAACGGCGTGGCCGCCGAGGTGTAGGTGATCTTGTGCCGGTCGACCAGCTCGACGAACTCGGTGTTGCTCCACACGTCCTGGTACACGCCAGTGGCGCCCAGCTGAGTGGGCAGCCGCACGCCGTAGAGCATGCCGGTCAGGTGGGCGAACGTGGACGCCATGTGGATGACGCTGTGCTCGCCGACGCCCAGCCGGGCCGGCAGCGCGGCGTTCGCCGCGACCAGGGTGTTGTGCGTGTGCATGACGCCCTTGGGCTCGCCGGTGGTGCCGGAGGTGAACATCAGCAGGGTGACCTCGTTCGGTTCCGGCCGGTAGTCCGCGAGCGACGCAGGGTCACGTCGCTGCTCCCACGGGGTGGCCGCGAACCTCTCCCACGAATTCGTGCCGGTCTCGCCCAGTACGAGAACATGCTGCAGCGCCGGCCATTCCGGACTGAGGCGGTCAATCATGGCAGCGTGGTCGTAGCCGCGGAACTCGGCCGGGACGATGATCAGCTTGGACTCTGCCAGCTTCACCATGAAGCCGACCTCGCGGTCCCGGTAGATCGGGATGAGCGGATTGGAGACGGCGCCGATCCGGGTGGCCGCGAAGTGCACCACCAGGAACTCGATCCAGTTGGGCAGCTGGAAGGAGATGACGTCGCCGGGCTCGATGCCCATCTCCAGGAAGCCCAGAGCGGCCCGGTCGACCTCGGCGGCCAGTTCGGCGTAGGTGACCTGACGGCGGGGGTCGATCGCCGCGACCTTGTCCGGGGTCCGGGCAACGACCTCGTCCAGGAAGTCGGTGATCACCTTGTTCTGCCAGTAGCCCGCCTTGGTGTATTCGTCGATGATCTCGTCGGTGAGGATCGTCTCGAGTGTCATGGAACTCGTCAGCTCATCGTGAGGCCGCCGCTGACGCTGACGGTCTGTCCGGTGATGTAGGAGGCCTCGTCGGAGGCGAAGAACGCGACCGCATTGGCCAGATCGCTCGGGTCGGCCAGCCGCCGGAACGGAATGGCCTTGGTCAGCGCGTCGCGCAGCTTGGGGTTGTCGCCGCCGATCGAGGCGAACAGCGGGGTGTCGGTCGGGCCGGGGCACACGACGTTGACATTCACCTTGCTGCGCGCCATCTCGCGGGCCACCGCCTTGGTGAAGGCGATCACGCCGCCCTTGGCCGCCGAGTAGACGGCCTCGCCGGAGGAGCCCACGCGACCGGCGTCCGAGCCCAGGTTGACCACGTGCCCGTGGCCCTGGCCGGCCATGATCGGCAGCACCGCCTTGCTGGTGTTGAACACCCCGTAGAGATTGATCGCGATGACCCGGTCCCAGTCGGCCTCGTCGCTGTCCACGAACGGCCCGACCTTGTCCCAGCCGGCGTTGTTGACCAGCACGTCGATCCGGCCGAACCGCTCCTGCACGGTGGCGACCATGGCCGCGACCGACTCCCGGTCGGTGACGTCGACCCGCAGGCCAACGTGGCGATCGACCCTCGTGCCCCCCAATTCAGCGGCCGTAGTGGCGGCCGACTGCTCGTCGACATCGGTGACGACGACGATCGCGCCCTCCGATGCCAGCTTCTCGGCGATGCCGCGGCCGATGCCCCGGCCGGCGCCGGTGACGATCGAGACCTTGTCGTCCATCTTGCCCATGTGATGACTCCTTTGTCCTTGCGTGGTGGAGAGCGAGAAAGGGTTGGCGGATCACGACCCGGACGGCGAGGTGTGGCCGGGTCGCGGTCGGGCGGGTCAGGGAGCGAACTCCCGGCCCAGCCGCTGCCGGGCGATGATCAGCTTCATGATCTGCGCGGTGCCGTCACCGATCTGCAGGCCCAGCACATCGCGGAGCCGCTGCTCGATGGGCTTCTCGGTGCGATAGCCGTACTGGCCGTGCAGCAGCAGGCAGCTGTTGATGACGTCGTAGGCGGTCTTGGGCGCCCACCACTTGCACATCGCGGCCTGCGCGGTGTGCGGCAGGCCGGCGTCCTTGAGCCACAGCGTCTGGTAGCACAGCACTCTGGCCGCGGCGAGCAGCGTCTCGGATTCGGCGAGCGGGAACGAGACGCCCTGGAACGTGCTGATCGGCCGGTCGAACGCCTCGCGCCGGGAGACGTACTGCCACGTCTCGTCGACGGTCTGCTGGGCGGTGCCCACGCATTGCAGGCCGATCAGCGCGCGGCTGAAGTCGAAGCCCTGCATCACCGAGGTGAAACCCTTGCCGACCTCGCCGAGCACGTTCTGGGCCGGCACCCGCACCCGATCGAAATGGATCGCGCCGCGCCTGACCGGTTTGGTGCCCATATCGGAGTACGGCTCTCGGGTGATGCCGGGGCCGTCGAGGTCGACGACGAAGGCGGTGATGCCACGACCACGGCCCTCGTCGCTCGTGCGGGCGAAAACGACTGCGCCGGTGCAGTACTCCATCAGCGACATCGACTTCGCGCCGGTGATCAGCCAATCGGCGCCATCTCCGGAGCCGTCCCGCTCGGCCCGCATGCCGGGGTTGCCCGCGTCCGATCCGCCGCCCGGCTCGGACAGGCCGATGCCGACGACGCCCGTGCCGCCGGTGATCTGGGGCACCCATTCCTTGGCCACGTCCGGCTGGGCGTTGCCGGCCAGGATCTGCCCGACCAGCGAGCCGACGACCTGCAGGTAGCCCACGTTGAAGTCACCGGTGGAGATCTGCTCGAGGAGCAGTCCAGAGGTCAGCCGGGTCTGCCCGCGGCCGCCCAGTTCTGGGGATATCTCCGGCCCGATGAAGCCGCGGCGACCCATCTCCAGGAAGACGTCCTTGTCGATGAACCCGGTCTTCTCCCGGTTCTGGTAGTCCGGAGCGAGTTCCCTGGCGTAGGCGCGGGCCGCGTCGATCTGCTCTTGCTGCTCGGCGGTGAGCGAAAAATCCATCTGCTTCTCGTCTCTCGCTTCTCGAATGGGCGGGTTCAGTGCCAGTTGACGTGCTGGACGAAGTCGGCCGGCCGCTTCTGCGCGAACGCGGCGGCGCCCTCCAGGCCCTCCGGCGAGGCGGTGAACAGGTCGAGGGCGGACATCGCCAGGTTGGACAGGCCGGCCTGATGGTCGGTGTCGGCGTTGAACGACTGCTTGAGGAAGCGCAGCGCGGTCGGGCTCTTCTCGGCGATCTCGGCGGCCCAACTCTTGGCCTCGTCCAGCAGCTGGTCCGCGGGGACCACCTTGTTCACCAGGCCCCAGCGCTCGGCGGTGGCGGCGTCGTAGACCCGGCACAGGTACCAGATCTCCCGGGCGCGCTTCTCGCCGACGACCCGAGCCAGGTAGGCCGAGCCGAAGCCGGCGTCGAACGAGCCGACCTTGGGGCCGGCCTGGCCGAACCGGGCGGTCTCGGAGGCGATGGACAGGTCGCACAGCACGTGCAGCACGTGGCCGCCGCCGACCGCGACGCCGTTCACCGCGGCGATGACCGGCTTGGGGATGTCCCGGATCAGCTTGTGCAGATTGCCGATCTCGAACATGCCGGACTCGGTGGGCCCGTAGTCGCCGGTTTCCGCGCGTTGCTTGACGTCGCCGCCGGTGCAGAATGCCTTCTGGCCCCCGCCGGTGAGGATGACGGCCTGCACGGCCCGGTCGGCCCAGGCCAGCCGGAAGGCCTTGATCAGCTCCTCGACGGTCTTGCCGCGGAAGGCGTTGTACCGGTGCGGCCGGTTGATCGTGATGATCGCGGTCGGGCCCGTGATCTCGTACCGGATGTCCTCGAAGGTCGGGGTGTTTCCGGTGGCCGGCACCTGGTGGTCGACAGCCGTGGTCTGGGTCATCTGCTTCTCCTCATCGAGCCGCATCGGGGCTGTTCTAGAGCGTCCAATGAATGATGGTTCATTCAACTGAGATCGACAGTAGAGCGTTCCGACGGGGTTGTCAACAAGAAAATGAACGACGCTTCAAAGGCCTCCGGTCCGGCCGGGCCCGGGTGGCTCGGCCGGCTGGGCGGGGGCCTGGCCGGGCGGATGGGCCGATCGCAGGCCGGGCCGCTGCGATCGCCTCGTCGCGTGCCGTCGGCGGAGCTGGCCTAGAATGAACAATCATTCAGTCAGACTGGAAGGGGCGGTCATGGCCCAGGCGCTCGACGAACGCATCGCCAGGCGGGCGGCCCGCACCGATGCGCGGGTGCAGCGCCGGCGCCGGCAGATCCTGGACGCGGCCACCGAGGTGATGTCCAAGACCGGGTTCCACGCCACCGCGATGCAGGCCGTCGCCGAGCGAGCCGGCATCAGCGTTGGCCTGATCTACCAGTATTTCGGCAACAAGGACGACCTGCTGTCCGCGGTGATCGTGGACATCCTGGAGGACTTCCGGGACCAGGTGCCGGCGGCCATCGAAAGTGCCGGGGACGATCCGGTCGAACGGTTCGAGGCGGCGTTCCGGATCTGCTGTCGGGTGGTCGACGCCAAGCGGGACGCGGTCACCCTCACCTATCGGGAGAGCCGCACGCTCTCGGCCGAGGGCCTGGAGCGGATCAAACGGCTGGAGCTGGAGACCGCCGAACCGATCCGGGTGGTGTTCGCCGAGGGTGTCGCCGCCGGCGTCTTCCGAGACGTGGACGCCCGGTTGGTGGTGCAGAACGTGCTGCTGGTGGCGCATGCCTGGGCGCTCAAACACTGGCACGTCGCGCGGCTGATGACGTTGGAGCAGTACGTCGAGCAGGAGTTGGGTCTGCTGCTGGCCTCGGTCCGGACCGGCTGACGCCGACCTGATCGGGCATCGTCGGGCATCGTCGACAAACGCTCGGACCGCGTCTGTTCGGCGGGAACCCGCCCGCCGGTGATCTCAGACCCGCCGCAGGCTGGCCCCGTTGCTGGCGATGACCTGCCGGTACCAGTCGAACGACTTCTTGCGGTATCGGGCCAGCGTGCCGGTGCCGTCGTCGTTGCGGTCGACGTAGATGAAGCCGTAGCGCTTGGACATCTGCGCGGTGGAGGCGCTGACCAGGTCGATGGGACCCCAGGTGGTGTAACCCAGCAGCTGGACACCGTCGGCGACGGCCTCGGCGGCCTGCCGGAGGTGCGCGTCGAGGTACTCGATCCGGTAGTCGTCCAGCACGGTGAGCCGGCCGTCGACCTCGACCAGCTCGTCCTTGGCGCCAAGGCCGTTCTCCACGATGAACAGCGGTTTGCCCCAACGGTCCCAGAACTGGTTCAGGATGACCCGCAGGCCGACCGGGTCGATCTGCCAGCCCCATTCGGACGCGGGCAGATGAGGGTTCGGAACGCCGCCGAGGATGTTGCCTTTACCGATGATCCGCCTCGCCGGGTCACCGGTCTCGCAGGCGCTCATGTAATAGCTGAACGAGACGAAATCGACGGTGTGCTCGGCGAGCAGCCGGCGGTCCTCGTCGGTGATCCGCAGCTCGATGCCGTTCTCCCGGAAGTGCCGCAACGCGTACCCGGGATAGCGCCCGCGGGCGTGCACGTCGGTGAACATCAGGTTGGCGTGATCGGCGTGCATCGTGGCCAGCACGTCGGCCGGGTCGGGGCTCAAGGGGTAGACGGGCATCGCGAGGACCATGCACCCGACCTTGATCGCCGGGTTGATCTCGTGCGCGATCCTGGTCGCCGACGCGCTGGCCACCAGTTCGTGGTGGATCGCCTGGTACAGGTCGGTCGGCCGCAGCTGCTCCTTCGGGGTGTTGATGCCGCCGCTCATCAGCGGGGCGTGCAGGACCGAGTTGATCTCGTTGAAGGTCAGCCAGTAGGTGACCCGATGTCCGTACCGCTCGAACAGCACCCTGGCATAGCGCTCGAACAGGCCGATCACCTCGCGGGAGACCCAGCCGTCGTACTTCTCGGCGATCGCCAGCGGCGTCTCGTAGTGGGAGATGGTGATCATCGGCTCGATGCCGTACCGCTGCAGCTCGTCCAGAACCCGGTCGTAGAACGCCAGTCCCTCCTCGTTGGGCTGGGCATCGTCGCCGTTGGGGAAGATCCGGCTCCAGGCGACCGAGAACCGGAACACGGAAAAGCCCATCTCGGCGAACAGGGCGATGTCCTCGACGTACCGGTGGTAGAAGTCGATGGCCCGCAGCTTCAGGTTGTCCTCGGTGGGCCCGTCGGTCCGCGGGCCGGCGATGCCGCGGGGCATGACGTCCTGAATGGACAGGCCCTTGCCGCCCTGGTCGTAGGCACCCTCGACCTGGTTGGCGGCGGTGGCGCCGCCCCAGAGGAAGCCGGGCGGGAACGGCGGGGTGATCGTCATCTGGATGTCTCCGATGTCGGGGGCGAGTCAAGTGCGTGCCGGCCACTCGACCGTAACGGGCCGGATGTGCACCAGCATCCGCAAGCCGCGGTCGGCGTGCGGGGGTTTGTGAGGCCGGCCGCCCTCGGCCTGCCGCGCTGATCAAGGGTTCAGCGAACCGGCCTGCGGGGCGAGGCGGGCCGCCTTTCAGGGTCCAGCCGGGCGCCGATGCGCTGATCAGTCGAACCTTCTGGTGACCGAAATGCCCGAATCGCCCGTGCCGGTCGGCCTGGATCTCGTCCCGCGCTGACCATCTCCGCGTATGCGCGCCCGATTCGTCCGGGTCGCCGCGGATTTGATCAGCGAAGCTCGGCTTGCCCTCGAGCTCCGCGGACGAAACCCGCGTTCAGGCCGCCGATTTGCCCGATTCGGCGCGGATTTGATCAGCGAATCAGGGCGGAGCCGCCGCAGCCGGACTCCGGGCGCGCGACGCCGATCGCAGTGGAGTTCGCGGAAGACGGCAAATCCCGCATTCCCGGCGTAACGGGCGCGGCTGACCTATGCTCGGGCTGGGTCAGGTCGGGGAACCGGGCTCCGAGCCGCTGGCTCGGGCCAGTTCAGGGCGATCTGGAGGGGTTCTTCCGGTGAGTGACGAACATCCGCAGGCGGCGTCCCGGCCCCCTCGATCGCGTCGGCGGCGCTGGAAGCGGTCCGACAAACTCACCGTGGTCGCGCTGACCGTCTCGATTGTGGCGCTGGCAGTCGCCTCGACTCAAACCGTCTTCAACGTCGCAATGGGACTCGGACTTGTGGACGACCTGAGGAAGGTGGCTGCCAGTGCCCTTCTCGAGGACTGCGGCCACACAATGGGGTTGAGAAAGGTCGACCTTTCCAACGCAACGATCACTCCGTCAAGCGTGCTGCCGGCGGACAACGACGGCCGTGAGTCGTACACCTATGAAGCGGAGCACGTCCGGGATGGATACCCGGGCACGGCATGGAGCCCGGACTCGTCGTGGGATGATGAAAAGCCGAGCTTGAAGATCGACTTCGCGCCCAGGACGGTCAACGTTCGGTTGATCTGCATCATCAATGGCTACCGCATCGACAAGCCGCGCTTTGATGCGAACGCTGCGATAAAGCTCGTGAACGTCGTGTCCGACGCCGGCGCGATGGAAGGCAGGTTGGGGCGTGTGCCGAGAGATCCGGACGAGCTCTATCAGGAGCTTCCGCTCGTGGCGGGCCCGACCGGGACGATCACGCTCGAGATCAACGACTCCTGGCCGGGCGAAGATGGACAGGACGGCGGTAAGGACATCTGTTTGAGCGAGGTCCAGGTGTGGGAGAGCGCTGCGGCAACCTGAGCGCTGCCGGCTCGATCGAATCGGCTGGGTAGGGTGCGATACCGCCATGCATGGCCGAGCGTGGCACCCTGTTCGCCATGACGACGATCGCGATCCTCGGCGCGGGCAAGATCGGTGAAGCCATGCTGGCCGGCCTCATCGCGGCGGGCCGGACACCGGACACGCTGATGTTCACCGAACGCTACCCGGATCGGGTCGCCGAGCTGACCCAGCGCTACGGGGTGCGGGGAGTGGAGACGGAGGAGGCCGCGAAGCTCGCCGACGTCCTGATCGTCGCGGTGAAGCCGCAGGACATCGACCCGTTGCTGCAGTCGCTGGCCGGCTCCATCACTCCCGACACCCTGGTGGTCTCGTTGTGCGCCGGCCTGCCCACCGCGCTGTACGAGCGCCACCTGCCGCCCGGCACCCCGGTCGTCCGGGTCATGCCGAACACGCCGATGCTGGTCGGCGAGGCGATGAGCGCCATCTCCGCCGGCAGCCACGCCGAGCCCGCGCACCTGCAGCTGGTGGAGGATCTGCTGTCCTCGGTCGGCAAGGTGGTCCGGGTTCCCGAATCGCAGCAGGACGCCGTCACCGCCTTGTCCGGCTCGGGGCCCGCGTACTTCTTCTTCCTGGTCGAGGCGATGATCGACGCCGGGATCCTGCTGGGCCTGCCGCGCGCGGTGTCCACCCAGTTGATCATCCAGTCCGCGGTGGGCGCGGCCACCATGCTCCGCGACTCCGGGGAACACCCGGTGACCCTCCGCGAGGCGGTCACGTCGCCGGGCGGAACGACCATCGCGGCCATCCGGGAGCTGGAGAATCACCGGGTGCGCGCCGCGCTGCTGGCCGCCATCGAGGCGGCCGCGATCCGGTCGGCCGAGCTCGGCAAGGCGCACGAGACCAGCTGATCCGGACGGCGTCGCCCGGCTCGCGCTCGCCTCGCGACGATCGCCCGGCGCCGGCCCACCAGCACGCTTACCCACCTCACAATCGAAGATGCCGACTGTGAGGCGTTTTCCGCGACCGTCGTGGCATCTCCTTGCGGTCGCGCGGCCGTCGGAACAGGCGTAGCTTTCGGCCGGGGGAGGACTTTAGGCCCTGTCACGGCGCAGCGCGCGCATGGTGAGGTCTCGTCGTCCCCTGCCTTTTCGGGGTCCGCCGCCGCCGAGGAGTTAGCCATGCCATGCCCATATCGCGACCGCCGTCCGAGTTGGCGGTACGCACCGTGAGTACCGTGCGGCCGACCGGGCCGTCCACCGAACGGTTGTCCCAGATGACCGGCCAGGGGCGCAATCTGGCCTTGGCCACCTGGACGTTCGCGATCAACTTCTGGGCCTGGAACCTGATCGGGCCGTTGTCCACGCGGTACGCGACCGATCTCGACCTGACCAGCACCCAGACCTCGTTGCTGGTCGCCACGCCGATTCTGGTCGGCTCGGTCGGCCGAATCCCGGTCGGCGCGCTGACCGATCGGTACGGCGGCCGGGTGATGTTCATGATCGTGTCGGTCGTCTCGATCGTCCCGGTGCTGCTCGTCGCGTTTGCCGGATCGATCGACTCGTACGTGCTGCTGCTGATCTTCGGGTTCTTCCTCGGCATCGCCGGCACCGCCTTCGCCGTCGGCATCCCCTTCGTGAACGCCTGGTATCCACCCGCCCGACGTGGTTTCGCCACAGGGGTTTTCGGGGCTGGGATGGGCGGCACCGCGCTGTCCGCGTTCTTCACGCCGCGGTTCGTCGCGTCCTTCGGATACCTGGCCACCCACCTGATCATCGCGGCGGCGCTGGCCGGCACCGCCGTGCTCGTGATGGTGGCGATGAAGGATTCGCCGAACTGGACGCCGAACACCGCGCCGGTGCTGCCCAAGCTCAAGGCCGCCGCGAAACTGTCCATCACCTGGCAGATGTCGTTCCTCTACGCGGTGTGCTTCGGCGGGTTCGTCGCCTTCAGCACCTATCTGCCGACGTACCTGAAGGTGATCTACGACTTCTCGCTCACCGACGCGGGTTCGCGGACCGCCGGGTTCGCGATCGCCGCGGTCATCGCCCGCCCGCTCGGCGGGGTGCTGTCGGATCGGATCGGGCCGAAGGTGGTCGTGCTGATCTCGCTGACCGGCTCGGCGGTGATGGCCGCCGTGGTGGCCCTGCAGCCACCGCCGGAACTCGCGGCGGGCTCGACCTTCGTGGCCCTGGCCTTCTTCCTGGGCATCGGAACCGGTGGGGTGTTCGCCTGGGTCGCCCGGTCGGCGCCGCCGGAGAGAGTCGGTACGGTCACCGGCATCGTCGGTGCCGCAGGTGGTCTCGGTGGATACTTCCCGCCGCTGGTGATGGGTGCGACCTACGACGCGGCGGCCGACGACTACACGGTCGGGCTGATGCTGCTGGTCGCGACCTGTGTCGTCGCGTTGGTCTACACCGCCTGGCGGCTGCATGTGCGATCCGCCACCGATTCGAAGTAAAGGGGTTCGACCATGAGCCAGGTGAGCCGAGCCAATCGTCGACACTCCCGTGCCGGTAAGGTTTCCGGGACGGCCGGGCCGGCCACGTGTCGCCGGACGGTGGGCCGGTGAGCGCCGGAATCGACGGTCCCGTCGCGGATCTGCTGCTGCGCAGCGGGCGGTTCTTCAACCGCGGCGACGTCTCGCCCGATCTGCGGACGATCAGCAAGACCGGAGGTCGCGAGGGCGACATCTTCTACCGGGATCGCTGGAGCCACGACAAGGTGGTCCGGTCCACGCACGGGGTGAACTGCACCGGCTCCTGCTCCTGGAAGGTGTACGTCAAGGACGGCATCATCACCTGGGAGACCCAGGAGACCGACTATCCCAGCGTCGGTCCCGACCGGCCCGAATACGAGCCGCGTGGCTGCCCGCGGGGTGCCGCGTTCTCCTGGTACACCTACTCGCCGACCCGGGTGCGTTATCCGTACGCCCGCGGCGTGCTGGTGGAGATGTACCGCGAGGCCCGGCGCCGCACCGGCGACCCGGTGCTGGCCTGGGCCGACATCCAGGACGACCCGGAACGCCGCCGCCGCTACCAGCGGGCCCGCGGCAAGGGCGGCCTGATCCGGGTGAGCTGGGACGAGGCGGCCGAGATGGTGGCCGCCGCGCACGTGCACACGATCGCCCGGTACGGGCCGGACCGGATCGCCGGGTTCTCCCCGATCCCGGCCATGTCCATGGTCTCGCACGCCGCAGGTTCCCGGTTCATCGAGTTGATGGGCGGGGCGATGACCTCGTTCTACGACTGGTACGCCGACCTGCCGGTCGCCTCGCCGCAGGTGTTCGGGGATCAGACCGACGTGCCCGAGTCCGGGGACTGGTGGGATGCCTCCTATCTGATGCTGTGGGGCTCGAACGTGCCGGTCACCCGCACGCCGGACGCGCACTGGATGGCCGAGGTCCGCTACCGCGGCACCAAGGTCGTGACGGTCAGCCCGGACTACGCCGACAACACCAAGTTCGCCGACGAGTGGATGCCGTGCGCGGCCGGCACCGACGGCGCGCTGGGCATGGCCATGGGACACGTCATCCTGCGCGAGTTCCTGGTCGAACGGCGGACGCCGTTCTTCGTCGACTACGTGCAGCGCTACACCGACCTGCCGTTCCTGGTCGCGCTGGAGGAGCGGGACGGCGGCTACCTGCCCGGGAAGAACCTCACCGCCGCCGACCTGGGCGATGACGGGGAGGGCGCGGCGTTCAAGCCGGTCCTGGTGGACGGCCGCACCGGCGAGGTGGTGGCGCCCAACGGGTCCCTCGGCTTCCGGTACACCGATTCCGGGGTCGGCAAGTGGAATCTGGACCTGGGTGAGATCGTGCCCCAGCTCACCGTGCTGGAGCCCAACGGCGAGTCGGTGCCGGTGCTGCTGACCCGGTTCGACACCCCCGACGGGCACGCCGAGGTGCTGACCCGTGGCGTGCCGGTGCGCAGGGTCGGGGATCGCCTGTGCTGCACGGTGTTCGACCTGATGCTCGCGCAGTACGGGGTGCGCCGGGTCGATCTGCCCGGGTCCTGGCCGACCGGCTACGAGGACGCGACCGAGCCCTACACCCCGGCCTGGCAGGAACCGATCACCGGAGTCAGCGCCGCCCAGGCCGTCCGGGTGGCGCGGGAGTTCGCCCGCAACGCGCAGGAGTCCGGCGGCCGGTCGATGATCATCATGGGCGCCGGGATCTGCCAGTGGTTCCACGGCGACGCCACCTATCGCGCGGTGCTGGCCCTGCTGATCCTGACCGGCTCGATGGGCCGCAACGGCGGCGGCTGGGCGCACTACGTCGGACAGGAGAAGTGCCGGCCGATCACCGGCTGGGCGACCATGGCGATGGCCTCGGACTGGGTGCGCCCGCCGCGGCAGATGATCGGCACCGCGTACTGGTACGCGCACACCGACCAGTGGCGCTACGACGGCTACCGCGCGGACGCCTTGGCCTCGCCGCTGGGCCGGGGCCGGTTCGCCGGCCTGCACACCATGGACGTGCTCGTCGCCTCCGCCGCGATGGGGTGGATGCCGTTCTTCCCCCAGTTCGACCGCAACAGCCTGGAACTGGCCGACGAGGCCGAGGCGGCCGGCGTGCCGGCGCCGCAGTACGTCGCGCAGCAGCTGGCATCCGGCGCCCTGAAGCTGGCGGTCACCGACCCGGACGACCCGGCGAACTGGCCCCGGGTGCTGACCGCCTGGCGGGCCAACCTGCTCGGCTCGTCCAGCAAGGGCAACGAGTACTTCCTCAAGCACCTGCTGGGCACCGCCTCGAACGTCCGGGCGCAGACGACTCCCGAGCACCTGCGGCCGCGCGACGTCACCTGGGTGGACGACACGCCGGAGGGCAAGCTCGACCTGATGCTGTCCCTGGATTTCCGGATGACGTCCACCACGCTGCTCTCGGACGTGGTGCTGCCGGCGGCCACCTGGTACGAGAAGGCGGACCTGTCGTCCACCGACATGCATCCGTACGTGCATGCCTTCAGCCCGGCCATCGACCCGCCCTGGGAGGCCCGGTCCGACTTCGACACGTTCCACACCATCGCCCGGGTGTTCGGCCGGCTGGCCGCCAAGCATCTGGGGGTCCGCAAGGACGTCGTGATGGCGCCGCTGCAGCACGACACCCCCGGGGAGACCGCCTACCCGCACGGCACCCAGCGGGACTGGCGGGAGACCGGCGAGGTGCCGGTGCCGGGCAAGACGATGGGCCAGATCGCCGTGGTCACCCGCGACTACCCGGGGTTGGCCGACCAATGGGAGAGCCTGGGCCCGTTGGTCGACCGGCTGGGCGTGACGACCAAGGCGGTCACCGTCATCCCCGATCAGGAGGTGGCCGACCTGGCCGGCCGGCACGGGGTGATGAACCACGGCGCAGGCGCCGGACGGCCCGCGATCGACACCGCGGTGAAGATGGCCGACACCATTCTCGCGCTGGCCGGCACCTCCAACGGTCGGCTCGCGGTCGAGGGGTTCCGCGAGCTCGAGCGCCGGACCGGGCGGCGGCTGGTCCATCTGGCCGAGGGCAACGAGGAGAAGCGGATCAGCTACGCGGACACCGCCGCCCGCCCGGTCCCGGTGATCACCAGCCCGGAATGGTCCGGCAGCGAGACCGGCGGCCGGCGCTACGCGCCGTTCACCGTGAACGTGGAGGAGCTCAAGCCCTGGCACACCTTGACCGGGCGCATGCACTTCTACGTCGATCACGACTGGATGGAGGAACTGGGCGAGCAGCTGCCGGTGTTCCGGCCCCCGCTGGACGTCGCCGGGCTGTTCGGCGAGCCCCGGATCGGTTCGGTGGACAAGGGTCTGGGGCTGTGCGTGCGCTACCTGACGCCGCACTCGAAGTGGTCCATCCACTCGGAATACCAGGACAACCTGTTCATGCTGTCGCTGTCCCGGGGCGGGCCGACGATGTGGATGAGCGCCCTGGACGCCGCGAAGATCGGCGTGGCCGACAACGACTGGGTGGAGGCGGTGAACCGCAACGGGGTGATGGTGCTGCGCGCCATCGTGTCCCACCGGATGCCCGAGGGTGTGGTGTACGTGCACCACGCGCAGGAGCGGACCATCGACGTGCCGCTGACCGAGACCACCGGCACCCGCGGCGGCATCCACAACTCGCTGACCCGGTTGCTGGTCAAGCCGACCCACCTGGCCGGCGGCTACGCCCAGATGTCTTTCGCGTTCAACTATCTCGGACCGACCGGAAACCAGCGGGACGAGGTCACCATGGTCCGTCGGCGCTCCCAGGAGGTGCAGTACTGATGCGGGTGATG
The DNA here is from genome assembly GCA_964497705.1 of uncultured Actinomycetes bacterium. Lineage (GTDB taxonomy): Bacteria > Actinomycetota > Actinomycetes > Mycobacteriales > Nakamurellaceae > Nakamurella. Next base: position 29,733 of record CAZCEH010000014.1, on the reverse strand, counting down.
GCGCAACTGGCCATGGTGATGAACCTGGACAAGTGCATCGGTTGCCATACGTGCTCGGTGACCTGCAAGCAGGCCTGGACGAACCGGTCCGGCGTCGAGTACGTCTGGTTCAACAACGTGGAGACCCGGCCCGGTCAGGGCTACCCACGCACCTACGAGGACCAGGACCGCTGGGAGGGCGGCTGGGTGCGGGAGCGCAACGGCCGGCTCCGGTTGCGGGCGGGTGGGCGGTTCAAGAAGCTGCTGAACATCTTCTCCAACCCGAAGATGCCGTCGATCGAGGACTACTACGAGCCCTGGACCTACGACTACGAGAATCTGGTCACCGCACCGCTGGGCGAGCAGATGCCGGTGGCGCCGCCGCGCAGCCTGATCTCCGGGGAGCCGATGAAGGTCTCCTGGTCGGCGAACTGGGACGACAACCTCGGCGGATCGCCCGAGATCCTCTCCGGCGACCCGGTTCTGGCGAAGGTGAACGAGAAGGTCAGGCTGGAGCTGGAGCAGGCGTTCATGTTCTACCTGCCCCGGATCTGCGAGCACTGCCTCAACCCGTCGTGCGTGGCCTCCTGCCCGTCCGGGGCGATGTACAAGCGGGCCGAGGACGGCATCGTGCTGGTCGATCAGGACCGCTGTCGCGGTTGGCGGATGTGCGTGTCCGGCTGCCCCTACAAGAAGGTCTACTTCAACCACCGCACCGGCAAGGCTGAGAAGTGCACGTTCTGCTACCCGCGCATCGAGGTGGGCCTGCCCACGGTCTGCGCGGAAACCTGCGTGGGACGGCTGCGCTACCTGGGGCTGGTGCTCTACGACGCCGACAAGGTACTCGCGGCGGCGTCCACCGAGAACGAGCAGGACCTGTACCAGGCGCAGCTGGACCTGCTGCTGGACCCGTTCGACCCGGCCGTCGTGGCGGCGGCGCGGGAGAACGGGATCACCGACGAGTGGCTGGAGGCGGCCCGGAGATCGCCGGTCTACGCGCTGATCAAGCAATACCGGGTGGCGCTCCCGCTGCACCCGGAATACCGCACCATGCCGATGGTCTGGTACGTGCCGCCGCTGTCCCCGGTGGTGGACGCGATCAGCCGGGAGGCGCACGACGGCGAGGACGTGCACAACCTGTTCGGCGCGATCTCCGCGTTGCGCATCCCGGCCGAGTACCTGGCCGGCCTGTTCACCGCCGGCGACACCGAACCCGTGGTGCGGGTGCTGCGCACGCTGGCCGCGATGCGGTCCTACATGCGCGACATCAACCTGGGCCGGGACGGCGACCCGTCCATCCCGGCGTCGGTCGGCATGACGCAGGAGACCGTCTACGAGATGTACCGGTTGCTCGCGGTCGCCAAATACGAAGCCCGGTACGTGATCCCGACCGCCTACGCGGCGCAGGGACACAGGCTGGAGGAGTCGGTGACCGACTGCGCGCTCGACTTCGAGGGCGGCCCGGGCATGTACGAGTCCGGCCCGTTCGGCGAGGCCAGCGGCGCACCGGTGCCGGTCGCCGTGGAGACCTTCCAGGCGCTGCGTGAGCGGCAGACCACCGAGGACCTCGGCGTCCGCGGCGGTCACCACTCACGGGTGAACCTGCTGAACTGGGACGGCAAGGGCACGCCGGAGGCGATGTTCGCGCCGCGGCCCGGGTCGCCCCGGTCGAACGGGACCCCCGGGTCGGACGGTTCGGAGGGCACGGCATGAGGTTCCGGCGCCGTGACCGGGAGCCCGCGCCCGACCGCCGGGTGATCTGGCAGGCGGCCTCGCTGCTGCTGAGCTATCCGGACGAGAACCTCTCGCAGCGACTGGATCTGGTGGCCGCCGCGGCCGGCACGCTGCCCGCCGCGTCAGCGGAGCCGCTGCTGGACTGCGTGCGGCGGCTGTCCGCCCTGGACCCCGTCGACGCGGCCGTCCAGTACGTCGACACGTTCGACTGGCGCCGGCGGCGCACGCTGTTCCTGACCTACTACACCGCGGGCGACACCCGCGGCCGCGGCATGGCCCTGCTGGAATTCGCCAGTGCCTACCGGGCGGCCGGCGCGGTGCCTCCGGGTGCGGAGTTGCCCGACCACCTGGCGGTGGTGCTGGAGTTCGCGGCCACCGTCGACGAGGAGGCCGGATATCGGTTGCTGGCCGGTCACCGAACGCCGATCGACCTGCTGTTCGATGGGCTGCGCAAGATGGAGTCGCCGTATGCGGCGGTGGTGGAGGCGGTGGTCGCGACGTTGCCGGCGCCGTCCGAGAACGATGTGCTCAAGGCCCGCCGGTTGGCCATGCAGGGCCCACCGGCCGAGGCCGTCGGGCTTGACCCGTATCCGATGCCGGGCTCCGTCCCACTGGGTCCGGCGGCGCGGACCGGTCCGGTCGACCTCGAGCTGACCATGAGAATCCCCGCCGGAAAGGGACTGTCATGAGTGCAGGCACACTGTTCTGGTCGATCGTGCCCTATGTGACGATCGCGATCCTGGTGGTCGGCCTGTGGTGGCGGTATCGCTACGACAAGTTCGGCTGGACCACCCGCTCCTCGCAACTGTACGAGAGCCGGCTCCTGCGGATCGGCAGTCCGCTGTTCCACTTCGGGATCCTGGTGGTGATCGTCGGGCACGTCATCGGGCTGATCATCCCGGAGTCCTGGACGCACGCGGTCGGCCTGAGCGAGACGGCGTACCACGTGCAGGCGGTGCTGCTCGGCACGATCGCCGGATTGTGCACGCTGGCCGGGGTGAGCATCCTGGTGTACCGCCGGCGCACCAAGGGGCCGGTGTTCATGGCCACCACCCGCAACGACAAGCTGATGTACCTGGTGCTGATCCTGGCCATCCTGGCCGGCCTGGCGACCACCATGGTCGGGTCGGGCATCGTCGGCGAGCCGTACAACTACCGGGAATCGGTCTCCGTGTGGTTCCGTTCGATCTTCATCCTGCAGCCGGACGGCGAGGCGATGGCGGGGGCGCCGCTGAGCTACCAGCTGCACGCGATCATCGGCATGGTGCTGTTCGCGATCTGGCCGTTCACCCGGCTGGTCCACGCGTTCAGCGCGCCGGTGGCGTACCTGTTCCGTCCCTACATCGTCTACCGATCGCGGGCGGCGGCCCGGCCGGGCGACCCGGTCGGCTCGCGTCCGCGACGCCGAGGGTGGTGACCATGTGCAGTTACTGCGGCTGCCGCAACATCCCGATGATCGCCAAGCTGACCAAGGAACACGAGGACATCGCCGCCTGTGCCTACCAGCTGACCGCCGCGCACCGGGACGGTGACGTCGAGGCCGGCCGAGCCGCCGCCCGGGAGCTGGCCGGCAAGCTGCACCCGCACGCCCGACGCGAGGAGAACGGAGTCTTCGCCGAGCTGAAGAAGGACGACCTGTTCACCGAGCACATCGAGGAGCTCTGCGCCGAGCATGACGAGCTGGATCGGCACATCGACGCGATCATCGCCGGTGACCTGTCCCACGTGCCGAACCTGGTGCTGCTGCTCAAGAGTCACATCGACCGGGAGGAGAACGGACTGTTCCCGTCGGCCCTGGCCTACCTGTCGGACGACCAGTGGGAGACGGTCCACTCACCGTCGCTGATGCAGGACTGAACCGATCCCCGCCCGGCGTCAGCCGGTCGACGCGGCCAACGCGTCGGCGGCCGGGCCGAGGGCGTCCGGGTCCAGCCGGGCATCGACCAGGCTGGCCAGGGTGCCGTCCTGCACGAGGGTGCGGACCATCTCCATGTCCGGTCCGATCGGGTCGTCGGCCACCCGGGTGGGCACCAGGCGGCGGATGGCGGCGTGCGCCGCACCGGTGCCGACCCCGGGCTGCAGCGGCGCGTGGAAGTCCAGGGCCTGGGCGGCGCACAGCAGCTCGACGGCCAGGATGTGACCGGCGTTCCATGCGGCCCGGCGGGCCTTGATCGCCGCGGTGGTGCCCATGCTGACGTGGTCCTCCTGCCCGGCGCAGGTGGAGACGGTGTGCACGGTCGCCGGCGCCGCGTGCGCCCGGTTCTCCGCGGCCAGGGCGGCCGCCACGTACGGCGGGATCATGAACCCCGAACTCGCGCCGGAACCGGCGACCAGGAACGGGGGCAGCTCGGACAGGTGGCTGTTGGTGAGCCGGTCGGACCGGGCCTGCGACATGGTGCTCAGCTCGGCCGTGGCGATGGCCAGGCAGTCCAGGGCGGTGGCGATCGGCGCGCCGTGCCCGTTGCCGCCGGAGATCGCCTGCAGTTCCTCGCCGTCCGGGCCGTCCACCACGATGAACACCGGGTTGTCGGTCACCGAGTTGATCTCGCGGTCGACGGCGGCGGCGACGTAATCCAGGCAGTCCCGGACCGCGCCGTGCACCTGGGGGATGCAGCGCAGGCTCAGCGGGTCCTGCAGTCGGTGATTGCGGTACTTCTCGACGATCTCGCTGCCGGCGAGCAGCGCCCGCAACCGGCGTGCGGTCAGCACCTGACCCGGGTGCGGCCGCAGCGCCTGCAGCCGGGCGTCGAACCCGCGGGTGTTGCCCCGCAACGCCTCGACGCTCATCGCCCCGGCGACGTCGGCCACGTCGATCAGGGTCTGCACCTTGCTGACCGCCAGCGCGCCGATCCCGCTGATCTCGAAGGTGCCGCTGATCAGCGCCAGCCCCTCGCGCAGGCCGGGGGCCTGGGCCGCGATCCCGGCCCGCTGCAGCGCCTCGGCCCCGGGCAGCAGCGTCCCGTCGTACCAGGCCCGGCCCTCGCCGAACACCGCCAACCCGATGTGCGCGGTCGCGCTCAGGTAGCCGACCGACCCCTGGGACGGGGCGTACGGCACCACGCCGCGGTTGAGCATGTCGACCAGGGTCTGCACCAGCCGGACGCTGACCCCGCTGTAACCGCGGGCCAGGGACCGGATCGTGCAGGCCATGATCGCCCGCACGGCCGCCCCGTCATGCGGGTCGCCGACCCCACTGGCGTGGCTGCGCAGCATCTGCAGCTGCACGTCGGCCGGGTCCCGGGCGTCGGGCACGCTCGTGTACAGGTCACCGACCCCGGTGTTGAGCCCGTAGATCGGCGAGCCGGATCGCAGCACCGTCGGCAGCAGCCGGTGCGTCCGGTCGATCGCCCGGATCGCCCGCTCGTCCAGCACGACCGGCGCGCCGTGCGCGATGGCGGCGATGTCCTGGATCGACGTCGGCTCCGAGCCCAGCACAACTGTCCCGGTGTCCATGATGTCCTCCTTGTGGGTCGCTGGACATCATGACGAACGGAATCCGCCGGCGTCACCCGGCCATCGAAGGGGGAGCCCGCCGGGCCGGTCGCAGCGGGCCGGTGAGCCCGCTGGACCCCTCTCGCTCGTGCGTTTCCAGGACGTCAGGCCATTTCGGGGGCCCGCAGGTGGGCCAGCAGCAGGTCGAACTCGGCGACGTCAAGGATGTCCACCCGCGCCTCCCTGGCGGTGCGCCGGCGCAGGTCGGTCGCCTGGTCCCGGGTCGCCCGCATCTGCTCGCGGGAGTCGTAGGTGGCGGACATCACGGCCCGGCCGGCGGTCCGGTCCACGAACAGGCTGGCGCTGCAGAATCCGTCCAGGCTCTCCATCGCCGGCACGGTCACCATCTTGTACAGGTCGATGCCGCGGTCGAGGTCCGCGGCGGTGCCCTGCATCCAGGTCGCCCGCACGCAGGCGCCCTCGTGCGAGTGGTGGTGGCGGTGCATCGCCGCGATCTCCCACTCCTCGACGAACGGCATGCCGCCGAGCAGCGTGCCGGCCCGGGCGCGCAGCGGCGTGAGGGCCGCGTCGCTGTCCCGCATGGCGTTCGTCGATTCCCAGGCGGAGGTCACGATGCACCGGCCCGACACCCGGTCGGCCATCATCGACAGGCCGAGGCAGCCGGGCATCGCCTGGACCGCGGGAACCACATCCGACCGCAGGAAATCGATGCCTGCGTCCATCATGTGCAGGTTCGCTTGGAACGTCGTGGACCGTGCGTACATCGCCGTACCCCTTCGACGGAGGGCAGCGCCCCGGCGGCACTGCCGGAACCTCCACTTTCCACCCGCGGACCGCCCAAGGCAACGCCTCGGGCCGTCTTCGGTTGGCCGCGGGTGACGGGCCGCCGCAGGGCGTACTGAGCTCTTCGGCGGGCCCGTCACCCGAACCGGTGGTCACCCAGCGTGAAATGTCGCTGCCTGCGAAAACTAACCGTCGCGCTGATCCCACCTGTCACGCTAGAGTTCAAAGAGCACGTACGTTGGGTGTCCGCCGGAGGGGAAGCCGGCGGCGCGAAACGTGCCGGAAGACGGTGCCGAATGCCCGCTCGAGACGACCGACCCCCGAGGGAGCCGACGCCTCGGGATTCCACGCTGTCGGAAATGCGATTCCTCACCGTGGCCGAGGTGGCCACCGTCATGCGGGTTTCCCGGATGACCGTCTACCGGCTGGTGCACTCGGGGGAGTTGCCGGCGGTGCGGGTGGGGCGGTCCTTCCGGGTTCCGGAGCGGGCCGTGCACGACTACCTGCGGACCGCGTTCAACGACGTCGGCTGATCGTCCGGGGACGCCGTCGCCCGGACGAGGGTCGGCGGCTGCCCGTGTGCCGATACCGGCCGGTAAGCTGAGCCGGGTTCGGTATCCGCCGGGCCGACGGGCGATTGTCCGCCCGTGATCATCATGCGTCGATGCGGCCGTGGACCGTGGCGGCCGTGCACCGGGAGAAGTGCTCATGGGTTCTGTCATCAAGAAGCGTCGCAAGCGGATGGCCAAGAAGAAGCACCGCAAGCTGCTGCGTAAGACCCGGGTGGCACGCCGCAAGGCCGGCAAGTAGCCCGCGGAGCCGCCGGGGCGTCCGGCCCCGTGCCGCCGTGCGGCGCGCCGCGGCGCCGGGGGCCTCGGTGACCGTTCGAGACATCAGACGACGAGGGGTGCGATGGCCGGTCGGATCGTCCTGGTGACCGGGGTGACCCGGGTCATCGGGTCCTGCCTGGCCGGCCGGCTGGCCGCCCACCCGGCCGTGGATCGGGTCATCGGGGTCGACGCGGCGCTACCCGAGCCGGCCGCCCGGGCCCGGATGGGCTCGGCCGACTTCGCTCGGGTGGACATCCGGAACCCTCTGGTGGCCAGGGTCATCGAGGCCGCCGGGGTGGACACCGTCGTCCACGCGTCGGCGTCATCGACCCCGGCGTCGTCGGCCGCCCGGACCATGGCCAAGGAAATGAACGTGCTGGGCACCATGCAGCTGCTCGCCGCGTGCCAGCGCTCGGAGAGCGTGCGCAACCTGATCGTCCGGTCCACCGGGGCGGTGTACGGGGCGTCGTCCAGAGATCCGGCGATCTTCACCGAGGAAATGTCCGCGCGGGCGGTGCCGTCGTCGGGCCCGGGCCGCGACGCGATCGACATCGAGGCCTACGTCCGCGGTTTCGGGCGGCGGCGACCCGACGTGCGGATCGCCGTGCCGCGTTTCGCGGAGATCGTCGGGCCGACCGTGAGTACGCCGCTCACCCGCTACTTCGCCCTGTCCCCGGCGGTGCCGATGGTGCTCGGCCGGGACGCCCGCCTGCAGTTCGTGCACGAGCAGGACGCGATCGGCCTGCTCGAGCACCTGGCGCTGAGCGACTTCGCGGGCATCGTGAACGCGGCCGGGGAAGGCACGATGACGCTGGCCCAGGCGATCCACCGGGCCGGCCGGGTTCCGTTGCCGGTGCCCGGCGTCGGGCTGGATCCGCTGTCCAAGGTGATGCGCACGCTGCGGCTCGGCGGGTTCTCGGCCGGCCAGGTCAAGGTCCTGGCGGCCGGCCGGGTGATGGACACCAGCCGGCTTCGCGAGCGGGTCCACTACACGCCGCGGTTCACCACCATCGAGGCGTTCGACGACTTCGCGTCGGGACTGCGGCCGGTGGTGACGCCGGCGGCGGTGCGTCGGGTCGAGGTGCGGCTGGCGCACACCCTGGGGGCCCGTCCGTTGCCGGACACCCCGCAGGTCGGGGCGGCCGGCGACGACCGCCACCCGGTGACGGACGGCCGGCCGGCCGATCCCGACGGCCCCGACGACCAGGCGCGTGCCGGTGCCGGTGTCGTCGAGGGCGAGGCCGGGGACGCTGCCCGTCCCCGGCTGGTCGGCATCGACGGGCACGCCGCGGGAGCGCCGCGGCGCAGGCGGACGCGATGACCGAGGCCTGCCGAGCGAATCATCGACGCCGTCGTCGCCGTGCCCGAGCCGAGACCGCCGAGCGTGCGCGACGTCTCGGGAGGGCAGCGCGATGATTCCCGGCCAGGACGGCCGACCGGCGGCGGGTGCCGGATCGACGGCCGCGACGGAGCAGCAGGATTCCCAGTGGGACGGAGGAACCGCCGTGGCCGGTACCGAGGCGCCGTCCGGGCGCCGGAAACGGGACGCCGTCGGCGCCCCCGCGGTGCCCGACCCGACGGCCGCGCCGTCCGCCGCGGCGCCCGCGGTGGACGATGACAACACCGAAACCGGGTGGCGGCGCGGGCTGGCCGGATCGCTGGCGTTCCTGCGCCGGCGGATGACCGGCGAATATCAGGTGGACGACTTCGGCTACGACGCCGACTTCACCGACCACGTCGTCGTGCCGCCGCTGAAGGTGTTGTACGAGAAGTGGTTCCGGATCGAGACCGTGGGCATGCAGAACATCCCGGATACCGGCGGGGCGCTGCTGGTGGCCAACCATTCCGGCACGGTCGCGGTCGACGCGCTGATGACGGCGGTGGCGGTCCGCGAGCACCATCCCAGGCACCGGCCACTGCGCATGCTCGGCGCCGACCTGGTCTTCCAGACGCCGTTTCTCGGCCCGTTCGCCCGGAAGATGGGCAACACGCTGGCCTGCAATCCCGACGCCGAGCGGCTGTTGTCCACCGGCGAGCTGGTCGCGGTGTTCCCGGAGGGATTCAAGGGCGTCGGCAAGCCGTACTCGCAGCGGTACCGGCTGCAGCGGTTCGGCCGCGGCGGGTTCGTCACCGCCGCGATGAAGACCGGCGTACCGATCATCCCGGTGTCGATCGTCGGCGCCGAGGAGATCTACCCCTTGATCGGCAACCTCAAGCCGCTGGCGCGGGCGCTGGGCTTCCCGTACTTTCCGGTCACGCCCACGTTCCCGTGGCTCGGCCCATTGGGGATGGTGCCGCTGCCCAGCAAGTGGATCATCGAGTTCGGCGAGCCGATTGCCACCACCGGCTTCGGCGACAACGCCGCGGACGACCCGATGGTCGTCTTCAACATCACCGACCGGGTCCGGGAGACCATCCAGCAGACCCTGTACCGGTTGTTGCTCCGCCGCGGGCACCCTTTCCTGGGCTGACCGGGAACGGGGCCGGTACTACGCGGCGCGGGCGCGTCGCCAGATCGCCCGCCAGATCAGCGCGGCGATCCCGGCCAGCATCACCCCGAGCGTCGGCGGCACCCAGATCTTGGCCGCCTTCCGCCCCGTGCGGAAATCGCGGATCTGCCAACCATGTTCGCGGGCGATGTCGCGAAGGGCGCCGTCCGGGTTGATCGCCACCGCGGTGCCCACCACGGACAGCATGGGCACGTCGTTGACCGAATCCGAGTACGCCGTGCACCGTCGCAGGTCCAGGCCCTCCCGGGCGGCGAGCGCGCGGATGGCGGCCGCCTTGGCCTGCCCGTGCAGCAGCTCGCCGTACAGCCGCCCGGTGTAGACGCCGTCCGCGGTCTCGGCGACGGTGCCCAGCGCGCCGGTCAACCCCAGGCGCCGGCCGATGATCTGGGCCAGCTCGACCGGGGTGGCGGTGACCAGCCACACCCGCTGCCCGGCGTCCAGGTGTCGCTGGGCCAGCTCCCGGGTCCGCGGGTAGATCTTGTCCGCCATCAGGTCGTCGTAGATCTCCTCGCCGAGATCTACGATCTCGGCGACCTGCCGCCCGGCGACGAAGGCCAGCGCGCCCTCCCGGGCCCGCGACGTGTCGTCGTCGTCCTCGCCCAGCAGCCGGAACTTGATCTGCAACCAGGCGAACCGAAGCAGGTCGCCGGTGGTGAAGAAGTTGCGGGCGACCAGGCCGCGGGCGAAGTGGAAGATGGACGCGCCCTGCATCATCGTGTTGTCCACGTCGAAGAAGGCGGCGGCGGTGAGGTCGGCGCCGGGCGGCAGCGGCTCCTCGGACTCCTCGTGCACGGCCAGATATGCGGCCTCGGCCGAGGCGGCGCCGGCGATCTCGGCGGCCTCGGCCTCGTCGTCGAACGCTCTGCGGTTCCTCACGCGGTCACCTCTCCGGGTTGCCTCGCGGGCTCGGCCACCCGGACGCGGTGCCCGCGCCTGTGTCGATGGTTCGCTCGGCGAGCCTCGCTCACGTCGTCACCTTTCCGGGTTGCCTCGCGGGCTCGGCGACCCGGACGCGGTGCCGGCGCCTGTGTCGATGGTTCGCTCGGCGAGCCTCGCTCACGTCTAACCTCCCCTGCCGCGGGCGCCCCGGCGTCGGTCCGCGGCCCGCCCGCGTCCGTGCGTACCCGTCGGCCAGACTAGCGAGCCGAGCCGGTGCCCGGTCGGGCCCGGCCCGCCGGTCTGGCCGACAATGTCTGCGTGAGCAGCCCCCGCGCAGTCGAGCCCACCGGTGTCGGCGCCGCCGTCGATCCGTCCAGTCCGCCCGCGAACGTGGCCGACCTGCTGCGCACGGCGGCGGCCCGGTATCCCGATCGGCCCGCGGTGATCGAGGCGGCCGGCACCCGGACCTGGTCCGCGTTGGACCGGGCGACCGACGCCGGCGCCGCCCGGCTGCGCGCGCTCGGCGCCGGGCCGGGCGAACGGGTGGTCATCACCTTGCCGACCGGGGCCGACCTGGTGCTGGCCCTGTTCGCGGTCGCCCGCGCCGGGCTGATCGCGGTGCCGACGTCGCCCAGCGCCGACGTGGCGGCGCTGGCCGACCGGGTCGGCGCGCTGGCATCGATCGGTCCGACCCGTGACCGCCGGCTCGGCATCGCGGTCGGCGCCGCCGACCTGTCCGACTGGTGGGCGGCGGACCCGGAGCCGGTCGAGAGCATCGGCGGCGGGGAGGACCTGGCCCTGCTGGCGCGGGCCCGCGGGGACCGGGCCGTGATGCTGTCCCACCGGGCGATCGGCGCGGCGGTGGATGCGATCGGTGCCCTGGGCGCCGTCCGGGTCAGCGACGGTGACCGCGTCCTGCAGGTCCTGCCGCTGTACCACCTCGCCGGCTGGGTGGTCTCGTTCCTGCCGACGGCGCTGGTGGGTGGGGCCGCGGTGATTCCCGACGTGGCCTTCGACATCGCCACCGTGGGGGTGGGCGTGCCCGGCGGCACCGGACCGGCCGAAAGCCGAACCGGTGCGCAGGCCACCGCCGCGGCGCTGCGAGCCGCCGCCGAACACGCCGTCACCGTCGTGCCGGGCGCGCCCGGCTTCTACCACCATCTGATGGGGAGCGAGGGCGCCGAGCGGGCCCTGGCGACCGTCCGGCTGTTCACCTCCGGCACCGCGCCACTGAACCCCGCCGACTTCGACGCGGTGCGCGACCGCTTCGGCCGGCCGGTGTGGGAAGGCTACGGATTGTCCGAGTCCGCGTCGGTGGTCACGACCGCGCTGACCACGCCGGCGCCGGTGCACGGCTCGGTCGGCCGGCCGCTGACCGGCATCGAGCTGCGGGTGGTCGGGCCGGACGGGCAGGACGTCGCGGCCGCGGCCGTTCCCGACGAGCAGCCGGCCCGCGACGATTCCGACCGGGACCCCCTGGACACCGTGGCCGAGGCCCCGGACGCGGGCGAGGTCGGCCGGATCATGATCCGCGGCGCCACCTTGTTCTCCGGGTACTGGCCCAACGGGGGCGGTGGCCCGGACGCCGACGGCTGGTTCGTCACCGCCGACATCGGCTTCCTGGACGACGCCGGCGAGTTGCATCTGGTCGATCGGGCGGCCGAGGTGGTCGTGGTGTCCGGCTTCACCGTGTATCCGCGGGAGATCGAGGACGTGCTCGCCGGCCACCCCGGGGTGGCGGAGGTCGCGGTGATCGGCGTGTCCGCGGCAGACGGTCACCAGGAACTCGCCGCGGTGCTGGTGACCACCGACGACGAGACGGTCGGCGAGGACGAGCTGCGCGAGTTCGCGGGCCCGCGGTTGCCCGCGTTCAAGCAGCCGGCCGTGTACCGGGTGGTGCCGGCGTTGCCGAAGACCGAGGTGGGACGGATCGACCGGGACGAGGTGCGCCGGCTGTTCGGGGCGGCGGCGCAGCAGGCGCTCCCAGCGCTGGTCGTCGTGCCGGACGTCGCGGCCGACACGGACTCGGACCGCGCGTCCGCAGAAAGGTCGGAGCCGGCGGCGGACGTGTCCCCGGAACCGGCCGGCGACCTGGACAAGCTGGGTGCCAGGCTGCCGGGCACCGGCAACCGGGTCGAGCGGGCCCGCGACGACACCGACGAGGACATGTTCTAAGGCGTGAGTCAGGTCACGGTGTACACGCGGGAGGGCTGCCACCTGTGCCGGGAGGCGGTCGAGTTGGCGTCCCGCATCGCTCATGAGACCGGGAACTCGTTCGGCACCGTGGACGTGGACGCCGATCCGGAGGACCGGGCCGAGTACGGCGACCTGGTTCCGGTGATCATGGTCGACGGCGTGCTGCACGGCTACTACACCGTCGATCCGGATCGGCTCCGCGCCGCGCTCGCCGGCTGATCCCGCTCCGCACCAGCGATGTGAGCCAGTTCACGATCGGGTGGTCCGGGTCGGGGCGGCGGCCGGCAGCCGTCGCAGCGACTTTGTGCACGCGTTCACGAATGACTAGGCTCGGCGCGTACCGGGGACCTAGCACATGTCGGTCGCCACGGCAGCGGTGGGGGCGTGATCCGCCCTGTGGAGGGCAAACGGGTGACAGCGCAGGTCGGCGGGTCCCGCGAGAGCGGCCGCCTGCGCACGATTCCGGAAGCCACCGTGGCCCGGCTCGCGCTGTATCTGCAGGTGCTCTCGGCGCTCGGTGACGGCGCCGGGCGGCAGGCGACGATCTCCTCCGAGCAGCTCGCCCGGTCCGCCGGGGTCAACTCGGCCAAGCTCCGCAAGGACCTGTCGTACCTGGGTACCTACGGCATCCGCGGCGTCGGCTACGACGTGCGCACGCTGACCGAGGAGATCAGCCGCACCCTCGGCGCGCATCACGCGCACCGGGTCGCGCTGGTCGGTCTGGGCAACCTCGGGCAGGCGCTCGCCGGCTATCCGGGGTTCGCCGGTCGCGGCTTCGTCATCTCGGCGCTGTTCGACATCGACCCGGCCCGGGTGGGCCGGGAGGTCGGCGGCCGGACGATCCGGCATCTGGACGAGGCGGTGGCGGTGTGCCAGGCGGCCGGGGTCACCATCGGCGTGATCACCACGCCCGCCGCAGCCGCGCAGCAGGTCGCCGACATCCTGGTGACCGCCGGCATCCGGTCGATCCTGAACTTCGCGCCTGGGGTGCTGACCGTTCCCGGTGACGTGGAGGTCCGGCACGTCGACCTCGCCCTGGAGCTGCAGATCCTGGCGTTCCACGAATCCCGGCGCGACCCCGACCTGCCCGGCGCAGGCGTACTGGCCGACGCCGACCGCGCCGCCGCGTTCCACGCGGCGGAGGCCGCGCGGGTGGTGGCGACCTCATGACGCGGCTCATCGCCGGCACCGCCGGCCGGCGGACCGCCCGCTGTTCATCCCCACGCCGTGTGGGGTCCACCTTGGCAGCACCGAACCTTGCGGCCGACCCAGCAGGGTCGGCTACCGGTCGGCGACCGCAGCCAGCGGCCGCCGGCGCACCTGAACGCTCGAGGAGTTCGCGATGACCCGCGCACGTAAACCCGCCGGACGGATCGCCTTCGTCGGTGCCGGGCCCGGCGATCCGGGCCTGCTGACCATGCGGGCGGCTCGCGCGCTCGAGGCGGCGTCACTGGTGGTGACCGATCCCGACGTGCCGGCCGACGTGACCGCGCTGGCCGGCGATGCGGAGGTGACGCCGGCGGTCGGGGAGCCCGCCGAGGTCGCCAAGACCCTGGTCGCCGCGGCCAAGAACGGGCGGTACGTGGTCCGGCTGGTCGCCGGCGACGTGCTCACCGCCGACCCGGTGGTCAAGGAACTGCAGAGCGTGTCCCGCAGCGCCGTCCTGTTCGACGTCATCCCGGGCCTGTCGGCGACGGCGGTGGCGTCCTACTCGGGCATCGCGGTCGGCTCCGTGCACACGGTCGCCGACGTGCGCTCCACCCCCGACTGGTCGCGGCTGGCCGCCGCCCCCGGCACCCTGTTGCTGCAGGCCTCGTCCGGGCACCTGGCCGACACCGCGGCGCTGCTCGCCCAGTCCGGAATGGCCGGCGAGACGCCGGCGTCGGTGACGTCCGGGGCCACCCTGCCCACCCAGCGGACCGTCGACGGCACGCTGGCCACCCTCGACGGCATCGGCAGCGACCTGACCGGCCCGCTGGTGGTCACCGTCGGAGCCGGCATCACCCAGCGCAACCGGCTGTCGTGGTGGGAGTCCCGGGCACTGTACGGCTGGCGGGTGCTGATCCCGCAGACCAAGGACCCGGCCGAGGAGATGGTCGAGCTGCTGCGCATGCACGGCGCGATCCCGCAGCGGGTGCCGACCGTCGCCGTGGAGCCGCCGCGCACGCCGGCGCAGATGGAGCGCGCGGTCAAGGGCCTGGTCGACGGCCGGTACCAGTGGATCGTGTTCACCTCGATCAACTCGGTGCGGGCGGTGTGGGAGAAGTTCGTCGAGTTCGGGCTGGACGCGCGGGCGTTCTCCGGCGTCCGGATCGCCTGCGTGGACAGCGCGACCGGCGATGCGGTGCGGGCGCTGGGCATCGTGCCCGAGCTGATCTCGGCCGATCAGCAGTCCTCGGCCGGCCTGCTGGCCAGCTTCCCCGAGTACGACGACATCCTGGATCCGGTCGACCGGGTGCTGCTGCCGCGGGCCGACATCGCCACCGAGACCCTCGCGGAGGGCCTGCGCGAACGGGGCTGGGAGATCGACGACGTGACCGCGTACCGGACGGTGCGGGCCGCACCGCCGGCGGCGCCGATCCGCGAGGCGATCAAGACCGGCGGGTTCGACGCGGTCTGCTTCACCTCCTCGTCGACGGTGCGCAACCTGGTGGGCATCGCCGGCAAACCGCACGCTCGGTCGATCGTCGCCTGCCTGGGGCCGAAGACGGCGGAGACCGCCCGCGAATTCGGGCTGCGGGTGGACGTGCAACCCGAGGTGGCCGAGCTCGGCGCGCTGGTCGAGGCGCTGGCCGAGCACGCGTCGCGGTTGCGCGCGGAGGGTGCTCTGCCGCCGCCGCGGAAGACGCCGCGCCGGCGCTGACTGCAGGCCGGCCTGGCGCCGATCGGCGACCGGCACGCGCGTCGGTGTCGTCGGCACGCCTGCCGGTCCTGGGCCACGTTGCACCGCGCGGGGGAACGAGGCACCACGCATGCGCCGCGCAACGTTCCCTGGCACCGCGCAATGTTCCCCGGCACCGCCCAATGTTCCCCCGCCCAGTGCGATGTTTTCGCCGACGAGCAGAGGGGTCGGGGGTACGGTTTGATCATGAGCACCCCCGGGTGGAACCAGGACAACAACCCCTACGGCGCGAACCCGCCGTCCGGCGGCGGATCCGGCGACCCGTTCGCGAAAGGATCGGGTGGACCCGCCGGCGGCCAACCGCCCTATCCGGGCAACCAGGGTGGGTACCCGGGTGCATCGGGGCAGCCGGGCCAGCAGGGCTACGGCCAGCAGGGGTACGGGCAACCTGCCTACGGCCAGCAGCCTTACGGGCAACCGGGCTACGGCCAACAGGGCGGTTACCCGGGGCAGCCGGGTGGCTACCCGCCGCCGTATCCCGGTGGGCCGCAGGGCTTCTCGGCCTATCCCGGGGGAGCGGGATTGCCGCCGGCGCCGGTCCGGCCGATCACCGTGACGATCGCCTTCTGGATCTGGATGCTGGGCATCCTGGCCTCGCTGGTCGGCCTGATCATCGTGCTGACCAGCTCGATCTGGGAGCAGGCCATCGCCGCCGGCCGCCTGTCCACCGGATCCACCGGCGCCATCAACGTCGACGCCTCCAGCCTGGTCACCACCGTGAAGATCATCGCGGTGGTGGTGTTCGTGATCATCGCCGGGCTGTACCTGTTCTTCGCGATCAAGATGTACACCGGCCGGAACTGGGCCCGGATCGTGCTGACCGTGCTCGGTGCGCTGTCCGTGCTGTCCGCGTTCACCCCGACCTACGGGACGGTGACCGTCAACGGGCAGACCTTCACCGGGAGTAGCCCGGTGGTGAACTGGGCCAGCGGACTCATCTCGCTGGCGGCGATCGTGCTCATGTACCTGCCTTTGTCGAATGCCTACTTCACGGCGTCGAAGGCGCACCGGATGGCGCTGCGCTGACGGTGCGCTCACCGGCACTTCACACGGCCCCGCGCAGGTGGTGCCGGGCGCCCACGGTTGGCCGGTAAGTTCGACGGCATGAGTTTCGGCGCGGGCGACGCCCGCAAGCGCCCAGGTTTCATGGACTCGTTCCGTGCGGCTCTGACCCCGGCGCCGCTGCCGCCGGATGACGGCAAGCCGCTCGTCCGGCCGCTCACCGTGACCATCGCGTCGGCGCTCGCCCTCGCGGCCGGCGTGGTCTTCGTGCTGATCGGTGGCTTCTCGGTCGCCACGACGGACGATCAGCTCAACCAGGCGGTCGCCCAGTACAACGACGCGATCAAGGACTGCACGACGAAGTTCGGCGGCATCGGCGACTCCGTGGTGGTTCCCTCCGGTGCCACATCGGACGACGCGAACCAGGCCGAGAACTGCCGGAGCTACACCCCGTTGACCGACGAGGTGATCTCCGGAGCACGCACCCAGAACCTCATCATCAGCGGCGTCGTCGTGCTCATCGGGGTGATCGCCCTGGTCGCCGGCTGGTTCCTGCGATCGGGCAACCGGTGGGCCCGGATCGGGGTGCTGGTGGCCGTGCTGCTGTCGGTGCTGGTCACCATGCTGTTCCGGGTCTCGAACCTGTTCACGCTGGCCGCCTCGCTGCTGCTGATCGTCGCGATCATGCTCTGCTTCATCGGCAAGGGCGGTGTGTACTTCGCCAGGGTCAAGGCCAGGCGCGCGGGGTGAGCGGGCCGGACGGGCCGCCGGGCGTCACCGGACTCGATCCCGACGGCGCCGGTGGCTCCGCGCCGGGCCGGCCGGCGACCACGCGTGCGGTCGTCGCCGTCGTTCTGGCTGTGCTGTTCCTGGCGGCGGCCGTGGCGCTTGCCCGGCGCGGCATCGTCACCGACACCTGGCCGCCGTTCCTTCCTGGCACCGATTCGACGTCGATCACCCGCTATTCCGGGCCGTGGCTGACCGCGGCCGCGGTGGCGTTGCTGGGCGCGGGGCTGTCCGTGATGTCCGCGGTCCGCAGTGTCCGGGCCCGGCGGTCGCCGGTCGGTGCGCGGTGAGCCGGGCCGGCGGGCGGGCCACCGCGACTTGGGACAATTCCCTCGTGGGCTTTTTGGGGACCCCGTGACGGCACCGACACCGGGCACGACATCGAGGCCGACACCGAGCACGACGGTGGTGCATCTGCTGCGGCACGGCAAGGTGCACAACCCCACCAACGTCCTCTACGGGCGGCTGCCCGGATACCGCCTCGCCGCCTCCGGGCGCGCGATGGCCGCCGGTGTCGCCGAGTATCTGCACGACGCGGACATCGCCTACCTGGCCGCGTCTTCCCTGCAACGGGCCCAGGAAACCGCCCGGCCACTGGCCGAGCGCACCGGGCTGCCGGTGCTGACCGACGACCGGATCATCGAGGCCGCCAACGACTTCGAGGGCCTGGCCGTCGGCCTGAACAGCCGGACGCTGGGCCACCCGGGGAACTGGGTCAAGCTGCGCGATCCGCTGCGCCCCTCCTGGGGCGAGCCCTACCTGCAGATCGCGCACCGGATGCTCGCCGCCGTCTACGACGCGGTGGAACAGGCCGGCGGCCGGGTCGCTGTGCTGGTGTCGCACCAGTTGCCGATCGTCACGGTCCGCCGGTACCTGGAGGGACGGCGGCTCTGGCACGACCCCCGGCGGCGGCGCTGTGCGGTGGCCTCGCTGACCTCGCTGACCTTCGTCGACGGGGTGTTCGCCGGCGTGGACTACGCCGAGCCGGTGGCCCACATCGCTCCCGTGGACGATCCCGCCGACGGTTCCGCGGTCGGCCCGGCAGCGGCCGACGTGGAGCAGTTCCTGCCGCCGTCGGCGGAAGGGGCGGCCACGTCATGATCTTCCGAGTTCGGCGGTCCCGACCGGGTGTGCGGTGCCGGCTGGTGGCGTTCACCGCGGGCGTGGCCCTCCTGCTGGCGTCCTGCAGCACCGGCAACGATGCCGCGGTGTACGGGGGCTCGTTCACCTTCGTCTCGCCGGGCGGGCAGACCGAGTTCTCCTACCCGCCCGCCGACCGTGGCACGGTGTCCGATCTGTCCGGCGAGAACCTGTCCGGCGACGGCACCATCGCGCTGTCGGACTACGCGGGCAAGGTGGTCGTGCTGAACTTCTGGGGCTCCTGGTGCGGTCCGTGCCGGGCCGAGGCTCCCGAGCTCGAGCAGGCCGCCCAGGCCTTGACGCCCGCGGGCGTGCAGTTCCTGGGCGTCAACGTCAAGGACACCAAGACGGCCGGCGCCGACTTCCTGGCCAGCAAGCAGATCAGCTATCCGTCCATCTACGACCCGTCGATGCGCACCCTGTTGGCGATCAAGGGCTACCCGGCCAGCGGCATCCCGTCCACGATCGTGCTGGACCGGCAGGGCAGGGTGGCGCACATCTGGCTGGAGGCCATCGACGACCCGACCCGGCTGATCGACGTGGTCGGCGCGATCGCGGCGGAACAGGCCTGACCGGCCTGGAGACCAGACGATGACCGACACCATCCTGACCGGGCCCTACCTGCTGGCCGCGTTGCTCGCGCTGGCCGCCGGCGCGGTGTCCTTCGCCTCTCCCTGCGTGGTGCCGCTGGTGCCCGGTTACCTGGCCTACCTCGCCTCGCTGGTCGGCGCGGAGGGCGCGGTGGCGCCGTCCGCCGGACCCAGCGGGCTGGTGGTGGGCACCCGGGTGGGGGCCGGCGTGCGGACCCGGGCCGTGCTGGCCACCTGCCTGTTCGTCCTCGGCTTCACCGTGGTCTTCCTGGCCCAGTCCGTGGTGGTGATCGGGCTGTCGCGGACGTTGCTGGCGAACACCGACACCCTGATGCGGGTCGGCGGCGCGATCACGATCGTGATGGGCGTCGCCATGCTCGGGCTGATCCGGCCGCTGCAGACGGAGCGCCGCCTGCACCTGCGGCCGGCCGGCCGGTACGTCGGTGCGCCGCTGCTGGGAGCGGTTTTCGCGCTCGGTTGGACGGTGTGCCTTGGCCCCACCCTGGTCGGCGTGCTGTCCCTGGCGGGCGCCTCCGACTGGGGAGGCTCCGCGTGGCGCGGGCTGTCCCTTGTCGTCTTCTACTGCGCCGGGCTGGGCCTGCCGTTCATCGCGGTCGCGTTCGGCTTCGGCTGGGCCGCCGGCGGTCTGGCCGTGTTGCGCCGGCACACCCGGGCGATCCAGATCGTCGGCGCGGTCTGCCTGATCATCCTCGGCCTGCTGATGCTGACCGGTCTGTGGGCGTCGTTCATCGCCTGGCTGCAGGGACGGCTGGCCGGGATCGGGACGGTGCTGTGACCAACACCGACACCAGGACGCAGCCGCCCCCGGAGTCCGGGTCGGCGATGCCGGCGCGGCCGGGCGTGCTGCGCTCCCTGCTGGCCTTCCTGCGCAACGTCTGGCGGCAGCTGACGAGCATGCGCACGGCACTGATCCTGCTGTTCCTGCTGGCGCTCGCGTCGTTGCCCGGCGCGCTGCTGCCGCAGTGGTCGCTCAACAGTGCCAAGACCGCGCAGTACATCGCCGACCACCCGACCCTGGGTCCCTGGCTGGACCGGTTCGGGTTCTTCGAGGTCTTCGGCTCGCCCTGGTACGCCTCCATCTACCTGCTGCTGTTCACCTCGCTGGTCGGCTGCCTGACGCCGCGGACCTGGGAGTTCGCCGGTCAGCTGCGGACCGCGCCGGTGGCCACGCCGCGCAACCTGTTCCGGCTCCCGCACCACGACCGGCGGGAGGTCCGCGGGTCGGTGGCCGAGGTGGCCGACCGGGTCGGCGCCGGCCTGCGCGGCTGGCGGGTCGCCCGGCGCGCCGAGCAGCGGCCGATCGTCACCGGGGGGGCGACGGCGGCAGGGACCGCGGCACAGACGGCCACGCCGGACGCGGTCACGATCTCCGCCGAGAAGGGCTACCTGCGGGAGTTCGGGAACCTGGTCTTCCACCTGTCCCTGCTGGGCCTGCTGGTGGCGATCGCGGTCGGCAAGATGGTCGGCTACGAGGGGTCGGTGATCGTCAACGTCGGTGCCCAGTTCTGCTCGACCTCACCGGCGTCCTACGACAACTTCCGGCCCGGCCTGCTCGTCGACGGCACCGACCTGTCCCCCTTCTGCCTGGACGTGCGCAGCTTCACCGCGGACTACACGCAGGCCGGCCAGGCCATCGACTTCGTCGCCCGGGTCGGATCCCAGACCGGCGACCGGGCCGGCACCGACGCCTGGGACGACGGCACGCTGCAGGTCAACGATCCGCTGCGGCTGGCCGGCGAGCGGGTGTACCTGCTGGGCCACGGATACACCCCGCACTTCCGGGTGACCTTCCCGGACGGCACGGTGCGGGACTACGAGCAGCCGTTCGAACCCGAGGCCAACGACCCGAACTTCACCTCGCAGGGCGCGGTGAAGATCCTCGACCCGCCCGGGGTGACCGGTGACGACGTGCGCAAGCACCAGTTGGCCATCGTCGGCATCTTCGCCCCCACCGCCTTCGTGCACGGCGGGATCATGACGTCGAGCTTTCCGGCGGCGGACAGCCCCGGGGTCGCCGTCGACGTGTACCGCGGCGACCTGGGCATGGAGGGCGGACGCTCGCAGTCGGTGTTCTCCATCGACACCGGCCAGGTGGACAAGGGGGCGCTGGTCAAGCAGGCCCGGTCCAACCTGATGCCGGGGGAGTCGGTCACCCTGGACGACGGCACGGTGATCACCTTCACCGGCTACAACGAGTGGGTGTCGCTGCAGACCTCGTACGACCCGGCCCAGGGCTGGGCGCTGGTGTTCGCGGTGACGCTGCTCGTTGGCCTGATGATCTCGCTCGTCATCAAGCGCCGACGGGTGTGGTTCCGGATCTACCCGGCCGATTCCCAGGGGGCCGGTGGGCGCCCGGACGGGCCCGATCGTACGGTAGTGGAGATCGGCGGGCTGGCCCGAACCGATCAGGCCGGATACGGCGAGGAGTTCGGTCGGTTGGCCGCGCTGGTCGACCGGCCGGCGGCGAGCCGGTGACGACCGGTCCCGATGGCGACGGTGGCGGCGGCGAAAGTGGCGGCAGGGATGGGTGAATGCTGATGAGCCAGACGTGGGCCGACCTGTCGGACCTGGCCTTCGAGGCGGCGCTGGCGGCGTACATCGTCGCGCTGGTCTGCTATGCGATCGAGCTGGCCTCGCGGCGGGCGGTCAATCCGGCCGAGGCGGTGGCCGCGGGTGGCGGCCGGGCCGGCACCTCGACGCTGGTCCGCACCGGCGGCTCCGCCGATGCCGGGACGATCGGCCGGGTGGCGCCGCCGCCGCTGGCGCCGTGGGGGGTCCGGTTCGGCCGGGCCGCCGTGGTGGTCACCGTGGTCGGCGCGGCGGCGAACGTGCTGTCGATCGTCTCGCGCGGGCTCGCGGTGAGCCGGCTGCCGCTGGGCAACATGTACGAGTTCGTCTCGATGATCTGCGCGGTCACCACGATCACCTGGCTGATCGTGCTGGCCCGGACCGGCGCCCGGACGCTGGGCACCTTCGTGATGACCCCGGTGGTCATCCTGGCCGTGGTCGCCGGAACCAAGCTGTACGTGCCCGCGGCGCCGGTGGTGCCTGCGCTGAACTCGTACTGGAAGTGGATCCACGTGACCAGCGTGTCGATCTCCTCCAGCATCCTGCTGGTCAGCGGCGCGGCGTCGGTGGGATACCTGGTGCGCGGCCGGCTGGAACGGTCCGGTCGGCTCGCGCCGAAGAACCCCGCGGACCCGGATGTCGCGGTCGCAGCGGGCGAGTCGCCGGCCCCGACCCCGTCACGGTCGCTGCTGTCGGTGCTGCCGTCGATGGTGATGCTCGACCGGATCGCCTACCGCACGGCGATCGTCGGCTTTCCGCTGTTCACCTTCGCGGTGATCGCCGGCGCCATGTGGGCGGAGGTCGCCTGGGGACGCTATTGGGGCTGGGATCCGAAGGAGACCTGCGCGTTCGTCACGTGGGTGTTCTACGCGGCCTACCTGCACGCTCGGTCGACGGCGGGCTGGCGAGGGCGGCGGGCGGCCTGGATCTGCGTGCTGGGGTTCGCCGCGATGATCTTCAACCTGTTCTTCATCAACATGGTGGTGTCCGGCCTGCATTCCTACGCCGGCCTGAACTGACCCTGCCGCGCCGGGGCGTCGCGGCAGGCAGCGAACCGGAAATCCTCCGGGGAAGCGCGGAAAGCCCACTACGGCAGGCGGTTTCGCGATGCGGCGTCGGCCGGGCTTTCGGTGACGAGGTTGGGGTGCGCCCGAGACGCGGATTCGTGATCGGCGAACGGAGTCGGCGCGGAATCAGCCGCTCTTGTCCTCGCCGCGCAGCTTGCGGTCGATCTCGTTCAGGAACTCGGGGTCGTCGTCCGGAGCGACCGTGCGGGTGGGTCGGGCCGGGCGTGATGGTCTGGGCGGCATCTGGCCGCCCTGACTCGCGCCGGGCGTCCGCGCGTTCGTTCCCCGCCAGGCCAAGGCAATCACCAGAATCGTCACGGCGATGGCAATGAGCATGTACATCCGCGTACCTCCTCGTCGTCCTCAGCGTACGCACTCGCGCGCTGGTGGGAGCCGCCCTAGAAGAGTGAGTGGAGGTCGGCTGGTGATACCCGTCGTGCGTCTGCGGCGGGGCATCGGCCGGGGGATCAGTACAGACGACAAGTGCCTCGGGTCGGCAGCGAACTGCTGACCCGAGGCACTCTCGGACACCTGTTGCCAACGGCGGCGACGTGTCAACCAGCGACTGCGGTCGGCGGCGCGACCCGGTGAATCAGGCCGTCGATCGCGAGGCGTCGACGGTCAGGTCGGCCAGCAGCGCGCTGACTTCGGACTCGCGGAACCGGCGGTGCCCGCCGGGTGTGCGGATCGATCCGATACGACCGGCAGATGCCCACCGCGTCACGGTCTTGGGATCGACCCGGAACATCAGGGCGACCTCCCCCGGGGTTAGCAACCGCTCTGAGATTTCCATGGTCACGTGCCACCTCCACATCGGGCCCCGACTGGCCTCGTTTGACGGACGGACGTGTGCCCGTTGCCGGACACCCGCCTTGTTCCGAGACATGATCACGCCCGCGTTCTGAGCGCAACTCGTCCCAAGACGTTCGACGTACCGTTTGTCCCATTCTACATTGACACCTGACTTAGTCGAGGGGAGGCCACCGATTTTCTGCCCGCGCCGCGGCCCGGAGCGGTGAACGGGCCGAACAGTCCTTCGGCGCCGATCGCTACCCTGGCCGGGTGAGCAGCGACGAGTCGGAGCGTCCAGGCGCGCCGGTCGACCGGGTCACGCCCGACCCGAGCCGCGCCGACGGTCCGGCCACGGCCGATCAGCCGGAGCCCTCCCCGGACCGGTCGGCCGGCACCCCACCGGCCGGTCCGCTCGGGCCGTTGCTGATCTACACCGTGCTGCGGATCGGCCTGATCGCCGCGCTCACCGCGGCGCTGACGCTGTTCATGCCGCTGATCGTCGCCCTGCTGTTCGCGATCATCGTTCAACTGCCGCTGTCCTGGGTGCTGTTCGCCGGTCCCCGCCGGCGGGTGAACGAGGCGATGGCCGCCTCATCGGCCCATCGCCGGGCCGAACGGGAACGGCTTCGGGCAGCGTTGGCCGGGCAGGACGCGCCAACCGAGCCGCCGGCCGGTTGACCCGACCCCGCCCGCCAGGCGGGCCGCACGGTCGGCTCGGACATAGGCTCGCAGCCATGGTGCGTCCTGCCGCCGAGAGCCTGGACGGTCCGATGGGCGCCGGGGTGGGCGCCGCGGTGGTGGACCGGAGCCGTCCGGCCGACCGCACCTGGCTGGCCCGCGCGGTCCGGCTCATCGAGGCCGACATGCAACGCAGCGCGGACACCCACCTGCTGCGGTTCCCGCTGCCCGGCTGCTTCACCGACGCGGGCATCGACCTGTATCTGAAGGACGAGAGCACGCACGTCACCGGCTCGCTCAAGCACCGGCTGGCCAGGTCGCTGTTCCTGTACGCGCTGTGCAACGGCTGGCTCACCGAGCGGACCACGGTGATCGAGTCGTCCAGCGGATCGACCGCGGTGTCGGAGGCCTACTTCGCCCGGATGATCGGGCTGCCGTTCGTCGCGGTGATGCCGGCGACCACCTCACCGGAGAAGATCGCGCTGATCCAGGCGCAGGGCGGCCACTGCCATCTGGTGGACGATCCGGCGGCCATCTACGCCGAGTCGCGTCGGATCGCGGCCGAGTGCGGCGGGCACTACCTGGACCAGTTCACCTTCGCCGAGCGGGCCACCGACTGGCGGGGCAACAACAACATCGCCGAGTCGATCTTCGCGCAGCTGACCCTGGAGCGACACCCGGTGCCCGCCTGGGTGGTGGTGGGCGCCGGGACCGGCGGTACCAGCGCCACCATCGGCCGCTACGTGCGCTACCGAGGCTACCCGACCCGGGTCTGCGTCGCCGACCCGGAGGGATCGGCGTTCTTCCCGGCCTGGCGGGACGGCGATCCGGCGCGGACCGGGGCCGCTTCCCGCATCGAGGGGATCGGCCGGCCGCGGGTGGAGCCGTCGTTCGTCGGGCAGGTCGTGGACCGGATGCACCGGGTGCCGGACGCCGCGTCGGTGGGCACGATGCGCGAGCTGGAGCCAGTGCTGGGACGGCGGGTCGGTCCGTCCACCGGCACCAGCGTGTGGGCCTGCCTGGAGCTGATCGCCCGGATGCGGGACCACCGGCAGGTCGGCTCGATCGTCACCTTGATCTGCGACCCCGGTGACCGGTACGCCGAGACCTACTTCGACGACGACTGGGTCGCCGCGCGGGGCTGGGACCTCGCGCCGTACCGGGCGGCGGTGCGGGCGTTTCTGGCCGACGGCCGGTGGGGGGCATGACCCTGCTGGACGACGCCGGCCGGCGGCTCCCGCTGCTGTTGGCCGACCTGGAGTTGCTGGTGCGGTGCGAGTCCCCGTCCGCGGACCTGGCGGCCGTCGCACGGAGCGCGGACCTGATCGCCCGGATCGGCGCCGACCGGCTGGGCCTGTCGCCGGAGCGGATCGACGTGGCGGGATGCAGCCACCTGAGCTTCCGGTTCGGGGACGGCCCGATCCGGGTGCTGCTGCTGGCGCACCACGACACGGTGTGGCCGATCGGCTCGCTCGACGTGCACCCGTGGGCGGTCCGGGACGGTGTGCTGCGCGGGCCCGGCACGGTGGACATGAAGGCCGGTCTGGCGATGGCCATCCACGCGCTGGTGGTGGCCCGGGAGCGGGCCGGGTCGCTGGACGGGGTCTGCCTGCTGGTCACCGGCGACGAGGAGATCGGGTCGCCGACGTCCCGCACGCTGATCGAGGACCATGCGCGCGGTGCCCGCGGATGTCTCGTGCTCGAGGGCGCCGGTCCGGCGGGCGGCCTGAAGACCGCCCGCAAGGGCACGTCCTGGTACCGGATCCGGGTGACCGGGCGGGCCGCGCATGCCGGCGGTGAACCGGAGAAGGGCATCAACGCTGCGGTCGAGCTGGCCCACCTGATCCTGTCCGTCAACCGGATGGGCGTGCCCGACCTGGGCACGACGGTGACGCCGACCGTGGCGACGGCCGGCACCACCACCAACACCGTGCCCGCGTCGGCCGAGCTGAGCATCGACGTGCGGGCCAGGACGGTGGCCGAGCAGCAGCGCGTCCACGAGGCGATACTCGGCCTGACGCCGACGGTTCCGGGCGCCGTGCTGGCCGTGGAGGGCGGCATCAACCGGCCCCCGATGCAGCCGGCCGCGGCAGCCGGGTTGTTCGCGTCGGCGGTGCGGCTGGCCGAACGGGAGGGGCTCGGGCCGGTGACCCAGCGCTCGGTCGGCGGCGGATCGGACGGCAATTTCACCGCCGCTATCGGCGTGCCGACGCTGGACGGCCTCGGCGCGGTCGGCGGCGGGGCCCACGCGGCCGACGAACACGTGCTGGTCGACCGGCTCGCCCCCCGCACGGCGCTGCTGGTCGCGCTGATCGAGGACCTGTTGGGCGCATGAGTGAGGCTTGCCGAGCGAATCGTGGACACTGCGTCGTCGGCCCCGGAAGGGGCGTGGAGCCTGCGAGCGCCCCGCGGGGGGCGACATGAGTGAGGCTTGCCGAGCGAATCGTGGACACTGCGTCGTCGGCCCCGGAAGGGGCGTGGAGCCTGCGGGCGCCCCGGCGGGGCGACATGAGCTCTGACGCGTGGCTGGTGGCGGAGACGGCGATGCGCCGGGCGTCCGTCGAGATCCGGCCGTTGCAGACGCTCGCCGACATGACGGCGGCGTGCCGACTGCTCGACGACGTGTGGCAGATCCCGCCGGGCGAGGTGTCGGAGGTGCGTCCCTCCCTGCTGCGGGCGCTCGGCCACGGCGGCAACTACCTGGTCGGCGCCTACCGCACCGGTGGCTCCGACGCCGGGCAGATGCTCGCCGCGAGCGTCGCGTTCTTCGGGGTGCCGCTGGGCGAGTCGATGCACTCGCACATCACCGGTGCGCTGCCCGGCGCGGGTCGCGGGGTGGGCAGCGCGGTCAAGTGGCACCAACGGGCCTGGGCCGTCGAGCGAGGCCTGCGCCGGATCACCTGGACCTACGACCCGCTGATCGCCCGGAACTCGTTCTTCAACCTGACCAGGTTGGGTGCCCGCACCGAGCGCTACTTCGTCGACTTCTACGGGCCCATGGACGACGGCCCCAACCGCGGACAGCCCACCGATCGGACCGACGCGGTCTGGGACCTGGAATCGCCGAGCACCGCGGCGGCCGCGGCCGGGGCGCTCGAGCCGGCGATCGCCTCGGCCGGCCCCGATGTCGATGCGCTGCGGGCGGCCGGGGTGCCGGCCGCGCTGTCGGTCGGTCCGGGCGGCGAGCCGGTCGGCGGACCCGTCGGTGGGTCCACGGCCGCGACCGGCGCGGTGCTGGTCGGCATTCCGTCCGACATCGAGGCGCTGCGCCGGTCGGATCCGGCGCTGGCGCTGCGCTGGCGGCTGGCCCTGCGCGCCGTGCTGGCTCCGATGCTGGCCGGCGATCGTTGGCGGATCACGGGTTTCGCGAAGTCCGGGTGGTACGCGCTGGAACGGGAGACAGGCAGATGAAGCTGACCGGAGTCGAGCTGCGGACGATCCGGATGCCGCTGGTCGCGCCGTTCGAGACCTCGTTCGGGGTGGAGCAGGACCGGGTCGCCATCCTGGTGCGGGTGATCGGCACGATGGGCGGCGATCGCCGGGCCACCGAGGTGCAGGGCTGGGGCGAGTGCGTGGCCATGGAGCTGCCGCTGTACAGCTCGGAGTACGCCGAGGGGGCCGCGGCGATGCTGAGCAGGCTCCTGGTGCCCCGGCTGCTCGCCGCCTCCGACGCCGGCACCGACGTCACCGCCGAGACCGTGGACGCGCTGCTGGAACCGTTCATCGGTCACCGGATGGCCAAGGCCGCGCTGGAGATGGCCGTGCTGGACGCACAGCTGCGGGGGACCGGTCAGTCGTTCGCGTCCTACCTGGGTGCGACCAGGACGTCGGTGCCCTCCGGGGTGTCGGTGGGCATCCAGCCGTCGATCGCGGCCTTGCTGGACGTGGTCGGCGAGTACCTGGCCGAGGGATACGTGCGGATCAAGCTGAAAATCAAGCCCGGCTGGGACGTGGCTCCGGTGGAGGCGGTCCGGGAGCGGTTCGGCGAGCTGATCCCGCTGCAGGTCGACGCGAACGCGGCGTACACGCTGGCCGACGCCCGGGTGCTGCGCCGGCTGGACGCGTTCGATCTGCTGCTGATCGAACAGCCGCTGCCGGAGGACGACCTGCGCCAGCACGCCGAGCTGGCCAAGTTGGTGCGGACGCCGATCTGCCTGGACGAGTCCATCGTCTCGCCGCGGGCCGCCGCCGACGCGATCGCGCTCAGATCCTGTTCGGTGATCAACATCAAGGCCGGTCGGGTCGGTGGCTACCTGGCCGCGCTGCGGATCCACGACCTGTGCCGGGCGAACGGGATCCCGGTGTGGTGCGGCGGCATGGTGGAGACCGGCCTGGGCCGGGCGGCGAACGTGGCGTTGGCCGCGTTGCCCGGGTTCACTCTGCCCGGAGACGTGTCCGCGTCCGACCGGTTCTACGACCGGGACATCACCGAACCGTTCGTGATGGAGGACGGCCGGATTTCCGTGCCGACCGGTCCCGGGCTGGGCGTGACGCCGATCCAGGGCGTGCTCGATTCCTTCACCGTGGCGACGGAGTGGATCCAGTCCTGAGCATCGCCCGGGCCGCGCGGGTGGGGACGGTGGCCGTCATGCCAGGGCCAGGATGCGCGGCCGCAGCCAGTCAAGGGCGTTGTCCAGGTCGAACATCAGCTGGCGGGTCAGCAGCAGGTGGTCGGGCCGCAGGATCCAGGCGTGCTTGGTCTGCACGCCGATCACCGACACCCGCATCGCGAAGTCGCGTGGCGGCCGGCCGAGCACCCGCGGCAGGTCCTTGAGCAGGGCGTTCAGCCCCTGACCGGGTGCGGTGTGCGCGTTGCGGATCCGCGGGTCGCCGTTGAGACCCTCGGACCAGATGCAGGCGTTGTGATAGTGCCGCTGCAGCAGCCCGCGCAGGTCCGGGACGTGGGCCAGGGCAGGGAAGTTCGGCGGCCGCAGGTCGTCGATGGCGCCGGCGCCGTCGTCCAGCAGGTGGGTCCACCACCGGGCCCACTGGGTGGATGCGGTGGCCAGGTCGAGTTCTCGCCGGCCCAGCAGCCGGACACCGCGGGTCTCGGGCGGCTCGACCGGCCTTCGCGACCAGGCCGGCCACCACCGGGTCGGTGGGTCGAGCGGCGGGATCGGCGGGACGGTCACCGGGCTCAGGCCGGCGGCGTCCCGCACGTACAGCGCGATCCGGAGCGCCTCCGGCTCGACGAGCACGACCTTCCATCGCTCCGTCCCGGCGATGAACATCCCTCCATGGTGCCGTCACCCGCGCATCCCGCCAATGGCCGGTTCAGGCGATCGGCAGCATCCGGGCCGGCTCTGCCGGTTCGGGTTCGGTCCGCCGGGTCAGCATGAACCGGACGAACACCGCGCCGATCACCGCGCCGATCACCGCGCCGATCACCAGGCCGGCGACCAGGCCGCCGACGTTCCACGGCCACCCCTGGGTCGACGCGGCGACCGGGGTGGCTGGACCGTCCTGCGTCGCCCGCGCATCCACGGCGGCCGTCGTGGTGGCCGCGGCCGCGCTGGTCCCGGCCGCCACACCGGCCGGGTGGGCGGTGCCGACGATCAGTCCGTGGGCGGCCAGCAGCGCGGTCAGGGCTGCGGCGTCGGTCGGCCGGTGCCACACGGCGCCGGCGTTGCCGGTCTGATTGGGGTACATGCCGTCGCCGGTCAGCGGGCCACCGGCCGGATCGCCGAACGACGTCTCGGAGACCACCCACACGTCGTCGCCGACGAAGAAGATCCGGTCGATCCGCCACACGGACACGTCATGGATGAGCCAGGTCGCCGTGACGTAGGGCGCGCCGGCCGTCGTCGCGGGGTGCGGCTCGGT
>CAZCEH010000013.1:0-123179 GCA_964497705.1 uncultured Actinomycetes bacterium | reverse complement strand
GCGGTTGGTCGGGGTTGGGGAAGCTCCGGTCGCTCCAAGCGCCCCGATCTTCCCCCGCTCGTCGGACGCTGCGTCAGCCGGGCACAGCCGGCGGAGTCTTGGCTCGACCCAGCTGACCGCCCCGGCCCGGGGAAGCTGACCGCCCCGGCCTGGGGAAGCTGACCGCACCGGCCTGGGGAAACCTCGGTCGCACCAGGCGACCGGATCTTCCCCGGCCCGGCGGAGGCGAGACCGACCGCGCGCGATTGGTCGGGGTTGGGGAAGCTCCGGTCGCTCCAAGCGCCCCGATCTTCCCCGGCTGGCCGGGGGGCGGGCTCGGCCGAGGCTGAAGCGGAGGGATTGTGATCTTCCCCCTCGCGTCCGCCTGACTGAATGTTCCGCGGGACCATCGCAGCGGGGCACCAGCAGGGTGGCCCTGGGACGGTGCGGAGCATCGCCCGGTGTGGAGCGAGTGGATGTTCCGCACGACCGCCGCAGCGGGGCACCAGCGGGACGGAGTTAGGCCGGTGCGGAGCATCGCCCGGTGTGGAGCGAGTGGATGTTCCGCACGACCGCCGGAACGGGTCCCAGCGGGACGGGGCTGAGCCCGCGCGGAGCATCGCCCGGTGTAGAGCGAGTGGATGTTCCGCGGCCGGCGTGGCGCAAGTCGATGTTCCGCAGCCAGCCTCGGCGAGAGGACCGTGCGCAGGCTCGGGGGGGCGCAGGCACCAGATCGGCTGCTCCACAGCGCCATCGCGCCGCGGCAGATGCCGGGTCGCCGGAGCCGCGGAACATCCGGTGGTTGC
The DNA here is from genome assembly GCA_964497705.1 of uncultured Actinomycetes bacterium. GTDB lineage: Bacteria > Actinomycetota > Actinomycetes > Mycobacteriales > Nakamurellaceae > Nakamurella. The sequence goes on along the minus strand of CAZCEH010000013.1, from coordinate 122,394 downwards.
GGGACATCGGCCGGTGTACAGCCGGTGGATGTTCCGCACGACCGCCGCAGCGCGGCCCCAAAGGGGGTGGAACCGTCGCAGCGGGGCCCCAGCGGGATGGACCTGAGCCCGTGCGGAGCATCGGACGGTCTGCGGCGCATGTTCCGCGGCGCAATGGCAAGGACGGCGGGGCCGCTCCCCCCGCCGTCCGTCACGTCAGCGTCGGTAACCGACCTGGTTCTTGCGCTTGTTGCTGATGGCCGCAACGGCCCAGATGGCGCCGCCGATGATGGCCACCCAGAACAGCAGGCCGATGGCCTTGCCGAGCACCCACAGCAGGATGCTGATGCCGATCCAGATCACCACGACCGCGCCCACGATCTTCAAGAACTTGTCCATCGAACTTCCTCCGCTGTCCCTCGACTGCCGCTGGTCCTGCACCGGCGGGCGGCCCGGGCGTCCGGGCTCTCGTCCTGCACCATCCACTGTCCGCCGCCGGACAACGGATCGCCTCAGGTGACAACCCTGATTTCCCACTCGGGGTACCCGTAGCTGGAACGCCACGGCGGCTCCCGTCGTTCCCGCCCCCCGAACCGCTTGGGCAAGCCTGAATCAGGCGAGGAAGGTCTCCAGCGCGGCCAGCGCACCATGGATGGTCTCGGTCGACCCGGCGAAGGAGAACCGGATGAACCGGTGACCGTCGACCACGTCGAAGTCGATGCCGGGCGCGGCGGCAACGCCGGCCTCGGCCAGCAGCCGGGCACAGAACTGCGTCGAGTCCGTCGTCAGGTCGCCGATATCGGCGTAGACGTAGAAGGCGCCATCGGCCGGCGCGAGCCTGTCGATGCCCAGGCGCCGCAGCCCGTCCAGCAGCAGACCCCGGTTGTGTGCGTACCGCCGCACGTGCTCGTCGCATTCGGGGTAGGCGTCGAACGCGGCGATCGCGGCATACTGCGCCGGCGCGGGCGGGCAGATCGCCAGGTTGCCCGCCAACGCGTCCACCACCTCGACCAGATCGTCCGGCACGAGCAACCAGCCGATCCGCCAGCCGGTCATCGAGAAATACTTGGAGAACGAGTTGACCACGACGCCGGTCCGGTCACTCTGCCAGCTGCTGCCGGTCCGGCCGGTATAGGTGATGCCGTGGTAGATCTCGTCGGAGATCAGCCGGACCCCGGTGTTCGCGCACCAGCCCGCCAGGGCCGCGAGCTCGGCCGGTTCCAGCATGGTCCCGGTCGGATTCGCCGGGCTGGCCACGATCAAGCCGTCCAGGCCGAGGTTTTCGACCATGGACACGGTCGGCTGGTACCTGGTGTCCGCCCCGCACGGCAGGTCGACCACCTCACAACCCAACGCGTGCAGGATGTTCCGGTACGCGGGGTAGCCGGGACGAGCGAGCCCGACCCGGCTGCCCACGTCGAAGGCGGCCAGGAACGCCAGCAGGAATCCGCCGGACGAGCCGGTGGTGACGACCACGTTGTCCGGGTCGACACCCAGGCCGTACCGGGCGCGGTAGTGCCCGGCGATGGCGTCGCGCAGCGGCCCGATCCCCGGCGCCTCGGTGTAGCCGAGGATGTGCGAGTCCAGCGTCCGGTGGGCGGCGGCGCGCACCGGGGCCGGCGCGGCCGTGGACGGCTGGCCGGCCGCCAGGTCCCAGACCGTCGCGCCGGCGCGTCGTCGGCGAGCGGCCGACGCGAGCACCTGCATGACGTAGAACGGTGCGACGTGTGACCGCGCCGATGGCCGCAGCCGGCCGAGATCGCCTGCGCTGGAAGCCTTGTCGGTACTCGACATGAGCTGTCAGGCGGTCCCGGGTGCGTGCACCCGCCCCTCGGCGGCGGCCTGTGCGATGTCGCCGCGATGGTGGGAACCGCGCAGTCGCACCGTGTCGACCAGGGCGTAGGCCCGCTGCCGAGCTTGCGCGAGGTCGTCTCCGGTGGCCACCACCGACAGCACCCGGCCACCGGCGGAGAGCACCGAGCCGTCGTCGGCGAGTCTGGTTCCGGCGTGCAGGACGCCGTCCGCGTCAGCACCGGTGATCGGGTCGCCGGTCACCGGTGTGCCGGGGTAGTTCTCGGCCGCGATCACCACCGTCACCGCCGCGGCGCCCCGCCAACTCAAGGGGCAATCGCCGAGCCCACCATCGGCCGCCGCCGCCAGCAACGTGCCCAGCGGGGTGTCCAGCAGTTCCAGAACCACCTGGGTCTCCGGATCGCCGAACCGGCAGTTGAACTCGATGACCTTCGGCCCGGCGGCGGTGATCGCCAGGCCGGCGTACAGCAGCCCGGCGAAAGGCGTTCCACGACTGGCCATCTCGGCCAGCACCGGGTCGAGCACGGCACGCTGCACGGTATCCACGAGGCCGGCCGGCGCCCAGGGCAGCGGCGCATACGCACCCATGCCGCCGGTGTTCGGCCCGGTGTCGCCGTCGCCGACCCGTTTGAAGTCCTGCGCGGGCAGCAGCGGCACCGCCCGGCGCCCGTCGCACACCGCGAACAATGACACCTCCGGGCCAGCCAGGTACTCCTCGACCAGCACCGGGTGCCCGGACCGCAGCACGGCCCGGGCATGAGCGACGGCCACCTCCCGATCCTGGGTGACGACCACACCCTTTCCGGCGGCCAGACCGTCGTCCTTGACCACGTACGGCGCCCCACAGGCATCCAGCGCGGCGTCGATGCGGTCCACGTCCGTGACCGCGACGGCAGTCGCGGTCGGGACCCCGGCGGCAGCCATCACGTCCTTGGCGAACGCCTTCGAGCCCTCGATCCGGGCGGCAGCGGCGCTGGGCCCGAACACCGCGAACCCGCGCGCCCGCAGCACGTCGGCCGCTCCATTCACCAGGGGCGCCTCGGGCCCGATCACCACCAGATCGGGGGCAACCCGTGCGGCGACGTCGGCGATGGCCGCGTTATCGGTGACGTCCACCGGGTGCGACTCGGCGAGCGACCTGGTACCGGCGTTGCCCGGCGCGATGTGCAGGTCGGTGACATCGGGGTCGCGTCGCAGCGCACGGAGCAGGGCGTGCTCACGGGCACCCGAGCCGATGACGAGTATTCGCACGTCAGGAGCCTACTGCCTGCGCCGCGACCCTTCCCTACACGCCGCCCGGGCCTCATGCGAGGCTGAGCCGATGGCTCCCCGGTTGTCCCAGGCGAATCTGCTCGCGGCGCTCGACGCTGAAGCGATTCGGCTGGCCCGGGAGGTGGACCGGGTGCTGCCGGCGGATCCCGTGCCGAGTTGCCCGGACTGGACCGTGCGCGATCTGGTGACCCACGTCGGCGGTGTGCACCGGTGGGCCACTGCCGTCGTGGCCGAAAGGCGCACCGAGAACGTCGACGACGAGTTCTTCGTGACGCCGGCCGACCCGGACCGGTTGCTGCCCTGGTTCGTCGAGGGCAGCGAGATCTTGGTCCGTACGCTGCGGGACGCTCCGGACGACCTGTGCGCGTTCACCTTCCTGAAGAACGCCCCGCCGGCGAGGCTGTTCTGGACCCGCCGGCAGGCGCACGAGACCACGATCCACCGGGTGGACGCGCAGGCCGCCCGGCTCGGCCGGACGCCGTCGACCGCGGAGGCCGGCATCGCCGCCGATCACGCGCTCGACGGGTTGGACGAGTTGTTGACCGGGTTCGTCCCCCGTCGCGGCAGCCGACTGCGCACCGACGAGCCCTTCCGCACGGTGATCGACCCCGTCGACGCACCAGTGGTGGCCTGGACCGTGGCGGTGTCCGCCGAACCACCGGTGGTCACCGAGGGTGCGGACCCGACCGCGCAGTCGCGGCTCACCGGAACGGCGGCCGGCCTCTACCTGGCGCTCTGGAACCGCGGCGACGACGTGGCCGAGAAGGGCACCGTGGATCTGCTCGGCCACTGGCGCGACCAGGTCCGGATCCGCTGGGCCTGACACACGCGGCCGGCTACAGGTGCTTCTGCCAGCCGATCATCCGCCCCACCACCCGGTAGCCGAGGGCCGCGTTCACCGCGATCATGTGGTCGTTGGACGCGGCGTTCCAGGTCTCGATCAACCGCGCCTGCGGCTCCCGTGCGGCCAGTAGCCGCAGCATCGCGATCTTGAGGGCGAGCCCGAGCCGACGTCCCCGATGCTCGCGGAGCACGCTGGTGTCCAGCTGGGCGGCGCGCCACGGTTGCAGGGCGTCGACCGTGACGATGGTGTGCCCGGCGAGTTCGCCGGTGCCCCGATGTCGGGCGATCATGCGGTACATCCGCCGGTCATGGGCGGATTGCGCTCGCTCGAACGCCCGAATCCGTTGCGGCGTGAAGACCTCGTCCTCGACATCCAGGTCGTCGGTCGGCGCGTCGTTCATCGACGCGGTCAGCCGGCACACGTCATCCAGCAGCTCGTCCGGCGTCGGGTAGCCGACCGGCACGATCTCGTAGTCCGCGTGACTCCGGGCCGCCTCCGCAGCCAGCGCCTCGAGGCGATCCGGGTCCGTGCCCCACAGGTCCTGGTCGCGCCTGACCTCCTCGCTGGCCCGGTCCAGGCCCATCGCCTTGGCGAAGCCGACTCCCGGCGTGCCGTCCCAGGTGGACGCGATGACCAGCGTGCGGCCGTCGGCCGTGGCGCGTTCCACGCCCGCCTCGAACAGCCGGCGGCCCAAACCTCGCCGCCGATCGGATGGGTCGACCGTCACGTCGATGTCGGCGACATGACGGTTGTCGTACGAGGACGACCGGACCGTCAGCACACCGACCACCCGGCCGCGCCGGTTGCGGGCCAAAGCCGCCTGTGCCGGTTCCAGGTCCCAGCCGTACTCCAGGTCCGCGCGGACGAGGCGAGCGTCATACGGTCGCACGTGCGGGCAGTCGGTGGCCCGGGCCATCTCCAGAACCGCCGTCGCGCCGTCGACGTCCCGCGAGTCGAGCGCGGTCGAATCAAGCCAGTCCAGGTGCATGGGGCCACGCTGCGCCGTCCAGGCGCGGGTCCGCCACCGGTTTTCCCGGCCGACGCCGAGCGATCCGGGCGCCGACGCCGAGCGATCCGGCTGTCGGTGCCGCTTCGCTGACCAATTCCGCATCTGGGTGCCCGGTTTGCCCGGTTCAGCGCGGAAAAGATCAGCGAAGCTCCGGTCGGTCCCGGCCTCGCTGACGAAGCCCGCGCCAGTGCGCCCGATTTGTCCGTCTCGGCGCGGGAAAGATCAGCGAAGCATCAGACCGGCACCGGCACCGCGGATCAAAGCCGCGCCGAAACCGGCGAAACGGGCGCGCAGGCGCGGGAAAGATCAGCGAACCGCCCGGGGTCGGCCGGAGGGGGTCGGCCGGAGGGGGTCGGCCGGGTCGGCCGGGTCGGCCGGGTCGGCCGGAAATGCCCGATCATCGAATCCAGCAGAACCGCCGGCGTAACCATGACCTGAGCGTGACGCCAGGCGCCCTCGTCGAGGAAGGCTCGGTCAGCCGCGGCCCTCCGCGAGGACGTCGTGCAGCACGATCGTCTGATCCCGGCCCGGACCCACCCCGATGGAGGAGATCCGTGATCCGGAGAGCTCCTCCAGACGCCGGACATACGCCTGGGCGTTGGGCGGCAGCTGCTCGAAGCTGCGGCATGCGGAGATCTCCTCGAACCAGCCGGGCAGGTACTCGAAGATCGGCTTGGCGTGGTGGAAGCCGGACTGAGTAGACGGCATCTCCTCGCACCTGGTGCCGTCGACGTCGTAGGCCACGCAGATCGGCACCCGCTCCAGCGACGACAGCACGTCCAGCTTGGTCAGGAAGTAGTCGGTGATGCCGTTGACCCGCGTCGCGTACCGGGCGATCACCGCGTCGAACCAACCGCAGCGGCGCAACCGACCGGTCGTCACGCCGACCTCCCCACCGGTCTTGCGCAGGTACTCGCCCCACTCGTCGTGCAGTTCGGTCGGGAACGGTCCCGAGCCGACCCGGGTCGTGTAGGCCTTGAGGATGCCGACCACCGCGGTGATGGCGGTGGGTCCGATGCCGGCGCCGACCGCGGCACCGCCGGCGGTGGGATTGGACGACGTCACGTACGGGTAGGTGCCGTGGTCGACGTCCAGCAGGGTGCCCTGCGAGCCCTCGAGCAGGATGTTGTCCCCGCGGGCGACCGCCCGGCCCAGCTCGAGCCGGGTGTCGGCGATCCGGTGCTTGAAGCCCTCCGCCTGTTCGAGCACGTCGTCGACGATGCGGCCGGGGTCCAGCGCCTTGCGGTTGTAGATCTTGACCAGGATCTGGTTCTTGATGTCCAGTGCCGCTTCGACCTTCTGCCGCAGGATGGACGGGTCGAGCAGGTCCTGCACCCGCACCCCGAGGCGGGCCACCTTGTCACCGTAGGCCGGGCCGATCCCCCGGCCGGTGGTGCCGATCTTGGCCTTGCCCAGGTAGCGCTCGGCGACCTTGTCGATGGCCACGTGGTACGGCATGATCAGGTGCGCGTCGGCGGAGATCATCAACCGGCTGGTGTCCACGTCGCGGGCGTCCAGGCCGCCGAGTTCGGTGAGCAGGACGGCGGGATCGATCACCACCCCGTTACCGATCACGTTGGTCACCCCGGGGGTGAGGATGCCCGACGGGATCAGGTGCAGCGCGAACCGCTGACCGTCCGGCAGCACCACGGTGTGCCCGGCGTTGTTGCCGCCCTGGTAGCGGACCACCCACTGCACCCGCTCGCCGTACAGGTCGGTCGCCTTGCCCTTGCCCTCGTCCCCCCACTGCGCGCCGATGAGCACCATCACCGTCATGGCACACTCCCCTCCGTCGAGGCATGCCACCGGCGACGGTGGCCGGGCGCGCGGGTTGGTCCCGGACGGTCCGGCCGCGATGCGCCAGAGGGAAAGGGTAAACGGTGGGCGAACCCCGCGGGCTCACCGTGCTCTGGTGCGGCGCCGAATCGGACGCGGACGCCGGGTTCGCGGCGATCCTGCGGGCCTGTTCGCCGGCCGCCGTCCACACGGTCGGCCCCCGGCCGGGCAAGACCGTCGACCCGCTGCTGACCGGCCGGGTCCTGGCGGTCGGCGATGACGCGGACCTGGCCGCGGTGGCCCTGCGTCTGCTGCGCAAGAACCTGTTGGCCACGGTGGAGCTGGCCTACGCCACCGTCGCCCCGACTCCGGTCACCCGGCTGCACGGCCTGCCGACGGGTCCCGGCGCGGTCACCCTCGCCTGCAGCGGCAACGCGGCGGACGTGCCATTGGTCCGGGACGACGTCGGTGGAGTGCTGCTGGGATTGGGAGAACTCGGACCGATCACTCACGGCACGGTGTACGTGGACGAGCATCGGGTGCTGCGCGGGTCGGCCGACCGGCTGTGCGTCGTCCCGGATCCCGGCAAGGGCCTGGCGGTGACGGTGCGGCAACGCCGGGTGGCCGGCGTGTTCGGACCCCGCCCGACGACCACGCCTGGTCGCGCGGTGCAGATCGGTATGGCCCCGACGACCGTCCGGTCGGACGGTCGGGAGCATCCCCGGCCGATGGACCGGTGGACGTTCTACCGGCACACCGAGCCCCTTCGCCTGGTGCGCCCGCCAGTTTGACCGGCGAGAGTGGCACCCTAGGACCATGCGTCTCGTCACCCAGAGTCAGAAGCTGCGCGGAGTCCGGTACGACGTCCGGGGGCCGATCCTGGAGGAGGCGGAGCGGCTGGAGACCCAGGGACACAAGATCCTCAAGCTGAACATCGGCAACACCGCGCCGTTCGGGTTCGACGCACCCGACGCGATCCTCGCCGACATGATCCACAACTTGCCGGAGTCGCAGGGCTACAGCGACTCCCGCGGGATCTACTCGGCGCGCACGGCAGTGGCCCAGTACTACCAGTCCCGCGGGCTCAAGGACGTCGACGTCGAGGACGTCTACATCGGCAACGGGGTTTCCGAGTTGATCTCGATGGTCCTCACCACCTTCATCGACGACGGCAACGAGGTGCTCGTCCCGGCCCCGGACTACCCGCTGTGGACCGGGGCGGTCACGCTGGCCGGCGGTATCCCGGTGCATTACCGGTGTGACGAGTCCCAGGGCTGGCTGCCGGACCTGCAGGACATCGAGTCCAAGATCACCGAGGCCACCTTCGCCATCGTGATCATCAACCCCAACAACCCCACCGGCGCCGTGTACAGCGCCGACGTGGTCCGGGGCCTGGTGGACATCGCCCGCAAACACGACCTGGTGGTGATGGCGGACGAGATCTACGAGAAGATCGTGTTCGACGATCACGTGCACCACCACGCGGCCACCTTCGCCGGTGACGACGTGCTGTGCCTGACCTTCAGCGGCTTGTCCAAGGCGTACCGGGTCTGCGGCTATCGCTCGGGGTGGGTGATGGTGTCCGGGCCTCGGCACCTGGCCACCGACTTCCTGGAGGGCCTGACCCTGCTGGCCAACATGCGGATGTGCGCGAACGTGCCCGGCCAGCACGCCATCCAGACCGCGCTCGGCGGCTACCAGTCGGTCAACGAGCTGATCGTGCCCGGTGGCCGGTTCTACGAGCAGAGCAAACTCGCCTGGAATCTGCTGAACAAGATCCCCGGCGTCACCTGCACCGAGCCGCAGGGCGCGCTGTACTGCTTCCCGCGGCTGGATCCGGAGGTCTATCCGATCACCGACGACCAGGAGTTCGTCATCGACCTGCTGCGGGCGAAGAAGATCCTGGTCACCCACGGCACCGGCTTCAACTGGTTCGCGCCCGACCACTTCCGGCTGGTCACCCTGCCGGCGGTGGACATCCTGGAGGAGGCGATCGGCCGGATCGCCTCCTATCTGGAGTCGCTGCGGGAGTAGCCGGCGGCCGGCGTCGAGTCCGCGTGCCGCGGGCAACGGCACACCAGGCAGACGCACAGCAGGGTGACGACCCCGGGTAGGTCAGGGCAGAAGCTCGGCCGGCACCTGCGGATCCGCATCCAGCAGGAACGCCCGCACCCGGGCCACTTCGTCGGCCTCCTCGAACAGCGCGGCGGCCTGGCCGAGCGCGGACAACGAACGCAGGAACCCCCGGTTCGGCTCGTGCGACCAGGGGATCGGGCCGGCACCCTTCCACCCGTTGCGCCGCAGCAGGTCCAGCCCACGGTGGTAACCGACCCTGGCGTAGGCGTACCCGGCGACGTCGTCGCCGCGGTCCAGCGCGGCCTCGGCCAGCACCGCCCAGCCCAGCGACGACGTCGGGCTTCGACGCACCACGTCGGCGGCCGGTTCGCCCGCGGCCAAGAGTTCGGCGGCAGGATCCACCGGCAGCGTCACCGGCGGCGGCCCCAACAGATTCCCGGGAGTCATGCGCCGATCCTGCCACCGACGGCCACGCGTTCCGGACCGAGGCCGCCTCACCCGCCGGCCGGCCGTGGCGGTCGCCGCGGGCTGGACCGCCGCGACCGAGGCGCCGCCCGCCGGCCGGCCGGTCAGCCGAACTGCGCCGCCATCGCGGCGTCCACGCCGCGGTACCGATCACCCGCCCTTCCGACCATCGTGGCCAGCGCCTGCAGCACCGACTGCCGCTCCTGCGCCGCGCCGTCCCATCTGGCCTTGAGCGCGCGGTAGCTGGCCAGGGTCTGCGCGTCCATGTCGGAGGTCGCCGCGATCCGGGCGTCGAGGTCGGCCAGATGCCCCTCGATCCGGTTCCAGGTGGCGACCAGTCCGTCGCTGCCGTCCGCGAGCGCGGCGTAGTTCACCGCGATGGTGACCATCAGGGCACCGCCGGGATGGCCTGGGCCAGCGACAGTTCGGCGTCCCCGAAGCGACGCGCGGCGTCGGTCAGGGCGCTGCCCTGGCCGAGCAGCGCATCCTTGAGAGTGGTGGCGTCGGTCAGATGCTGTTCCATCGCCGCGACGAACCGGGGGGCGGCGTCGCTGGATTGCCACCCCGCCCGGATCTGGTCGAGCAACTCGCGCATCGACGAGATCTCTCTCGTCAACGAGCCGGCCGTCTCGGTCACCGCGTCTCCCGCGCCGGCGATGCGCTGGGTGTCGATCGTCAGTCCCGCCATGGACGTCCACCTTTCTGTCACGCTGCCGATCCGGTCGGATCGGTCGCCCCGATCGTGGCCGATCGCCACGTCCGAGCGCGCCTCGTCTTCGCCGAATGTGGACAGAATTCGGACATGTGGACAAACGGTGGGGGTCGGTCCGGCACAGGCGATTGAGTGTCGGTGAGTACGGGTACCGTTCGCCTCAGACCAATCGGAACGGGGGGCAGAGCGAGTGACGCCACCGGCACATCCATCCCCGCCGGACGACGCCGCCGGCGGGGCCCACGGCGCCGATCCGACCTGGAGCGTGCTCGTCACCGGTGCCTCGGGGTTCATCGGTTCCCACCTGGTGCCCGCCCTCCTGGAGCGAGAACACCGGGTGCGCGCAATGACCCGGCGCCCGCAGGCCTACCGCGGACCCGGCGAGCCGGTCCAGGGGGATGTCACCGACCCCGACAGCCTGCGCGCCGCGTTACACGGCTCTGAGGCCGCCTACTACCTGGTGCATTCGCTGACGTCGGACGACTTCGAGCAGAAGGACGCCGAGGCGGCCACCGCGTTCGGGCATGCCGCGGCCGACGCCGGGCTCCGGCAGATCATCTACCTCGGCGGCCTCGGAGACGTGGACGACCGGCTGTCCCCCCATCTGCAGTCCCGGCGGGACGTCGAACAACTGCTGGGCCTGGGTGGAGTGCCGGTCACGGTGCTGCGGGCGGCGGTTGTCATCGGCCACGGCGGAATCTCCTGGGAGATCACCCGGCAGTTGGTCGAGCATCTCCCGGCGATGGTCACCCCGAAATGGGTCAACACCCGGACGCAGCCGATCGCGCTGCGGGACGTGATCCGCTACCTGGCCGGCGTTCTCGGCGACGCGGCCGCGATCGGCAAGGTGTTCGAGGTGGGCGGCCCCGAGGTGCTCACCTATGCGGACATGATGCGCCGGGCCGCGCGAATCCAGCACCACCGAGCGCCGCCGATCATCCCGGTGCCGCTGCTGACCCCGCGACTGTCGTCGCTGTGGCTCGCCCTGATCACCGACGTCGACCAGTCGACCGCACGGAACCTGATCGACTCGATGAACAATGAGGTGGTGGTCCGCGACGAGGCCATCCGGCGGTTGCTGCCGGGCGAGCTGACCGGGTATGACGAGGCCGTGCGGCTGGCATTGCGGGACCGGGCGGACGACCCTTCGGTCGCCGAACCCGTCGGCGACCCCGACCCGACCCCGCGCTCGTGAGGACGCGCTCGTGAGGACACTCGTGAGGACGCGCTCGTGAAAAGCACGCCCGTGAAGGCGTGGACCGACCGCTTGGGACGCCTGGTCCGTCCGGCGTTGGTGGACCGGGTGGAACGCGACCATCGCCAGCCCGACCACGAGTTCCTGCGTCGGCGGGTCGTCGTCGGCATCACCTTGGTCGTGGGCGCGACATTGCTGGGCATCTCGCTGAACGTGCCGCCGGACAGCACCGCGTTCTATCCGCTGACCCTCGCGTTGGCCGCGACCTGGGTGATCGGCGGCTTCGCCTCCGGGCCGCTACACCTGGGGCGCATTCATTTCCGGGGTGAGCTGCGCCGTCCGGTGATCATCCCGATCCTGCTGGGCCTGGCCGCGGCCGCCGTGTTCATCGTCGGTGCGGCGGTGGTTCGGGAGATCGAACCGCTGCGCAACACGACGGAGAACGTGCTCGCCTTCGCCCGGTACGGATCGCTTCCCCTGGTCGCCCTGATCACCCTGGTCAACGGCATCGCCGAGGAGATCTTCTTCCGCGGCGCGTTGTTCGCGGCGATCGGCGTGTGGCACCCGGTGGCGATCTCGACGACGGTCTACGCCCTGACCACGGTGACCACCGGCAACCTCATGCTGGTGTTCGCCGCCGTCCTGCTCGGCCTGCTGTTGGGTCTGCAACGACGCGCCAGCGGCGGCATCTTGGGCCCGATCCTGACCCACTGCACCTGGTCGCTGACCATGCTGCTGGTGCTGCCGCCGGTGTTCGCCTCGGCCGGTTGACCCAGGCGAGGACCCGCGGTCCCGCGCGCCGATGCCCGTGCCGGCGTGCTGCCACATGCCCCGAGCGCTCACGTGCCGACCGGTCGGCCGCCGACGTCCAGAAGGAACGTGCCCGCCCCGGGACACTTTCCTGCCGAACACCCGGCCGCCCCGGCGGGTACCCCGACCCGCCGGACGATCACCGGCCAATCCGACGACAGCCGACGGTCGACAGACCCGACAAAAGCGCAGAGGCCCGAGACGGCATGCCTCGGGCCTCTCTCAGCGCCACGCGCGCAAGCGTCGCGCGAAGCGGGTGCCGGTGGAACGCATTTCGCCCACACACCGACAACGGTGTCATCATCTCCCGCGCCCCGGACAGATGCGAGGGACTTTGACAAAGTGTTATTCGCGGTGACCCGAACGGGCCGGCCGCGGGGCCGGAATCATCGCCCGGGGCCCTGCAGTCGACGCCTCGACCGGCCGATGCGGGCGCATCGAACCGATCAGGGCATCCGGCCAGCTCACCCGCAGCCGGGTGGGCGGCCTCGGCGGGTGATGCGGGGCGCCGGAACACCGGCACCCCGGCCTCACCAGGGCCTGCAACGACCAGCACCTCCACGAGCGACGGCGTCAGTTCCCTTCCCAGGCCGCCACCCAGGTCAGCGGCCCGATGATGCCTGAGGGGTTGATGCCGTTGCGGGTCTGCAGCTCCACCGCCGCCGCCTTGGTCGCCGGTCCGTAGTACCCGGTTCCGGTCAGCCCGTACCCGCGGCTGCCCAGCTGCTTCTGGAAGCACTGCAGCTCACGGGCGGTGTCGCCCTCCTCGAAGGTCTTCCCCGGCCAGGGCGGCGCGGTCGGCTGACCGACCCCGCACGACTCGTTGGTCTGCGGCGTGTAGGTCGACCCGGACGGGGCCGATGCGGGGGCCGCCGACGAGCCGGTGTCCCAGGCCGCCGCCCAGGTCTTCGGTCCGATGTAGCCGACCACGTTCAGGCCGGCCTTGGCCTGCAGATCCAGCACGGCCGCCTTGGTCTTCGGACCGAAGTAGCCGGTGCCGACCAGGTCGTAGCCGCGGGTGCCCATCTGCTTCTGCCAGGCCTTGAGTTCCTCGGAGTAGTCGCCCTCGAAGAACTGCCGACCGGGGTAGGCCGGAGCGCCGCTGGACGACGAGGACGACGAGCCCTCGGCGGCCCCGCTGCCGGAGCTCTGGTTGCCACCGACCGGTGGCGCGACTCCGGACCGGGCGTCGCCGTCCTCCGTGAGCCCGACCAGGTAGGCGCAGACCCACGGACTCCAGCCACGCTGCCGGTACAGCAACAGGGCCCGGTAGTCCTGCTCGGAGGCCGGCGCCTGGTTCGGATACCCGGAACCGCCCACCGACCGCCAGGTCGGCAGGTCGAACTGGTACGCGCCGTAGTAGCCGTTGCCGGTGTTGATGTCGTAGCGGTTGCTGGATTCGCACATCCGCAGCTGGTACCAGTCGTTGGCGGACGGGTCGGCCGAGGCCGGTCCGGCGAAGACGACGACCGCCGATGTGGCGACTGTCGCGATGATGGCCCCGAGGGCCAGAGCACGCCGCACGAGGCGCCCTTCCCTGGTCGCATCGCCTTCCGGGCACGTTTCCAGGCGCGCCGAGATCGCCGATCATCGGGCATCCGAAGGTGGCTGCGCGACACCGGCGATCGTGACGACGCCTCTTCCCCTTGCACGACGCCGTCACGCGAATTGCGCCTCGCTCGACCATTTCTCGTGAAGCACGGAGCGCGCGGCGAGGAGCGAGGAGCCACGCCGTCGCGGGACCGCGGCGGCCGCGATCCTCGCTTACCGTAGAGCACCAGTCACAGCAGTCACAAGAGTCTCAGCGGCCGCTTCATTATCAGAAGCTGACAGATGTCCCAAGAGGACACGCCGAAGGTTCGCCTGCTCGGGTGAGGAGCGTCGCCGATTCGCCAGCCGCGCTTCCGAGTCCCCGGCAGAAACTCTTGCCGGTCCGGACCGGTCGTCCCGGAAGCCGCCGTGCGACTCTGGCGTTGATCGTCACGGACGACGACCGCACGCGGACCCGATGGGTGCGCGCCTGGCGAACGGGACAGGAAGCATGACGCGACGAGGCTGGCTGCTGTTCGCGGCGTTGAGCCTGATCTGGGGCATTCCCTATCTGTTGATCAAGATCGCGGTGACGGACGTCGACCCGCTCGTCGTCGCCATCGGCCGCACGTTGATCGGTTCCTTGCTGCTGCTGCCGATCGCGCTGCACCGGCGCGCGCTGGGACCGGTGTTCCGCCGGTGGAAGGTGCTCCTGGTCTACACCGTGGTGGAGATCAGCGGACCTTGGCTGCTGCTCGGCCACGCCGAGACCAGGCTCAACAGCTCCACCGCCGGGCTGCTGCTGGCCGTGGTGCCGATGATCGCCGCGATCATCGTGACGGCGATCGGGCACGACCGATTCGACGTCCGACGCGTCATCGGCCTACTGGTCGGCTTCACCGGCGTCGCGTTCCTGGTCGGCCTGGACATCCACCTGGACGATCTGGCCTCGGTGGGCGCGGTGCTGCTGGTGGCCATCGGCTACGCGATCGGCCCGATCATCATCAACCGCCGGTTGGCCGACCTGCCGCCGATCGGCGTGGTGACCGCATCGCTCGTCGTGGCCACCGTCCTGTACGCGCCGTTCACGGCCTTTCTCTGGCCGATCCGGCTCACCGCGCCGGCCGCCTGGTCGATCGCCGGGCTCGGCGTGCTCTGCACCGCGGTGGCATTCCTGGTCTTCTTCGCCCTGATCGCCGAGGCCGGGCCGGCCCGAGCGACGGTGATCACCTACGTCAACCCGGCGGTGGCGATCACCCTCGGTGTGCTGGTGCTCGACGAGCCGTTCACCGCGGGGATGGCGATCGGCTTCCCGCTGGTGATCATCGGGTCGGTGCTGGCCACCGCGCGGGCACGCATCCGGCCGTCCGCTGACTCCGAGGTCGTCGTCGCCGAAGGGCAGCCCCAGGCAAGGGCGCGAACCCTGGAGTGACCCGGAGCCCGCGGCCGGGCCACACCCCCACGCCGAGCCGCCCGCACACAAGCCGGCGCGAAGACCGGCACGCCACCGCAGGGCGGGTCCACGGAACGCGGACCCGCCCTGCGGTCGAACGGTCAGGCGCCCAGCGACTTGCCGGCCGAACCCAGCTGCTGGCAGGCCTCGACGATCCGGTCGGCCATGCCGACCTCGCCGAGCTTGTTGTAGACGCGGGGGTCGTAGGCCTTCTTGTTGCCGACCTCGCCGTCCACCTTCAGCACGCCGTCGTAGTTGGTGAACATGTGCCCGACGATCGGCCGGGTGAAGGCGTATTGAGTGTCGGTGTCGATGTTCATCTTGACGACGCCGTAGGAGACCGCCTCGGCGATCTCCTCGGCCGACGAGCCGGAACCACCGTGGAAAACCAGTGAGAACGGCTTGGACCCGGCCGACAGGCCCAGCTTCTCCACCAGCGCGTCCTGGCCCTCGCGCAGCACCTTCGGGCGCAGTTTGACGCCGCCCGGCTTGTAGACGCCGTGCACGTTGCCGAACGTCGCCGCCACGATGTAGGAGTTGTTCTCCGGGGCGCCGAGGGCGTCAAGGGTTTCGATGAAGTCGTCGGGTGAGGTGTACAGCTTCTCGTTGATCTCGGCGACGACACCGTCCTCCTCGCCGCCGACCACGCCGACCTCGATCTCCAGGATGATGTTGGCGGCCTTGGTCAGCTCGAGCAGTTCGGCGGCGATCTTGAGGTTCTCGTCGAGGGGAACGGCGGAGCCGTCCCACATGTGCGACTGGAAGATCGGCAACCCGCCGGCCTTGACCCGTTCGGTGGACAGCGCGATCAGCGGCCTGATGTAGGTGTCCAGCTTGTCCTTCGGGCAGTGGTCGGTGTGCAGGGCGACGGTGATGCCGTACTTGTCGGCCACCACCTTGGTGAACTCGGCCAGGGCGAGGGCGCCGGTCACCATGTCCTTGACCTTCGTGCCCGACGCGAACTCCGCGCCGCCGGTGGACGCCTGCAGAATGCCGTCGCTGCCCGCCTCGGCGAAGCCGCGCAGGGCCGCGTTCACGGTGACGGACGAGGTGACGTTGATCGCCGGATACGCGAACCCGCCCTCCTTGGCGCGGTCCAGCATCGCCGAGTAGGTCTCGGGAGTTGCGAGGGGCATGACGTGGTCCTTCCATTTGCTGCGGTGACCGAGCGGTCGGCTCGGTTCGGTCTTGCCGATGGATTGCGAAGGGAGCTGATGATCCTGTGGAGCACGGGCTCGTGTCCCGGTCCGACTGACACCTCCCCGCATGACGACGATCGTCGGCGCGGCCGACGGAATCGCCGCCGCGATCCGCACGAGATCCGCGGCTCAGTATTCCGCATCCGCGCGCAAAGCGGCGGTCGAGAGCCGAGCCGGTGGGCCGCCCCCTGCGGCCGGTGATGCGCACCCGAACACGGCGTCCACCCGGCTCCGCCGGACCGGGAGCAGTCCTCGGTCCTTCCCGGTCTCGACCCCGCTCAGGAGACCGGCTCAAGGTGCGGGCCGATGGATCCGGGACACCGACCCACGCCGACCGGAGCGGAGCGGGCTGCTGAACGCCCAGACCGTCGATGACCTGGCGGCCGATCGGGCCGAAATCGCATCATTGCGACAATCGCGACGTATCGTGATTCCGGACGCCTGATCGCACTGCGCCGGTACCGGACTGCCCCCTTTCGTGCTCGGGGAACGGGAAGCTCTCCTTGACCGGACCGCACGCCTCCGGCAACGGTCGAGGAGAGCCGCTACGAACGCTCGCGCGCTATCGGTCAGCCGATCGGCAGGGCTGCTGCTGCTCGTCGTCGTCGGTGTCGTGGTCGTGGCCGTGCCGACGGCCGCGCGCCATCCGATGGCCGGCCATGCCTCGGCGATCGCTCTTCCCGGGCCGCCGGACCCGGGTACCTGTCTGCAGGTGCCAACGGGCACTCAGGTCACCACGACGACACCGCCGACGCTTCCCCAACGTCCGCGGTTCGGCCGGTGCGACGCCGGGCAGACCCTCGGCGAGGTCGTGACCGTGCACGACGAGCCGACCTGGGAGATCGGGCCGCCGACCACCGACGACTGCGGGATGGCCGCCGCGGTCTACGCCGGGCTGCTGGTCACCGTGGACGGCGACGACTACGTCACCGAACTCGCCGGGTCCGGCCGCGCATCCGATGATCCGGTGTCCTGGAGATTCCCCTTCGCTCCCGTCACCCAGTGGGTGGCGCAGGCACCCGACCTGCCGATGAAGAACAGCACCTGGTTCGCCTGCGTCGTCCAACCGCCCACGGGCGGGCAGCAGGGATCACTGGCCGCTGCGTTCACCGGCGGCCGGCTGCCCGATTCCTACGGCATCTGCTGGGCGACCGCCGCGCCGGCACCGGGCACGCCCATGGTCGGGTGCGGCTCGCCCCACCTCACGGAACTGCTCGGCGGGGCCACCGTCGCGGACGGCGGCGACGGCGTGCCCGGTCCGATCGAGCAGTCCTGCCACGACCTGGCCGTCCGGCTCCTGGGACGTGACGATCCCACCGCGGCGGGCGCGCTGACCGTGAACGTATGGCAGGGGAATCCGATCACCGGGACATCCAGCCGGGACGTCGCCTGCTATCTCGGCGTGACCGGCGATCGACCGATCGAGGGCAGCCTGATCGGTTTGAAGGCCGGCGCGATCACGTATGCCGGATAGCTGCCCGCAAACGCCGGACGCCGAGCACGACCCGCGACATGCCCGCCCGGTCCGATCGTGGACGGACCGGCCGTCGCCGGTCGCATCGGCACGCCGCGGGACGTAGCGTTGACCGGTGAGCGAGGCTTGCCGAGCGAATGATCGACACCGTCGTCGCAGCGTGCGAGCCGGCACGGTCGAGCCCGCGAGGCGTCCCGGGAGGGCAATGCGGTGAGCCGGCGACTGGCCGGGTTGATGGTCGTCCTGGTCACCATCGTGGGTGTCGCCGCGACGCAGGCACCCGGACGGCTGCTGGACGGTCGGGCCGTTGCGATCCTGCTCCCCGACCCGCCCGCGGTGGGTGACTGCCTGATCGACCCTCTCGACGACGGCACTCGCTTTCCGGCCGAGATGACACGGCTGGTACCGCAATTCGGATCCTGCGCCGGGCAGCACACCATCGGCGAGGTGGTGTCGGTCCGTTCGCCCGCCCCTGCCGGGCTGACCGCCGGCCTGGACGACAGCACCGGTTGCCGCACCCAGGCCCTCATCCGGGCGGGGCTGGTCTGGCACGACGGCACGTTCGGGATTGCCGCCGCGGTTCCGGGCGACGCCGCGGTGCCGGGCGACCCGGTCAGCTGGCAGTACTCCATCGCGGCCACCACGGCCTGGATCGGCCAGATTCCCTGGTCGCCGGCGGCCAGCGCGTGGGCCGCGTGCATCGTTCGCCCGATCGGTCCGAGCCGGGACGCCGCATCGATCGCCGGCTCCTTCGCCGGCGGCGTGCTGCCCAGCGAATATGGAACGTGCTGGACCTCGACCGAAGTCGACGCCGCCATGCGGATGGTCAACTGTGCGCTGCCGCACGCCGCCGAGCTCATCGCGCTCGGCAGCGTCGACGGTGCACCGAGCGATCCCTGGGACGAGGTGATCTCGTCCTGCGCCAACCAGGCCGGGCGGGCCATGCGTCGGGACGACCCGACGGTGGGTGGCCTGCTCGACGTCGACCTGGCCCCCGACAGGCCGTACCCGACCGCAAGAGCCAGGGACGTGATCTGCTACGTCGCCGCCGCCGACCATCGCCGGCTGGTGGGCAGCGTGGTGGGCCTCGGCGCCGGGCACCTGAGGTTCGCGGAGTGAGCGAACCATCGGCCGGCTCACCCAGGGCAGTGGTCGGGCCGCGGTCTGCGGCCATCACGTATCTGGAGTGACACCGTCCGGCCGTGGGGCCGGCGTCCGAGGCGCCCGCGCCGACCGCAGCGGCCCGGTCGACCCCCGCCGGATCAACTCGCAGCCGACGCTGACCGCGGTCGGCGCATGGTCGGGGTCGTTGACCTGCTCCAGCAGCAGCCGGGCGGCGATCCGTCCCTGGTCCCGAACCGGCTGGCTGATCGTGCTCAGGTCGAACAGGTAGGCGAAGTCGTGGCCGTCGACGCCGATCACCGACAGGTCGTCAGGTATCCGCAGCGCATGCAACCGGGCGGCGTGCAGCACGCCGATCGCCACCTCGTCACTGACCGCGAAGACCGCGGTCGGCGGATCCTCGTGGCCGGCGGCCAGGCACCGGTGCAGCGCCGCCTCGCCGCCGTTGATGGAGAACCCGGTCGAGTACAGCAGCGCCGGGTCCGGCTCGATCCCGGCCGCGCGCAGGGCCAGGTCGTAGCCGCGATGCCGGTCGACCGCGACCGGGAAGCCGTGCGCCTCGTCGTCCGCGTCCCCGAAGAACGCGATCCGCCGATGACCCAGGTCGATCAGGTGCTGGGTGGCCCGCCGGCCGACCGTGATGTTGTCGACCAGGACCGACGACATGCCGTCCAGCGCCGAGCCCAATGTCACGATGGGCACCCCGTAGTCGCGCAGCGACTCGATCGACCCGTGGGCCAACGGCACGTTCAGGGCCAGCACGCCATCGACCCGCTTGTTCAGCGAGCGGGCGTCGACTCCGCGATCGGCGCTGAACGGGTAGAGCATCAGGTCGTAACCGTGCTCGGTGAGCACGTCCTGGGCCCCTTCGATGACCGTGGAGAAGAACCACCGGGACACCGACGGTGCGATGACGGCGATCGCGTTCGTGCGACCGGTGGTCAGGGCCGTGGCCCACGGGGATGGTGCGTATCCCAGCGAGGTCGCCGCCCGTTCCACCGCCTCCCGCGTCTTGGCCGACACGCCGGGCAGGCCCCGCAGCGCACGGGAGACCGTGGCCGGGGAGAACCCGGACAGCGCGGCAACCTCCATGATTCCGACCGGCGCAGCCTTCGGATCCGGCATGCGATGCTCTTCTTCTCAGCCGTGGGCCCGGCTCGTCAGCCCTTGACACCACCCGAGAGCAGGCCGCGGACGAAATACCGCTGCAGCGACAGGAACACGACCAGCGGTACGACGACGGCGATGAACGCGCCGGCCGACAGCAACTGCCATTGGTTGCCCCGGGTACCGGCGAGATCGGCGATGGCCGCGGTGATCGGGCGCAGGTTCGGATTCGGCGCGAACACCAGGGCGACCAGCAGGTCGTTCCAGACCCAGAGGAACTGGAAGATGCCGAACGCCGCGATGGCCGGGATGAGCAGCGGCAGCAGCACCCGGAAGAAGATCTTCACATGGCCGGCGCCGTCGACCCGGGCCGCCTCGACGATCGACGCCGGGATCTCCTTCATGAAGTTGTGCAGCAGGAAGATCGCCAGCGGCAGCCCGAAGATCGTGTGAGAGATCCAGACCGGCCAGAACGAGTTCTGCAGGCCGAGATTCACGAAGATCGTCTGCAACGGGATCAGGGTCACCTGGATCGGCACGATCTGCAGGGCGAAAACCGCGACGAACAGGAAGTCTCGGCCCTTGAAGTCGATCCAGGCGAAGGCATAGGCCGCCAGCAGGGCCAGACTGATCGGGATGATCACGCCGGGCAACACGATGACGAAGGTGTTCAGGAAGAACTGCGACAAGCCCTCCCCGCCGGCCCCTCGCCACGCATCCTGGTAATTCTGGGTGGTGAAGGACGGATTGGTGAAGATCGTCCACCAGCCGCTGTCCTGAATGTCGGCAGGCGGCCGGAACGACGTGATGAACAGACCGATGGTGGGAATCGACCAGAGGATCGCAAGAAGAATGGCCAGACCGGACGCCCACGGTGACGACAGCTTGGTCTTGGCTTCCTGGAGGCGCATCTGCTTGCGCATCTTGCGCGCCGAGATCTTCTCCTCGGGGGTGGCATCGGTCGTGATGGGAAGCTCGACCGAGGAACCGGACATGCTCATCGGACATCCTCCGAAAGCCGCATCTGCCGGACGTTGTACACGATGACCGGGATGATGATGATGAACAGCACGACCGCCAGTGCCGCGCCGACGCCGACGCCGCCCTGTCCCTGGACGAAGGTCTGCGTGTAGAACTCGTTGGCCACCACCGAGGTGCCGAAGTTGCCACCGGTCATGGTCCGGACCACGTCGAAGGCCTTCAACGACGTCATCGCCACCGTGGTGATGACGACGACGATGGCCGGCCGGATGGTCGGCACGGTCACGCTGCGGAACAACCGGAAGCCGGTGGCCCCGTCGATCTGGGCCGCCTCGACGATGTCGTCGGGCACCGCCTTGATCGCCGCCGACAGCACGGTCATCGCGAAACCGGCCTGGATCCAGATCATCACGACGATCAGGAACTCGGTGTTCCACGGCTCGGTGATCAGGAACTGGTACGGGTCGAGCCCCAGCCAGACGAGAAGCTGGTTGGCCAGGCCGATCTGGTTCGCGCCGGTCGGCCGGTACTCGTAGACGAATTTCCAGATGATCGACGCACCGACCATCGAGATGGCCATCGGCAGGAACACCAACGCCTTGGCCGCCTTCTCGAACCGCGTCCGGTCCACCAGCACCGCGTAGACCAGACCGAAGAGGGTGGCGACGACCGGGACCAGCACCACCCACAGCACGGTGTTGATCAACACCTTCTGCATGGCCGGGTCGCTGAAGATCTTCGTGTAGTTGTCGACGCTGAACACCAGCTCGGTCGTCCGCTGGCCGGTCTGCGGGTTGATGATCGGTTTGCCGTTGGCGCCGATCGCCACCTGGCTGACCTGGAACGAACGCCACACCGTGCTCAGCGCGGGATACAGCAGGCCGACCGCCAAGGCGATCGTCACCGGCCCGAGGAAGCCGACGACCACCACCCACAGCGGCAGCTTCGGCCGATCGATGAGCCACAGGATCAGGCTCATCACCGCCACGAACAGCACGATCGCAACGACCATCGAGATGAGCTTGTCGCTCACGGTCGTTGGATTGAGGATCCAGTCCATCGCTCTGCTTTACTCCCGTCCGCTAGAGGGAATGTCGCCGGTATCGGCCGCTGCCATGGCCGGCAGCGGCCGATCCGCGTTTCAGAGGCTGGTTGCTCTCACGTCAGGACGCGGGCCAGGATGCCTCCACGTTGTCCAGCGTTGTCTGCGTGGATTGGTTGGTGGCGATCCACGCGGTCAACTGCTTGAACAACGACCCGGTACCCACCGCACCCGGCATCTGGTCGGAACCGTCGAACACCAGGTTCGCGTCGGGATCCTGCAGGATGTCGTAGGACAGCTTGGAGATCGGCGACGTGATCAACGACTTGTCCAGCTTGTTGTTGGCCGTGATGAGGGGTCCGGACCCGGCGAAGGCGTCCGAGAAGGCCGGCTGGGTCATGTAGTACTGGAAGGCCTGGACCTCGGGGCGATCGGTGAACGCGCCCAGGAACGAGCCTGCGATCAGCACGGGCTTTCCGTAGTCGCTGTTGAACGTCGGCAGGTAGAACGCGTAGATGTCACCGTCCTCGGCCACCGTGGTGCCCTGCGGCCAGAAGCTCCCGTAGAAGCTGGCCTGGCGGTGCAGGAAGCACTGCTGCTTCGTGATCGGCAGACCGCCGTCCTGGAAGGTGGTAGAAGCGATCGAGGCGACGTCGCCGTAGCCGCCGTTGACGCGGGCCGGGTTGCGCAGGATCTCGCCGACCTTGTTCAGGGCGTCCACGACCTTCGGGTCGTTGAATGGAATCTCGTGCGCCACCCATTGCGCGTACACGTCCGGTCCGTACATCCGGACCATGTAGTCCTCGAGCCAGTCGGTCGCCGGCCAGCCGGTGGCGTCCCCGGAGCCGATGCCGGCGCACCACGGCTTGACGTTCTGCCCGGTGTTCTCCTGGGCGATCTTGTCGGTCAGCGCGATCAGCTCGTCGTAGGTCGTCGGGACCGTGTAGCCCTTCTCTTTGAAGGTCTTCGGCGAGTACCACACGAAGGACTTGACGCTCGCGTCCGTCGGGGCCGCGAAGAAGATGTCGTTGACCGTGCCGTAGCCCTTGAACGCCTCGTTGTAGTTGGCGTCGACGGCATCTGACACGAGCTGCGGCGCGGGCTTGAGCGCGCCGGTCTCGTTCACGACCGAGCTGATCAGGCCTGGCTGCGGGAAGTTGGCGACGTCCGGCGGGTTGCCCGACGAGATGCGCACCCTGATCTGCGCCTCGAACTCCTTGGAGCCGTCCCACTGGATGGTGGCGCCGGTGCAGTCCTCGAACGGCTTGAAGCCGGCCAGCCAGTATGGCTTCTCCTCGTCACCCACCGTCGTGTAGTAGGTGATCGTCTTGCCGGTCAGGTCACCCCAGTTGTCCTTGATCGTCTGGCAGAAGTCGCCGGACTCCCCACCGGCCGCGGCGCTACCGCTGGCCCCACCCCCGGCGGCCGAGGTGGCCGCGCTGGTCGTGCCGCTACTACTCGTCGAACCGCTGCTACAGGCCGTCAACACCAATGCCAGGGCTCCGACGCCGGCCACCGTGGCCGTCAGTCTTCTCGCCGCCTTGTGGGCCACTCGGTTGACCTCCACATCTCGTAGGACAGTGTGTGAGGGCGCTCACACATCACGGCCTATGAAAACGTTTTCAGTGTTCCGTGGCAAGCCAGCCTGTGCACCCACCCCGTAACAATTGAGTAACCCATGAGAAATTCTGCTCGCTGTGTGGACAAAATCGTCCGTCCCGTCCGACTTGGGCGATTCGACCGATTTCGGCACCCTCGACCGAGCTTCGACCGCGGCTTCCGCCGGCCCGGCACCGAGCCCACCGGTCCGTGCCAGGATCTAGGGGTGCGGCCGCGCGACGCGGCGGCGCGGCAGCCGTGCGATGCCTCCAGCAGACAGGAGCCGGGCGAGGATGACCGATCAGGTCGGGTCTTCAGGCGACCAGGAGTCCGAGGTCGAGCGGACCCTCGGCACGTTGGCCACCCTCAATCCGGCCTACGCGCTCGATCACGAGCCGCCGGCGACCACCCCTGCGGTCACCATCGACGAGCTGTACCGGACCCATCGGATGCAGATGGTCCGGATGGCGATCCTGCTGGTCGACGACATGGCCAGCGCCGAGGACGTCGTCCAGGAAGCCTTCGCCGGCTTGTACCGCAACTGGGGCGGGCTGCGGGACCGCAACGCGGCCATCGGCTACCTGCGCACCGCGGTGGTCAACGGATCCCGGTCCATGCTCCGGCGCCGCCGGACCGCCCGCGCCTATGTGCCGCCGGACCCCGGCACCGCCCGCTCGGCGGAGTCGCTGGCCATCCTGTCCACCGAGCACCAGGCGGTGGTCAGCGCGCTGGCCGACCTTGCCCCGCGGCAGCGTGAGGTGCTCGTGCTGCGCTACTACGGCGGGCTGTCGGAGGCGGAGATCGCCGAGGCCACCGGCCTGTCGAAGGGCACCGTCAAATCCACCGCCAGCCGGGCGGTGGCCAAGCTCGGCGACATCATGCGGTCGGCGCACTCGTGACCGATCGTTCCGGCGGGTCGGGGGACCCCGGCTGGTCCCCTGGCTCCGGCCCGGCCGCCGGTCCGGGGAGGACCGGTTCTGGGAGTCCCGGCTCGGCCGACGACTCGCGGGCCGAGCAGGTCCTGTCCCAGGCGCTGCGTGCGATCGCCGGCGGGCAGCCGGCCGACAACGCCACCGCAGGGCGCACCGTCTCCCGGCTGTCCACCGGCCAACTGGTGCTGCTGGCCGCGATCGCCGGGCTTCTGGTGGGCATCGGCGCGGGCCTGCTCTCCCTGCTGCTCTGACAGTGGCCCGGTCGGCGCGGCCGACGGGTGACGGCCGACGTGGCCGGCGGAGTGACGGCCGGCGTGGCGGGCGGGCTGACGGCCGGCGTGGCGGGCGGGGTGGCCGGCGCGGTGACGGCCGGCGCAGCCGACGAGTGAAGGTTCGTGCCCGGTGCGCGGGCACGAACCTTCACTTGGCGGTCAACTCGGTCAGGCGCCCTGTCCACATGTCCGAATTCCGTCCACATTCGCGGGGAATCCCGACCGGCGCACCGCTCGGACCGCCACGATCGGTCCATGTCCCGGTTCGAGCCAGCCGTCCAGCGGATCGTCGCCGCGCATCACGGCGTCGTCAGCCGCAAAGAGCTCCTGTCCCTCGGCCTGAGCTCGTCGGCGATCGCCCGGCGGCTGGTCTCCGGCGAACTTCACGCGGTCGTGCCCGGCGTCTACCGGCCGGCGGCGATCCGCCCCTGTCCCGAGATCACCCTGCGGGCAGTGGCGCTGAGGGTCGGTCCGGACGGCGTGATCGCCGGGCGGTGGGCGGCATGGTGGCACGGGCTGAGCCGCGCCACGGTCGGTCCGGTGTCGATCATCGTGCCGCCGGGGCGGTGGCCATCCACCGTGACCGGTCTGACGGTGTCCCGTCGAGTGCTCGACCGGGCCGACCGGACGACGATCCGCGGATTGGCGCTGACCGGTCGGGCGAGGACGGTACTGGACTGCGCGGGTTGGATCGACGCCGAAGACATCCGCGATGCCGCGCTCCAGCGAGGGACTTCGATCTGGTCTCTCGAGCGGGCCCTCGAGCGCTATGGTCCGGGCCGCGGTGTCGTGGTGGCGCGCCGGCTGGTGGACGAGGCCAGGGGTGGCGGGGTGTCCCGTCCGGAGCGCGTGCTTGTGCAGTCGCTCCGGAGCCGCGGCCGGGAACGCTGGACCGCGGGTCACTGGATTCGATTGGCCGCGGCCGAGGAGTACTGGCTGGATCTGGCGATCGAGGAGCTGCGGCTGGCGGTCGAGGTCGACGGCTGGACGGTGCACTCCCGCGCCGACAAGTACGACACCGACCGGGAACGGCAGAACGCGCTGGTCGGGGCAGGGTGGACGGTGCTGCGATACACGCCGCGGCGGTTGCGCGAGGACCTGGACGGCACCGTGACCGAGATCCTCGACCTGGCTGCGGCCCTGCGCCGCAATCGCCTGCCGGCTGAGCCGCAATCGCCTGGCGGCTGAGCCGGAATCGCCTGGCGGCCGAGGGGAGCGCTGCCTGGCCGCTGGGACCGAAGGATGGGGCCGGCGAGTGCAGGGTTCTGCCCGCTGAGCGGGCACGGACCTTCACTCGACCGATGCCGCAAGCGACGTAGCGACCGCCACCGGGCGACAACACCACCTGGGAAACCGCGTCACTGGAGAACGCGCCACCTGGAGAACGCGTCACCTGGAGAACATCGACCCGGGGTTGAACAGGTCCTGCGGATCCAGCGCCCGCTTGATCGCCCGGTGCACCTCGAGCGCCACCGGCCCCACCTCGCGGGCCAGGAAGTCCTGCTTGATCCGGCCGATGCCGTGCTCCCCGGTCACCGTGCCACCCAGCGCCCGGCCCGCGTCCAGGATCCGGCCGAACGCGTCCGCGGCCCCGGCGACCTGGGCCGGGTCGCCCGCGTCGTACACGATCGTCGGGTGCATGTTGCCGTCACCGGCGTGCCCGACGACGCCGATGGTCAGGCCCACGTCGTCGGCGATCTCCGCGCAGGCGTGGATCAGCTTGGCCATCTCGGTGCGGGGGACGGCGACGTCGTCGGTCAGCCAGGTGCCCAGCACCTCCAACGAGGTGAGCACCGCGCGCCGGGCCTGCAGCAGCATCCGGCCCTCAGCCAGGTCCTCGGTGACGTAGTTGAACACGGCGCCGGCCCCGACGCAGGCCTGCTCCAGCCGGTCCATCTCCTGCCGGGCCACCAGGGGTCCGGCGTCCGACTGGCCGATCAGGATCGCCGCCGGCGTCTGGCCCTCGCCGAGGATGCTCGACCCGGTGTGCGCCTCCACCGCCTTGATGCAGGTGGCGTCCATGATCTCCATCAGGGACGGCACCAGGCCGGCGCGAATCGCCGCCGACACCGCCGCCCCGGCGCTCTCGGTGTCGGCGAACGCGGCGACCATCGTGCAGGGCGCGAACGGCTTGGGCCGCAGTGCGAGGGTGGCCTCGGTGATGATGCCCAGGGTGCCCTCGGAGCCCACGATCAACTTGGTCAGGTCGTAGCCGGCCACACCCTTGACCGTCCGCCGCCCGGTCCGCAGCACCTCGCCGGAGGCCAGCACCACCTCCAGGCCGAGCACCGCATCGGTGGTCACGCCGTACTTCACGCAACACAGGCCGCCGGCGTTGGTGGACAGGTTGCCGCCGATCGAGCACCAGTCGTAGGACGACGGGTCCGGCGCGTAGAACAGGTTCCGGGACTCCACCTCGGTGCGGA
Organism: uncultured Actinomycetes bacterium; assembly: GCA_964497705.1. Taxonomy (GTDB): domain Bacteria; phylum Actinomycetota; class Actinomycetes; order Mycobacteriales; family Nakamurellaceae; genus Nakamurella. Next base: position 95,307 of record CAZCEH010000013.1, on the reverse strand, counting down.
AGTCCAGGTTGACCACACCAGGCTGGACGACCGCGAGCCGGTTGCCCTCGTCGATCTCCAGGATGCGGTTCATCCTGGTCATCACCACGCTGACCGCGCCGTCCACCGCGTTTGCCGCGCCGGTCAGCCCGGAGCCGGCGCCGCGCGGCACGATCGGCACACCGGCCGCCGAGCACGCCCGGACCACCGCCGCCACCTGTGCCGTGTCGGCCGGGAAGACCACCGCCAACGGAGTCCCCGCCGGCGCCAGCGGCATCATGTCCCGGCTGTAGGCCGAGGTGATGTCCGGGTCGGTCTGAACCTGATCCGGGCCGACGGCCGATCGCAGGTCCTCGACCAGGCCCGCGCGACGCCCGTCCGGGCCGCGGGCATGTGCCCCCGCGGCAGGTGACCGTACCGGCCGTGCGGCCGGCACCCAGGCCGGCGGCACCGGGGTCGGGAACGTCCCAGACGCATTCATGACCCGACGGTAGACCCGGGACGTCCGGCCGTCACCGGATGCGGAGCCGGCCGGCCAACCGAGCGGCTCACCAGGCCCGATTGCGCTGGTCCGGCGGGGTTGCCCGGATGTGACCACCTTCTCCCCGCCCAACAATCACACCGGAAAGCAGGTCGGCAGCCCGTACCCTGGACAATTGTGACGACCTCCTACCTCGCGCTCCTGCCCGGTTGGCTGAGTCCGGAAAACCTGATCAACGGCATGGGTGCCTGGGCGGTGCTCGGCATCATGCTGATCATTTTCGCCGAGTGCGGCATCCTGCTCGGCTTCTTCCTGCCCGGCGACACCCTGCTGTTCGTGTCCGGCCTGTTCATCGCCAGCGGCGCCATCGAGATCAACCTCTGGTTGTTCATCGGCCTGGTGTCCCTCGCGGCGTTCGTCGGCAACATGACCGGGTACTGGATCGGATACAAGATCGGGCCACCGGTGTTCAACCGGCCGAACGCCAAGCTGCTCAAACACGAATACATCGAGAAGTCCGAGGCCTTCTTCGCCAAATACGGCAAGATCACCGTCGTGCTCGCCCGGTTCGTGCCGGTGGTGCGCACCGTCGCCACGGTGATGGCCGGCGCGTCCAAGATGAACGCGAAGATCTACACCCTGTACTCGGCCATCGGCGGCGTCCTGTGGATCACCAGCGTGACCGTCGCCGGCTACTTCCTCGGACAGGTCGGCTTCATCCGGGAGAACCTCGACCTCATCGTGGTCGGCGCGGTGGTCATCGTGATCTGTGCGAGCGCCTTCCCGGCCGTGGCGCACTGGGTGGTGCGGCGCCGCGAGGCGCGGCGGGCGGCCGACGGCGGCACATCCTCGACGCCGCAGCCGGGGACGATCGAGCAGCCCGCCGCCGAATAATCGAGCCGTCAGCCGGGGCGGCACCAATCGTCCGGCAGCGCCACGTGCACGCCCAGGAAGGTCACCGACTGGTCGCAGGCGCCGTCCTTCACGCTGTTGGCGAAGTCGATGACGTGTTGCCGCTGCTGCCATCCGACGAAGATCAGGACCGCGGCAAGGACCAGCACGATGATCTTGCCGACGATCTTCTTGATCATGATCGCGGCCACCACGGCGATCACCGCGATGCCGATGAGGATCCAGGGTGTCGTGCTCTGGATCGTGCTCAGCTGGACCTCCACACCGCGAACCTATACGTGCCGGCCCGGGCCGAGGCACCCCGGCTCGCCGCCGGTCACCAGGCGGCGGTCAGGTCGGCGTGGCGGCGGATCCAGGCGTGCATGGCGATGCCCGCCGCGACTCCGGCATTGATGGAGCGAGTCGATCCGAACTGCGCGATGGATACGGTCATCGAGGCCCCGTCCCGGGCCTCGTCGGAGATCCCGCCGGACTCCTGACCGAACAGCAGCAAGCAGTCCCGCGGCAACTCGGCGGTCTCGATCGGCACCGACCCGGGCAGGTTGTCGACCGCCACCACGGCAAGCCCCCGCTGGTCGGCGAGGCCGAGCAGCGACGCCACGTCCGGATGGTGGCTGATGTGCTGGTACCGGTCGGTGACCATGGCACCGCGCCGGTTCCACCGACGCCGGCCGACGATGTGCACGCTGTGCACCGCGAAGGCGTTGGCCGTGCGTACGACCGTGCCGATGTTCGCGTCGTGTCCGAAGTTCTCGATGGCCACGTGCAGCGGGTGGCGGCGACGGTCCAGGTCGGCGACGATGGCCTCCCGCCGCCAGTACCGGTAGTGATCGACGACGTTGCGGGCATCGCCACCGGCGAGCAGTTCCGGGTCGTACCGCGGGTCGGCCGGCCAGGGCCGCGGATGCGGCCCGACCCCTACCCGGCCGGTGCCCCACTCGGTCGGTCCCGGCTCGAGCGTTTCGGGCGCCGTCACGGGTTCGGAGGCCGTCACGTCGGTGGCAGGCCGAGGTCCGCCAACCCGAGCAGGTACCGGTAGTTCAGCCCGGCCCGCGCGAACACGTCATCGGCGCCGGTCTGCCGGTCCACGATGGTCGCCACGCCGACCACCTCCGCGCCGGCGTCGCGCAACGCCGCCACCGCGGTCATCGGCGAGTTCCCCGTAGTGGTGGTGTCCTCGACGACCAGCACCCGCCGACCTTGCACATCGGGCCCCTCGACCTGTCGCTGCATGCCGTGCGCCTTGGCCTGCTTGCGCACCACGAAGGCATCCAGCGGGCGACCGTTGGCGTGCAGCATGGCGGTGGCCACCGGGTCGGCACCCAGGGTCAGGCCGCCCACCGCGTCGAAGTCCCAGTCCGCCGTCAGTTGCCGCAGCAGGGTGCCGATCAGCGGAGCCGCCTGGTGATGCAGGGTGGCCCGACGCAGATCGACGTAGTAGTCGGCCTCGCGGCCCGAGGACAGGATCACCCGGCCGTGCACCACGGCGAGTTCGCCGACCAGGCCGGCGAGTTGGGCCTTCTGGCGCGGGTCGGGCACAGGCGGGGCTTGCTCGGTGAGCTGGGCATCGGTCACCCCGCCAGCCTGTCACAGGCCGGCCCCGCCATGGCTCCGACGGGCTCCTCGTCGCTCCGTGCGGCATGTGCGACGGCCGCCGGTCAGGTGAACACGCTCACCCCGCCCGGGCCGACCAGCAGCCCCACCACGATCAGCACGATCCCCCACAGGATCTGTTTGCGGATGAGCGCGAAGATCCCGGCGATCACCAGGATCACCGCGAGAATCCACAGTATGAAGGCCATGTCCGGCTCCCGTTCCGGGCCCACGGGTCTGGACCCACGGCCTGCCAGGTACCCGGCGGGCTCGATCCGGAAACCGGTCGACCGGGGCCCAGGCCGGACGTTTGCCCCCGTTCGCGGCGGGGTACCCACCCCTCTGCGCGTGCACTGCGCGCGGCCGCCGAACGGGCGGGATCACGATGGCGGAATCAGGAAGGAACAGCCATGACGATGGGCGACCGGATCAAGCACGGAGCCGAGGAAGCGATCGGCAAGGTCAAGGAGGGGACCGGCAAGCTGACCGGCGACGAGGAGCTCGAGGCCAAGGGCCAGGCCGAGCAGGCGAAGGCGAACGTCAAGCAGGCCGGCGACGAGGCCAAGGACGCGGCCCGGGACGTTCTCGGCTCCTGACCCCGCGGCAACCGGGTGTGACGCTCGCCCTGACCGGCGGGCGTCACACCCGGTTCACGTCCGGCCCCGGGACTTGACCCGCGAGGCCGCCGCCCGCACCAGTGGGCGGGGCATCACACGGGTCAGCACGTAGACCGTCTTGTACAGCGGCCCCGGGATGCTGAGCACCCGCCCACGTCGCAGATCCGCCAGCGAGGTGCGCACCAGCAGGTCGACGTCGACGTAGGCCCAACGCGGCGTGCCGGACATGTCGATGTTCGCCCGGTCGTGGAACTCGGTGCGGACGAATCCCGGACACAGTGCTTGCACCCGCACGCCGGTGCCACGCAGGGTCGTCGCCATCGCTTCGCTCAGCGAGATCACGAATGCCTTCGTCGCCCCGTAGGTCGACCCTCGCCCGGGCACCAGACCGGCCGTCGACGCGACGTTGATGATGCCGCCGTGACCGCGGGCGATCATGCCCGGCAGCGCCGCCCGCATGAGCAGCATCACCGCCACGGAGTTCAGCTCGACCTGCCGAGCCAGGTCCGCCGGCTCGGCCTGCAGGAATTCCACACCCAGCGTGCCGCCGGCGTTGTTGACCAGCACGTCGACCGGATCGGCCGCGGCGGACAGCCGGGTCGTCACCAGGTCGCGCTGGGCCGGGTCGGTCAGGTCCGCCACGATGATCTCCACGGCGGGCGCTCCCATCCCGAGCAACGCGGCCCGTCGCTCCTCCAGCCGGGCCCCGTCCCGCGCCACCAGGATCAGCGCATATCCGGTGGTGGCCAGGTGCCGGGCGAAGGCGTATCCGATGCCGGACGTCGCTCCGGTGACGAGTGCGGTGGGCATACCCGGGGACGATAGCCCCGGACAGTCGACGGATCCTGGTTGCCTCGACCGCCGTCAGCCCGTCGAGGCCAATGCCGCCCGCACGTCGGAGGACCGCACGACGGTCACCCCGATTCCGCGCAGGTCGCCGATTCGTTCGTCGGACGATCGGGAGATCGCGTCCGCGACGAGCACCGCGCGGAAGTCGCGCTCGCTGGCGTCGAACAGCGTGGCCCGCGGGCAGTTCGGCAGGTTGCAGCCGGCCACCACGACGGTGTCGCAGCCGTGGCCGGTCAGCCAGGCCTCCAGCCGCGTGCGGTGGAAGCCGCTCCAGCGCGGCTTGAACATGATCACCTCGGCGTCGGCGAGCCGCTGCGGCTGCCCGCTCAGGAGCAGGTCCGCGTCGAGGTCCACGTGCCGCCCCAGCAGATCGCCCGGGATCTGCGCACCGCGCGAGCCGGGCGCGACGACGCGCGCGCCACGTTCCACGGCATCCCGACGAGGCGGGTCCACGTCCGAACCGCCGGGAGGATAGAGCCGGATCAGGTGGGCGATCGGCCGGCCGGCCGCCCGGAACGCCGTGACGACGTCGGCGACCGCTGGCAGCACGGCCGACGTCCCGTCGATCGTGGCCGCGCCGCCGTCCAGGAAGTCGTTCTGCACATCGATGACGACCAGGGCGGACCGGTCCCAATGCGGACCCGTGTAGTCGGTCACGAGCCGTCGCCGGCGGCGACGTACACCCACGCGTCGACGCCGGACGAGAGGGTGACGAGAACGCGCACGTAGTCGTCGACCTCGTAGGCGTCGGCGCTGGCAAGCTCGGCGCCGTCCAGCTCCAGGCAGGCGCCGTCGACGGTGTCGCCGGCTCGCCCGGACCGCAGGATCGGATGCCGGTCCGATCCGCTGGCGGCGATCACCTCCGGATCGGTGATGGTGACCCAGTCGAGCCGGTAGCCCGGCAGCGAGTCGTCGGTGGTGGGCACCGTCCGGCCGAAGAGCTGCTGCTGCACGCCGGTCTGCCGCAGGGTGCCGTAGGAGAACAACCGGTGGGTCACCATCGGGATGCTAGCCGCGGCGATCGGTTGGGCCGCCGGAGCCCGGCGGCCGTCGCCGTGCGCCTCGATTCCCCGCGACCGCCGGCTCGCTAGCCCATTGTCTTCGAGCCGTCGATCGTCTCCCGGATGATGTCGGCGTGCCCGGCGTGCTGGGCCGTCTCCGCCACGATGTGCATGAGGACCCGGCGCACCGACCGGGTCGCGCCGGGCTCGAACCAGGGCGCCGGCGGCAACGGGTGCGACGCGTCCAGATCGGCCGTCGCGGCCAGCTCGTCGGTGCGGGCGGCGACCGCGTCGTACTCGGCCAGCAGTTCGGCGAGGGTCTCGTCCGCGCGCATGGTGAAGCCGTCCGTCCAACTGCTCTCGTCGCCACCGGCCATGGCCTCCGGGCTGCCGATCGCGAAGTCGTACCAACCTTTCTCGGTGGCACTGACGTGCTTGATCAGCCCACCCAGGGACAACGCGCTGGCCGTCGGGGTCAGCCGCGCCTGCTCGTCGGTCAGATCCCGGACGGTGAACCGGAAGAAGTAGCGGTGGGCCCGGAGCGTCTCGATCAGGTCGACCCGCTCCCGGCTCAGGGTCCCGGCGGTGCTGGCGGCGGTGGTCATGTGATGCCCTCTCGTCTCGTGCTTGACCTGATCCACGCTAGAGCCAATAGCGGACAGCTTCCGTCCGCCACTTCTGGCTCGTGCCCGCTGGCAGCCGGCAGGCGCCGGGGGCTTCGCTGATCATCTCCGCGATGGGCGCCTCGGGCATCGGTTTCGCTGCGCACGCGCCGGGCGCTGATCCCGCGCGGGCGCCGGACTTCGCTGATCAATCCCGCGCCGAACCGGACAAATCGCTGCCGATTTCGCGGATTTGATCAGCGAGCCCTGGGCGGACACCGAGCTTCGCTGATCAATCCCGTGCCGAACCGGGCAAATCCGGCGCGAAAGCGCGGAGATGATCAGCGAACCGGCCCCGCAGGGCGCGTCCCTCAGCGCGAACGGGCATCGGGCCGGCCGGGCGCCGCCGCGCCGATCAGTCGGAGCTTCTGGTGACCGAGATGCCGAATCGCCCGTGCTGGCCGGCCCGGATCTCGTCCCACGCTGATCCAATACCCACTTTCGGTGCCGTTTTGTCCGGTTTGCTGAACGTTGGATCAGCGCGGCTCGCCGAAGTGGCCCGGCGGCAACGAACCGTCACGCCCGCGGGTTCACCCTCGTTCAACGCACGAAATCTGCGCCCGGAATGTCCGGCTCAGTCGTGCGATGATCAGCGCAGCGATCGTTCCGCCAAGACGTTCTCGCCAAGACGGAGCCCGCAGCCAAACGGAGCCGCTGCCAAGACGAACCCCGCAGCAAGACGGACCGGGATGCGACGGCACGACGGCAGCTCAATGCGAGAGCGCCACCGACAGTTGCTCCAGCAGGTCCAGCGCTGCCTCGGCGATGACGGTGCCCGGGCCGAACACCGCCGTCGCGCCCATCTCCCGCAGGGTCGGGACGTCCGCCGGCGGGATGACGCCGCCGACGACGATCATGATGTCCGGCCGGCCCAGTTCGGCCAGCGCGTCCCGGAGCGCCGGCACCAGCGTCAGGTGCCCGGCGGCCAGCGAGTTGACGCCCACCACATGCACGTCGTTGTCCACCGCCTGCTGCGCGACCTCGGCCGGCGTGGAGAACAGGGGTCCGACGTCCACGTCGAAACCGAGGTCGGAGAACGCGGACACGATCACCTTCTGCCCGCGGTCGTGCCCGTCCTGCCCCATCTTCGCGACCAGGATCCGCGGCCGGCGTCCTTCGTTCTCGGCGAACCGCTCGGTCGCCTCGAGCACCTTCGCCACCGCGGGCGACTCACCGGCTTCGGCCCGGTAGACGCCGGTGATGGTCCGGATGTGCGCGGTGTGCCGACCCCACACCTTCTCCAGCGCGTCGGAGATCTCGCCGACCGTCGCCTTGGCCGCGGCCGCCTCGACGGCCAGCGCCAGCAGGTTGTGCGCCAGGTCTCCGCCGGTCACCGGCTCGGCTGCCGCCGCCGCAGTCAACGCCGCCAGTGCTGCGTTGACGGCACCCTGGTCCCGCTCGGCCCGCAAGGCCTCCAGTTGGGCGATCTGCGCCGCCCGGACCGCGCTGTTGTCGACCTTGAGTACGTCCAGCGCCTGCTCCTGTGCCACCCGGTAGCGGTTGACCCCGATGACCGCCTGCACGCCCGAGTCGATCCGCGCCTGGGTGCGGGCGGCGGCCTCCTCGATGCGCAGCTTGGGGATGCCGGCCTCGATGGCCCTGGCCATGCCGCCGGCGTCCTCGACCTCCCGGATGTGCTGCCAGGCCCGGTCCGCGAGGTCGTGGGTCAGCTTCTCCAGGTAGTACGAGCCGGCCCACGGGTCGATGATCGCGGTCGTGCCGGATTCCTGCTGCAGCAGCAGCTGGGTGTTGCGGGCGATCCGGGCGGAGAAGTCGGTGGGCAGCGCAATGGCCTCGTCGAGCGCGTTGGTGTGCAGCGACTGGGTGTGCCCCTGGGTCGCGGCCATCGCCTCGATACACGTGCGGGCCACATTGTTGAACGGGTCCTGCGCAGTCAGTGACCATCCGGAGGTCTGCGAATGCGTGCGCAGCGACAGCGATTTCGGGTTCTTCGCACCGATCCCGGCGACCAGCCGGGACCAGATCGCCCGCGCCGCCCGCATCTTCGCAATCTCCATGAAGACGTTCATGCCGATCGCCCAGAAGAAGCTCAGTCGCGGGGCGAACCGGTCGATGTCCAGCCCGGCCGCCACTCCCGTCCGCAGGTACTCCAGCCCGTCGGCCAGGGTGTAGGCCAGCTCCAGGTCGGCGGTCGCGCCGGCCTCCTGCATGTGGTAACCGGAGATCGAGATCGAATTGAACTTCGGCATTCTCGCCGCGGTGTAGGTGAAGATGTCGGAGATCACCCGCATCGACGCGGCCGGCGGGTAGATGTAGGTGTTGCGGACCATGAACTCCTTGAGGATGTCGTTCTGGATGGTCCCGGCCAGCTGCTCCGGCGGCACGCCCTGCTCGCCTGCGGCCACGATGTACAGCGCCAGCACCGGCAGCACGGCACCGTTCATCGTCATCGACACGCTGATGCTGCCGAGTGGGATGTGATCGAACAGCTGCCGCATGTCGTAGATGGAATCGATGGCCACGCCGGCCATTCCGACGTCGCCGGCCACCCTGGGGTGGTCGGAGTCGTAGCCGCGGTGCGTCGCCAGGTCGAACGCCACCGACAGACCCTTCTGTCCGGCCGCCAGATTGCGCCGGTAGAACGCGTTCGACTCCTTGGCGGTGGAGAACCCGGCGTACTGCCGGATGGTCCAGGGCTGGGTGGTGTACATCGTCGGATACGGGCCGCGCAGGAACGGCGGCAGGCCCGGGTAGGTGTCCAGGGCGTCCAGCCCTGCCAGATCATCCCTGCTGTAGCGGGACTTGATCGGGATTCCCTCCGGCGAGAGCCAGGACTGTTCCGCCGCAATCGGTTTCGTCGTACCCGTGACCTCCGGATCTCGCAACGGCAGGTCGGCGAAGCTGTCGGGAATCATCGCAGCACCTCTCCGGACAGCGTCGCACGAACGCGTCGCAGGAAATCCACCACATTCTGGCCCGCGGCGACGTGGTCGTCGACCTGACCGGCCAACTCCGGCGCCGGTCGACCCGCCAGGATGACCGTCCGGGCGCCGGCCTGCCGCAGCGCAGCGATCGCGTCGGCGCCCCAGGCGGCATAGGCGGAATCGGCCCCCGCGAGCAACGCTATCGGTTCATGCCGGTACGCGGCAACGACATCGTCGACACCGTCAGTCCGTCCGGCCGACCGCGTCCGGATGCCACCGGCCGCCAACAGATTCGCCACGAACCCGGCCCGGGCCGAATGCTCCGGCACCGGACCGAGGGTGGCCAGGTACACCTGACCGTCGATCGGTTCGTCTCGCATGGCCTCGAAATCCGTTGCCCACAGCTCGACTCCGGTCATCGGATCGGTCGGCCAGGGATCGCGGGCGGGTAGTGTCTCGCCCAGGTCGGGGAATTCGCTGATCCCGGTGATCGGCATCCGGCGGGTGGCGATCCGCTGCCGGCGGCGATCCGCCGTCTGCGCCCACCCACCGGACACCGATCCGTCCGCCAGTCCGCCCAACACACCGCCGGCCCGCTCGATCGCCTGGAAGCGCGCCCACGCGGCGTCGGCCAGGTCGGCGGTCAGCAGCTCCACGGCGTAGGCTCCGGCCGCCGGGTCGGCCACCACGGCGACGTGAGACTCCTCGACCAGCAGCGCCGAGATGTTGCGCGCCATCCGACGGCCGAACGCGTCCGGCACGCCGAGCCGAAGGTCGAACGGCAGCACGGTGATGGCGTCGGCCCCACCGACCCCGCCGGCGAATGCGGCAACCGTGGTGCGCAGCAGATTCACCCACGGGTCGTGGCGGGTGATCATCGGCCTGGAGGTCACCGCGTGCAGCCGCATGGCCGGGCCCGACGACCCGGACAGGTGCTCGATGCGGGCCCACAACGCCCGCGCCGCCCGGAGCTTGGCGATCGACACGAACTGGTCGTCGGTGACTGCCACCCGGAACTCGAGCAGACCGGCGGCCGGCTCGAGGTCCAGACCCGCGGACCGCAACGCCCGCAGATACTGCACGCCGGCGGCCAGCAGGTAGCCGAGCTCGGCCGCGTCGCCGGCGCCGCGATCGTGCGCCACCGTGCCGTCGACGACGAACCCACGCACCCCTAGATCGGTCGCCAGCCCGGCGACATCGCCGATGACGTCGGCGATGTCGGCACCGTCGAGCCCGTCGCCCAGGCGCGCGGCACGGCCGATCGGATCGGCCCCGAGGTTGGTCCCGTCCGCCACGGCACCCTCGGACCGGATCAACCTGGCCAGCGCGTCGGCCGCCGCGAGGTCGGTGACCTCTCCGGCGGCACCGACGACCACCGGAGCCATTGCCAGATGGACCGGCCGGAGCACGCTCGCCAGATCCGCCGGCGCCGGACCGGGTCCACCCAGGCAGACCCACAGCGACGTGGCGCCGTTCTCCAACTCGTCCAGCGCGGACGTCGCCGCGGTGGCCGGATCGCCGTCGAACACGGCGGCCCGAACATCCCACCCCGTCGCCGCGCGGTCGGGCAGTTCGACCGGCAACGCTCGGCCGCCGAGTCGCTCGGCCGTGCCCAACGGGGGAATCGTGACGCCCTCGATCGTCGACCGGGCCAACGCATCCCACACATCGGCCGGGCTCTCCGGGGCCCGCTTCATCCGGGCGAGGACGGCCGCGGCGGCCTGTTCCCACTGCTGCGACGTCACGTCACCGGCGGCCAGCCGCAGCGGGCTCTCGCCATCGAGCTCGCTCATTTCCGGATCATATGGCGGCCCGTCACCGGCATACGCCTACGCGATGCCTACATCACACTGAGTCCCACCTCACAGAGACTGAGTCCCACCTCTCCTCCGGAGTTGATCATGGGTTTCGGGTCGCTGTTATCGGCGTGTCGTCGGCGTGTCGCGACCTAAGCCTCATGATCAACTCGGAAGTGGGGCGCGGGCAGCACCGGGGGCAGCACCCGGAACCAGCACCAGGAAGCAGCAGCCGGGGGCACACCTTTGTGGGATGGCCGGGCCCGGAGCGATGTGTGATCATCCGTCGGTGGACGCCGATGACATCCGCCGACGGTTCCTGGAGTTCATGGTCGAACGCGGGCACGTCGTCATCCCGCGCGCCCCGCTGATTCCGCACGGCGATCCGACCACCCTGTTCACCGGCAGCGGGATGCAGCCGTTGCTGCCGTACCTGCTCGGCGCCGACCACCCGGAGGGCCGGCGACTGACCGACAGCCAGACCTGCCTGCGGGCGCAGGACATCGAAGAGGTCGGCGACAACCGGCACACGACCTTCTTCGAGATGCTCGGCAACTGGAGCCTTGGCGACTACTTCAAGGCCGCGCAGCTGCCGCAGTTCTGGCAGTTCCTCGTCGACGAGGTCGGTCTGGACCCGAACCGGATCTACGTCAGCTGCTTCTCCGGCGACCCGGCGCACGGGATCGAGAAGGACGTCGAGTCCGCCGAGATCTGGGCCGAGCTGTTCACCGCCGCCGGCGTCTCCAGCGACCAGATCGACCTGGGCACCGAGCAGCACGGCGGCGAGGTCGGCTCGCAGGGCGCGCGGATCTGCTTCTACGGCAAGAAGAACTGGTGGTGCCGGGGCGGCAGCGCGGAGACCATGCCGGTCGGCGAGCCGGGCGGGCCCGACTCCGAGGTGTTCTACCTCTACCCGCAGATCGAGCACGACCCCGCCTACGGGCGGCACTGCCATCCCAACTGCGACTGCGGTCGGTACATCGAGCTGGGCAACTCGGTGTTCATGGAGTACGTCCGCACCGAGACCGGCTTCGAGCCGCTGCCGCGCCGCAACGTCGACTACGGCGGCGGGCTGGCCCGCATCGCCGCGGCCCGGCTGGACAGTCCGGACGTGTACCGGATCAACCTGCTCTGGCCGATCATCGACAGGCTGCAGGAGCTGTCCGGCCGGTCCTACGACACCGACACGGTGGCCATGCGAGTGATCGCCGACCACCTGCGGGGGGCGGCGTTCCTGGCCGTCGACGGGGTCCGGCCCAGCAACAAGGAGCAGGGCTACGTGATGCGCCGGCTGATCCGGCGCGCCATCCGGTACGCCTTCGATCTGGGCCTGCAGCAGAACTTCTTCGCGGAGATCATCCCGACCGTGTCCGGCGTCTACACGCAGGACTATCCGGAGGTCGCCGAGCAGAGCCAGACCGTGGTGGCGGTCCTGGTCAAGGAGGAGAAGGCGTTCCGCCGCACGCTGAACAAGGGGATCAAGCAGCTGCGCGGCTACCGGGACGGGATCGGTGGCGCCGAACTGTTCGTCCTGTACGACACGTTCGGCTTCCCGGTGGAGCTGTCCACCGAGGAGGCCCGCCGCAAGGGGATTCCGCTGCGCGACGACTGGCGCGAGCAGTTCGACGCCAAGATGGCCGAACAACGGACCCGTTCCCAGGCCGCGACCAGGATGAAAGTCGGCTGACCCGACCGTCGCCCGTGCCCGCTGCCGCGCGAACCCGACCGTCGCCCGCACCCCGGATGGCCGGCCGCGCACGGCACCGCCCGGAGAGCGACAATGACGCGGCGCCGCGGGTTCCTGGCGGGTTCGTCGCCCACGGCACGGCACGATGGTGGCGGCCGGCGCGGTAGGCCGGATCTGCGCGGGGAAGGGCGGTCCGCATGCTGGACGACTCGCTGGACCAAGAACCCGCAGGCCCCGACCCGGACCCGGATCGAGACCCGGATCGAGACCCGGACCCGGACGACCCGCCGACCATCCCGAGCCTGGACGACGACCGGATCCTGGCGCTCGAGCTGGTTCGGGCCACCGAGGCGGCGGCCATCGCGTCCGCCCGCTTCCTCGGCCGTGGGGACGACGACGAGGTGGACGGCGCGGCCACCGACGCCATGCGGCCGGTGCTGGGCACCATCCCGATGCGAGGCGTCGTCGTCATCGGCGAGGGCGAGAAGGACGACTCGCCGATGATCTACGCCGGCGAACACATCGGCTCCGGCCGGGGCCCGCTCGTCGACGTGGCCGTCGACCCGATCGACGGGGCCGGGCTCACCGCCAAGGGGCTGCCCAACGCCATCTCGGTGATCGCGCTGGCCGATCGCGGTTCGATGTACGACCCCGGGCCGTGCGTCTACATGGACAAGGTGGTGGTCGGCCCCGGCCTGGTCGACGTCGTCGACGTCCATGCGCCGGTCGAGGACACCATCCGCGCCGTCGCCAGGGCCCGCGGGGTCGACGTCCGGGACGTGACCATCGCGTTGCTGGATCGGCCCCGGCACCGGGAGCTGGTCAAACGGATCCGCGCGGCCGGGGCCAGGATCATGTTCCTGCTCGACGGCGACCTGGTCGGCGCCCTGCTGGCGTTGACCGAGGAATCCGAGATCGACCTGGCCCTCGGCATCGGCGGCGCGCCGGAGGGCGTCATCGCCGCGTGCGCGGTCAAGTGCCTGGGCGGCGCGATCTACGGCAAGCTCGCGCCGCGCACCGACGCGGAGGCACGGCAGGCCCGCGACCTGGGTCTGCGGCCGAACGAGGTGCTGGCCACCGACGACCTCGTGCACGGGAACAACGCCTATCTGGTGGCCACCGGGGTGACCAGCGGCGAGCTGCTGCGCGGAGTCAGGTTCGCCCGGGACACCGCGATCACCCAGACCCTGGCCATGCGCTCCAGCAGCGGCGCCGTGCGCACCATCGAGACCAAGCACCGGCTCTCCACCTCGCAGCTGGTGCCGCCGGACGCGCCGGGTCGGGCCTGAGGTGACCGGCACCGCGACCACCGGACCAGCGACCCCCGGTCCGGCCACGGGCGAGCGCAGGCCGCCGAGCCGGTTCCGGTCCTGGCTGCTCGAAGGCCTGATCGACAAACAGGGCAGCAACCTCGGGCCGCACCAGGCACCGCAGCCGGAGCACCAGCGGCACTCCTGGTGGCAGGTCATGTGCCTGACCGGCGTCGACTACTTCTCCACGCTCGGCTACCAACCCGGCATCGCCGCGCTCGCCGCCGGCCTGCTGTCGCCGTTCGCGACGATCGTGCTGGTCGCGCTCACCCTGCTCGGCGCCCTGCCGGTGTACCGGCGGGTGGCCCGGGAGAGCCCGCACGGCGAGGGCTCGATCGCCATGCTGGAAAAGCACCTGCCCAAGTGGGCGGGCAAGCTGTTCGTGCTGGTGCTGCTCGGCTTCGCGGCCACCGACTTCCTGATCACCATGACGCTGTCCGCGGCCGACGCCACCGCCCACCTGGTGGAGAACCCGTTCGTGCCCGCGGCGTGGTCCGACCACACCATGCTGATCACGCTGCTCCTGCTGGCCCTGCTCGCCGCGGTCTTCCTGCGCGGATTCACCGAGGCGATCGGCATCGCGGTGGTGCTCGTCGGCGGCTACCTGGCCCTCAACCTGGTCGTCGTGCTGGCCGGCCTGGCCCACGTGATCACCGCCCCGGCCGTGGTGCCGGACTGGACGGCCGCGCTGACCACCGGATACTCGAGCCCGTGGGTGATGGTCGGCATCGCCCTGCTGGTCTTCCCCAAACTCGCGCTCGGCCTGTCCGGGTTCGAGACCGGCGTCGCGGTGATGCCCCAGATCAAGGGCGACGACGGGGAAACCGAGCACAACCCGGTCGGGCGGATCCGCGGCGCCCGCACGCTGCTGCTGACCGCCGCGGTGATCATGAGCTGCTTCCTGATCACCTCCAGCATCATCACCACACTGCTGATCCCGCAGCCCGAGTTCCAGCCGGGCGGGTCGGCGAACGGCCGGGCGCTGGCCTACCTCGCCCACGAGTACCTGGGCAGCGCCTTCGGCACCGTCTACGACGTCTCCACCATCCTGATCCTCTGGTTCGCCGGCGCGTCCGCGATGGCCGGGCTGCTCAACCTGGTGCCCCGCTACCTGCCCCGGTACGGCATGGCGCCGGAGTGGGCGCGGGCGGTGCGTCCGCTCGTGCTGGTGTTCGGGGCCGTGGCTTTCCTGGTGACCTGGGTGTTCGACGCCAATGTCGACAAGCAGTCGGGTGCCTACGCCACCGGTGTGTTGGTGCTGATGACGTCCGCGTCGGTGGCCGTGACCCTGTCCGCGGCCCGGCGGCGCAGCCGACTGCAGAGCGTCGCATTCGGCGTCATCGCGGCGGTGTTCGTCTACACCACCATCGCCAACATCATCGAACGCCCGGACGGGGTGCGGATCGCGTCGCTGTTCATCCTGGCCATCGTGGTGGTGTCGATCATGTCCCGGGTCGGCCGGGCCTTCGAGTTGCGCGCCGGCAGCATCGTGCTGGACGAGAAGGCCGCGGGCTTCTTCGCCGCCTACCGCGACCGTGACGTGCAGCTGGTCGCGCACGACCCGGACCGGGCCGGCGAACACACGCTCGGGTTCAAGGAGCGCCAGCAGCGGATGGAGAACCACATCCCCGCGGAGGACCCGATCATCTTCCTCGAGGTCACCCTGACCGACGCCTCCGAGTTCAGCAGCGAGCTGCGGGTGCGGGGCACGGTCCGCAACGGCCGGCGCGTCCTGGAGATGCCCAGCCCCGTGGTGGCCAACTCCATCGCCGCGCTGCTGCTGCACCTGCGGGACCGGTACGGAGTCAAACCGAACGTCTACTTCGAGTGGACCGAGGGCAACCCGGTGGTCAACCTGCTGCGGTTCCTCTTCCTGGGCGTCGGGGAGATCGCGCCGACCACCCGGGAGGTGCTGCGCCGGGCCGAACCCGACCGGACCCGCCGACCCCGCGTGCACGTCGGGTAGGCCGACCGGACCTGGCCACGCGCCGCCGGAGATCATTTGCCACGATCAGCGGGTGCTACACGCGTTGGGACGCGGCATCGCCCGTCACCCAGGACTGATCGTCCTGGCCTGGTTGGTCATCACCGTCGCGGCGTTCGGCGCCGCGACCGGGGCATTCGGCGACGGCCTGTTCGCCCGGTTGCACAGCGGCCAGTTGACGGTGCCGGGCGAGTCGGACGACGGCCTGGCGATCCTCAACCAGGCCAGCACCATCGGCCCGACGCTGACCCTGCTGATGCAGCACATCGATCCGAACGACCCCGGCCTGGTCGAGCCCGTCGGGCGGGCCCACCAGGACCTGGCCGCGATCGACCACGTCGCCACGGTGGCCGAGCCGATCACCGTGCCGGGCGGACCGCAGAACCCGCAGGTCGCGCCGCTGGTCGCCGCCGACGGTGACGGCTTCCTGGTGGCCGTCACCCTCGAACCCGACCTCTCGGGGTCCGACCAGGACGCCGCGCTGGACGCCGTCCAGCAGCGGCTCACCGAATTGGGCGACGAGTTGGTCGGTCTGTACCCGGGGTCGACGGCGCACGTCGGCGGCAGCACGCTGCTCGTCAAGGCGGTGACCGGTCAGGTCGAGAAGGACCTGGTCAAGGGCGAGCTGATCACCCTGCCGATCAGCCTGCTGGTGATGGTGCTGGTGTTCGGCGGGTTCCTGGCCGCCGGCATGCCGATCATGGGCGCGATCGCGTCCATCGGCGGTGCGCTGGCCACCCTGCTCGGCTTCTCCTATCTCATGGACCTGGACGCCAGCGTCGTGAACGTGGTGACCGTGATGGGCCTGGGTCTGTGCATCGACTACGGCCTGCTCATCGTCTCCCGGTACCGGGAGGAACTGCGCAAACGGTTCGACGCCCTGACCACCCGGTCGACCCGCGACGCCCGCACCGACGCGCTGGTGGCCACCATGGGCACCGCGGGGCGCACCGTGCTGTTCTCGGCGATCACCGTGGCGATCAGCCTGTCCGGCCTGCTGGTCTTCCAGGCCGACATCTTCCGGGCGATCGGTGCCGCCGGCGTCAGCGTGGTGGTGGTCGCGCTGCTGGTGGCGTTGACGCTGGTCCCCGCGCTGCTGGCGCTGGCCGGCGCGCGGATGCTGCGGCCCGGCGCGCTGACCAAGGTGCCGGTGCTGCGCCGGCTGGCCAACAGGCTGGGCGACGTCGCGCCCGATGAGGGCTTCTTCTCCGGACTGGCCCGCTGGACGCAGCGGCGTCCGTGGCTGGTGGTGATCGGCGTGCTGGCCATCCTGGGGCTGCTGGCGGCGCCGGCGCTGCGCCTGGAGATGCGCAGCTCGGGCGAGCAGCTGCTGCCGCCGGCCGCCCCCGAGCGGGTGTTCTTCGACACGCTGGCCGACCAGTACCCGGCGTCGGGGATCCCCGCCGTGCAGGTGGTCGGGCAGACCGATCCGGCCGAGATGACCGCGCTGGCCGAGCAGATCTCCGCGATGGAGGGCGTCGAACTGGTCTCCCCGCCGCGGCCGGTCGGCGACGACCACGCGGTGATCAGCGTCTTCATGTCCGACTCGGACCCCGGCAGCGCGGCGGCCAAGAACGTCGTCACCCAGGTCCGGGAGAACCGGCCCGACTATCCGATCTGGGTGACGGGGCAGACCGCGCACCTGATGGACTTCACCCACGCGATCGGCCAGCAGGCCCTCGCCGCGGTCGCGGTCGTCGTCGTGGCCACCTTCGTGCTGCTGTTCCTGCTGACCGGGTCGATCCTGGTGCCGATCAAGGCGCTGCTGATCAACGTCGTTTCCCTCGGGGCGTCGCTGGGCGTGCTGGTGTTGATCTTCCAGGACGGCCGGTTCGAGGACGTGCTCGGCTTCCAGTCCGTCGGCGGCATCGAGGCGATCATCCCGATCCTGGTGGTGGCACTGGGTTTCGGCCTGGCCATGGACTACGAGATGTTCCTGCTCAGCCGGATCAAGGAGTTCAAGGACAAGGGCCTGAGCAACAACGAGGCCGTGGTGATCGGCCTCCAGCGATCGGGTCGGATCATCACATCGGCCGCGCTCATCGTCGTCCTGGTGTTCTCCGGGTTCGCTCTCGGCGACCTGCTGGTGATCAAGGAGACCGGCATCGCGCTCGCGGTCGCCGTCACCATCGACGCGACCCTGGTGCGGTGCCTGCTGGTGCCGGCCACCATGACCCTGCTCGGCGAGTGGAACTGGTGGGCGCCGGGGCCGCTGCGGCGCCTGCACGACAAGCTCGGCCTCAAGCACTGAGCCCGGCCGCCTGACGGGAAGCCTGTCACCAGGTTCTCGGACGTGAGTTTGGTCTCTCCGAAGCCGCGGTCCGCCGCATCGACCTGCGGCGATCGATCCGTCGCCGACCGTGACGGCCAGTGCCACCGCCGGCAGCCGGTAGCGTGCCCCGGCAAACCGGTCGCCGGCAGGACACGCCCGCCGACGAGACCGCGCCTTTCCGGACGAGCGGGACGAATCCGCGGGTCGCGGTTCGCCCGTGTCACGATGGAAATGACAAATTTGGGGGTCTGCACATGCGCGGCATCCGACGGAGCGCGACCGCCGTCGCGGTCGCGGCGGTGCTGCTGGGCCTGGCGGCCTGCGGCGACACCACGTCCGGCGGCCTCCCGGTCAGCAGCACCACCACCTCGTCCTCACCGGCCACCGGCACGGCAGCGACGACGACCGCGAGCCCGGTCGCCGCAGTGGCCACGGTGGCCCTGACCGTCGCCGACGGCGCGCTGCACGCGCAGGTCACCACCGCCGACGGCCGCTCGGTCCAGGGCGCCGTGGCCTTCACCGTCGACGGCGCCGCCGCCGGATCCGCTTCCGTCGCCGCCGGTGCCGCCTCGGTTCCGGTGCCGGGCGGGCTCACCGTCGGCGACCACGCCGTCGCCGCCGCGTTCACTCCGACGGACCCGGGCGTCGTCACCGCCGGGCAGGCCGCGACCACCTACTCGGTCGCCAAAGCCGGCTCGGCGATCAGCGCCGGCGTCGGCAAGGACTCCATCCGCTACGGGGACAACGCGACGTTCGAGATCACCGTGACCGCCCCCGGCGCCCCCACCGGAACGGACCTGACCGGCCACGTCACCGTGCTGGACGGCGGCACCGTGGTCGCCCAGGGCGACGCCGACGCCACCGGTCACGCCGCCCTGGACGTGTACAACACCGTCGATCCCGGCCCCCGCACCTACATCGCCCGCTACGACGGCAACGCCGCGGTCGAGGCGTCCACCGCCCAGTTCACCGTGACCACCACACAGACCGACGTGGACATCGTCATCTCCTTCACCGACAACCCGCAGCCCGGATCGGACGTGACGGTGACCGCCGACGTCGTCGGCACCCCGCAGAGCCCCACCGGCAACGCCACGATCACGGTCGACGGCGGCCAGATCGCCTCCGGCGCGGTGAACGAGAAGGGCATCATCACCGGAACCGCGACCGCGGTGGCCGCCGGCGACCACGCCGTCACCGTGTCCTACGCCGGCGACGTCCGGTTCGAGCCGGACACCGCGTCCGCGACGCTGACCGTCAAGGAACCGGTCAGCAACCCGAACGCCGCGGGCGCCGCGGCGACCCAGGCGAGCAACCCGTGCCCGGCGAGCGCCTCCGCCTGCGTCGACCTGGCGAACACCCAGGCCTGGCTGCAATCCGGCGGGCAGATCACCTACGGCCCCGTGCCGATCACCTCGGGTGCCG
The DNA here is from genome assembly GCA_964497705.1 of uncultured Actinomycetes bacterium. Taxonomy (GTDB): domain Bacteria; phylum Actinomycetota; class Actinomycetes; order Mycobacteriales; family Nakamurellaceae; genus Nakamurella. Next base: position 75,854 of record CAZCEH010000013.1, on the reverse strand, counting down.
CCGGTTCCCGCACCCGCACCGGCACGTTCGCGGTGTTCTGGAAGGACCGGAACCACAAGTCCACGCTGTTCAACAACGCGCCGATGCCCAACTCGGTGTTCTTCGACGGCGACATCGCCTTCCACGAGGGCAGCCTGTACGACCAGTCCAACGGCTGCATCCACCTGTCCTGGGACGCGTCGGAAACGTTCTTCGACACCCTGGCGGTGGGTGACCGGGTGTACGTGTGGGGCGCGCCGCCCTACTGAGCGGCCAGCCACGGCGTCCCGCCGGGTAGACCCCGCGCGTACCGGCCGGCTGCCACACTGGGGGGCGTGGACGCTTCGCCCGACGCCTCGACCGGCGGTGTCGAGCGCGCGCTGGGTGCGGCCGACCCGGACGCGATCGACGACTGGGCCGAGCTGTTCCAGGCATTGGCGGACACCAACCGGCTGCGCATCCTGCTGGCGGTGCACTACGCGCCGGGCATCTGCGTGACCGACCTGGCCGAGGCGGTCGGGATGACCGCGAACGCGACCTCGCACGCACTGGCCGCGCTCCGGGTACGGGGCATCGTGCGGGCGGAGCGATCCGGCCGTGAACGTCGCTGGAGCATCGCCAGCGCGGAGATCCACGACCTGCTGCATCAGGTGGGCGCGACACATTCCCCGCTGCATCCGGAACACTGAAAGCAGCACCGGCGACTGCCCCGACCCGAGACCTGAGACCCGGGGAAGGTCGATCCGCGGCGCGGACCGCGCCGAGCCGGCTGAGAGGAGGCGACCGTGAGCTCCTTCCCGCTCGCCACCTTCCTGCTCGTCGCGGGCGGCGCGGCGATCACCGTGGTCGCGGTCATGGCCGGCTCGTTCCTGATCGGCCGGAGCACCGGGAAGTACTCGGTCATCGACGCGGTGTGGGGCCCTGGGTTCGTGGCGATCGCGGTGGTCGCCTTCGTCCTGTCGGCCGGCCACGGCGATCCGCTGGTGCGGTGGCTGGTGCTGGCCATGGTGCTGGTGTGGGGCCTGCGGCTGGGCGGGTACATCCTGCTGCGCAATCGCGGCCTTCCCGAGGACCCGCGGTACGCCGAGATGCTCGCCGATGCCGGCGGACCCGCGGTGATCGTGCGGAAGGTGCAACTGCCGCAGGGCGTCGTGATGTGGTTCGTCTCGCTGCCCGTCCAGGTCGCGATGGTGCTCCCGGGGCCGGCCGGACCGGTGATCTGGTGCGGGCTGGCCGTCTACCTGATCGGGCTGTTCTTCGAGGCCGTCGGCGACGCGCAGCTGGCCGCCTTCAAACGGGACCCGGCCAACCGGGGCCACATCATGGACCGCGGCCTGTGGCGATATACCCGTCACCCGAACTACTTCGGGGATGCCTGCGTCTGGGTGGGGATCTTCCTGACGGTGGCCTGGTCGTGGCCGGGTGCGCTGACCGTGCTGTCCCCGATCCTGATGATCTGGCTGCTGGTGGCCAAGACGGGCAAGGCGTTGACCGAGGAACGGATGTCGCAGAAGCGTCCCGGCTACGCCGACTACGTCGCCCGCACCTCCGGCTTCCTGCCGTTGCCGCCCCGGCCACCGCGACCGGCCGGCGGCTGAGGGCATCCGGTCAGGTGGTGGGGCTGGGCAGCACCGTCGCCACCCAGTCGTAGACGGTCTCGTCCCACACCTTCTGTCCGAGGCCGCCGCAGTGCCCGCCGGCGCCCTGGGCCGCGGACAGGTTGACCAGTTTCGCGGCGGTGCCGGTCATCGCCGCCTGCAGCGCGGGGCCGCCACCCCCGACGAAGTCGCCCTCACACTCCACCAGCAGCGTCGGGCAGCTGATCCGGTCGGCGACGTCCAGCAGGGTGTAACGGCGCAACTCGGCGAAGTAGTCCGACACCCGGCTCAGGCCGTGCACGGCCATTCGGGCGCCGAAGAACTCACGCCGCTGGAGATTCATCCGCATCTGCAGCGTGACGATCGGGGCGGCCACCGCGCCGGCGACGCCCCGCGGCACCCTGGACCCCATGTCCGGCTGAGCCGGGTCGCACACCAACGCCGCGATCCGGTGCTCGAACGCCGCGGCCCGCGGCGCCAGGTAGCCGCCGAACGACCGCCCGATCAGCACGAGGGCATCGGCCCGGACGTCCGGGCGGGCGACCACCAGGTCCACCACCGGGGTGAGCACGACCTCGAAGTCGGGCCGCATCCAGAGCCGGTCGACATACAGCGCCGCACCCTGCCCGGGCCCCTCGAAGACCAGGGCGTTGTACCCGCGGTTCAACGCCCCGACGACGTAGGCCAGCCCCTCCTCGGCGGTGGAGTCGTAGCCGCAGGGGGACAGCACCGTCGGGCGTGGGAGTCCGGAATCGTCCGGCGCGAAGATGTACGCCTTCAGCGTGGTGCCCTGATAGGGCACGGCCAGCGTCTCGACGTGCAGGTCGAGCAGCGGGGCCGCCGCGGTGAACGCCGCGACCTGGGCCTGGTACGCCCGTTGCAGGCTGGGATCGGTCAGGTCGCGGCGCAGGAAGAAGTAGGACTGCCGGTAGTACTCGGCGGCCCGCAGGAAGGCGCCGGCCGCGGAACTGCGATGACCGGCCACCCGGGCCTGTTCGGCGGTGTTCTGCGCCGACTCCGCCCGCCCGAACCAGCCGTTGTACCAGCGCTCGGGGTCCGGCTTGCCGATTTCCCGCGCGGCGGCGAACGCCTCACCCAGATCCGCCATGCCGGCGTAGGCCGCCGACAGGGTCCGCTGGAACTGTCCGTCGTAGGTGTCGTCACCGAACGCGATCGTCCGGGGCTTCGATGCCGCCTTCGCCATGGTCAGCTGCGCTCCCATCCCCGTCGGGACGGCGCCATGCCGGACCCGCCGTCGTCATCGGGTCGACAGGCCAGGATCTGGTCGACGCCCATCCGGTTCTGTGTGAAGGCCAGTCCGCCGCCGATCAGGTACAGCCGCCAGACCCGGGCGGTGATCTCGCCGGTCATCCCGACGACGTCGGCCCAGCGGTCCTCCAGGGTCCGCAGCCAGGCCCGGGCCGTCCAGGCGTAGTGCTCACGCATCGCGTGCACGTCCCGGATCTCCAGTCCGGCATCGGCGAGCATCGAGACCGTCGTGCCGACCGGCTTCATGTGCATGTCCGGCGCGATGTAGGTCTCGATGAACGGTCCGCCGCCGGTCGCCGTGGCGCCCCGGGACATCTGCTGCACCAACGCCCGCCCACCCGGCCGCAGCACGTCGTGCAGGATCCGCGCGAACACCGGGTACTCGCCGTCGCCGACGTGTTCACCCATCTCGATGCTGGTGACGGCGTCGTAACCGGCCCGTTCCGGAACACTGCCGATGAGCTCACGGTAGTCGGCCAGCCGGACGGTGACCTGGTCGGTCAGCCCGGCGTCGGCGATCCGCTTGCTGACGAAGTCGAACTGCGCACGGGACAGGGTGACGCCGACCGAGCGGGTTCCGTAGTGCTCGGCGGCGTGGCAGATCAGCGACCCCCAGCCGCAGCCGATGTCCAGGTGCCGCATGCCGCTGCGCAGGTCGAGCTTGCGGCAGATCAGGTCGAGCTTGGCGCGCTGCGCGTCGTCCAGGTCACCGTCAGGGGCACCGGCGAAGTAGGCGCACGAGTAGGCCATGGTCGGCCCGAGCAGCAGCTCGAAGAACTCGTTCGACAGGTCGTAGTGGTGGGCGATGGCAGCCCGATCCCGTTCCCGGGTGTGCTTGTCGCCGGAGAGCCGGGCCTCGGCGCCCGGCTTGGGCGGTCGCCGGCCCACCGCCCCCAACCGGACCGCGGCGACCGCCAGCCGCGGATAGTCGGCGGGCCGGATCCGGCGCCGGGTGAGCCGGCCGCCGCGGGTGGCCGCCCACATCGCCGACAGCCCGGCGGTCAGGTCGCCGTCGACGTCCAGGTCGCCGGTCAGGTACCCCTCGGCGAGGCCGAGTTCGCCGGGCGAGTACACCAGCCGGCGCAGGCCACGGCGAGTCACCACCAAGGTCGGTGCCCCGTCGGGGCCGGTCTCGCTGCCGTCCCAGGCCCGGATCCGGATGGGCAACGGGCCGCCGAGGACGGTCGCGGCGACGCCCGCGATCCGCTCGGCCGTCGTGATCGACACTGGACCTCCCCGAAAGGTACGGGGCGGAGCGTCGCTCGGACTGCTCCGCGGTGGGGTCGAGTGCATCATGACGGGTGCGTCGGCCGCTCGGCGGGCCCCGAGGATTGATCTGTGCGCGCTCGCCGGTCGCGGCGAACGACCGTCTGCTTCCGTGCCGGATGAACCAAAGACACGCATGCCAGACCCAGCTGAAGGATTTTGGTTCACTCGACGACCGGAACAGGGCTGCAATCGCGGCGTCGCCGACCGCCTCCGCGCGGGCCACCGGGTCCGCGCGGGCGTCGGGAGCGGCCGACAACGCCGCAGCCTGAGCGACCGGCGCAGTTGTCGGGGGCCTTGCGCCGGCCGGGTCCGGATGGTCAGCGGGCGGTAGGACTCACGACCACGACCGGCCACGGGCTGTGCTCGATCAGCGCGTGGCTGGTGGATCCGAGGAGCAGCCCGGTGAAGCCGCCCCGGCCGCGGCTGCCCACGACGATCATCTGCGGGACGGCGTCCGGGGAGTCCTGGGGTCCGTGCCGCAGCAAGCCCTGCGGCGCGCGACCGTGCCGCACGATCTGCTCGACCTGGACGTCCGGGTACTTCTCCCGCCATCCGGCGAGTTGCTCGGCGAGCACGGCGTGCTCCTCTTCGTCCTCCAACTGCCCGATCAGGGACGCCGCCTTGGCGAATCCGCGCACGGCGAGATCGTCCCAGACCAGCACGGCATGCAACGGCGCCCGGCGACGATCGGCCTCGTCGAAGGCGAACTCGACCGCCGCCTCGCTCGCCCGCGACCCGTCGACCCCCAACACCACCGGCCCGGCGGCGTCGTCCGACATGCTCGCGGGGATGACCGCAACCGGGGAATGGCCGTGCGAGGCGACGTGCAGCGCAACCGATCCGACGATGACCTCGGGGATCCGTCCGCCGCCGCGGGTGCCGATGACGGTCAGCGCGGCCGTCTCGGACTCGTCCACCAGGACCGGCCGAGGATCGGCCGGCACCAGCTTGGTGCTGATCGCCACGGCCGGATGTGCCTTGCGCAGCTCTACGCCGGTGTCGGCGAGCAACTTCTCGCCGGCTTCGTACAGGGCGTCGGTCAGCTCGGTGGGGACCGTGTAACCCATCATCCCGGCCACCGGAATGGTGAATGCGTGCACCAGCTTGAGGGAGAGGTCGCGCAGCTCCGCCTCGCGGGCGGCCCACCGGGCCGCGGTCAGCGATTCGGGTGATCCATCCAGCCCGACGACGATCTGCTGCCGGATGCCAGTCATGATCGAACTCCTTGTCCGGGCGACCGTCCGGCTCCCGACGAGCTCGTCAGTCGTCCTGACTCAAGCCTGCGATGATCCGGCGCCGGTCGACAGGGACCAACGTCCCGCTTCGCCGGGACCGGCCGGGCAGCCACGGAACATTCGCAGGCCCCGCACCGGCCGAAGATCCGCGGCCACACCTGCCCCGCCGCACCCACGGCCCAGCGCGCACCCGCGGAACATCGACACGCCCCACCCACGAGCACAGCCGGCTCAGCCCCCCGCAGCCTCCCAGGCGCTGCGAATCCCCCGCGCCGCCGCGGCCGGGTCGGGCTGGCCGCAGATCGCACTGACCACCGCCACACCGGCGGCACCGGCGTGCCGCACCGTACCCGCCCGCGCGGCGTCGATGCCGCCGATGGCCACGCACGGCCACGGGCTACGCTGCGTGATCCGGGCCAGCGTCCGTAGCCCGCCGGGTGCGGCCGCATCGGGTTTGGTCGTCTGGGCCCACACCGGCCCGACGCCGAGATGGTCGATGACCCCAGGCCCGAGCCGTTCGGCCACCGCCAGATGGTCCAGGGTCTGCACCGACAGGCCCAGCACCGCATCCGGTCCCAGGATCCGTCGGGCCGTCACCGGGTCGAGATCACCCTGCCCGACGTGAGCCCCGTCGGCGCCGATCTCCGCCACCAGATGCACCCGGTCGTTGACGATGAGCGGCACACCCGTATCGGCCAGGACAGACGCCACCGACCGTCCCAGTCGCACGAACTCGTCGTCGGAGATCCGCGGGTCGCGCACCTGGACGGCGGTCACCCCGGCGGCGACGGCGGCCTCGACGGTGGCCGACACCCCGACGTCCCCACACAGCAGGGTGTCCGTGACCAGGTACAGCGTGAGGTCGATCGACCGCCCGGCCATGTCGGGACCGGGCCGTCAGCCGAGCCGCACCCGCGCCGCGAGGTCGGCGGGGGTGAGCTGGGCGAGCTCGTCGAGCAGCGCGACCGCGAACGATCCAGGACCGGCGTGGGCGGCGGCCGCCACGTCCCCGCACACCGTCAGCGTGGCGGTCGCGGCGACCGCGGCCAGCAGCGGATCGTCCAGGACGGCGGCGAATCCGGCGATCATCGCGCCCAGGGCGCAACCGACGCCGGTGACCCTGGTCAGCAGCGGATGCCCGTTGCCGACCTTGACCACCCGGGAGCCGTCGGTGAGATGGTCGACCGGACCGCTGATCGCGACGACGGTGCCGTGCAGGCCGGCGAGTTCGACCGCGGCATCCAGGGCGGCTTCCGGCGTGTCGACCGAGTCGACGCCCTTCCCACCGGCGCCACCGGTCAGCGCCATCACCTCGGACGCGTTGCCCCGCAACACGGTCGGGCTGTCCGACAGCAGCTTGCGAGCGATCTCGGTGCGCCAGCCGAGAGCGCCGGCCGCGACGGGATCCAGCACCCACGGCGTACCGGCGTCGGTGGCCGCGGTCACCGCCTGCTCCATCGCGGCGGCGGTGTCCGCGTAGGGAGTGCCCAGGTTGATCAGCACCCCGCCGGCGATCCGGGCGAACGGCCCCGCCTCTTCCGGGTTGTCCACCATCGCCGGCGCCGCGCCGACGGCGAGGAGCACGTTCGCGGTCCACTGCGCCACCACGATGTTGGTCAGGCATTGCACCAGCGGTGCGCGGTCACGCAGTTCCTGCAGCGCGTCGGCGCAGTCACCGGGTCGGATCGCGGCTGCTGTGGTCATGGTCTGGCACGTCCCTTCACCCGGTCCGGGCCACCGCCCGGGTCGCTCGCGACAATAGTCAGGTCCGCGCCGGCCGGATCGCCACCGATGACCCCACCGTCGCGACCGAGCCCGACCTGGCGGTGTTCGACGGGCTCGGCCGCAGGTCGTCAGCGGACCGGCATCGGCTCGTCGGCGGCCGGGCGACGGTGGGCCAGCTGATGTCTCGTCGGCCTCGGCCGGATCGGCCACCAGGTGAAGGCACCCATGTCGATGGCCGCGGCCGGCACCAGCAAGGTGCGCACCACGAACGTGTCCAGCAGCACCCCGAACGCGACGATGAAGGCGATCTGGGCCAGGAACAGGATCGGGATGACGGCCAGCGCGGCGAAGGTGGTGGCCAGCACGATCCCGGCACTGGTGATCACCCCTCCGGTCACCGCCAGCCCGCGCATCACGCCCGAACGCGGTCCGCGGAACGCCACCTCTTCCCTCGCCCGGGTCATCAGGAAGATCGAATAGTCGATGCCCAGGGCGACCAGGAACACGAACGCGAACAGCGGGACCGCCGGGTCGGCGCCGGGAAAGTCGAAGACGTGGTTGAACATCAGCGCCGACACGCCCAACGCCGACCCGAACGACAGCAGGGTCGCCGCCACCAGCAGAACGGCCGCAACCAGCGCCCGCAGCAGCAGGATCAGCACGATCAACACGGCGATCAGTACGACCGGGATGATCACCTTCAGGTCGCGCACCGAGGTGTCCCTGGTGTCGACGAGAACCGCGGTGGTGCCGCCGACCAGCACCCGACCGTCCGCTCCGGGGACGGCGTGCGCGGCCTCCCGGACCGCCCGCACGGTGGCCTCGGCCGCCTCGGAGTCGGCCGCCGCGGCCAGGGTCGCCTGGATCTGGACCGTCCCGTCCACCACGAGCGGCGCCGCCCCGGCGGCCGACGGGCCGACCCCCGCCGAGGTCAGGACGGCCGGTTCGCCCGAGATCCCGTCGACTCCGGCAACCGCGTCCAGCACCTGCTCCGCGATCGGCTCCGGTGCGATGATCACCACCGGGTTGCCGGCGCCGCCGGGAAAGTGCTCGCTCAGCGTGTCCTGGCCGGCGACCGAATCGACGTCGGTGAGGAAGACGTCGGTCTGGGCGGTGCCGGATGCCTTCAGCGTGGGCACGAACGCGCATGCCGCGGCGAGGACGAGCACGGTCGTCACCCAGATCCGGCGCGGGTGCCGAGCGACGACCACCGCGATCTTCTCCCACATTGCCGCCGGACGACGGCCGCGGCCGGCGTGCGCACCGCCGGCCCGGCCGCTGACCACCCGGGGGATTCGGGGCCAGAACAGCCATCGGCCGGCCATCAACAGCGCCGGCAGCAGGGTCAGCGCGGCGAGAAACGACGCGGCGATGCCGATCGCGCCGACCGGGCCCAGGCCCTTGTTGGAGTTCAGATCGGACAGCAGCAGGCAGAGCAGTCCGATGATCACCGTTCCGGCGCTGGCCGCGATCGGCTCCAGGCACGCCCGCCAGGCCCGGGTGATCGCCACCCAGGTGCTCTGCACCCGGCCGAGTTCCTCGCGGTAGCGGGAGACGAGCAGCAGACCGTAGTCCGTCGCCGCACCGACCACGAGGATGAACAGGATGCCCTGGCTCTGACCGTTCAACGTGAGCACGTCGTTGCTGGCCAGCAAGTAAACCACGCCGCCGGCCAGTGCGAGGGCGCTGATCGAGGTGAACAGGACGACGAACGGCAGTGCCACCGCCCGATACACCAGGAACAGGATCAGCAGCACCGCGGACAACGCGACGATCAGCAACAGCCCGTCGATGCCGGCGAACGCGGCACCCAGGTCGCCGATCAGCCCGGCCGGCCCGGTGACGTGGATGGCGGCGCCGCCGCCGGCCGCCTCGGCAGCCGTCCGGACCGCACCGACGACGTCGCCCAGCGGGTCCCGGCCGTCGGCTCCGACCGCGGTGACCTTGTCCTCGGACAGCGGCACGACGACCAGGGCGGCGCGGCCGTCCTGGGCCGGGATCAGCGGGATCGGCACCGGGCGGCCGGCGGCCGGCGGGTCCACCAGATAGTCGCCGACGGTGCCCAGATCGGTGCCGCGGGCACTCGTCACCGGCTGCCCGGCGAGCGACTCGGTGAAGGCACGCCAGGAGTCCGACTGGGTCGGCGTGGCCGCGTCCTCGGTGCTGAAGATCACGAAGGCCGGTAGCTGGCCGGAGGTGTCGAACGCCGCGGCCGCATCGGCGGCGGCCACCGATTCGGCGCCGGCGGGCAGGAACGTCTCCTGGTTGTTGGACTGCACGGAGGACAACGACCCGATCGCCGGCCCGCCGAGGCCGGCGGCGACCAGCCATGCGGCGACCAGCGCGACCAGGCAGAGGCCGCGGATCACGCCGGCCCGGCGGGACGCCCGATGGTGCCGGCCCGGGCCGGCGGACCCGGGCCGGCCGTCCGTGCCGCGGCCTGCGCCGGGTGCGGCGGCCTGTTCGTGCCTGGGCATCGGGGATCCGTTCCTGCCGATCGTGCGTGGTCGCCGGCGGGCCCGCGACGGGTTGGCCGGTGAACCGAGTATGCGTGGTCGGTCCGACAGTGCCCGCGAGCCGGCCCGACGCACGCCGCGGCCGGCACTCGCTCGGCCGACGCGGATCAGCGTCAGAGCAGCCCCTGCGCCCGAGCTCGTTCGACCGCCTCCCGGCGGTTGCCGACCCCGAGCTTGCGGTAGATCGACCGCAGATGGGCCTTCACCGTATTCACCGACACGAACAGGTCGTCGGCGATCTCGCCGGCCTTCAGCATGGTCGGCAGGTACTTGAGCACGATCAGTTCCCGCTCGGTCAGGTGCTCGACCTGCTCGGTGCCGGACTCGGCGGCTGGTCCGTCACCGGCGAACTCGGCGACGAAGTCCGCGTTGGCCCCGTCCAGCACCTGGTAGCGATGCAGGGTGCCGGGCAGCCGCCCCGCCAGCTGCAGGAACGGCCGGCGGATGCCCTCCGCCGTGGCCAACTCGACGGCGGCGGTGAGGTGGGTCAGGGCGACGCTGTCCCGGTGCTGCTTCTCGCCGACGACCGCCAGCAGCAGACGGGCGGCCACGACCGGCTCTCGGTACCGCCAGCCCGGTTCGACGAACGGTCGCAGGACCTCGTCGACCTGGGGCAGGGACCCCAACTCCAGGTGCGCACGGGCCAGGCAGACTCGTTGCCAGGCGGTAGAGAAGCCGCGGTCGCCGCCGGGCTCACCGAGCCGGTCGAGGGCCTCGGCGGGCAGTCCGGCGGCGATCAGCGCCTCCGCGCCGGCCACCGCCGCCCACTTGCGCATCCGGGCGGGAGTGCCGGGCGTGCGGGAGAGTCCGGCCCGCAGCCGGGCATCGGCCTCCAACGCGGCGCCCACGTCCGACCTGGAGACCGCCGCCTCGACGGACCCCACGGCGAGCCCGAGCCGGATCATCCGGTCCGTCTGCTGCCGGCTGACGGCCAGCCCGCGAGCGAAGGCCCGGGCCGCCTGGTCGGGCTGGCCGCGCGTGTTGAGCAGCATCCCCATCGCCAGGTGCAGGCCCAGCGCCTGGGGCTCGGAGCCCCAGCCGCGGCGTTCCACCAGCATCAGCGCCTGGCGCGTCCGCTGTTCGGCGCGGCGGCAACGACCGGCCATCGCATCCAGCACCGATTGGTAGGAGATGGTGTTGAGCAGCCCGAGTTCGAGACCGAGATCGGCGAGTTGCTGCTCGGCCTCGTTGAAGGTCAGCTCCGCCGCATCCACCTCGTCGGTCCACAGCTGGCCGACGCCGAGATTGGTGGCGGCGATGCCGCGGAAGTGCCGGGCCAGCGGGATCTGCCGGCGGGGCGTGTCGTCGAGCGCCCGCATGATGCGATGGCACAGGTCGACCTGCCGGGTGGCATCGCCGGACATCCGGTAGTAGGCCTGTTCGAACAGATTCAGCAGAACCTCCACCCCCGGTCGCAGCTGCGCCGGGGCGGTGTCGAGGTACTGCCGGGCGTCGACGACGTCCTGATGCATCGCCACGTAGTCGTGTCGCTGCACGTGATACGCGGCGGCGGCGACGAGTTCATACAGGCCCGGGTCGGTTTCGGCCCGCTTGACCATCGGCTCGACGGCGGCCGCGAGTGCCGGTGCCTCCACCGACAGGATCCGCGGCACGCACACCAGCAAGGTGCGTCCGGCACCGTCCCAGTCCTTGGCCCGGATCGAATAGCGGATCGACTCGATGTGTTCGCGCCGTTCGGCCAGCCACGCGGCCGTCCGCCGGTACAGCTCGGGCACCAGCGCCCGGTGTTCGAACAGCAACCGGTGCCGAAGCAGCTCCCGAAGCAACGGGTGGTAACTGACCCACTCGTCGTCCCCGTCCAACGACGTGACGAAGGCATTGGTGGCCAGCAGTCGAGAGAGCACCTGCTGCCCGTCGCTCCGATCGGTCAGCCGATCGGCCAGCTCGGCGCACAGGCGGTCGACCGCGCTGGTGCGCAGCAGGAACTCGCGGTCGGCCGGGTCCAGCCGTTCGATGACCTCGCCGATCAGATACTCGGCGATCGCCCGGTCGCTGCCGGTGACTCGGTCGATGCTGCCGGCAAGATCGTCCCGGTCCAGCGACATCGCCGCGAGCCGCAACCCGGCCGGCCACCCCTCGGTCCGCCGATGCAGGTCGGTGACCTGCTCGGGAAGCAGGTCGAACCCCTCCAGGGTGAACAGGTCCGCGGCCTCGGCAGGGGTGAAAGCCAGGTCGCCGCTGCGCATCTCGGTGAGCTGCCCGGCAACCCGGAGGCGGTGCAGCGGCAGCACCGGGTCGGCCCGGGTGGTGAGGACCAGGCGCAGCCGCGGCGGGAGTCGCTCCAGCAGCGCGCCGACCGAGTCGAGCACGTCCCGATTCGAGACCAGGTGAAAATCGTCGAGGACCAGCACCGTGGGTCGACGCAGGTCGTCGAACCTGGCCAGCATGGCGTCGACCTCCCGGGGGCCGAACACGCTGGCCGGGCTGATCTCGTTGAGCGCGCTCCCGTCCGGCACCACCCCGCTGGCACGGATCGCGGCCAGCACGTCCGACCAGAACGCGTGCGGTGAGTCGTCGGTGTGATCCAGGGTGAGCCAGGCGAACGCATGCTCCGACCGCCGCAGCTCCACCCAGGAGGCCACGGTGACGGTCTTGCCGAACCCGGGACCCGCGCTGATCAGGGTCAGGCCCGTGCTGAACGCGTTGTCCAGCTCGGTCTCCAGGCGGGGCCGCCGGACGCCGATCGGCAGCGACGACGGCGGCCGGATCCGCAACGTGGACGACGCGCGCGCAGGAGCCGACACAACCCATCACCTTCATTGCTTCAGGCGGGCTTCGCAAATGAGTCCGGCACATGCCGCCATCGCCAGTCCCGCGGCGTGCTCGGTCAGCGCCGAGCGCGCTCAGATTATCGCCCGACCAGGGCAAGACCGTGCACGCAGAGTGAGAACGAGATGGACGGCGAAACCGAGCGTGAGCGCCTTGTTCGCGGTAGGGACCGCCCTCACGGGCGGCCCCCCGCACAGATCCCAGCGAGCGGAACTACCGCACTGGGCTCCTGCCTCGGGTTCTGGCGTCGAAGCGCACGTCAGGGAAGGGATGCATCACGCGGGCTGGTGGTAGCCATCGAGTCGCGTAGCGGTTCATCCGCTCCCAGGTCACGCGGGTGCGCTGGCTGCGGCGCCGCAGCGCCTTGTACCAGTGCCGCGTCGTTTGGGTGCGGAAGGCCGCCACCGCGTCGGTGTTACCGGGCACGGCATAGTAGGCGAGGTGCCCTCGCACCACGCTCGCCAGCCACCGCCCTTGGACCGGGACGGGATCGTGCCGGCGTCGCTTGAGCTCGTCATTGACCTCTCGCAGCTTGGCCCGCATCCGTTTCGCGATGGTGATACGCCGCAACCAGAAACGCCCCCTCTTGGTCTTCCCGCACACGTGCGTGAATCCCAAGAAGTCGAAGGTCTCCGGTTTGCCCAGACCCCGGCGCTGACGATCCCGGACGGCGCGCCGCCCGAACTCGATCAGCCGAGTCTTGTCCGGGTGTAGCTCCAACCCGAACTTCGCGAACCTTTCGCGGAGCTCGCCCAGGAACCGCTGCGCATCATCCTCGTATTCGAACCCGACGATGAAGTCGTCCGCGAAGCGCACGATGATCACGTCACCGCGGCCGGGCTGACGCCTCCACCAATCGGCCCACAGGTCCAGAACGTAGTGCAGGTAGACGTTAGCGAGCAGCGGCGATGCCGATGCCCCCTGCGCGGAACCCTTCTCCGTCTGTGACCATGTCCCGTCCTCGACGACCCCCGCGGCCAACCACTTGTCGATCAGCCGCAGGACTCGCCGGTCCGCGATCCGGTGCTCAAGGAACTTCCGTAGCCAGTCTCGATCAAGCTGGCCGAAGAAGTCGCGGATGTCCGCGTCGAGCACCCAGTTCACCCGTTTCCGCCCGATCCCGACCGTGAGCGCGTCCAACGCATCATGCGGACCACGCCCCGGCCTGAACCCGTACGAGAAGTTCCGGAAGTCCACCTCGTAGATCGCGTTCAACACCTCGACGACGGCCCGCTGGACGATCTTGTCCTCCAACGCGGCAACACCGAGCGGCCGCAGCCGCCCGTCCGCCTTCGGGATGTACGCCCGCCTGCTCGGCTTGGCCCGGTAGCGCCCCGCGTGCAGCCTCGCGTGCAGGTCCTGAAGGTTGGCCTCCAGGTCCTGCCCGTAGTCCGCCCACGTCACCCGATCCACCCCCGGCGCGGCCTGCGGGCGGATCGCCCGGTAGGCCCCACGGAGGCGGTCGAGGTCGACGTGGTGCAGCAGCGCAGTGAACTTTGCTTCCTTATCCTGTCGTGCCACCTGGCGCACACGATCCAGCGCATTGGGCGCATCCTGCCCGGCCCTGTGTCCGGGACGCGTTTTGCTGGCCGTGTTCCCCTTGGCCAGCCCCCTTTCCTCCACCACCTCCGCGACCGAAGTCTTGTTCGGCGGCTTCGCAGGTACTACGGGGCTGTCAGACTTCCCACGTTCGTTCATCTCAGGCGTTCCGCCTCAGCGTTCCCTGAGCGGCCCGGCCGGTGATCATCCGGACGGGCGATCGTGGGATCTCCCGGTTCTCGCGCATGGAGACTCCGTGCATGCCCTGGTTCTTCGACCGCGCGGGGTCCACTGGCGGCTCGCGGATAACGTCGCCAGCAGTGTTGCCTTCCGACCTGGTTAACGGCGTCGGCACCCCGACCTCCTTGATTTCGCGGCTCAATAGCCTGGCCTGCACGTGCCCCTGTGAACGCTTCGCCTCCGCCCTCACGAACGTCGACGCATCACTCGGGGTCATCGTGGGTCGCTAGCCCTTCGATGCAGAGCGTTCTCATCTCCTTCTCCATGCCGGTTTATCCCGGCGCTCTAACCATCCGGTCGGGGTGACGCGGGTGGTCGAGATGCGGGAGACCATCGACGTCGGGAGCGGTTGGACGAGGTTCACGTAGGGAACTTCGCCGAAGAGCCGCTGCCGCACGACCTCGGGAGGACCGAAAATGTCGTCGCTCGAATACGAGATCAGCGTCTCCGGGGAACTGCCGGCCAGCGTGCTGGACGAGGTGGAGCACTTCTCCGTCGAGGTCGTCCCGGTACGCACGGTGATGCGCGGACCGGTGGCCGATCAGGCGGCCTTGCACGGGATCATCAATCGGCTGCAGAGCCTGGGCCTGGATCTGATCGAGGTCCGCCGCATCGGCGGCACCGACGACTGAGGCATCGGAGATGACAGCGATCTACGAATTCCAGGTGGCCGGTCAGGTCGGCGCGGTGGTCCGGGCGGCCCTGCCCGAGATGCTGACGTTCGAGGAGGCTTCCGGTCGCATCCTGCGCGGCACCGCCGACGAACGACGGGAGATCGATCGGCTGCTCGAACTGATCCAGACGATGAACCTCACGGTCCAGCGGTTGCACATCTGTGCACGATCACGCCCCCGGCTCCGCCGCGATGTGCCAGTCGTAGACGACGGTGGTGCGCAGGACGACGTCCTGCAGTGATCGACGCTTGGGGCTGAAGATCACCCAGGCCAGACCGACCGGGAAGAAGACGCAGAACGCGGCCCGCACGAGCGAATGCGCCCAGCGAAGCATCCGGTGCCTGTTCGTGAGCACCCGCAGCCCCATGACGTAGGCCCCGTAGCTGCGGCCGGTGGTGACCCAGCCGACCGTCAGGTAGAGGACGGCGAAGGCGAACCCGAACGACAGCGTCGCCCACACCGGGACGGACGGCCACGTGAAGGTGGTCGGCGACCAGACCAGTTTGGCCAGCACCAGACCCAGGTAGGCCAGCGAGCTGACCACGATGACGACGGCCAGGTCGATGCCGGCAGCCGCGGATCGGGTGACGATGCCCGCCGGTCGCTGCTCGGTCTGCCCGTTGTGCGGGCGTGCCGCCGGGTGGGTCACTGCGGCCGATTCCGATCGGTTGGTCGCCGCTGATCCACGTGACCGTTCGTGGACATCGGCGCGGTGGGCGGCAGGGTCTGCGGCGGGGCGGACGGCAGGATCTCGGCCGGGGCTCCGAGAGGCGATCCGTCGAGCTGGCGACGCCGGCCCAGCATTCGCCCGACGAACTGGCCGATCGCGTCGTCGGCCTGTTGACCCTGCACCCGAACTCCCTGCACGGCCTCGGAGGCCAGCGAGCCGGTGGAGTCGCGGATGATCCCGGCCAGGTCGATGCCCTCGACCACTTCATCGGCGATCCGGATGAGGTCGATGTGCCCGATGGCGGCGTCGAAGTCGACCCGCGCCACGATCAGGTCCGGGTCGACCCGGGCGACGATCGCGTCCAGATCCAGCCCGGCGACGATCCCCTCGATGTCCACCCGGGCGACGATCGCGTCCAGGTCCAGCCGGTTGACGATCCGGTCCAGGTCGACACCCTCGACGATGCGGTCCAGATCCAGGCGCGCGATGATCGCGTCGAGATCCACGCCCGCGACGATCGCGTCCAGATCGAGCCGGCCGACGATGGCATCGAGATCGACCCGCTTGACGATCTCGTCCAGGTCCAGCCGAGCCACGATCCGGTCGAGATCGACATGTTCCACGATCGCGTCCAGGTCGAGCCGGGCGACGATCGCGTCCAGGTCGACCCGCTCGACCGCCGCGTCCAGGTCGACCGCGGCGACCACCGCGTCCAGGTCGACACCGTCGAGCACCACCCTGGTCAGGTTCAGGTCGTTCAGCGCGGTCCGGACGATCGAGTCGATGACCGGGGCCAGCACGCCGACCAGCCGGTCGAGAAACCCGGTGAGGCCGCTCGTCGCCGGCGGCGGCGCGCTCTCCGGCGGCGCCGCGTCCCGCGCGGGCGGAGCCGGCGACACCCGGGCGACGACCTCGGACACCGCGGCCTCCGTGGTGCGCACCGCCAGCCCGACACCCCAGCGCAGCGGTGCGGCCGCCGTCCACGCCGCCCCGACGGCGCCGCGGGCCAACGACTCCAGCCGACCCCGCCTGGGCGCACCCCTCCCCGGCGCCGGGGAGGGCGCTCGTGGATCAGGGTTGGTCACCGCAGCACTCCTTCGTCCGATCCGACCTCGATCATTGTTCGTCACCGGAATCCGAAAAGGCGTCACCCGACGGGAATGACTGTGCTCAGCGTCGCACAAGGCGCCCCCGGAACTGCGAAAAGCCCGCCCGAAACGGCGTCGGGCGGGCTTTCGCGTGCATGGAGCCCCTGCCTACTGATCGACTCAGAGCCTCCGATCGGCGCAGAGCCTCCGATCGGCTCAGACCGTGACGGCCATCGTCTCGTCGACCGGCCGCACCACCAGCGCCGCCGGATCGTCGTCGTTGACGTCGACCAGCACCGTCTGCCCGTCGCGGATCCGGCCGGCCAGCAGTTCCTTGGCCAACTGGTCGCCGATCGCCGACTGGATCAGCCGGCGCAGCGGCCGGGCCCCGTACAGCGGGTCGAACCCGCCGATGGCCAACCATTCCCGCGCGTCCGGGGTGACCTGCAGGGTCAACCGGCGCGCGGCCAGCCGCCTGGCCAGCGCGGCGACCTGGATGTCGACGATCGCGCCGAGCTGCTCGGTGGTCAACGCGTGGAAGAACACGATGTCGTCGAGCCGGTTGAGGAACTCCGGCTTGAAAGCCACCCGGACGACCGACATGACGGTCTCCCGGCGCTGCTCCTCCGACATGGTCTGATCCATCAGCGCCTGGCTGCCCAGGTTCGACGTCAGGATCAGCAGCGTGTTGCGGAAGTCCACCGTGCGGCCCTGCCCGTCGGTCAACCGGCCGTCGTCCAGCACCTGCAACAGGATGTCGAAGACGTCGGGGTGGGCCTTCTCGACCTCGTCCAGCAGGATCACCGAGTAGGGCCGGCGACGTACCGCCTCGGTCAGCTGACCGCCCTCGTCGTACCCGACGTATCCGGGCGGGGCACCGACCAGCCTGGCCACCGAATGCTTCTCCGAGTACTCGCTCATGTCGATGCGGACCATCGCCCGGGCGTCGTCGAACAGGAAGTCCGCCAGAGCCTTGGCCAGCTCGGTCTTGCCCACGCCGGTCGGACCGACGAACAGGAACGAGCCGGTGGGCCGGTCCGGGTCGGCGATGCCGGCCCGCGACCGCCGCACGGCGTCGGACACCACGCGCACCGCCTCCGCCTGACCGACCACGCGCCGGCCGAGTTCGGCCTCCATGCGCAGCAGCTTCTCGGTCTCGCCCTCCAGCAGCCGGCCGGCCGGAATACCGGTCCAGGCGGCAATGACGGTGGCGATGTCGTCCGGTCCGACCTCTTCCGAGACCATCGGAGCCTCATTCCCACCAGTCGCGTCCGCTGCCATGTCGGCGGAGATCGCCTGCGACAGTTCGCGTTCCAGCGCCGGAATGCGCGCGTACAGCAGCTCGGACGCCTTGGCCAGGTCGCCCTCGCGCTGGTGCCGCTCGGCCTGCATGCGCAGTTCGTCGAGCTCCTTCTTCAGCTCGCCGACCCGGTTCAGGCCCGACTTCTCCCGCTCCCACCGCTGGTTCATCGCGGTGAGTTGCTCGCTCTTGTCGGCCAGGTCACGGCGCAGCCGGGTCAGCCGATCCTGCGACGCGGCATCCGACTCCTTCTCCAGAGCCAGTTCTTCCATCTTCAATCTGTCGACAGCTCGCTGTAACTCATCAATTTCGACCGGTCTCGAGTCGATCTCCATGCGCAGCCGGGACGCCGCCTCGTCGATCAGGTCGATCGCCTTGTCCGGCAGGAACCGGCTGGTGATGTACCGGTCCGACAGGGCGGCGGCGGAGACCAGTGCCGCATCGGAGATGCGCACGCCGTGGTGCGCCTCGTACCGTTCCTTGATGCCGCGCAGGATGCCGATGGTGTCCTCCACGCTCGGCTCACCGACGAACACCTGCTGGAACCGGCGCTCCAGGGCCGGGTCCTTCTCGATGTGCTCGCGGTACTCGTCCAGCGTGGTCGCGCCGACCATCCGCAGCTCGCCGCGGGCCAGCATGGGCTTGAGCATGTTGGACGCGTCCATCGCACCCTCGCCGGTGGCACCGGCCCCGACGACCGTGTGCAGCTCGTCGATGAAGGTGACGACCTGTCCGTTGGAGTTCTTGATCTCCTCCAGGACGGCCTTGAGGCGCTCCTCGAATTCGCCGCGGTACTTCGCGCCGGCGATCATCGAGCCCATGTCCAGCGCGATCAGCTTCTTGTTGCGCAGCGACTCGGGCACGTCACCGGCCACGATCCGCTGGGCCAGCCCCTCGACGACGGCGGTCTTGCCGACACCGGGCTCGCCGATCAGCACCGGGTTGTTCTTGGTGCGCCGGGACAGCACCTGCACCACGCGGCGGATTTCTGAGTCGCGCCCGATGACGGGGTCGATCTTGCCCTCGCGGGCCCGTTCGGTGAGGTCGACGCCGTATTTTTCCAACGCCTGGAAGGTGCTCTCGGGGTCCTGGCTGGTGATCTTCCGGTCGCCGCCGCGGACCACCGGGAACGCCTCGACCAGGTTGTCGGTGGTGGCGCCCAGCTGACCCAGCAGGTCACCGGCCTCGGTTCCCGGACGGGCCAGCGCGGCCAGCAGGTGCTCGGTGGACAGGTACTCGTCACCGGCGGAGCGCATGATCTGCTCGGCCTCGGTGAGGATGTTGACGACGGCCCGGGACAGTCCGGGCTGGGCGACGGTGCTCCCGCTGGCGCGCGGCATCCGGCCGAGGATGGCGTCGTTGCGGTTCTTGGCGACCGTGGGGTCGACGCCGACGGCCCGCAACAGGCCGGGGGCGGTCGATCCCGGCGTGACCAGCAGCGCGCCCAGCAGGTGGGCGGGTTCCACCGAGGAGTTCCCGGCGGAGGTTGCGGCGGTCACGGCCGCGGTGACCACCTCGCGGCTCTTCGTGGTGAGGTTCTCGAGGTTCACGGCTGGTGTGATGCCCTTTCTATGCGGTGCCGATGCGTCTCGTTCGGTTGCTGCGCAGATCCTGGAACCCTTGTCAGCTCACTTCGTCAGTTCGTGTGGCCGCGCCGGCCGGTCCGACCCACGCAGTCATCCACATGCTGTAACGCACGAAAGTTGAGTCTATTCCGCTCAAGGTTGCGATGACCAGTCGATCGGCCTGATCGTCCGGTAGGCCACGGTCACGTAGGGCAACTCGACAACGGCCTCGTCGGCCGCCTCGCCGACGGGCGCCACCTGGTCGAACAGGTCCGTCAGGCGCTGCTCGACGCGGGCGCGCTCGTCGGCCGGCGCGGTGATCACGTAGCTTCGCGAACGGGCCATGGCCAGCAGCGTCGGCCTGGTCATCGGCCTGACCCAGGACCACTCCCGCCGCTCCGGCGGCCCGAACGGCTCGGCAACCGTGGGCCCGCCGTCGGCGATCACACGTTCGGCGCGGCTGGCCCGCATGATCTCGGTGAGCCGTCGCACCCACGGGGTGCGCTCGTCGCGGATGTTCCAGATCAGTCCGAGCACACCGCCGGGCCGCAGCACCCGGGCGATCTCCCGCGATCCGGCGACCGGATCCACCCAGTGCCAGGCCTGTCCGAGGATGACGGCATCCTGCGAGGTATCGGGCAGCGGGAGGCTCTCGGCGGTGCCGACGTGAGTGGGTACGTTCGGCACGGCGGTGCGCAGGGCGTCGAGCATCGCCGGGTCGGGGTCGACCGCGGTCGTCCTGGCGCCGAGGCGGGCGGCGACCCGGGTCAGCTTGCCGGTTCCGGCGCCCACGTCGGCCACGTCAGGAGGGTGACCCTGACCGGCGACGGGTTCGAGAAGCCACGCGACGGCCGCCTGCGGGTAGTCGGGTCGACCCGACTCGTAGGCGCCCGCCTCGGCGCCGAAGGACCTCGACAGCTCCTCGCGACCGGCCATTCGGCCAGCGTAGGCCGATGCACGGACAGGGCCGCGACCCGCGGCGATCAACGGCAACCGCTCGGCCGCGTCGAGCCTCAACCGGCGGACGGGACTGCTCCGAGCTGCTGGAGCAGCCCGAGTTGGTCGACCATTCCCCAGTGTTCGACGACCTGACCGTCGCGCAGCCGGATGATGTCGATGACGGTGAACCGGACCGGCCTGCCGGTGGGCGCGATACCCATGAAGTCGCCCCTGTGCACGCCGGAGAACGCCTTGTAAGTGACCACCTTGTCACCCTCCGCCACCTGGTCGATGATCTCGACGGCGAAGTCGGCGAACGCCGCGCGGAACATGTCGAAGATCGTCTTCACCTCGATCGGGCCGCCGGGGGCGTTCGGGAACATCGGGGTGCGATTGACCAGGTCCGCCGAGACGACTTCGTACAGCACGTCCAGGTCGTTCTCTCCCTGGTACTCCTCGACGAACCTCTTCACGATCGCCTTGTTCTGGTTCACGGTGCCCTCCGGGTGCGGTCTGGACTGTTGGCCTGATCAAGGCAGGATCGCGGCCGCCGACCCGCACTCGCGTGGGTAGAACTACCAGTCTTCGGGCGGCGCGAGCAGGCCGTGGGACAGCGCGAACATCGCGGCGGCGGCCCGGCTGGACACCCCGATCCGGGCGTAGACGTCCTGGACGTGATGCTCCGCGGTGCGCGGTGAGATGACCAGAACGTCGCTGATCGCCCGGTTGGACAATCCGCGGGCGACGAGCCGAAGCACCTCGATCTGCCGGTCGGTCAACCCGGCCGGCCGGGTGCGGGCGGTGACCCCACCGCCCTCGGCGGCGGCGATGACGGCTCGGACCGCGTCGTGGTCGAGCCGCCCGGCATTCGCCTCCGCGCGGAGCAGGGCCGACGCCCGGTGGGGCGGATGCGCCGGCCGCCACGGCCGTTCGGAGACCAGCGCATGGCGGACGTCGGCGGCCGCCAACACTCGCGCCGTCATCGACAGCGCGGCGGCCGCGGCCCCACGGTGGTAGCCGGAACCGTCGAGCCGGTCGTGATGCAGTCCGGCCACCGCCGCCAACGGCTGCAGCGGAGCGCACCGCGAGAGGATCTGCTCGCTGTGGTAGGCGTGCAAGCGCACCTGCATCCACGCGTCGCTGCCCAGGGGGCCGGGGTGTTCCCAGATCGCGTTCGGTACGGCCACCCGGCCGATGTCCTGCACGAGCCCCACCTGCCCGGCCAGGGTGGCCTGCTCGTCGGCCAACCCGAGCGCCCGGCAGGCACCGTCCGCAAGGGCCGACACGGCCGCCGAGTGTCCGTGCAGGAACGGTGTTTTGAGGTCGACGGTGTCGCCGAAGACGCGGAGCACCTCCTGCGTCCCGGCCGGCTCGACGACGGTGTGCGGTCTCGGCTCGGCGGCGAGGAGGCGGTCGGACAGATCGCCGGCGCCGGCGGGCCCCAGCAGCTGGCGCGACCTGCTCCGAAAATCTGCCGCGATCGCCGGGTCGAGGTAGCCGCCGGAACGTTGCTCGATCGCCTGCGCGGCGGCCTCGGGGCCGCCGAGCCGGTCGAAGAAGACGGCGTAGCCGGCGACGTTGACCATTCGCGCGACGAGTGAGATCTGTTCGCCGCTGATCTTTTTCGGGCCACCGCCACCGTTCCACCATTCGAAGACGTCGAGCAGGCCACGACAGACGCCCGGTGGTAAGCCGATCCGCCCGGCGATGATCGAGGCGGTCTCGCAATTGGCCAGCATGTAGCCCTCGGTCATTCTCCGCGAGTGCAGAAGCGCGGACCGGATGGTGCGGAACCGCTCGCCTGGCGGGGACTCTCGAGTGATCCGCGGCAGATAGGAGAAGGCGACGTCGCGCGGCCGGGTGAAGTCGGTGGCCAGACCGGCGCGTTTGATCGAGAACTCGTCGGCAAACAGCTCGGTGACCTCGTGCGCGTATGCGGTGCATCCGATGTGCTGCAGCAGCGCCGCAAAGAAGACCTCGGACACCTCGGGTTCGGAGCAGCCGGCGCCCCGCGCCAGGTCCACGGCGACGATGGCCGTTCGCGCCGCCTCGCCGATCGGCAGACCCATCCCCAGGTCCGCGACCGCGGAGAACCCGACCAGCAGCTCCGCGAGCCGCACCGGCGCGGCGATCCCCCGTCCACCTCGCGGGGCGGGCGGCCGACTCATGACGGATCACAGTAGCCGCGGTCGGCGCACGCGCCCATGAGCGAGCGGGCCGACTCGCTGGGTGGGCAGGTGGTTGGCTGATCATCTCCGCGTCTTGGTGCCGGATTTGCCCGACCCGGCGCGGATTTGATCAGCGCGCCAAGCTGGGAGCCCACCCGGAGACCGCTGTTCGCTGATCAACTCCGCGATTCCGCGCCCGTTTCGTCCGGTTGAGCGCGGCTTTGATCAGCGAACCAACGGGCTGCCCGTCCCGCCGACCCGGCCGGCCGCGCGGCGGCCGTCACAGCTGCACCCATCGGCCGGTCGACGCCGACTCGACCATCGCGTCCAGTGCCCGGGCGCTGCGCACGGCGTCGGCGAGAGTGGCTCCGAAAGGCTGCTTCTCGACGATCGAACGGACGAACCGGTAGGCCTCGATGACCTTGAGGTCGTCGTAGCCCATCGCGTTGGCCGAGCCGGGTTGGAACGCGCCGTACTCACCGGCTCCGGGCCCGACGAAGATCGTGGAGACCGGCTGGTCCTGGTACGCGGTGCCGGTGGACAGCCCCAGTTCACCGAGCCGTCGGAAATCCCAGAACACGGCGCCCTTGGTGCCGTGGATCTCGAAGCCGTACGCGTTCTGCTCGCCGACCGCGACCCGGCTGGCCTCCAGCACACCGTGCGCTCCCGATGCGAAACGCACCAGCGCAGAGGCGTAGTCGTCGTTCTCCACGACGCCGAGTCGGCCACCGGTGGCACGCGCGTGCGCGGTGGTGGCCCCGACCGGCCGGGCCCGCTCCGGCACGAAGATCGCGGTGTCAGCGACCAGCGACGAGATGTCGCCGAGCAGGCAGGTGGCCAGGTCGACGCCGTGCGAGGCCAGATCGCCCAGCACCCCGGAACCGCCGCGTTCCTTCTCGTACCGCCAGGTCAACGCCCCCTCCGGATGCGCCGCGTAGTCGCTGAAGAACCGCACCCGGCAGTGCGTGACGGCGCCGATCTCGCCGGCGGCGATCAACTCCCGCGCGGCGGCGACGGCGGGCGCGTTGCGATAGTTGAAGCCCACCGCGCCCTGCACCCCGGCCTCCGCCACCGCATCGGCGACGGCCTGCGCATCCGCGGTGGACAACCCGACCGGCTTCTCGATCCAGATGTGCTTGCCCGCTCGCGCCATCGCGACGCCGATCTCCCGGTGCAGGAAGTTGGGCGCGGTGATGCTGACCGCGTCGACGGCCGGATTGGTGACCAGCTCCCGCCAATCACGCACCGCGTCGACGAAGCCGTACTGCGCCGCGGCGTCCTCGGCCCGACCCGGTACCTCGTCGGCGACGGCGACCAGCATCGGCGCCATCGGCAACTGCGGGTAATGGTGCAGCAGCCGGGCATAGGCCTGGGCGTGCACCCGGCCCATCCAGCCGAAACCGGCCACTGCCACCCCGAGCGTCGTGCGGCCGCTGGTCGTCAGCACGATGTGTCCTCCTGATCGATCGTCCGGCACCTTCTGTGGACCGGTCCAAATGTCCTGACATCATGGCAATCGGCCCCGCGTCACGTCAAGAGCCGCGTGCGCCGACCTCGCGGTCGACCTCACCCGGCCGGCAACGGCGCAGACCTATGATGGACCGGTCCAAGATGCGGGAGGTGAGTCGGCTGGGCGAGCCCGAGTCCTCCCGACCACCGACCCGACCACCGACGATCCGAACCGTCGCGGAGCGGGCCGGCGTGTCGAAGTCCCTGGTCTCCCTCGTGCTGCGGGATGCGCCGCACGTCAGCCCGGCCAAGCGGGCGGCCGTCCGCGCGGCCATGGACGAACTCGGTTACCGGCCGAACGCGATCGCCCGCCAACTCACCACGAAGCGCACCCACTCCA
This sequence comes from uncultured Actinomycetes bacterium, assembly GCA_964497705.1. Lineage (GTDB taxonomy): Bacteria > Actinomycetota > Actinomycetes > Mycobacteriales > Nakamurellaceae > Nakamurella. The sequence continues at coordinate 51,441 of CAZCEH010000013.1, read as the reverse complement.
TCGGCCTGCTGCTCAACGACCTGCGCAACCCCTGGTTCGTCGATTGCTTGGAGGGCCTGGCCGGCGTCCTGAACGAGCACGGCTACCGATGTCTGCTCGCCGACGCACGCGTCGACCAGGGGGCGGACGAGGCCCTGCTCCGCGGATTCCTGGAGATGCGGGTGGACGGTCTGGTCCTGGTCGGCACCATGCCGTCGACGCCGGCGATCCTGTCGGCCGCGGGGGCCGTGCCCACCGTGGTGGCGGCCGGCCGGGACATCGTGCTGCCCCGGGTCGACGTGATCGCCAACGACGACCGGGTCGGCACCACCCTGGCCGTCGAGCACCTGATCGAGCTCGGCCACCGCCGGATCGCCCACCTCGCCGGTCGCCACGGTGCGGTCGCCGGACTGCGCCGGTCCGCCTACCTGGCGACCATGACGGCCCACCGGCTGGCCGACGAGATCGTCGTCGAGCCAGGCGATCTGACCGAGGAGGGTGGCTACCGCGCGGCCATCCGGCTGCTCGGCCGCACGGACCGGCCGACCGCGGTGTTCGCGGTCAACGACATCAGCTGCATCGGCGCGCTGTCCGCCGCGCACGAACTCGGCCTGCGGGTGCCGCAGGACGTGTCCGTGGTCGGGTACGACAACACGTCGTTGGCACAGATACGACACCTGTGGCTGACCAGCGTCGACAACGCGAACGCCGAGGTAGGGCGACGGGCGGCGCGGGCCCTGCTGCGGCGCATGGCCGACCCGGGCCGGCCGGCCGAGGAACAACTCATCCGGCCCACCCTGCGGGTCCGCGGATCCACCGCGCCGCCGTGACACGCCCGGCCGACGATTGGCTCCTGACCACGGATGCGAGTACCAAAGGGGCATGGCCGGCCGACAGAAGAAGTACCCGCAGGGCGTGAGCAGCACACCCCCGTCCGCCGGAGCCGCCGGTCCGACACGGCAGCTCGAGATCGAAACCAAACTCGAACTGGATCCCGATGCCCCGCTGCCCCAGCTGACCCCGCGCAAACGGCTGGCCGGGACGGGCATCGTCGCCGCCGCCGAACCGATCACCTACCACCTGGACGCCGTCTACTACGACACCGACCGGCTCGACCTGCTCCGCTCCAAGATCACGCTGCGGCGTCGGACCGGTGGCGCGGACGCCGGCTGGCACCTGAAGCTGCCCGCGGTCCAGGGCGCCCGGACCGAGATCGGGCTGCCGCTGAGCGCCGGGGACGGCACCCAGGTGCCCGCCGAGATCGCCGCGCTGGTGCTCGGTGCGGCCCGGGGTCGCGCGCTCGCGCCGGTGGCCCGGATCCTCAACGAGCGCACGGTGCGCCACCTGCTGGACAGCGAGGGCACCGTGCTCATCGAGGTGGCCGACGACCACGTGACGGGGCAGGGCCGGCTGGACGGCCACCGGGCCACCCGGCGCTGGCGCGAGGTCGAGGCCGAGATCATCAAGGGCACCCGCGAACAGCTCGCGGCGACCGTCGACGTGCTCATCACCGGCGGCGCACGGCCGGCCGCGTCGCCGTCGAAACTCGCTCGGGCACTGGGCTTTCAACCACCCGAACCGCGTCGCGGCAGGACCGCCGGCGACCTGGTGATCGGCTACATCGGGCGCCAGACCGAGCTGTTGACGACCGCGGACCGGGCGGTCCGGGAGGGCAGCACCGCGGCCGTGCTGGACGCCCGCGTCCTCTGCCGGCGGATCGCCGCGGTGCTGACGATCTTCGCGCCGCTGTTCGAGGGCCCGGCCCTGCCCGACCTGCGGGCATCGCTGCTCGGCACCGGCGCCGCGTTCGACACCACCCGCGATGTGCAGACGGCCCGTCATCGGCTGGTCGAGCAGCTCGCCGACGAGCCCGCGCCGTATCGGGACCGAGCCCGGACGCGGCTGGAACAGGCCTGCGACCGGCGGCTCGCGGCCGCCGCCGACCGTACCCGGAGCTACCTGAACGGCGCGGAGTACCTGTCGACGCTGCGCGCCCTGGACGATCTGGTGGCCGACCCGCCGCTGGCCAAGCGCGGCCAGCGGGCCGCCCAGCGGGAGTTGACAACGCTGCTGGTCGCGGGCTGGCGGCGGCTGCAGGAGCTGACCGAATCCGCCCTCGCCGAGCCGGCTCGAGCCTCGCACCTGTACCAGGTGGGTGACTGGGCGACGACGATGCGGTATGCCGCGGAGGCGACGGTGAGTCCCCTGGGTCCGGACGCCGCGGTCCTGGCGTCCGCGCTGGAGGAGCTCCAGGAAGCTGTCGAGGAACACCTGGACGCGCAGCGGGCGGCCGAGCTGCTGGCCTCGCTGGCGATCGAGGACGCCACCGACGGTGTGGCCGGCTTCATCTTCGGCCGTCTGCACGCGGTGGAGCAGAATCTGGCGTACGCCGCCGTCGACGAGTTCACCGATGCCTGGGACCGAATCGAGGACGGCGAGTTGGTGGCCGCGCTCGGGCAGTGAGTCGGAGCCCGACGCCGACCCACCGGGCATCGGTGTCCGGCCGGCTCCGGCCGGTGCGCTGATCAGTCGAACCTTCTGGTGGCCGAAATGCTCGAATCGCCCGTGCTGGCCGGCCTGGATCTCGTCCCGGGCTGATCCAATACCCACCTTCGGTGCCGTTTTATCCGGTTTGCTGAACGTGGATCAGCGCGGCTCCCCAAGGTGGCCCGGCACCGTTTCGCCAGGAGAGCGATCGTTTCGCCAGTCCGGACCGCGGTCAGTGCGTCAAGGTCACCTTGAGCAGCACGATCAGCAGGCCGACGCCGGCGACGATCAGCCCGGACAGCAGGATCCGCAGCGGGCTCCGTTCGTCCCGCAGCTGCGCCGCGACCATGCCGGTCGACGCGATCCGGCCCAGGATGACCAGCTCGGCCAGGAGCACCGCGACCCAGCCGTCGAGCCATCCGTACCAGGAGACGAGCAGCAGCAGGGTCGGTACCAGGCCCGTGGTCAGGATCGGGATCGACTCGCGGAGCAGGACCCGGGGATGCACCGAGCCGTCACCGCCGAGGTACTCGGCAAAGGCGTGCGCGACGAACGTGGACAGCGCCGTGCCGATGACCACCACCATCGCGTGCCCGGTGTCGACCTCGTCCTGGAACGGCACCAGGGCCGCCAGGACGAGGATGTTGCCGTAGACGTAGGCGGACAGCCGGCGCGACGCCTCGTGACTGCTCAGCGGCTCCCGCCGGTAGTACCAGGGCCGCCGATGCGGCTCCGTCCGCGATTCGGCCCCCGAATCCGCCGGCCGCGACTCGCCCTGGGCATCGCTCACCGCCCGATTGTCCCCGGCGACCCCCTCGTCGCGCGGACCGCTTACCATGTGGGCGTGCCGGCCGACTCCTCACGCCCGGATCGACGTGACCAGTGGGTCGGATCGACCGGATGAGCCAAACCCTGGTCACCTACCGGGCGCTGCTGTTCGTGGTTGCCCTGGTGTTCACGATCGGCGGGATCGTGCTGGTCGTGCAGGGTCGCCAACGCCGCTGGAGCGGGGTGGCGATGACGGTCTGCAGCCTGAACCTGGTCGGCGGGGTGGCGCTGCTGTTCCTGGCGTTCACCATGCCCTGAGCGCCCGGCAAACCGGTGGCGGGCCGACCCGGCCGCGCGAGCCGTCAACGACGGCCCCGATCCGCGGCCAGCCGGTGCAGCACGGCCACCATCCGGTCGACCTCCTCGGTGGTGTTGTAGAAGGCGATCGACGGACGCACGGTCGCCTCCAGGCCGAACCGCCGCAGGATCGGCTGCGCGCAGTGGTGTCCGGAGCGCACGGCGATGCCGCGCTGGTTCAGGGCTGCTCCGACCTCCTCGGTGCGGTAGCCGTCCAGGACGAACGACAGCACGCTGGCCTTGTCCCGGGCGGTGCCGATCATGCGCAGCCCGGGTACCGCCCGCATCCGCGGCGTCGCGTACTCCAACAGCGAGTGTTCGTACTGGGCAATCGTTTCCAACCCGATCCGGGTGACGTAGTCGAGGGCGGCGCCCAGCCCGACGGCATCGGCGATGTTGCCGGTACCGGCCTCGAACCGGGCCGGTGGATGCTGGAACACCGTCCGCTCGAAGGTGACGTCGGCGATCATGTTGCCGCCGCCCTCCCAGGGCGGCATGGACTCGAGCACCTCCGTGCGCCCGTACAGCACACCGATCCCGGTCGGCCCGTAGATCTTGTGGCCGGAGAAGACGAAGAAGTCGGCACCCAGGGCCTGCATGTCCACCCGCAGGTGCGGCACCGACTGGGCACCGTCGATCAACACGCACGCCCCCGCCCGATGCGCCATCTCGACCACCGCGTCGACCGGCGTCACCGTGCCGAGCGCGTTCGACACCTGAGTGACGGCCACCATTTTCGTCTTCTCGCCGAGCAGCCTGGCGTATTCCGGCAGCAACAGCTGGCCGGTGTCGTCGACCGGTATGACCCGTAGCTTCGCCCCCGTCTCGGCGATCAACTGCTGCCAGGGCACGATGTTCGCGTGGTGCTCCAGGTGTGAGACGACGATCTCGTCGCCGCGGCGGATGTTCGCCCTGCCCCAGCTCTTGGCCACCAGGTTGATCGCCTCGGTGGCGCCGCGCACGAAGACGATGTTCTTCTCCGACTCGGCCCCCAGGAACCGGGCGACCGTTTTGCGGGCCCCCTCGTAGGCATCGGTGGACCGGGCCGCCAACTCGTGCGCGGCGCGGTGGATGTTGGAGTTCTCGTGGCGGTAGAAGTGCGCGAGCCGGTCGATGACGGCCTGCGGTTTCTGGGTGGTGGCCGCGTTGTCGAACCACACCAGCTGCTGTCCGTTGACGCGCTCGGCCAGGATCGGGAAATCCCGGCGAACGAGCCGGACGTCGAACGGCGGATGCCGATCGCCAGCCGGGTCGGGCGCGGCGCCGCGCACCGGGCCCCGCACCTGATCGGCCGCCGGCTCCACCCGGTCGGCGAAGTAGTACGCCGGACCGCCGGCCGCCGCGGGGACGGACCCGGCGGACGGCAGGCCCGCAAGCCCTGCCGACGGATCGAACAGGGCGGTGGCGACCGGATCGAGGGCCGGCACGTCCACCTGGGCGGGATCGACGCCGGGCGGGCGCAACGCCGCGTCGGCCAACGCCGCCAGCCGGTCGCCGCGCGGGTCGAGATCGCGGTCCCGGTCGAGATCGCCGCGGTAGGGCGATGACTCGGCCAGGAAGTAGTACGGCGTGGACGGTGTCGGCACCGGGGCGGGTGGTTCGGGTACCGGCAGCGGGGGTTGCGGGACCGCAGGCGCGGTCGTCGCCGGGTCGATCGCGAACGGCGCCGGGTCGATCGGCTCGGCGGTGTCTGGAAGTTCCTGCGGTGCAACGGGAATCGCGGCCGCCGAGTCGGCGGGCAGGGCCGGCACGGAGGGTAGGCCCGGCGTCCGGAGCCCGCTCGCCGGGATGAACGGGGCGACCGGCGCCTGGCCGACCGCCTCGGCGGCATCCACCGGGGGCTCCGGCGCGGCCGGTGCCGACGGTAGCCGGCCGTGGTCGCCGGGCAACTCGCCGGGGATGACGGCCGGACCGACCGGCAGCGGCCCGAGTTCGGCCCCGGTGAGCGCCGCCGCGGCCACCGTCACGTCGGGTGGTCCGCCAGGCAGCCCGGCACCCGTGACGAGCTGGTCGCTGGCCGGCAGCCCGGGCACGCCCGCGCTGGGCAGCGGAGCGCCGAGCCCGGACAACGGCGGCAGTTGCTCGCCACCGGGCAGCGGAACCTGGAGCGCGACCACTTCGAACGGCGCCGCGGGAGGTGCCACCGGCGGGTCGAACCCGCCGGGCACCGCCGCGGCAGTGGCGATGTCCGGCGATCCGCCTGGCAGTCCCACGGCGCCGGTCAGCTGGTCGGACGTCGGGACGCCCGGTATCCCCTCGTCCGGACGGGGCTCGGCCAGGCCCGGCAGCTGCGGGGTCAGCTCGCCGGGCGAGCCGAGCTGCAGGCCGGTCAACCCGGCCACGATGGGCCCTTCCGGGACGGTCAGGCCCAGGCCGGCGGCGCCCAGCACCGCGGTGGCCGCCTCGCTCACGTCCGGCACCGCCCGTCCCGGCGCGAATCCGCTGGCCGGCTCCGGGTCGGTGACGGACAGGCCGGGCAGATCTGCTGCGACGTCCGGCGGCGTCGGCGTCACCGCGCCGGCGGCTCCGCCATGCTCCGCCCCGCCGGGCACGCGGGAGATCTCCTTCGAGCGAGCCGGCACGTCGACCCGCGGCGCGTGCTCGATCCGGCCCGAATCGGCCGGCCGCGGAGCCGGCGCCGCGGGCACGCTGCCCGGACCGGCGCCGGACGCCGTCCCGGGCAGCGCGGCGAAGAACTCGCCGGCCAGCCGGTTCAGCGTCGTCTCGTCCGGCAGCCAGCTCGGCAGCTCCGGTGCCGAACCGGCCGCCAGCTCGTCGACGCCGGGTACGGATCCGGTCGACTCAGCGGTAGGTCGGGGCGTAGTCATGGAACCGATCGACCGCGACGTCCTCGAGCACGGCCAGCGCGTCCTCGGTCAGCACCGCCAGCGAGCAGTACAGGGAGACCAGGTATGAGGCGATCGCGCTGCGGTCGATGCCCATGAACCGGACCGACAGGCCCGGTCCCTGCTCGCCGGCCAGCCCCGGTTGGTACAGACCGACCACGCCCTGCCGGGCGGCCCCGGTGCGGATCAGCAGCACCTTGGTCTTGCCGTTCTCCAGCGGCACCTTGTCGCTGGGCACGATCGGCAGCCCGCGCCAGGTCAGGAACTGGGAGCCGAACAGGCTCACCGTGGGTGGCGGCACCCCGCGCCGGGTGCACTCGCGGCCGAATGCCGCGACCCCCTCGGGGTGGGTGAGGAAGAACGCCGGTTCCTTCCACACCCTGGCGATCAGGCTGTCCAGGTCGTCCGGCGTCGGCGGGCCGCTGATGGTCGGAATGCGTTGGCTCGACGCACAGTTGGCAAGCAGCCCGTAGTTCGGGCTGTTGATCAGCTCGCCCTCCTGGTGCTCCTTGATCGCCTCGATGGTCAGCCGCAACTGTTCCTTGATCTGGTCGTGCGGGCTGGAGTACAGGTCGGACACCCGGGTGTGCACGTCCAGGATGGTGGAGACCGAGTTCAGGATGTACTCGCGCGGGTTCTCCTCGTAGTCGACGAACGTGGTCGGCAGCGGTGATTCGTCGTAGTTGCTGCAGACGACGTCGACCTCCTCGGGGTGCCTGACCTTGTTCACCCGGTAGATGCCCGCCTCGACCGGCACCCAGGCCAGCAGATGGACCAGCCACCGCGGGGTAATGGTGGCCATCTGCGGAACGGTCTTGGTGACGTCGGCGAGCGTGCGTGCCGCAGCATCACCGAGAGCCTGGGACTGGGTAGGTGTCGTCATGCGCGCTACTCCTCGATCGGATGCCCTCACGCCGCCCGCGCCGGAGTTCGGCGGCGGACCCCTGGACCTTAACCGCAGTCGTCCGGTCCCGACAGGTGTGGGCGCGCCCGGGCGGACGGTGGCCGCTCAGCGGTGCAGCAGGACCAGCGTTCCCTGTTCGTCGACCTGCCGGTAGCCCTGCGCCAGCAGCAGGTCGCGACGTTCGGTGAGCCACGACGTGTCCGCGTCGGCCGGGCCGGAATCCATCCGCAGCAGCACCCAGTCGGCGTCCAGCGGCAGGTGGGTGGCGTCGGTCCACTCCGGAACGGCCATCAGCACCGGGTTCCGGTCGGTCAGGTTGCCCAGCACTCCCACATCGGCGATGACCCTGGCGCCCGCGGGGATCTCCGGGATGATCCGGCGGGCCGCGTCACAGAACAGGCAGGGCTCCCGGGAGGCGACCAGGGTCGCCGGCAGCTCCGAGGTGTGCACGTTGTAGTCGACGATCACCGCCAGCAGCAGCGCGGTGGCCAGGCCCTGCGGGCCGGACCAGAACGCCCGCACCCGGTCGGGCGTGATGCCCAGGCGGCGTCGGCGCTGCGCGACGGCCACCACCAGCGCCATGAAGCAGGCCACCATCAGCGGGCCGTCGTAGTAGTACGTCATCTCCAGGTACACCCCCCGCTGGGAGGCGAACCGGGCGACCAGGGTCGGCAGCATGACCAGGATCAGCGGCGAGCGCAGGCCCCAGGCCGCGGTCACCGCGAGCGCGCCGAGCAGCGCGAGGCCGTTGAGACCGAACAGGTTGCCCAGCACCGTGGACCCGAGACCGACCAGGCCGTCGGTGCCGGGCTGGGCGCCCAACGCGAAGTAGGTGTAGGTGCCCGTGTAGCTGAACCACGGGATCACCACCATGGTCAAGATGGCGAAGGCCAGCACCGACCCGATCAGCAAACCGGCGGCGAGGGCCCAGCGCCGCGCCACCAGCAGGACCAGCCCGATGCCCGCGATGAACAGCGGGGTGTCCTCCTTGACCAGCAGCAACGCGGCGCACCAGAACAGCAGCCAACCGGTGCGGTCGTCCAGCAGGGCCTCCAGCGCCAGGGCCAAGAAGGCAACGGTGAAGCAGGCCTCGTGGAAGTCGAAGTCCAGGACCTTGAGCACGCCCCAGGACAGGGCGAACGCGATGCCGATGTAGTAACCCAGGCCACCCAGCCGACGCACCGCCACCCGGGTGACCACGTGCACTCCGACGGCGAGCATCAGCGCCTGCGCCACCAGCAGCGTGACGACGCTCGGCCAGATCCGGTAGAAGGGCGCCAGCGCCATCATGATCGGCGTGAAATGGTCCCCCAGGCTGTTGAAGGGTTCCTGGGACTTGACCAGCACGTCCGGAGCCCGGCCCTGCGCGTAGTTGGCGATGGCCTGCTGGAAGATCGTGATGTCGACCGTGGTCTTGAATTGCTGGTGGCGCAGCACCGACTCGTAGGCGTACAGCGCAAAGGCGGCCGCGCTGATCACCCAGACGGCTGCCCGTTCCCGTCCCGGGAGCCGGCGCGGCGGGACCGGCCCGAACGGCAAGGGCTCGGGCGGCCGGTCGAGGAGCCAGGCCAGGCGAGATCCCCCCCGCATGCGCCGGCCGGGCGCCGCGGGCGGCCGCGGGTCGGCCGCGGGTTCGAGCACTGCGGTCCCTCCGAATTCTGTGCGGCCGGCCCGGTGCCGGCCCTGGCCCGGGGGGATCGGACGAAACTGGACCAGTCGACCCAAAGTGTGCCGGACGGGTCGGCCGTTATGCACCACTTTGCTGCGCGCGTGGCCTCGCAGCGCAGTCATGAGGCCTGGTCGATTTGAGCCGTCGCCAGGTGGCGGCTCGTCGCTCGTCGGCTCAGCCCCATGCTCGCGATCGACCGGTGATGTGCCGCCTCGGGTGTCGACCAGCCGTTCCGATTCAACCCACAGCGGATCCGCCAGGGGTTGATGTCCGAGCGCACCGCCCGGCCGGCCGGGCATGGTCGAGACATCCACCGCCGCCGAATCCCGATCGCCGAATCCGATCGCCGAATCCGAGAGGACATCGCCCATGCCCACCCTGACCGCACCCGGAATGCCCGGGGCGACCGCCGCCTTCGACGACCAGCTGGCGACCAGGCTGCTGCACCAGCGGATCGTCGTGCTCGGCCAACAGGTCGACGACCCGGTCGCCAACCGGATCTGCGCCCAGCTGCTGTTGCTGTCCGCGGAGGACCAGCGCGCCGACATCAGCCTGTACATCAACTCGCCGGGCGGCTCCATCTCCGCCGGCCTGGCCATCTTCGACACCATGCGGCTGATTCCCAACGACGTCAGCACGCTGGCGATGGGTCTGGCCGCCAGCATGGGCCAGTTCCTGCTGTCGGCCGGCACACCGGGAAAGCGATACGCCCTGCCGCACAGCCGGATCCTGATGCACCAGGGATCGGCGGGCATCGGCGGCACCGCCGTCGACGTGCAGATCCAGGCCGAGAACCTGGACTACGTCAAGGGATTGATGACGCGACTGACGGCCGAGCAAACGGGTCAGGACGTCGCCACGATAGAGCGGGACGCGGACCGGGACCGGTGGTTCACCGCGGAGCAGGCAGTGGCCTACGGCCTGGTCGACGCGATCCTGGAGTCGGCCGCCGACATCCGTCCCGCCGCGGACCGCCACCGCATCGGGCTGGGCTGATCGTCATGGGCCACTACACCGTCCCCACCGTCGTGGAGAAGACGTCCTCCGGCGAACGGGTCGTCGACGTCTACAGCCGGCTGCTGTCCGACCGGATCGTCTACCTCGGCACCGAGATCGACGACGACGTGGCGAACGTGATCGTCGCGCAGCTGCTCTACCTGGAGTCGGACAACCCGGATGCCGCGATCGCCCTCTACATCAACTCCCCCGGCGGCTCGATGTCGGCGATGACCGCGATCTACGACACCATGCAGTTCGTGCGGGCCCCGGTCGCGACCACCTGCGTCGGGCAGGCCGCCTCCGCCGCCGCCATCCTGCTGGCCGCCGGGGCGCCGGGCCGACGAGCGCTGCTGCCACACACCCGGGTGCTGCTGCATCAGCCGTCGACCGGCGGCGAGGGGCAGATCTCCGACCTGGCATTGCAGGCACGCGAGCTGCTGCGGGTGCGCGAGCAGATGGAGGTGGTGCTGTCCCGGCACACCGGCCAGGACATCGCGACGCTGCGCCAGGACACCGACCGGGACAAGATCTTCACCGCCGACCAGGCCGTCGCCTACGGTCTGGCGGATCACATCATCTCGACCCGGCAACCCGGCCTGGCCCGCCCGGCCTGAACCGGTATCGATACCTCGCTCAGCTCAGGCCGCCAGCAGCACCGGACCGGTCGGTGCGCCGGCGCGAGCAAGCGTGCCGGCGCACCGGCGGGCCAGCTCGGCCAGGCTCAGGCCCAGCGCGCCGGTCGCGGCGGACAACATCTCGGACGAGGCCTCCTTGCGACCGCGTTCGACCTCGGACAGGTGCTGCGCGGACATCCCGGCACGACCGGCCACATCGGCCAGCGTGCGCCGCTGCCGGCGCCGCTCCTGCCGCAGGGCGTCGCCGACCACCTCCCGCCAGAGCGGCTCGTCCATTCGGGTCACCGAGGCCGGCAGGTCCGCTCGCGGGCCGGTCAGCCGGCCGGACGGTTGGCTAGGCGGCCGGCCGGACGGCTCCCCGGATACCGGCGCGACCTGCGGCAACCGACCGGCTCGCCGGCGATCCCGCTCCGCCGCGAGTGAGATGACCTCGCCCATACGCCCTCCCCGTTCCGCGGATGGCCCCGACGCTACGGCTCCACCGGGGACCCCGGGGTCGGTGTTCGCGACCGGCGCAATCGGCTGGCACGACCAGTAAGAAAGTGATATCAATTAGATATCTGATTCGTCGGACGCAGAGGGGGCACCCAGATGATCGACACCACGAACGCCACGATCGACCCGCAGGTCGAGCCACCCGCCGACACACCGGTGGGCCATTCCGGGATCCGGGTGGACGTCGAGGAACACCCTGCCTGGGCGGTCAGCGGGTTCCTTGCCCTGCTGGGCGCGGTGGTGCTGCTCGGGGTGACGATCTGGCAGGTCGTCGAGATCGTCGACGCGGCACAGAACGAGGCGAGCTTCACGCTCCCGCTGACGATCGCCGTCGTGGCCTTCGTGCTCATGCTGCTGCTGGTGATTCCGATGGTGGTGATCGCACCCGGCGAGACCCGGGTGGTGCAGTTCTTCGGGCGCTACATCGGCACCGTCCGCCGCACGGGGCTGACCTGGGTGGTGCCGCTGTCCACTCATCGTCGGGTGTCCGTCCGGGTGCGCAACTTCGAGACCAACACGTTGAAGGTGAACGACGCCGAGGGCAACCCGGTGGAGATCGCCGCCATCGTGGTCTGGCAGGTCGCCGACACCGCCAAGGCAGTCTTCGCGGTCGACGACTACCAGGGTTTCGTGTCCGTCCAGTCCGAGTCGGCGCTGCGGCACGTCACCACCATTCATCCCTATGACGACTCGTCGACACACAGCACCTCGCTGCGCGGCTCCACCGACGTGGTCTCCGCCGAGCTCGCTCACGAGGTCGCGCAGCGGGTGTCGGTGGCCGGGGTGGAGATCATCGAGGTGCGGATCAGCCACCTGGCATATGCCGCCGAGATCGCCCAGGCGATGCTCCAGCGGCAACAGGCGGGGGCGATCGTGGCTGCCCGGACTCGGATCGTGGACGGTGCGGTCGGCATGGTGGAGATGGCGCTGGACCGGCTGGAGCGCGAGGAGGTCGTCACCCTCGACGACGAGCGCAAGGCGGCCATGGTGTCCAACCTGCTCGTCGTGCTGTGCGGCGACCAGAAGGCCACCCCGGTGGTCAACACCGGCTCGCTCTACAGCTGAGCGGAGTGACCGACTCTGAGCAGGGCGGGTCAACCGGCCGGAAGCCGGAGCGGCACGCGGTGCTGCTCCGGCTCGATCCCGCCGTCTACGCGGCCCTGGCCCGCTGGGCCGCCGACGACCTGCGCAGCGTGAACGCCCAGGTCGAGGTGCTGCTGCGGCGGGCACTGGCCGACGCCGGCCGCGCCCCGGCCGACGCCGCGCCGATTCCGCGGCGCGGCCGGCCACGGACCTCGCGCTGACGGCAGGCCTCGCCCATCGGCGGTCGATCATCCGCAGCGGGTGACGCGCGGCGGAGTGTGCTGATGGAGGATGCCGCGATGCCAGGTTTGTCGTGCCCGGATAGGTTCGCTGACGACAGTTGTCCGCACTCTGCCGGTGGGAGAGTTCGATGAGCACCCTCGCCTGGATCATCCTGCTGATCCTGGTCCTTCCGGCGATCGGCCTGCTGGCCTGGGTGATCCTGGCCGCGTCCCTGGTCCGGGTGCCCTCCGGGAGCCTGGGCCTGGTGATGGCACGCGGGAAGGCGACCGGCAAGTCCCTGCCGCCGGGTGGCCACTTCGTGTTCGCCCTCCGCCGGGTGATCATCGAGGAGTACCCGTCGGTCGAACTCGCCTATCGTGCCGATGGCCTGGGCGACGACGAGCAGGTCGGCTTCAGCCGGCATCTCGGGGACCGCCGGGTCAGCCGGAGCGCATTCGACCGACTGGAGGTGTCCGGTCCGCCGTTGCGTGCCACCCTCGGCGACCGCACCGAGGCCACCGTCGTCGTCACGGTCCGCTTCCAGCTGCTGCCGGAGAACCTGAAGCAGGTGCACGAGCGATACGGGCCCAACGGGGTCTTCGGCATCGTCCGGGACACCAGCGCCCGGGCCGTGCTGGGCGCGCTGTCCGAGCATCACGACGGCATCGAGCAGTTCTTCGGCGCCCAGCGGCAGGAGTGCGAGCAGCGACTGGCCAGGGCCGTCCGGGACGCGCTGGAGGCCGACGGGATCAGCATGACCGGGTTCGTGCTCGGCGCCGTCGATCTGGGTCGCACCGGCGAGGTCATCCAGGCCACCGTGCGGGCCCGCTACGAGCTGGAGCGCGAGCGGGCCGAGGCGGAGACGCGCGCGCTGCGCGCGCAGAACGATGCCGACCTGCAGAAGCAGCTCAGCAGACCCGGCGACGACGCCTGGCGGTACCGGGAGACCGATCTGTGGCGCGAACTCGTCGCGCACACCCAGGGACTCAACGTGGCCCTGCGTACCGATGCGGGCCCGGCGGCGGTGCCCGCACCGGTGGCGGAGGAGCAGCCGGCCGATCAGGGTGACGCCGAGAGCCCGACGGCATGAACGAGGAGAAGACGTTCCTCGATCGTCTCCTGGAGATCATCGCCGTCCTGCTGCTGGCGATCACCACCCTGGGCACCGCATGGTGCGGCTACCAGGCATCCCAGTGGTCTGGCGTGCAGAACGACTACCAGCGGCAGGAGTCCGACCACCTGCTGGCCGCCAACCGCGAGTACGGCGTCGCCGTGCAGACCTTCTCCTACGACTCCACCATGATCGCGATGTATGCCCAGGCGGTGCAGGCGGGCGACGCCGGACTGGCTCAGTTCTACCGGAACACCATGGTGCGCAAGGACTTCCTACCCATCCTGGACCAGTGGGAGGCCACCGTTCGGGCCGGCGGCACGCCGACGCCGCTGCTGGAGGACCGGTCGTATCTGGACGCCCAGAGCGTCAAGTACCGCGACGAACAGGCGCTGGCGGACGCGGCACACGCGCAGGCCCAGGTGGCCGGCAACAACGCCCAGGCGTACGTGCTGAACACCATCGTGCTCGCGGTCGCCCTGTTCTTCGCCGGAGTCACGTCGTCGTTCCGGTACAAACCCGCACGGGTGCTGTTGATCGTGCTGGCCCTGGGCACGCTGGCGTTCGCCGCGTCCCGGGTGGCGGACCTGCCGATCGCCTGAGGCTTGCGGGCCGGTGTGCCCGTGCGTCCGTGCTCCCGTGCGTCCGTGTGCCGGTCTGCCGGTGCCCGGTGCGCCGGTGCCCGTGTGCCGGTGCCCGTGTGCCGGTGCCCGTGTGCCGGTGCCCGTGTGCCGAGATCGATTTGCCACTTTCGGCCCCGGTGAAGCGCCCGACGGGGCCGAAAGTGGCAAATCGGTGCGGTGAGACAGGGGTGAGAGAGGCGCGTACGGGGGGCTGGCGTCGCCAACATGGGTAGTCGCTCCCGATGTGCCGGAGCCCCCATCGGCCGGAGAGTTGTCCTCACTCCGGCGGCACAGGGTCGCCGGGCCCATCGAAGGAGCACCAATGCCCCGCTTCCTGATCGAGCGTGAGGTCCCCGGCGCGTCGACCCTCACCATGGAGCAACTGGCCGAGATCTCGCGCACCTCGAACGAGGCCGTCGCGTCGCTCGGGGTCCCCTACATCTGGCACACCAGCTACGTGGCCGGCGACAAGATCTACTGCGTGCACGAGGCGCAGGACGCGGAGACCGTTCGGGAGCACGCTCGTCGGGGCGGATTCCCATGCAACGTGGTCGCCGAGATCACCAACGAGTTCGGGGCGCACACGGCCGATCTGCTGCCGGCCAGGTGACCACTGCGCTGATCCGGCCGGCTTCGCCAGCAGGACTCGGTTCCGATACCGGCGGGACCTACGCTCAGCCGGTGCAACTGGTCGAACGGGACCTTTCGCTGGCCGCCCTGCGGTCCGTCGTGGCCGGCGCCGCGGCGGGCGAGGGCGCCGGCGTCGCCGTCGTCGGCGAGTCAGGGGTCGGCAAGTCGGCGCTGATCGCGGCGGCCTGCCGCCCCGGGGCCGGCGTCCGGGTTCTCCGGGCGAGCTGCGACCCGCTGAGCACTCCCCGCCCGCTCGGGCCGTTCCGCGACCTTGCGCTCGACGCCGGATATCAGGCCGCCCTGCGACGCGCCGACCTGCTGCTGTCCGAGATCTGCGACCAGATCTACGATTCCGTGCGTCGCGAACCGACCGTGCTGGTGATCGAGGACCTGCACTGGGTGGACGCCGCTTCGGTCGACGTGCTGCGGTTCCTGGCCCGCCGGGTCTGCGCCGCGCCGCTCGCGCTGGTGCTCAGCTATCGCGACCACGAGGTCGGACTCGGCCATTCGGCACACCCGCTGCTCGACGACTTCGCCCGCCTCGATGGTCTGTCCACCCTGCGGCTGGACGCTTTGTCCATCACCGGGGTCGAGGAGCTGCTCACCGGCACCGGCCTGGAGCCGGCCCGGGTGCACGCCCTGACCGGCGGCAACCCGTTCTTCGTCACCGAGGTGGCCAAGGACCCCGACCTGCCCCTGCCCGCCTCGGTCCGGGACGCGGTGCTGGCTCGGACATCGGGCGTGGGACCGGCGGACGTCGAAGTGCTGCAGCTGGTCGCCGGCGCGCCGGACGGGCTCGACGATCGGGCCCTGCCCGCGCTCGGTGTCGACCTGCCGACGCTGCGCCGGCTGGACGCCACGGGTCTGCTGACGCGCAACCGGGACGGCCTGATCTTCCGGCACGAACTGGCCAGGCAGGCCGTGGAAAGCACGATCCCACCGGGCGGTGCTCCGCGGCTGCACGCCCGCCTGCTCGCCGCGCTCGAGCGGATCCAGCCCACGGATCCGGCCGTGCTCACCCACCACGCGGTCGGCGCGCGGGACGCCGACCGGGCGGCCCGCTACGCGCGGGAGGCCGCCCGGCAGGCCACCAGGGCGGGGTCGCACACCGAGGCCGTCGCCTTCTACCGGACCGCCGTCGAGCACCTGCATGGGGCGCCCGCGGGCGAACGTGCCGAGCTGCTACTGCACCTGGGCTTCGAGCAGTACATGACGAACCGGCTGCGGGACGCGATCGCGACGGTCAGCTCGACGTTCCCGCTCTGGCAGGAGGCAGGCGATCAGGCGGGTCTGGCCGCGGCGCACGACGAGGTCGCGGTGTTCGAGTATTACAACGCGCGCCGCCGACACGCCGAGCAGCACGCCGACCGAGCCATGGACATCGCCGGCGACTCGGGCGCCGAGCTGACTTACGGGTTGGCCCTGGCCACCCGCGGCTACCTGGCGTACCTGCGCAACGACTTCGATCTGGCTCTCGACTGCAACGTCGACGCGGGCCGGATCGCGGCGGCGAAACGCAACGAGGCGCTGGACATCCGCAGCCGGCTGGTGCGCGCGGCGGCGGCACTGGCCGGCGGCGACGAGGCCGCCCGAGCCCGGCTCGCGGACATGATCGAGGTGGCCAGAAGCACCGATCTGGACGAGCTCGCCTCCACCGGCTACTCGAACCTGGCCAACCTGGATGTGGAGCAGCGCCGGCTGCGGGACGCCCAACACGTGCTGGAGGAGTCGCTGCCGTTCACCGCGCAACGGGACATCCCCATCTGCCGGCAGTGGCAGACGGGAGTCCGATCCCGGCTGCACTTCGCCCGCGGGCACTGGAACGCCGCGCTGGAAGACGCCGCGTTCGTGCTCGACGGCGACGGCATGCCGTTGGCCGCTCCGTGGCCGCTGCTGGTGACCGGGCTGATCCCGTTGCGCCGAGGCATTCCCGACGCCCCGTCCGAACCGTTCGAGACCGCTTGGCAACTGGTCGGTCTCATTGACGAGCCGGTGCGCCGGCTGGCCGTGCTGGCCGCGTTGGCCGAACGCATGTGGATGACCGAGAGGTCGGACGACCGGATCACCGCGCTGTCCGGTCTCGAACTGGCCCGATACGCCGCGATTCCCGGAACATCCTGGGCTCTGGGCGATCTCGTGGTGTGGCTGGACCGGCTCGGCCTGCTGACGGACCGGTCGCTCGGGGTGGCCGAGCCGTTCCGGCTGGCGCTCGAAGGTCGTCACGAACGGGCCGCCGCCTGGTGGCATCGCGCGGGCGAGCCGTACGCCGAGGCGATGGCCTGGTCGGACTCACCGGACCCGGTGGATCGGACGCGCGCCGTGGAGTTGCTCGACGCGCTGGGCGCGGCCGGCACCGCCGACCGGATGCGCGCGGCGCTGCGCCGCGACGGGATCGCCCAGGTGCCACCGCGGCCGCGGGTCAGTACCCGGTCGAACCCGGCCGGGCTGACCAACCGCCAGCTCGACGTGGCCAGGCTGGTCGCCCGCGGGTTCACCAACGCCGAGATCGCGGCCCGGTTGTTCATCTCGCCGAAGACCACCGACCACCACGTGTCCGCGGTACTCACCAAGCTCGGTGTGGCCAGCCGGCGAGCCGTGGTGCTGCAGGCGGACCAGCTCGGCCTGGGTTGAGCCCCTCGACGCCGACCTCTCCCCTCCCGGGCCTCGTCCTGTGACCCGGACCCCCCGGTCCGGCCCCTCCGCGCCCCGCCCCTCCCCGATCCGGCCCCTCCCCGATCCGGCCCCTCCCCGATCCGGCCCCTCCCCGATCGATTTGCCACTTTCGGCCGTGGTGGAGCGCTCCACCACGGCCGAAAGTGGCAAATCGTTGGGCGAAGGGTGCGGTGTTGAGCAAAAGGCGGCGTGCGGCGGGACAGCCGGGCGGGCCGCCGGTCCAACCGGCGGCCCGCCCAGGGTTCGAGGAATGACGCGGCTCAGCCGGCCGGCGGCATCAGCACTGCGTCGATCAGGTAGACCGTGGCGTTCTTGGTCTGCACCCCACCGCAGATCACGGTGGCGTCGTTGACCTTCAGCATGTTGCCGGAGCCGGTCACGGTCAGCGATGCGCCGTTCACCGTCGGATGGGTCCCGACCACCTGGCTCGGGTCGAGCCGGCCGGCCACCACGTGGTACGTGAGGATCCCGCTGAGCAGGTCGGCGTTGGTCTTCAGCGTGTCCATCGTCCCCGCGTCGATCGCCGCGAAGGCCGAGTCGACCGGTGCGAACACGGTGAACTCACCGCTGTTGAGCGTGTTCACCAGATCGACCTGAGGGTTGACCTTGCCGGACACCGCCGCGACCAGACTGGTCAGTAGCGGGTTGTTCGACGCCGCCGTCGCCACCGGATCCTGCGCCATGCCTTCGACCGACCCGGCGCCCGTCGGCACCTGCTTGGCGTAGTCCGCACAGCCGGGGCCGACCAGCGCGGCACCCTCGGCCATGCTCGAGCTCATCGCCGGGCCGCTCGACATGGCCGCCGAGGAGCTCGGCATGGCCGACATCGACGGCGAAGACATTGACGACGCCATCGAAGAGGCCGACGACGACGATGTGCTGCTCGCCGCCGGAGCGGAACTGGACCCGCAAGCGGCTAGGGTCAGCGCGAGGCCGGCGCCGGCGACCAGGATGAGGGCGCGCTTGATCAACATGCTTGCTCCTTGACTGGGGAGCCGGACGGCGCCGGCTCGTGTGCGATCGGACGAACGGGGCCGATCAACCCGGTGGGCGAGGCGATCTCGCCCGGCACCCGCGCGGGATGCGGTCGATTGGAACGTCACGTAGGACAGGTCAGGCCGTCACCATGACCTGACGGCTGTCGAGTCCGGTGGAACCGTCGGGCATCACCCCCTGTACCTGGTCGGTCTGCACGGCGCCGTCGCCGTCGACGGCGCGGCAGCGGATGGTGTGGGTACCCGGCTCGGTGGCGATCCACTGGTAGGCCCACTGCCGCCAGACGTCGACGCCGACGTCACCGGAGAGCGTGGCGTCCCGCCAGGGCCCGTCGTCGATCTGCACCTGCACGGAACGGATGCCGCGGTGTTGCGCCCACGCCATGCCGGCCACCGCGACGGAACCGGCGGGCAGGCGCGCGAAACCGGCGGGCAGGTCGATCCGGGACGCGGTCTTGATGGGCGCTCGGGCCGCCCAGCCGCGGTCCGTCCAGTACGCCGTCGCCGCCGCAAAGCTGGTGACCTCCAGGTCGACCACCCACTTGGTGGCCGAGACGTAGCCGTACAGACCGGGAACCACCATGCGCACCGGGAAGCCGTGCTCCTGGGGCAGTGGTTCGCCATTCATCGCGTAGGCGAGCAGAGCGTCGCGGCCGTCGACCAGGGCAGCCAGCGGAGTCGTGACGGTGAAACCGTCGACGCTGGTGGACAGGACACAGTCGGCGTCGGCCCGCGGTCCGGCCAGCCGCAGGACGTCGGCGATCCGGACGCCCTGCCAGCGGGCGTTGCCGGCCAGCTTGCCGCCGACCTCATTGGACACGCACGTCAGCGTGATCATCCGCTCGACGGACCGCATGGCCAGCAGATCGTCGAAGCCGATGGTGATCTCGCGATCGACCGCACCATGCACCCGCAACTGCCAGCCCTCGGTGGTGAGGTTCGGCACCGTGTAGGCGGTGTCGACGCGATAGAACTCTGCGTTGGGTGTGACGAACGGGGTCAGGCCGGCGACGGACAGTACTGTGCCGTCGATGTCGAGACTCTGTGGATCAGCCACCGCAGGAAGGGTGACCCGGCGGCGGCTTTCGGCCACCTCGGCAGCGCTGGGGATCAGTCTGGCGAGCATCCCGACGGCGGCTGCGGCCAACGCGCCGATACCGATGATCCGCAAGAAGTCCCGCCGCGCCATCGTCGGATCATCTTGCGATTCGGGGCGAGTCGCGGTCCGGGTGAGCAGTGCCAAGAAGCCGATTCCGGCCAGAGCACCGAGCAGGAGCGGTACCAGATCTAGGATGTCGCTGCCGGCCCGCGCCAGTACGACGACCGACGTGATGATCGTCAGCGCACCCAGCACGGCCATCGCGACCCGCGGCCGGCGGCGGCTCAGCAGGCCGATCCCGGCGGCGAGGACCAGCAAGGTCAGCGCCATGCCGACGGTCAGGGCCTGCTTGTCGCGCTCGCCGAATGTCCGAATCGCCAGTTCCTTCAGCCACTCCGGCGTGAACTGGATGAACGTCTGGCCCAGTGACGATATCGGCGAGGACGCCGTCCCCAGCACGCCGATCCAGACCCCGAGAGCACTGGTCAACTCGGCAACGGCAAAGGCGAGACCCACCGCCACCACACCGGCCGCGGCCGCCGCCCATCGCCCGGGCGACCGGATTGGGCGTCCCGGCACGTCCGGCCCCCTGCGGGGAACCTGCTCGCGGGTGGTCACGCCGGAGGTTCGGACCGCGATGGAGAAGGGATTGGTCCGCCGGCGGATTCGCCGAACACGCCCGCCGACATGTCGGGCCGGACGATGATGGCGCACACTCGAACGGTGCCGCCGGAGTGAGACATCCGCCTGCTCGGTGCGTCCGACACGCGCGCCGAGGGATCGCCGCTGCCGGTCCCGGAGTCAGCCCGGGCGCGCTCCCTGCTCGGCTACCCGCTGGCGCACCGAGGCTCGGCCGTTCCGCGGGAACGGCTTGCTGGTCGACGCCCTGGATCACGCCGAGACCCGATCACTGGCGGACCGGATGCGCGGCGCCGACCCACCGACTTGGGCAAGTGAGGCAGAGCCGCTCTCAGCGGCGCGGCTTGCGCCAGGTGACGACCGCGGTGCTCGGCTGCTGCCAGGGCACCACGTCGCGCCGCAGGCCGGCGATGGCGTTCGCGGCGGCGTTGGCCGCGTCCATCCGGGCGGTCAGCAACTCGTCCCGCAGCTCGGCGATCTCCGCCGACATCTCGGCGATGCGGCTGCGCAGGGCGTCGACCTGGGACTCCAGCTCGATGATCCGGCGGATGCCGGCGCGGTTGACGCCCTCGTCCTGGGACAGCCGCTGCACCTCGCGCAGCAGCTCGATGTCCCGCTGCGAATACCGCCGGCCGCCGCCCGCGCTGCGTCCGGGCGAGACCAGACCCTCGCGGTCGTAGGACCGCAGGGTCTGCGCGTGCATCCCGGCCAGCTGGGCCGCCACCGAGATGACGAACACCGGGGTGTCCATCTCGAAGCCGCCCACACCGGGCCGCTCGCCCGACCCGGGCGCGCCGCCCGGGCCCGGCCGGGTCATGACGAGCCCCCGGTCGGGGCGCCGTCACGAGACCGCAGCGCGCGGGTGATCGCCGCTCGCGGATCGGCGGTCTGGGCCTTCGCGAAGGCCTCCAGCGCGGCCTTCGCATCGCTCGAGAGTTTCTGCGGCACGGCCACATCGACCGTGACGATCAGATCGCCGATGACATCCTTGCGGGTCACCCCCGCTCCCTTGACCCGGAACTTGCGCCCGTCCGCGGTGCCGGGTGGCACCCGCAGGCTCACCGACCCGGTCAGCGTCGGCACGGTCAGGGTGGTGCCGAGCGCCAGCTCGGGGAAGGTGACCGGCACGGTCAGCGTCAGGTTGTCGCCGGAGCGCCCGAACAGCTCGTCCGGCGTGACGTGCACGACGACGTACAGGTCGCCGTTCGGGCCGCCGCCCGGACCGGGCTCACCCTTGCCGGCCAGCTTGATCCGCTGCCCGTCGGCGACCCCCGCCGGGATACGGGTGGTCAACCGGCGGGTCTGCAGCACGGTCCGCTCGCCGTGGCAGGTGGGGCAGGGATCGTCGATGATCGAGCCCGTGCCGTGGCAGTTCGCGCACGGCTCGGAGAACGCGAACGAGCCCTGGTTGCGGGTGGTCAGGCCGGTGCCGTGACACACCGGGCACTCCCGCGGCATGGTGCCCGGTTTCGCGCCGATGCCGTGGCAGGTGGGGCAGGTGCTCCGCTCGGTGATGCCCAGCGGGACCGTGACACCGTTGACCGCATCGGCGAAGCCGATCCGGACCTCGGTCTCCAGATCGGCGCCCTTCTGGGCCCGCGGTCGAGCACTGCCCGGCGCACCCGCGCCGCGGTTGAACAGGCCGCCGAACAGGTCGCCGAGCCCGCCCATGCCGCCGGCGCCGCCACCGGATCCCTGCGCCGCGCTGCGGAACAGATCGCTCATGTCGAATCCGGCGGTGCCACCGGCACCGGGCCCGGCGCCGCCGCCGAAACCGCGGAAGGCGCCGGAGGCCATCAGGTTGCGGGCCTCGTCGTACTCCTTGCGCTTGGCGTCGTCGGAGAGCACGTCGTACGCCTCGGAAACCGCCTTGAAGCGCTCCTCGGCCTGCTTGTTGCCGGGATTCTTGTCCGGGTGCAGGTCCCGGGCGAGCTTGCGGTAGGCCTTCTTGATCTCGTCACCGGACGCGGACTTCGTCACGCCCAGTTCCTTGTAGAAGTCCTTCTCGTAGTAGTCCTTGGCACTCACCCGGAACCTCCCTTCTGTCTCATGGTGACGTCAACGGGTGTCAGGCCGACGCACCCGATTCGGGCACCTCGGCAGCCGGGTCGTGCTCCGGACCGGTGACCACCACGACCGCTGGCCGCAGCAGCTTGCCGCCGAACGAGTAGCCACTGCGGAAGACCGTGGTCACGGTCGGCTCGGACACCTCGGTCGAGGTGCCGAACTGCACCGCCTCGTGGATCGCCGGGTCGAAGTGGTCACCCACCGTGCCGACCGGCTGCAGCCCGAGCTTGGTCACCGCGGCGACCAGCTTGTCGGCGACGGCGCCGAACGAACCGGTCAGGTCGCCGTGCGTGCGGGCCCGGTCCAGGTCGTCCAGGATCGGCAGCAGCTCGAGCACCACGCTCGACTTCGCCGACGCGGTGACCGTCTCCCGGTCCCGGTCCACCCGGCGCCGATAGTTGGCGTACTCCGCGGTCACCCGCTGCAGGTCCGCGGTGCGCTCCGCGGCTTCCTGCCGGGCCAGGTCCAGCTCGGCCGCGGTCAGGTCGACGTTCAGTGGCTGCGCGGCGTCGTTCGGGTTCGCCGGGTCGGGCGCCGAGTGGCGGCCGGCCCCGGGGAACGGGCTGGCGCCTGCCGCCGGAGCCGACCCGCCGGCCGACCCGGTACCCGGCTCGCGAACGGCGCCGGTACCCGGGTCGCGGACGGCGCCGGTGGCCGGGTCGACCCGTCGGTTGTCCCGGATCACCGGCTCCTCTCGAGGGCTGTCGGCAGAACGGTGTCGATCCGGATCGGTCACTTCTTGTCGCCCTCGTCCACGATCTCGGCGTCGACGATCTCCTCCTCCTGCGGGCCGGCCGAGGACGATCCGCCGGCCGCGCCGGCGCCTGCGGCGGCCGCGTCGGCCTGGGTCTGCGCGTACAGCGCGGAGCCCAGCTGCTGCGACTCGTTGGCCAGCTCCTCGACAGCGGACTTGATCGCGGCGACGTCGGTGCCCTTGAGCGCCTCGTTCACCTTGGTGATGCAGCCCTGCACCCGTTCCTTGGGATCCTCGGGCAGCTTCTCGTCGTTGTCCTTGATGAACTTCTCGGTCTGGTAGACCAGCGCCTCGGCCTGGTTGCGGACCTCGGCCTCCTCGCGGCGGGCCTTGTCCTCCTCCGCGTGCGCCTCGGCCTCGCGCATCATCCGGTCGATGTCGTCCTTGGGCAGCGCGGAGCCGCCGGTGATCGTCATCGACTGCGACTTGCCGGTGCCCATGTCCTTGGCGGACACGTGCACGATGCCGTTGGCGTCGATGTCGAAGGTGACCTCGATCTGCGGCACGTTGCGCGGCGCGGGCGGCAGGCCGGTCAGCTCGAACATGCCCAGACGCTTGTTGTAGGCAGCGATCTCGCGCTCACCCTGGTAGACCTGGATCTGCACGGACGGCTGATTGTCCTCGGCCGTCGTGAAGATCTCGGACCGCTTGGTCGGGATCGTGGTGTTGCGCTCGATCAGCTTGGTCATGATGCCGCCCTTGGTCTCGATGCCCAGGGACAGCGGGGTGACGTCCAGCAGCAGCACGTCCTTGACCTCGCCGCGCAGCACACCGGCCTGCAGCGCGGCTCCGACTGCCACCACTTCGTCAGGGTTGACACCCTTGTTCGGCTCCTTGCCGCCGGTCAACTCCTTGACGAGGTCGGTGACGGCCGGCATCCGGGTGGAGCCGCCGACCAGCACCACGTGGTCGATGTCGCCGACCTTCACGCCGGCGTCCTTGATGACCTGGTGGAACGGGTTGCGGGTGCGGTCCAGCAGATCGGAGGTGATCTTCTGGAACTCGGCCCGGGACAGCGTCTCGTCCAGGAACAGCGGGTTCTTCTCCGCGTCCACCGTGATGTACGGCAGGTTGATGGACGTCTGCTGGCTCGAGGACAGCTCGATCTTGGCCTTCTCGGACGCCTCGCGGATGCGCTGCATCGCCATCTTGTCCTTGGTCAGGTCGATGCCGTGCGCGGCCTTGAACTTGTCGACCAGCCACTTCACGACCCGCTCGTCCCAGTCGTCGCCGCCGAGCTTGTTGTCACCGGCGGTCGCCTTCACCTCGACGACGCCGTCGCCGATCTCCAGCAGAGACACGTCGAAGGTGCCGCCACCGAGATCGAAGACCAGGATGGTCTGCTCCTTCTCACCCTTGTCCAGGCCGTAGGCCAGGGCGGCGGCGGTCGGCTCGTTGACGATGCGTAGCACGTTCAGGCCGGCGATCTCGCCGGCCTCCTTGGTGGCCTGCCGCTGGGCGTCGTTGAAGTACGCCGGCACGGTGATCACGGCGTCGACGATGTTCTCGCCCAGATAGGACTCGGCGTCGCGCTTGAGCTTGCCCAGCACCCGGGCACTGATCTCCTGCGCCGTGTAGGTCTTGCCGTCGATGTTCGGCGACTTCCAGTTGGTGCCCATGTGGCGCTTGACCGACCGGATGGTCCGGTCGACGTTGGTGACCGCCTGCCGCTTGGCGACCTCACCCACCAGGACCTCGCCGTTCTTGGCGAACGCGACGATGGACGGGGTGGTGCGAGAACCCTCGGCGTTGGCGATGACGGTCGGCTCGCCGCCCTCCAGGACGGAGACGACCGAGTTGGTGGTACCGAGGTCGATACCGACGGCACGGGACATACATTTCCTCCTGCTACTGCCCGCCGGAGCCTTCCGGCGGGGTCGTCTACTGACTCTGTGGTGACTCGGCCCGGCTCGGACCGCGTCGCAACGTCTCCCCGAATCTGCCCGGACCCCTGGCGAAGATGCCCGCGGATCCCTGACGTGTCAAGTTCCTGTCAAAGGACTTGACTCTGATCGACTCAACTTTACTGCACGGTCCAACCGAAGGTGCACCGGATCTATTCCGGTCCGGCGGGACCGACGGCCAGGTGTGAATGGCGCGGCCGCCCCATCACTGACAGCATGAGCGCTGCGTATCGACCCGGTCACGCTCCGCCATACAAGGGTGACCACCATCCCACCGACCTGGGGGTGCCCGATGGCCGCTCCATCAGCCAGTCCGACCCGCCGGTTCACGGTCGCGCTCGCCGCCCTCGTCACCGCGGCCCTCGTCCTCGGCCTGACCGCGGCCCTGGCGCCCGCGTCCCGCGCCGCCCAGCCGGCCGTTCAGGGCTCGCGCCTGGCCGCGGCGGCGGACTGTTCGGTGAATCAGAGCGGTGCGGCCGTTCCGGCGGCGTCGTCCGGGCGGACAGCGGTCCGGACCATGATCGGCGTCGCCAAGACCATGGGCGTGCCGATCAAGGGCCAGATCGTCGCGGTGATGGTGATGTACCAGGAATCGACCATCCGGAACCTGGCGAACGACGGGACCAGCACGCAGGCCAGCGCCTGGCCCGCTCCCGGCCGCCAGTACTGGCTGAACCTGACCCGGCTCTCCCTGAAGTACCCGCACGATCGGTTCGGCCTGCTGGACGCCGCCCACGACACCGATTCGATCGGCCTCTACCAGCAGCGACCGGCGTGGGGATGGGGCAACTACGGCGCCAGCACCGGCCTCACCGACCCCGAGGGCGTGGTGCAAAGGCTGCTCGACCCTCGCTGGGAGACGATGGCGTTCTTCGGCGGAACCAGGAGCGCGGCGCCCACCTCCGGCCTGCTGGACGTGCCCAACTGGCAATCCATGGCACCCACCGACGCCGCCGAGGCGGTTCAGGGCAGCACCCGCGGCGACCTCTACGCGCAGTGGGAACCGGCCGCGACCCAGTACGTCAACGACAACCAGGACGCCCCGGCCATCGCCCTGCCCTGGACACCGGGCGGCGGCAGCGGCGCGCTGGCCTGCACGAGCATCCCCACCGATACCCGGCTGGGCGAGGCCGGGCGCAATCCGATCGGTGCGCTGGACGTGGCCACCCTCGAAGGAACGTCGGTGCGCGTCATCGGCTGGATGCTCGATCCCGACGCGGCGAACGGCCTCGGTTCGATCCATTTCTACGACGCCGGACCGTTCGGCACGAGCGGGTACCCGACCGGGCTGGCGACGCTGACCAGGGACGACGTCAACCGTGCCTACAACGTGCTGGGCAACTACGGCTACTCCACGCTGCTGCCCTGGACCGGACCGGGTGCGCACACCATCTGCGCCTACGGCATCAACGTGGGCCGGGGCACCGGGAACGCGCTCCTGGGCTGCCGCACCATCGACATCCCCGGTCCCATCGGATCCGTGGACGGCGTCCACACCGACGCCGACGGCTCCATCGACGTCGTCGGCTGGGCCGCGGATCCCGGGTCGCCCGGCTCACGTGAGGAAGTGCACATCTACGTCACCGGTCCCGACGGCACCCGCGGAACGCCCGGCACCTACACCGGTGACGAGCGCCGGGACGTGGCCGCGGCGTTCGGCTGGGCCGGCCAGAACCAGGGATTCCACGCCAGCGTGCCGGCCGTCGGCGAGGGCGCCAACAACGTCTGTGTCTACGCGCTCAACGTCAAGCCACCGAACACCAATCCGCTGCTGGGCTGCCGCTCGACCACCGTGCTGACCTATCCGATCGGCAGCCTGGACGACGTGACGGTGCAGGGGAACCAGGCGCTGGTCAGCGGGTGGAATCTCGACCCGCTGGTGCCCGCCGACGCGCGACCGGTGCACATCTACGTCAGCGCCGCGGACGGACGGCTGGCCGGGACACCGTTCACGGCGGCACGGCCCCGACCGGACGTCAACGCGGTGCTGGGCGTGCCGGGCAATCATGGTTTCGCTGAGCGGGTGTCGCTGTTCCCCGGCTCGAACTCGGTGTGCGCCTTCGCGATCGGAACGATCAGCAATCACAACACGCTGCTCGGCTGTCGGACGGTCCTCGCCCCGGCGGCCGCCACGGCCCGAGCCCCGCTCGCCGAGAACCCGGCCGGTGGCGCGACGAGCACCGCTGCCGCCCAACCGTCTCCGACGACCAGCCGGCCGACCACACCGAGCTCGTCGCCTGTGACGAACAGCGGGCCGACACCGCCGACGGCCCCGGGCTCGACTCCGGATTCGAGGACGTCGGTCGACACGAGTCCGGTCCCGAGCTCGTCACCGACGACCACCGGCACCGCCGGGTCGACGCCGGGCTGACCGATCAGGCGGTCCTGCTCGTCGTCGCGGAGCCGTCATCAGGCGCACCCGTCGTAGTCAACCGAGGGGTTGACAACGACCTCAGGGTGTTCTAACGTCATCTTTGTCAATCAAATGATTGATCAAAGGAGTGGTTGGGAACGTGATTGTGGACCCGTCCTCCGACGATCGGCTCGACCGGGCCTTCATGGCCCTGGCCGATCCGATCCGGCGCAGGATGATCGCCCGGCTCTCCCGCGGGCCGGCCACCGTCAACGAACTGGCCGCACCCTTTGCGATCACCAAACAAGCCGTCTCCAAACACATTCAGGTGCTCGAACAGGCCGGACTGGTGACCCGGACACGGGATGCGCAACGCCGGCCCGTGCACCTGAATGCCGCCCAGTTGGAGGCCCTCACCGCCTGGATCGACCGCTACCGGCTGATCCACGAACAGCAGTTCCGCAACCTGGACGCGCTCCTCGCGCGCACCGACACCGAGAGGAAGGACGAATCATGACCGACACGGGCACCAATCCGGTCACCATCACCGCTCCCGAGGGCGTGCCGTTCATCGACATCGACCGCGAGTTCGACGCACCGGTCGCGGCCCTGTTCCGTGCCCACTCCGACCCCGAGCTGGTTCGGCAGTGGCTCGGCCCCAACGGGTACGAGATGCAGATCGAACGCTGGGACTTCACCAGCGGCGGCGGCTACCGCTACATCCACCGGGACGGCAAGGGTGGCGAGTACGGCTTCCGCGGTGTCTTCCACGTCGTACGCGAGAACGACTTCGCCATCCAAACCTTCGAGTTCGACGGGTATCCGGACGTGGTCGCCCTCGAGTCGCTGACCTTCACCGACCTCGGCGACGGTCGGGCCAGGTTGTCCATCCACAGCGTGTACCCCACGGTCGAGTCCCGCGACGGCATGGTCGCCAGCAACATGGAGACCGGCGTCGTCGAGGGTTACGCCCGCCTGGAGACGCTGGCCGCCGGCCTCTGATTGCCGCCCACCGGACGTCGTCCGATGCCCCCGACGCCACTTGTCCCACCACGACCTCGTATCGAATGGAGCACGTCATGGACTGGACCCTGGAAGTCGTCGTCCTGCCCGTCGCCGACATCGACCGAGCCGTCGAGTTCTACCGCGACCGCCTCGGTTTCACCCTCGACCACGACACCCGCAACGAGCACATGCACGTCGCGCAGCTGACCCCGCGCGGGTCCGGGTGCTCGATCGTGGTCGGCGATCTGCCGGCGCAGACCGAGATGGCGGCGGGCTCCATGCGCGGCCTGCAGCTCGTCATCTCCGATGCCGCGGCCGCCCGCGACGAACTGGTCGGCCGCGGGGTCGAGTGCAGCGAGATCACCGTTTTCGACGAACGGGACGGCGGCACCTTCTTCGGGTTCGCCGATCCCGACGGCAACACCTGGGCGGTGCAGCAGATCAAGGCCCGTGCCGACCGACCGCTCATTCCGCACGACGCCCGGAGTCGATTCGGTGAGGGCATCGAGCCCTGATCCACCCCGATCGATCCGACCGACGTCCATCCCATCGATCCCGAGTCCGCCCGCACCATCCCCGACCGAAGGAGCAGCCATGCCCGCCACCATCCCCTGTCTGTGGTTCGACGACCAGGCCGAGCCGGCCGCCGAGCTGTACACGCAGGTGTTCCCCAACTCGACCATCGACGGCATCACCCGGTACGGCCCGGACACGCCTGGCACCGAGGGCGCGGTGATGACCGTCGAGTTCACCCTCGACGGCACCAAGTACATCGGCCTCAACGGCGGCCCCGAGTTCACCTTCTCCGAGGCCATCTCGTTCCAGATCTTGTGTGCCGACCAGGACGAGGTGGACCACTATTGGACGAAACTGGCCGACGGCGGCGAGGAGGGCCCATGCGGTTGGCTCAAGGACAGGTTCGGGCTGTCCTGGCAGGTCGTCCCGACCCGGATGTACGAACTGCTGCACGACCCGGACGCCGATCGGGCGAACCGGGCCATGCAGGCGATGCTGAAGATGGGCAAGCTCGACATCGCCGAGTTGGAGCGAGCCGCCGACACCGTCCCGGCGTGACGCGATGACCGGCCCCGCGTCACCGGGCGGGGCACCGTCAACGGAAGGGCGGCCTTCATCGGAAAGGGCAGCGGCCGGCCGACGCCGACCGGATCGGCTGCCCCGGCAGATGCGGATGACCGGCGTCC
The DNA here is from genome assembly GCA_964497705.1 of uncultured Actinomycetes bacterium. Classification (GTDB taxonomy): domain Bacteria; phylum Actinomycetota; class Actinomycetes; order Mycobacteriales; family Nakamurellaceae; genus Nakamurella. Next base: position 21,942 of record CAZCEH010000013.1, on the reverse strand, counting down.
AACGGGCCGGCAACCGGGTGATGAGCGTGCTCATCGACGCCGGCGTCATCCCTCGCTCGTACGTGATGACCACCCGTGGCCGGCGGACCGGGGTGCTGCACCGCACGCCGGTCACGCTCGTCGAGCACGACGACGGGCAGCGGTGGCTGGTCGCGCCGTACGGGCCGGTCAGCTGGGTGCACAACGCCCGGGCAGCCGGCCTGGTCACTCTGCGGCGCGGCGCGCGGGTGCGGGCCTACGGTCTACGCGAGGTGTCGGCGGACGTGGCGGCACCGATACTCAAGGAGTACCTGGGCCTCGCCTCCGCCACCCGCCCCTACTTCTACGCGGCCAAGGACTCGCCCGTCGAGGACTTCGCCCTCGAGGCGCACCTGCACCCGGTCTTCGAGTTGCTGCCGCGGTGAGGGTGGGCCGCTGCGGGGCGGCCAGCCCGGCTGATCGGCCGCACCCCCGCGCAGCCGCGGACCATCCGCCGGCCACACCCAAGCCGATGTTCCGCAGGCCAAAACCCCGGCCCACGGGCCCAGGGTCAGCGCGCCATCCGGGCGTAGAAGCCGGTGATGTGCGCCTCGAGCAGGTCCGCGGCCCGGGTCCCGTCCGCTGCCGCCAACGCTTGATAGATCGCGTGATGATCGGCCCGCAACCCGTCGCGGATCTCCGGCCAATCACCGGAACCCTCGAGCGCGCCGAGAATGTCGCTGCGGATTGACTCCCGGACGGCGACCGTCAGGTCCGCCACGAACCGGTTGCCGCCCGCCTCGGCGATGGCGACGTGGAACTCGGTGTCCAGCTCGTTGAACCGGGCCCGGTCGATGTCCGGCTGGTCCATCGCCGCCAGCGGAGCCGCGATGCCCTCCAGGAACGCCGGGGTGATCGCCTTGGCCGCGCCCAGCGCGCTGAACCGCTCGAACATCACCCGCGCCTCGACCACGTCCGACAACGGGAACGAGGCGACCGCCAGGTGCACCCGCAGCAGCCTGGTCAGCGCGCCGGACGGCGCCGCAGTCACGATCGTCCCGGAGTCCGCGCCGGTGCCCACCGCGGATCGGACCACGCCCTGGGCCTGGAGGACACGCAGCGCCTCCCGGACCGCAGGACGGCTGGCGCCCAGCATGGTCGCCAGCTCGCGCTCGGGCGGTAGCCGGTCGCCCGGCCGCAACGTCCGGTTCAGCAGCTGCTCTTCGATGCGCCGGAGCACGAGTTCATAGGTCGGCAACCGCTCGACGGGTTCCCAGCCGGCAGGTGCCGCCATCGACTCTCCCTTAGCGCGCCCGATGTGACCGCATGCACTGGACAGCGTAGCAGTGATGGCCTATGGTCCTTGCATTCTTTGGTCAGACCAAATCCCAATCGATCCTGGAGGTTCAATGGCGACTCCCTACCAGCCCGACATCGACGCGGTCGGAGGCAGCATCTTCCTGACGGCGATGGTCTCGCTGATCCCGCTGCTCGTGGTGTTCGTGTTCCTGGGCGTGCTGAAGACCAAAGCCCACATCGCCGGACTGGCCGGGCTGGCCGCGGCAATCCTGGTCGCCATCCTCGCCTTCGGGATGCCGGTCGACCTGTCGTTGCTGTCGGCCTCGCAAGGCATCGTGTACGGCCTGTTCCCGATCATGTGGATCGTCATCGCCGCCATCTGGCTCTACGAGCTCACCGTGATCAGCGGGCGGTTCGAGGACCTGCGCAACGCGTTCAACCGGGTGTCCGACGATCCACGGATCCAGGGCATCATCATCGCGTTCTGCTTCGGCGGCCTGCTGGAGGCGCTGGCCGGGTTCGGCGCGCCGGTCGCCATCACCGGCGTCATGCTCGCCTCGCTCGGCTTCTCGGCCATGCGTGCCGCGGCAACCGTGCTGCTGGCCAACACCGCGCCCGTCGCCTTCGGCGCCATCGGCATCCCGATCATCACCGCGGGCAACCTGACCGGCATCGACTACCACGAGATCGGCGCCGTCATCGGTCGGCAGACCCCGTTGCTGGCCATGTTCGTGCCGCTGCTGCTGGTCATGGTCGTCGACGGCAAGCGTGGCGTCCGGCAGACCTGGCTGGCCGCGGTGGTGGCAGGGGTGAGCTTCGCGGTCGCGCAGTTCGTCTCGTCGAACTTCATCTCCGTCGAGCTGACCGACATCATCGCCTCGCTGGTCGGTCTGGTCGCGGTGGTCGTGCTGCTGCGGTTCTGGAAGCCGACCGGCACGCAGGAGGCCCGCGAGCGGCTGGCCCTGGCGGCCAAGGCCGAGCATGTCGAACCGGTGACCGGCCCGGTCGGCGGATCGACGACAGGCGACATCGCGACCGCGACCGAGGTCTCGACCGAGAAGCTGACCGTCGGCCGCACCGTGATGGCCTTCCTGCCCTACCTCGTCGTCATCGTCGTGTTCACCCTGGCCAAGCTGTGGGCGCCGTTGAAGAACTGGCTGGCCAGCACCGACACCAAGTTCGGCTGGCCCGGGCTGGACGGCAACATCCTGAACTTCAGCGGCACCACATCGACCGCCACCCAGTACACCCTGACCTGGCTGTCCGGCGCGGGCACTCTGCTGGTCATCTCCGGGATCATCGTGATGATCGCCTACCGGATCTCGCCGGTGGTGGCGGTGAAGGAATTCGGTCGCACCATCTACAAGCTCCGCTTCGCCCTGCTCACCGTGGGCAGCGTGCTGGGTCTGGCGTACGTGATGAACCTGTCCGGCGAGACCATCACCATCGGCCAGTGGCTGGCCGCCGGCACCGGCGCGTTCTTCGCCTTCCTCTCCCCGATCCTGGGTTGGGTCGGCACCGCCGTCACCGGCTCCGACACCAGCGCCAACGCCCTGTTCGCCACCCTGCAGCAGTCCGCCGCGCAGCAGGCCGGCATCGACCCGACGCTGCTGGTCGCCGCCAACACCTCCGGTGGCGTGGTCGGCAAGATGATCAGCCCGCAGAACCTGACCATCGCGGCGACGGCGGTGGGCCTGCTCGGCCGTGAGTCGGACATCCTGCGTCGGGTGCTCAAGTGGAGCCTCGGACTGTTGCTGTGCCTGTGCGTGCTGGTCTACCTGCAGAGCAACGTGCTGTCCTGGATGCTGCCCTGACGCGTCCCTCGGCGGGCGCATCCGTTTGCCACATTCGGCCCTTCCGGCGGCAGATTCCGGGCCGAATGTGGCAAATCGGCGCCGGGATCCGGACGGGACACGGCACGTCGGCGCCGGGATCGGCGCCGGGTTCCGCCGACCCGCGCGAGGGGTAACCTTTCCTGCGCTGATGGTCCGCCGCCCCAGGGTCGGTTCGGCCGGGTCGATTCGCCCCGGGTCGGTGGGACAACAGGGAACCCGGTGCGAATCCGGGACTGCCCCGCAGCGGTGATCGGGAACGACCGCCATCACCCCGTCCGCCACGGATGGGGTCGAGCACTGGGCGCGAGCCCGGGAAGCGATGGCCAGTAGGCAATCCCGCGTCGGAGGACCGATGCGGATCGCCCGAGAGTCCGAAGACCTGCCATCGGTGGGCGGGCCGCCGGCCCGCTGCGTTCGGGACCGCGAGGGACGGTCGCGCGCGATCGGGCAGTGGATCCACGACGACCCGCCGCCCGAACCCGCTGGCTCCGAAGCCGCCGTCATCGAACCGGTCGAGGAGCCCACCGTGATCGACGCAGCGATCCAGCCCGTCCCACCATCGAACTGGCCCGTCCCGCCCCCGCCGCGGCACCGGTCCACCGCTGCGTCGCCTCGGCGGCCGACCCGCACGATCGCCGTGGCCGCCATGCTCGCCACCCTGCTCGCGGGCTGCTCCTCCACCGCACCGGCGGCCTCGCCGAGCACGTCACCCGCCGCCTCGTCGGGCGTGGCGTCAGCGACCCTGGACGCGAACGGGTGCATCACCGACTACCAGCCGGGCGTCGACTACTTCCCGGTCAAGTCCGAGGTCACCCACGCCACCAACTTCAGCATCAGCTATCACGACTCCTATCAGGTGCTGACCGTGCCGCAACCGACCGAGGGAGCCGCGCCCGAGTCGTACGTGCTGGTCAGGTGCGGTGCGCCGACCCCGGAGCTGACGGGCGACCTGGCCGGTGCTCAGGTGCTGACCACTCCGGTCACCTCCTTGTACTCCGGATCGACCACGCACCTGCCGTTCCTGGTCGAACTGGATCGGCTGGACGCGCTGACCGGGGTCGGCACCAAGGGCTTCGTCTCCGAGAAGCAGGTGCAGGACCGGGTTGCCGAGCCGGATGTCGTCGAGTTCTCACCGTCCGGAGCGGTCAATGCCGAGGCCGTGATCAGCGGCAAACCGCAGGTGCTCATCACCGCCGGCACCGACGATCCGGCCTATGCCGTCATCCAGGCCGCGGGCATCCCGGTGCTGGCCAACGCCGACTGGCTGGAGAACGACCCGCTCGGCCGGGCCGAGTACATCAAGTACTTCGCGGCGCTGACCGGCACCGAGGAGCAGGCCGGCCAGGCGTTCGCCACGGTCGAGCAGGATTACCAGCGGCTCGTCGCGACCGCGCAGGTCCCCGACCCGGTGCCGGTGGTGCCGGGCCAGCCGTTCCAGGGCACCTGGTACATCCCCGGAGGCGAGTCGTACACCACCAGGCTGATCGAGGACGCGGGCGGCACCACCGCCTGGGCCGACGACACCACGAGCGGCTCGATCGCCACCGACCTGGAGACGGTGCTCGCCAAGGCGGGCGGTGCTCCGGTCTGGCTGGCCAGCACCACCTGGACGACGAAGGCGGTCGCGTTGGCCGAGGAACCGCGGTTGGCCGAGTTCGCCGCCTTCCAGAGCGGCAACGTGTGGAATGCCGCCAAGGACGTCACCGCGGACGGCGGCAACAACTTCTATGAGCTGGGCGTTGCCCGGCCCGACCTGGTGCTCGGCGATCTCGTCGCGATCCTGCACCCGGACCGGGGGCAGAACCACGACTTCTCCTTCTATCTGCGGCTGAGCTGACGTGCGGTCCCGGCCGGCCCTGGTGCTCGGCACCCTGGTGGTGCTGACGCTGCTGTCGGCCGTGCTCGCGGTGGGCGTGGGGTCGGTGCCGATCCCGCCGTCGACGACCGTCCGGTACTTCACCGGGGGGTCGGTCGACCCGACCGCGGCCGTGCTGCTGCAGCAGGTGCGGCTGCCTCGGGCGGCGACCGCGGTGCTGGCCGGGATGGGGCTGGCCGTCGCCGGCCTGCTGATGCAGACGCTGTTCGCGAACCCGTTGGCCGACCCGTTCATCCTCGGCGTCTCGTCCGGGGCCAGTCTGGGCGTGGCGCTGGCGGTGCTCGGCGGCGGCACGCTGGCCGGTGGGTTCGTGGCCGGGCTGGGCCTGACCGGCCGGGCGGGTCTGGTGACCGCGGCCGCGGTGGGAGCGCTGGCGGTGTTGATGCTGGTTCTGCTGCTCGGCCGGTGGGTCCGCTCCGTGGTGGCGCTGCTGCTGATCGGGGTGATGATCGGATCGGCCACCACGGCCCTGGTGTCGCTGCTGCTGGTGTTCGCCGATCCCGACCGGATCCAGAAGTTCGTGCTGTGGGGACTCGGGTCGGTCAGCGGCACCACCTGGCCGGACCTGGTGTTCCTGGCCCCGGCGGTGCTGGCCGGGATCGCCTTGGCCGGGTGGATCGCGAACTCGCTGAACGCGATGCTGCTGGGCGAGGCGTACGCGGCGTCGATGGGTGTGGCGGTCGGCCGGGTGCGGACCATCGGCATCGTGGCGACCGCGGTGATGGCCGGGGCGGTGACGGCGTTCTGCGGGCCGATCGCGTTCGTCGGCATCGCGGTCCCGCACCTGGCCCGGATGGCGGTCGGCCGGGCCGACCACCGGTGGCTGGTTCCCGCGGCGGCGCTGATGGGCGCGGTGGTACTGCAGCTGTGCGCGGTGCTCGCGCAGTTGCCCGGGTCGGACGCGGTGCTGCCGCTGAACGTGGTGACGGCGGCGATCGGCGCGCCGGTGGTGGTGATCGCGCTGATGCGCAGCCGGACCCTGGCCGCCGGGGTGGCTCCGTGAGCGAGGCTTGCCGAGCGAATCATTGGCACCAGTGAGCGGCGACCTGGTGGTGGACGAGCTGACCGTCGGCTACCCGATGCGGCGGCGGTTCGCCCGCGCCGATCGAGTGGTGCTGCGAGCGGTGTCGGTGCGGGCGGTGGCCGGTCGTGTCACGGTGCTGCTCGGAGCGAACGGAGCCGGTAAGTCGACCCTGCTCCGGTCGATCGCCGCGCTGCAGCGCCCGCTCGGCGGCCGGGTCACCCTGGCCGACGAGCCGCTCGTCGACCTCGATCCGCGACGACGCGCGGCCCGGGTCGCCGTGGTACTGACCGAACGGTTCGATCCGGGCCTGTTGCGCGGCTGGGACGTGGTGGCGCTGGGGCGTTTCCCGCATCGTCGGCGGACCGGTTCGTTCACCGCGACGGACCGCCACGCGGTGGACGCGGCCTTCGCGGCCGTCCACGCGCAGGGGCTGGCGGACGTGCCGCTGGCCCGGATGTCGGACGGCCAACGGCAGCGGATCATGATCGCCCGAGCGCTGGCGCAGGCGCCCGAGTTGCTGCTGCTGGACGAGCCGTCGGCGTTCCTGGACGCGCCCGCCCGGATCGAACTGCTGGCCGCCCTGCGCCGGATCGCCGGCGAGCGAACCATCCCGGTGGTCGCCTCGACCCACGACGTGGAGGCGGCCGTGCAGCTCGGTCAGGACGGTTGGCTGATCGGCCGTGACGGCCGGGTGACCAGCGGTCCCGTGCAAGCGCTGGCGCAGGGTGGCGCGATCGGCCGGGCTTTCGACACCGCCGAGGTGGCCTTCGATTCTGGATCGGGGCGGTTCGGGTTGCGGTGAGTCGGCCGACGTCGCGACCCGGCCCTCCGGACGCCGCTGCGCTGATCTTCGCACGAAATCTGCGCCTGAAATGTCCGGATCTGTCGTGTGGTGATCAGCGCAACGATCATTCCGGCCACGAGAAAGGGCGGCATAACCGACATACCGGCGCACTTCGGCTCGACCGATCGTCGGTGAAGGTGACCCTGCCGTCGCAAAAACACACCGGACCTGGGCATTCGCCACGATCCGCGGTCCGTCCGACACCTGGCCGTGACCTGTTCGCCACACTGTTGAGGGTTCCAAGACCGACAATGCACGAATGACCGATACCGAAACCGCCGCCCCGGGCACCGTCGACGGACTCGGCACCACGCTCGATGCGCTGATCACGTCCCCGTCGGGGACGGTCGACGTGCTCAGCCCGCCGAACGCCGGGCCGGTGTCGACGGATGCCCCGTTGCACGCGGTGCATCACAGCTCGGGCAATTTTCCGGGCATCGGCGACTTCGCGTTCCTGTCCGACTGCGAGACCAATTGCCTTATTGCGCCTTCCGGTGCGGTGGAATGGATGTGCGTGCCGCGCCCGGATTCCCCGAGTATCTTCACCGCCCTGTTGGACAGGGCCGGTGGCTCGTTCCGGGTCGCGCCGTTCGGGGTGGCGGTGCCGGCCGCCCGCCGCTACCTTCCGGGCACCCTGGTGTTGGAGACGACCTGGCAGACCCCGACCGGGTGGCTGGTGGTGCGTGACGCGCTGATCATGGCGCCCTGGCACAACACCGATCAGCGGTCGAAGACCCATCGCCGGTCGCCCACCGACTATGACGCCGCGCACGTGCTGCTGCGCACCATCAAGTGCGTCTACGGCACCGTCGACCTGCAGATGAGCTGCGAGCCGGTGTTCGACTACGCCCGCAAGGGCGCCAAGTGGTCGTACCCGAGGTCGGACTACTCCGAGGTCGTCGCCACCGCCAAGGGGCAGCCGCCGCTGCGGCTGTCCAGCTCGCTGCGCATCGGGCTGGAGGGTCGGACCGCGCTGGCCCGCACCAAGATGAAGCGGGACGAGGTCCACTACGTCGCGCTGACGTTCTCCGACCTGCCGGCCCCCAAGGACACCGCCGAGGCGGAGGACTGGATGTGGCGGACCGGGGAGTACTGGCGGCAGTGGCTCAGTCAGGGCACGTTCCCCGATCATCCCTGGCGCGCCTACCTGCAGTTGTCGGCGCTGGCCCTCAAGGGGCTGTCCTACGCCCCGACCGGTGCCCTGCTGGCCGCCGCCACCACCTCGTTGCCGGAGACACCGGGTGGGGAACGGAACTGGGACTACCGCTATGCCTGGATCCGCGACTCCACGTTTGCGCTGTGGGGCCTGTACACGCTGGGCTTCGACCGCGAGGCGAACGACTTCTTCTACTTCATCCACGACGTGTGCCGGGACAACCCGAACGACCTGCAGGTCATGTACGGGGTGGGCGGCGAGCGGCACCTGGAGGAGGGCACGCTCGATCACCTGACCGGGTACGACGACGCCCGCCCGGTCCGTATCGGCAACGGCGCGTACAACCAGCAGCAGCACGACGTATGGGGCGCCCTGCTCGACTCGATCTACCTGCACACCCGGTCCCGGGAACAGATGCCCGAGGAGCTCTGGCCGATCGTCATCGCCCAAGTGGAGCAGGCTGCCGCGCATTGGCGTGCGCCGGACCGCGGCATCTGGGAGGTTCGCGGCGAACCGCAGCACTTCACCGCCTCCAAGATCATGTGCTGGGTCGCGATGGACCGGGGGGTCAGGCTGGCCCGCCTGCACGACTCCCACGAGGTCGCCGAGAAGTGGCAGAAGATCGCGGACGAGATCCACGAGAACGTCCTGTCCAACGGGGTCGACGATCGCGGCGCTCTGGTCCAGCGATACGGGTCCGACGCGCTGGACGCGTCGCTGCTGCTCGCCCCGCTGGTCCGGTTCCTGCCGCCGGACGACCCGCGGATCCGCGCGACCGTGCTGGCCATCGCCGACGAGCTCACCCACGACGGGCTGGTGTTGCGCTACCGGGTGGAGGAGACCGACGACGGCCTGGCCGGCGAGGAGGGCACCTTCACCATCTGCTCGTTCTGGCTGGTGTCGGCGCTGGTGGAGATCGGTGAGGAGGAGCGGGCGCACGCGCTGTGCGAGCGACTGCTTTCTCATGCGTCCACGCTGGGCCTTTACGCCGAGGAGCTGGACCCGGTGAGCGGCCGGCATCTGGGCAACTTCCCGCAGGCGTTTACCCACCTGGCGCTCATCAACGCGGTCACCCATGTGATCCGGGCGGAGGAACGTCGACGCTCGCACGGTTTCGCGCCGGCCAACCGGCAGGCCTGACCTCCGGTTCGTCGGCGGACCCGGCTCCCGCGCTCCTGCGGCCTGCGGATCATCGGCTCGCGTGGGACCGGGCGATGTTCCGCAACCGCAGCATCTGCGGATCCAACCGCGGTGGGCGGACCGGCCTCGGTAGGGTCGGACCACGGTGTGCGTCGGCGCCTGACGTGGCCGTGGTCGTGGGAAGGGTCGAGCATGCGCATCGGACGGGGACTCCGGCGGACGGCGGCGGCACTCGCGGCCGTCGGCATCGTGGGGCTGGTCGCTCCGGCCGCGGCCGCCGAACCTCCGTTTCGGGTGCCCGGCCAGATCACCGATCAGGTCGGCGTGCTGTCCGGCTCCGACCGGACGGACATCCAGACCGCCCTCGACCAGCTCTCCACGGACGGCGACGTCGATCTGTTCGTGGTGTACGTCGACACGTTCGAGGACCCGAGCAACGCGCAGGACTGGGCTACGCAGACCGCACGGCTGTCGGATCTGGGCTCCAATCAGATCCTGCTGGCGATCGCGACCGGCGGGCGGGCCTACGCGGTCGACGTCCCGGACGGCGTCAAGATCAGCGACGCCCAGTTGCAGCAGGTCGCCACCACCCAGATCCAGCCGGAATTGCGGAACGACGACTGGGCGGGCGCGGCGATCGCCGCGGCCGACGGGTACCGAGACGCTCTGGGCGGTGGCTCGTCGGCGGTGTGGTGGTGGATTGCCGGCGGCATCGTCGTCGTCGGAGCCGGCGGGTACCTCATCTATCGAAGTCGCCGCAAGGCCGCCGGTGGCACCGCCGTCAGTGATCAACGCGGCCCCGGCGGGGCAGCCCCGAGCGAGCCCCAGGAGCCGCTGGAGGACCTGTCGGCGCGCAGCGTCCAGGTCCTCATCGATACCGACAATGCCGTCCGAGCAAGCGAATTCGAGCTGAACGCGGCCGAGAGCGAGTTCGGCAAGGGCGCCGTCGCACAGTTCCGGATCGCCTTCGACTCGGCCCGTGAGTCGCTGACCGAGGCGTTCGAGATCCGGCAGAAGGTCGACGACGACATCCCGGAGGACGACGCGACCAAGCGCGCCATGATGAACGACATCATCAACCGGTGCGCGCAGGCGTCGGCGGCGCTGGACGCGCAGAGCGATCGGTTCGACGACCTGCGCGATCTGCGATCGCGGCTGCCGCAGGTGCTGGCCGAGCTGCCGGGTGCCATCGACGCGCAGCAGGCCCGCATCCCGGCCGCGACCGCGACCCTGCAACGACTGCAGCAGCAGTTCGCGCCGGGGGCCCTGGCCACCGTCGCCGCCAACGTCGACCAAGCGGGTGAGCGGTTGCAGTTCGCCCGAAGCAGCCTCGACCAGGCGCGACACGCGCCGGCCGGCCCGGCGGCCGGCCCGGCGGCCGGCCCTGCCGCACCGTCGCCGATGGCCGGCCGGAGCCAACCGTCGCCGGTGGAAAGCACCCTGCCGCTGCCGACCGTCTCCCCGGCCGCCGTGACGAACGCGGCTTCGTCGCCCGCCGGACCGGCCACCACGCCCGCCCAGCCGGACGGGTCCGGCTCGCCCGCCGCCCAGCCGAATGCCGCAGCGGTGCTCGCCGCCGGAGCCGCCCAGGAGGCCGCCGACCAGGCCAAGACACTGCTCGACGCGATCGACCGCACCGCCGCCGACCTGGCCACCGCGGGGAACCAGCTGACGAGCTCGGTGGCCTCCGTCGACCAGGAGCTGGCGACGGTGCGGGCCGCGCTGGACTCGGCCGCGGCCGGCCCGAACGAGGCGTCGATCCGGGCTCAGCTCGACCAGATCCAGGCGATCCTGGGGGTGGCCCGATCACCTCAAGGGGCGGCGGACCCGATGACGGCCCTGCACAAGGTGCAGGAGGCCGACCTGGCCCTTGACGGCATCCTGGCCAGCACCCGGGACGCCCAGCAGCAGGAACAACGCAGCCGGGCGGCGCTGGCCCAGAGCTTGACGACGGCCCGCGCCGAGGTGGCCGCCGCCGAGGACTTCGTGAACACCCGGCGCGGCGCGGTCGGCAGCCAGGCCCGCACCCGGCTCGCCGAGGCCAAGCGGCACCTGGCCAACGCCGAGTCCGGCACCGACGGCGCGGCCGCCGCGGTGGCCGAGGCGCAGCAGGCCGCTTCCTTCGCCAGGGAGGCGTCGAACCTGGCCCAGCAGGACGTCAGCGGATTCGGTGGCGGGTCCCGCGGTGGCGGTGGCAGTGGTGGCCTGGCGGGGGCCGTGCTCGGCGGCATCGTGCTGAACGCGGTGCTCAATTCGGGGCGCCGCGGCCGCGGCGGCGGTGGCTGGGGCGGCGGATTCGGCGGTGGCTGGGGCGGCGGCGGTCACAGCGGTGGCGGCTTCGGCGGCGGTTCCCCCGGCGGCGGCGGTCGGCACAGCGGCGGCAGCGGCCGGTTCTGACGGTCGTCACCGCCGGCCGTCACCGCCAGTCGTCACCGCCAGTCGTCACCGCCGGCCGTCACCGCCGGCGGCAGCGGCCTGAGATCGGCCCGGCGCGAACTCAGCCCGCTCCGGGACCGGCCGGTTTGTGCAGCACGGCCCCGTCGGGGGTGACGTGCACGTCCTCGCCACGGCACTCCGCACGGCCGTCCACGATGAGCGAGAAGCCACCCGACTGCCGCGGTGGCCACAGGAGCGTGACGGCCGGATTCGCGCGCACGTTCGCCACCGACCCGCGCCCCGGACGTGCTGCCACCAGCACCCCGTTCACCAGGGCGGGACGCACCGAGACGAGCTTGACCCGAGCGGGCGTAACGGACGGATCGACCGTCAGCAGGTAGCCGGCGTCGAAGTCGGCCAAAACCCGTTGCAGATCGTCGAGCCGCACCTGAATGCTCACGGCGACGAGGGTAACGCCGGCCCGGGAAGGCCGGCGATGACGCCGCCAGCCACCAGCCAACCCGACCGCAGGCATCGTGCTGACACCACCGGCGTCATCGGTGACACCACCTGACAGCGGAATGTGCGCCGGATGTCAGTGGCCACCGGCATCCTGTCCTCTGGAACATTCGGAAGGAGATCGATATGAGCGACATCATCGAGGCCGAGGGTCTGCGCAAGGCGTTCGGCAAGACGCAGGCCTTGGACGGTGTCGACCTCGCGGCCCGCGAGGGCACCGTGCTGGGCGTCCTCGGCCCGAACGGTGCCGGCAAGACCACCGCGGTGCGGGTGCTGGCCACCCTGCTGCGTCCGGACGCCGGCACGGCCCGGGTGGACGGGTACGACGTGGTCAAGCAGGCCGGGCAGGTCCGCCGCACCATCGGCCTGACCGGTCAGTACGCGTCCGTCGACGAGGATCTGACCGGTGTGCAGAACCTGGTGATGATCGGCACGCTGCTGAACCTGTCCAGCCGGGACGCCAAGGCCCGGGCCACCGAACTGCTCGACTGGTTCGGCCTGGCCGACGCCGCCGCGCGCCGGGCGAAGACCTACTCCGGCGGCATGCGGCGGCGGCTGGATCTGGCCGCCAGCCTGGTCGGCCGGCCGCGGGTGATCTTCCTGGACGAGCCCACCACCGGCCTGGATCCGGCCAAGCGCGAGGACATGTGGGACGTGGTGCGGCGGCTGGTCGCCGACGGCTCCACGGTCCTGCTGACCACGCAGTACCTGGAGGAGGCGGACGCCCTCGCCGACGAGATCTCGGTCATCGACCACGGCCGGGTGATCGCCCATGACACTCCGGAGGGCCTGAAGCGGACGATCGGCGGGCAGCGCATCCGGGTCCGGCCCACCGACCGGGACCGGTTGGACGACGTCGCCCGGGTGCTCGCCGACATCTCCGGCCGGCAGCCCGAGTCCAGCGGCCGGGACGAGCTGACCGCGGCCGTCGACACCGGCGAGGAGGCGCTGGCCGCGACGGTCGGCCGGCTGGCGGCCGAGGGCATCGGCGTCACCGAACTGTCCCTGCACCTGCCGTCCCTGGACGAGGTCTTCCTCACCCTGACCGGCGAACGCGCCGGCGACGACAACCCCACCGACAACACGAAGGAGGCGGCATGACGACCGTCGCAACCACCACCGCATCCAGCGGGCGGCACGCCGCCCCCGCCCCGTCCGAGACCCCGAGCGCCGGTGCCACGTCCTACCCGCGGCACGTCATCGCCCTGGCCAAGCGCAGCCTGATCAAGATGTGGCGCACCCCGGAGGCGCTGATCGACGTCACCCTGCAGCCGATCATCTTCCTGCTGATGTTCACCTACATCTTCGGTGGGGCGATCGCCGGCAGTTCCTCGGACTATCTGCAGTTCCTGTTGCCCGGCCTGCTCGGTCAAACCATCGCGATGGCCGGGGTGGCCCTGGGCCAGAACCTGAACGCGGACATCGAGAAGGGGGTGTTCGACCGGTTCCGGTCGTTGCCGATCGGCCGGTCGGTGCCGCTGGTGGGCGCGGTCTTCGCGGACATCGCCCGCTACTTCATCCTGTGCGTGGTCACCCTGGGCTTCGGGATGATCATGGGCTTCCGGATCGAGACCAACCCGATGGCGGCGCTGGCCGCGGTGGGCATCTCGATCGCGTTCGCGCTGTGCTTCTGCTGGATCTCGGTGTTCGTCGGGATGAAGGCGCGGACCTCGGGCGCGGTCCAGGGCATCATGTTCCTGATCGTGCTGCCGCTGTCCTTCGCCAGCAACACCTTCGTGCCGACCGCCACCATGCCGAGCTGGCTGGAGACGTTCGCGAACGCCAACCCGATCTCGCAGTTGGTGACCACGGTCCGCGGGCTGATGATCGGCGGACCGGTGGCCAGCAGCCTGATGTGGACGCTGGTCTGGATGGCGATCCTGCTGGTGGTGTTCGTGCCGCTGGCGCTGCGCGGGTACCGGCGTCGGGTCTGACCTGAGAGCCTCGACACGGGGACGATCCCCGGCCGCTCATCGGCCGGGGATCGTCGCTTTCCGGCGGGCGGGCGTCAGCCCGGCGGGTCGGACGCCACCGGCGAGAGAACCGCCGTCAGCAGGCCGGGGAAGCGTCGGTCGACCTCGTCCCGGCGGAGGGAGATCGTTCGGCGGCGGCCGGCCGGGAGGCTCCAGATGAGACCTGCCTCGCGCAGGGTCTTCAGGTGGTGAGAGAAGGTCGACTTGGGCACCGCAGGTCCGGTCGCCTGGCACTGGGCCACCGACAGCTCGCCCCGCGCGGCGAGTTCGCGCACCAGGTCCAGTCGCGCCGGGTCGCTCAGCGCGAACAGCACCTGCGGCAGCGCTACATCCGCAAGGTCGGGATGAGGCAGCGTCCGGGCGATCGAGGACATCATTATTGTTCGACTTTCTTGGAACATTTGCGGCGACGACTCCGTTGCACCGTTCGACTCAACTCGAACGATAGGCGAAACGGAACTCCTACATGACAACGCCGAAAGTCGCGGCCGCCTTCCCGGTGCCTGCCACCCGCCCCAGCCGGATCGGCCTCCCGCTGCCACGCGCCGGGGCGTTCTGGCTGGTTACGGCGACCACGACGGCGCTGCTGGCGGCGTCGAGCGCGCCCAGCCCGCTGTACTCGGTCTATCAGGCGCAGTACGGGTTCTCATCCGTCACCCTCACCGCGATCTTCGCCGTGTACGTGCTGGCATTGCTGCTGAGCCTGCTCACCGTGGGTCGGCTGTCCGACTTCCTCGGCCGCCGACCGGTCCTGGCGATGGCGCTGGTGCTGCAGGCCGCGGCCATGACAGTGTTCCTCCTGGAGGCCGGCGGCGTCGGCGCGCTCTTCGCCGGCCGGGTGGTCCAGGGAGTGGCCACCGGCGCAGCGGTCGGGGCCCTCGGCGCGTACCTACTCGATCTACAGCCCACGAACGGCTCGCGCCTCGGCTCGCTGGTGAACAGTGCCGCCGCGACCGGCGGACTCGGGCTCGGCGCGGTGCTGGCCGGCCTGCTGCTCCAGTACGGGCCGGAGCCCACCCGGCTGGTGTTCGAGATCTTCGTGGTCACCTTCCTGGTGCTCGCGGTGGCAACGGCGTTGCTGCCCGAGACGGTCCGGAGGCGATCCGGAGCACTGGGCGCGCTGCGACCGACGGTGTCCGTGCCGCCGGCTGCGCGCCGCGCGTTCCTCGGCGCCGTTCCGACGATGGCGGCCACGTGGATGCTGGGCGGGCTCATGCTGTCCGTGGGCGGCTCCCTGCTGGCGACCGTCTTCCATCAGGACAACCATGCGCTGGTGGGAGCGATCCTGGGTCTTTTCGCGGGCACCGCGGCCGGCGCCTCGATCCTGCTGCGCGATCGTTCGGCGGAGACGATGACGCTGATCGGCACCGGCCTGCTGCTGGTGGGCGCCGGCACCATGACGGTGTCCGTCGCGCTGGCGGCCCTGCCGATGTTCGTCGTCGGCGCCGCGCTGGCCGGAGCGGGATTCGGCCCGGCGTTCCTCGGTGCGTTCCGATCGGTCAGCAGGCTCGCCGCGGCGCACCAGCGGGCCGCGCTGATCTCGGCGATCTACGTCGTCAGCTACCTCGCGTTCAGCATTCCGGCGGTGGTCGCCGGGATCCTGATCTCGATCGTCGGTCTGCACACCACCGCGGTCGGCTACGCGGCCGTGGTCGCCGCGGTCGCCGCCGGAACGCTGGTCGACCAGGTGCGGCGACCGGTTCGGACGCCGACTGTCGACGTCGCGGTCGACGCCTGATCACCCGGTCCTGACGGGTTTCGGAGCGGTCCCGTCCGGCGGGGACCGCTCCTCGCGCCTCGGGACGGGCCGGGACGCCGCTCAGCCACCCACATCGGAAAGGACGCGGTCGGGGTCGATCTCCCCGATCGCGTCCTGCCGGCTGAGCCCTCTGCCCTGCCGGTAGCAGTCGTCGAACCGGTCGCCCAGCTCGCCGCGCAACCGGGTGACCAGCCGCGCCACCAACTGGTCGCCGACGTCGTCGCTGCCTCGCAGCTGGGCGGCGGCGCCCAACGCCCGGGCCGCTGCCTCCGGACGTCCCAGCGTGGCGGCGACCCAGGCCACCGCCACTCCGGAGGTCGCGACGACCGGCATGTCCTGGGTGCGGACGGCGAGTGGGTATCCGGCTCGCACGTCGGCGATCGCCTGGTCGATCCGGCCGGCGTGCACGGCCACGATCGCCGTCACCCCGCAGGCAACCGCGGGGGCGTGCCCGTCGAGCGCCCCGGCCACGCGCTGCTGCCATTCCCGACGCAACTCGTCGGCCATCTGCTCGGCACCGTCGACGTCGCCGGACATCAATCGGATCATCACGGCCATGCTGCCGGCGAACAGGCCCCGGTCGAAACCGTACGACCGGTCCGACATCTGCTGCTTGACCTCGTCGATCAGCGCGGCGGCCCGGGGCAGGTCGTCCGCCCGGGTGAGCAGCCCGGCCAACCGCATCTGCAGCATCGACTCGTCGTCGGCGGAACCGAGTTCCCGCGCGTACCCGATGGCCCGTTCGTAGTCCTCGATGCCGCCGCGGGTGTCGCCGTCCATCGCGCGCAGGTTCCCACGGGCGGACAGCACCGAGGACATGCCCCAGCGGTCGCCGATCTCCTCGAATCCGGCCAGGGCGGCATCGACGTTCGACCGCACCAGATCCAGGTCGCCCTCGTTCTCGGCGAACATGGCCCGGCTGGCCCGCAGGGTGGCCGTCGTCCACGGGTCGCCCGATCGCAGGGTGCGCCCGATCACCTCGTCGGCCAGATCGGTGTCATTGGCGAACAGCGCCAGAATCGCCGGCAACATGGTGAATCCGGGGTTCGGCGGCGGCAACGCGTCGACCAGGTCCCTGGCTATCTGGCGACTCATCGCCCGGAAGCTTTCCGCCTCCTCGTTGGGCCAACCCCCGGTGAACGCGCTGACCATATCCACCGTGGCCTGCGCCCACCGGCGTCCGGGGTGCTCGCGGCCCTCGGTGGCGGCCAGCGCCGTCGTCATCCAGGATGCCGCCTCGGCATGGGCGCCGATCATCTGCCAGTACCAGGACGTGTCGAGGGCCAGGTCCAGGCAGGCATCCTGGTCCCGCGGGTCCCGCGACTCGGCCAGGAACTGCACGGCCGCTCCGATGTTGTTGCGCTCGGCGTTCAGCGTCGCCAGCGCCGACAGCTGGCGATCGGTGCGCAGCAGCGGGTCCATCCGGTGGGCGAGGTCCGCGTAGTACCGAGCATGGGCGGCCCGCGCGGCGTCCGCCTCCCCGCGTTCGGCGAGGCGTTCGACCCCGTACTCGCGGATCGTCTCCAGCATCCGGTACCGGGCAGTGCGGCCGTCCACCGCGGTCAGCAGCGACTTGTCGACCAGGGACAGCACCAGGTCGGCGATCGCGTCGGCGGGCAGCCGGTCGTCGCCGCAGACTGCGGCGGCGGCCTCCGCGGTGGCGCCGGCCGGGAAGACGGCGAGCCGCTCGGCCAGCAGCCGCTCATCGGCGCCCAGCAGATCCCAACTCCACTCGACCACCGCCCGTAGTGTGCGGTGCCGCGGCATGGCCGTCCGGCTGCCCCCGGTGAGCAGCCGGAACCGGTCGGAGAGGCGGGTGGTGATCTCGCCGATCGGCATCACCCGGAGCCGGGCAGCCGCGAGTTCGATGGCCAGCGGCAGGCCGTCGAGCCGGCGGACGATCTCCACCACGTCGGCGACGTTCCCGTCGTGGACGGCGAACCCGGACGACACCGCCCGCCCACGTTCGACGAGCAGCCGTACGGACGGGTACTCGACGGCCTCCGCGGCGGTTCCCCCGACGGGAGGCAGGCCCAGCGGCGGGACCAGGCACAACGCCTCCCCGATGATGCCCAGCGGTTCCCGGCTGGTGGCCAGCACCCGCAGACCCGGGCTGCGGGCCAGCAGCGCGTCGACCAGCTCGGCCACCGGCGCCACCAGGTGCTCGCAGTTGTCCACCACGATCAGGCAGTCGGCGTCGGCCAGGACGTCGAACAGGTAGTCGGTGGAGTCGCGGGCGGTGCGTTCGGTCCGCCGGTCCACCGCCCGGGTGTCCAGCAGACCAAGGGCACCGATCATGGCCGGAACGACGCCCTTGGCCTCGCTCACCGACGCCAGCTCGACCAGCCAGACGCCGTCCCGCCGATCGGCGTCGATCAACGTGCCGATCTCCTGAGCCAACCTCGTCTTGCCGGCGCCGCCGGGTCCGACGATCGTCACCAGCCGCCCCTCGGCCAGCAGCTCGGTGATCCGCTGCACCTCGCGGTCCCGACCGATCAGCCTGGTCAGCGGCACCCGCAGGTTCGTCCGGCGGCGGAAAGGCTCCGGCTGCGCCGATTCCGGCGCGATCTCGCCGCGCAACACGGCCAGGTGGATGGCCTGGATCTCCGCCGCCGGATCCACGCCGAGCTCGCCGGCCAGCCGATCCCGCAGCCGCTCGTAGACGGCCAACGCGTCGGCCTGCCGCCCGGCCGTGGCCAGTGCCCGCATCAGCTGACCCGCCAGCCGTTCGCGCAGCGGGTGGGCGGCCACCAGCTGCTCGAGGTCCGTGATCACGTCACCGGCCCGGCCCAGTCGTAGGTGGGCCTCGATCAGGTCGGTCTGCGCATCGAGTCGCAGCTCGTCCAGGCGTATCCGGGCCGCGGCCGCGTAGGGGCCGTCCGCCGCGTCGATCAGCGGCTCGCCGCGCCAGAGTGCCAATGCCTTCGTCAGGTGCTCCTGGGCGCCCGTCGGCCGATCCTGCCGGAGCTCCCGGCGACCGGCGGCAACCAGTTCGCCGAAGACCGCGGCGTCCACGTCGCAGGAGTCCACGGTCAGCCGGTAGCCGCCCGCGACCTGCTGGATCCGGGTGGCGTCGCCCAACGCGCGGCGCACCCGGGACACCAGCGACTGCAGGGCATTGATCGGATCGGCGGGCGGCTCGCCCGGCCAGACGGCCTCCACCAACTCCACGATCGGCACCGCCGACGGAGCGTCGGCGGCCAGCCGGGTCACCAGCGCGCGCAACCGCGACCCGGCGATGGCCACGGGCCCGTCACCGTCGCGCACCTGGAGCGGCCCCAGGATTCCGATCTGCACGTCACCACTGTCCCAGAGCAGGGTGGTCCGGCGGACAATCACGCGGATGCCCGGCCCGGTCACCCCGAGGAGCGAACCGGTTCAGCCGTTTGATTGACAGAATGGTCAGAATGGCTGACATGAGCGGATGGCTGACCCGGGCACAGCGCATCGCGGACGAGGTGCTGTTCCCCGCGGCACCGTCGGTGGAACGGGCGGACAGCGTGCCCGCCGCCCACCTCGATCTGCTGGCGGCGGAGGGCTTCTACGGGCTTGCGGGGCCGGCGGAGTACGGGGGCCTGGGCCGCGAGACGTTCCCCGTGCTGGGCGACGTCATCGCCGCGCTGGCCGGCGGCTGCCTGACGACGGCCTTCGTCTGGTTGCAGCACCTCGCACCGCTGATGTCCGTGGCCACCGTTGCCGAGCCGGCGACGCGCGACCGGTGGTTACGCCCGCTGGCCGAGGGGCGGATCCGGGCCGGGTTGGCGATGGCCCGGCCCGATCTGATCCGGGTCCGGCCGGTGCCGGGCGGCTACCGGTTGTCCGGGGAGTCGGCCTGGGTGACCGGGTGGGGGCTCGTCGACATCCTGCTGGTGGGCGGCGTCGACGACCGGGGCGTCCTGCACTTCTTCCTGGTCGACGTGGACGCGGACGCCCGCGCGTCGGACACCCTCATCGCGCACCCCACCGAGCTGATGGCGGTGCAGGCGAGCCGCACGGTGTCCCTGCGCTTGACCGACCACTTCGTGCCGGCCGACCGGTTGGGCCGGACCGAACCGTTGGACCAATTCGCCGCCGCCCAGGCCGCGGGCGCGGCGATGAACGGCTTCCTGGCCCTGGGCGTCGCCGGGCGGTGCGCCCGCCTGCTGGGGGCCGACGACCTCGACGCGGACATCGCCGAGGCCCGGCTGGGGTTGCTGACCGCCACCGGTGACGAGGTGCCGCAGGCTCGGGCCACCACCAGCCTGCTCGCCGCCCGGGCCGCCGCCCGGCTGATCGTGCGAACCGGCAGCCGGTCGGTGTTGGCCGACCAGCACGCCGGCCGGCTGTACCGCGAGTCCGGGTTCCTGCTGGTCTTCGGCCTGCGGCCGGCCATCAAGGAGCACCTGCTGCGTCGGCTGTCGACGCCGGCCGGCGCTCCCGCCTGACGGCTCAGCCCCCGGGTAGCCGGCTGCGTCCGGCGGCTGCGTCCGGCGGCTGCGTTCTGCCGGCTGATTCCGGCCGGCTGCGTTCTGCCGCGCTGATCGAACGTTCACCAAACCGGACAAAACGGCGTCAAAAGTGGGTATTCGATCAGCGCGGGACGGGATCCAGGCCGGCCACCACGGGCGATTCGGGCATTTCGGTCACCAGAAAGTTCGACTGCTCCCGCGGGGTCGGCGACGCCTCCACCGAGGCGAGCCTTTCAGGCATGGCGGGCGCCAGAACGGTCCGGTCTGCCGAGCGAGCACCTGCCGGACCCCGCAGCACCAAGCCGCCGAACCTGTCGCGTCGGGCTTCGGTGTCGAGGGTTGTCCACAGGAGTTGTCCACCGCCCGACGGACGGCCTCGAAGGCCTGCGCTGATCTGCGACAGGCTCACCCGATGCGTCCCCGATCCGACCTTCCCCGTTGTGTGCGGCACGCACTGGTCGCCAATGACGGTCTGGTCCGCCGTCGCGAACTACTGGACCTGGGTGTTCCGCAGAGCACGGTGACGCGCCTGCTCGGTCGGGGCCAGCTGGTACAGGTGGCCAACGGCATCTATGCCGACGCCGTGGCCGTCGGCGACGCCTGGCAGTTGTTCCGACTGCGGACCCGTGCCTTCGTCATGGCCGGGCCGCCGAACGCCTACGCCGCGGACTGGTCGGCCATCGCGGTTCATCAGCTGTCCACCATCGGTGACCCTCCGGCGGTGCCGAGCGTGATCCGTCCCGGCTCCCGACGCAGCGGCTCGAACCGAACGATCAATGGGCGTACCCGATTCGCAGCGGTGCCGGATCGCTGGCTCGGTGAACTCGACGGGATCCCGACGGTGCGGCCGGCCTTCGCCGCGGTCGACATCGGTCGCCGCGCGGGACGGCTGGCGTCGCTGGCAATAGCCGATGCCGTCGCCGCGCGGGACGGCGGTCGCGAGCAGCTGGCCGGTGCGCTCGAGGATGTCGAGGGTTGGTCGGGCGCCGCCCGAGCCGCCTGGGCGATCCGGCATTGCGATCCGGACGTCGAGTCGCCTCTCGAGTCCGCCGGCCGGCTGGCCTTCATCTCCGCCGGGTTGCCACCCAGCCGGACCAACGAGTGGGTGGGCCGGTACCTTCCGACGTTCCGGTTGGATCACTACTGGCCCGAGCAACGGGTGGGCGCCGAGGCCGACGGCGTGGGCAAGTACCTCACGAATCCGGCCGACGTGATCCGCCATGAAAAGGATCGGGAATGGCGACTGCAGCGGATGGGCATCCGCGTGATCCGCTACGGGTGGAAAGTCGCGGTGGGTTCGCCCGAGATCCTGGCCGAAAGGGTGCAGGAACTCCTCGACGCTCCGCCACTTCCACCCGGCCGGCTGTTGACGTGGCCCAACCGCGAGGGAAGGGCTCTGCGTGGCATGGACGCCGACCGCGCAGGACCCGACGCTCTCCCTCCGGACGGCGTCGGCCCACCGCGCTGATCAAGAACTCGCCCAGCGCTGATCCAACGTTCAGCAAACCGGACAAAACGGCACCGAAAGTGGGTATTGGATCAGCGCGGGGCGAGATCCAGGCCGACCAGCACGGGCGATTCGGGCACTTCGGTCACCAGAAGGTTCGACTGATCAGCGCGGGACGGGATTCGGGCCGGCATCAGGCGGCCGGCAGCAGCCCAGCGAGCGACGCATGGCATTCAGCCGTCGCCTTTGATGCCGGTGAGCAGCATTTGGGCGACGTCGATGACGTGT
>CAZCEH010000012.1:16214-123930 GCA_964497705.1 uncultured Actinomycetes bacterium | reverse complement strand
CCCCGGCAACGTCACCGGCGGCCACTACGACCACCTGCACGTCACCGTGAAAGCAGGTGCGTGATGGACGTGTTCCCGGACTTCGACGGCCTGGCAGGGATCGGTGATCTGAAACAGGTCGTCGGTGCGCTGTTCATGTTCGTACTCATCATCGCCGTACTCATGCTGATCGTCTCCGCGATCTGCTGGGCCGTCGCCGCCGCACACGGCAACTACTCCGCCGCCGCCAAGGGAAGAGTCGGGGTGCTCGTCGCCCTCGGAGCCGCCGTGCTCGCCGGTGGCGGGGTGGCGTGGATGAACTGGCTCATCGCACTCGGCCAACGACTCTGACCCTCCCCATCTGGCCCGCCCCTCTCGGGGCGGGCCTTCGCTATGCCTGGGTGTTGGTGGTCGGGGTGCACCTGTGGGCAGAAGCAACCCTCAGCGTGAATGGAGAACCGTCGTGATCGACATCGACCCCAATGGCACCGGCCTTCCCGGTATCGAACAGCTCCGCACCATCGTCGGTGCCGTGATGACGGTGGGCCTGATCCTGGCCGTCCTCGCCCTGATCGTCTCAGCGATCGTGTGGGCCTACGGCGCCAACTCCAGCAACCCGCATCTCGCCGGGCGGGGAAAGATCGGCGTCCTCGTTTCCTGCGGTGCCGCGATCATCTGCGGCGCGAGCGTCGCGCTCATGAACTTCTTCTGGGGCGTCGGCCAAGCCGTCTGAGCGCAGTGCGCGAGGAAGGCAGGTCTTGTCATGGGCATTTGCGATGTCCCGGTGATTTCCACCGTCTGCGACGTGGCCGGCGAAGCCGCCGCCACGCTGGTGTCGGCCCCGTTCGACTGGTTGGCCAGCGCGATGGGCGGGGCGGCCGGGTGGCTGTTCGAGGCCGTCTGGACGGTCTTCGACACCACCACGCTCGTGGACGTGCAGCGGCCCGGATTCGTGTCGGTGTTCAACCTCGTATTCGGCATCGCCGTGTTCGTGATGCTGCTGTTCTTCGCACTTCAGCTCATCACCGGCATGATCCGCCGCGACCCCACCGCCCTCACCCGGGCCGCTCTCGGGCTCGGTAAATCCGTGCTCGGCTCCTTCGTGGTCATCACCCTGGTCGCGCTGCTGCTGGAAATCACCGACCAGCTCTGCGTCGGCATCATCCAGGCCGCAGGCGAAACCACCGAGACGATGGGCGACAAGATCGCCGCCCTTGTCCTGGCCCTGTCCGGCCTGTCCATCGCCGCCCCCGGCGTCGGCGCGATCATCATGATCTTCCTCGCCGGCCTGGCCATTGCATCCGCGGCGATCGTGTGGCTGTCGCTGCTGATCCGCAAGTCGCTGCTACTGGTCGCGGTCGCCCTGGCTCCGCTGGCGTTCTCCGGGTCGTCGTGGGATGCGGCACGCGGCTGGGTCGGCAAGTGGGCCATGTTCGTCATCGCGTTGATCTTGTCCAAGCTCGTGCTGGTCGTGATCTTCCTCGTCGCGATCACGCAGGTCGCCGCACCGATCGACGTCGACCTGGCCTCGGTGTCCGATCCGCTGTCAGGGATCGTGCTCATGGCGCTCGCGGGGTTCGCCCCGTATCTGACGTATCGGTTCCTCGCGTTCGTCGGCACCGACTACTACGGGCAGGCCGGTGCGGAGGATGACGCCAAGCGGGCACTGAACCGTCCCATCCCGGTGCCGTCGAAGCCGTCCGGTGACGGGCCGAAGAAGGTACTCGACGGCCAGACCAGCGGCGACGGCGGCGGAGGTTCGGGAGGCGGTGCGGGTGCGCCGCCGAAGCCCACCCCGACCGCTGGAAGCGGCGGTGCAGGTGCTGCCGGCGCGGGAGCTGGTGCGAGCGGGAGTGCCGGTGCTGGTGCCAGTGCCGGAGCAGGGGCGGGAGCGGGTGCGGGGGCTGCTGCTGCGGGTCCAGCGGCGGCGGTCGTGGTCGGCGCGCAGGTGGTGAAGGGTGCCGCAACCGCGGGGCCGAAGGCCGGGACGGCGTTGGCGGGTGAGGCCGAGACGGCCGCCGCCGGTGCCGGGCAGGCCAGCGCCCCACCGCCGCCCTCGACGCCGGCGCCGACCGCTCCACCGAGCCCACGCCCGGCCACTCCGAACCCGCCCGCGCCAAAGCCGACGAAGGAGTGACCGATGCCCAGTCACGCGAAAGAGACCGCCTCGCCGGGCGAACTGGTGCCGGTGAAGTTCAGCCGCCTCACTCGCCGCGGGGTGTTGTTGGGGTTGTCGGTCGCGCAGCTCGTCACCCTCGGCATCGGCGGCCTGACCTTGATCGTCGCGTTCTACGCGGGCGGCGGGATGCTGCTCGCCTACACCGCCCCGGTCTGGGTGCTCTGCGCGGCTTTGACCTGGATACCTGTCGGCGGGCGTCCGGTGGTGGAGTGGCTGCCGGTTACGTTCTGGTGGCTGTGGCGGGTCACTGGCGGGCAACTGCTCTACCGCCGTCGGATCGTGAAGCCCCGCCCCGCCGGCACCCTCGCGCTTCCTGGCGACATGGCGAGGCTGCGCGAGTTCATCGACCCGGAGACAGGGGCGTGCATGATCCACGACTCCCATGCCGCCACCCTCACAGTCGTGTGCGACGTGGCCCATCCGGCGTTCGTCTTGTTGGACCCTGGCGAGCAGGAACGCCGCGTGACCACTTGGGGTCGGGCGTTGGCGACGGTGTGCCGCTCGGGACGGATCGCGACACTGCAAGTCCTCGAACGCACCCTCCCAGACTCGGGCACGGGCTTGGCGGAGTGGTGGACCGCGCACGGCACCCCGGACGGCTCCTGGGCCGCCGACACCTACGCCGAACTGATCGAGCGCGCCGGCCCTGCCGGGGAACGGCACGCCACCACGATCAGCCTGTCGCTGGACCTGAAGGCCGCCGCCCGGCAGATCAGGACCGCCGGTGGCGGGATCAAGGGCGCGGCCGGGGTGTTGAGGCAGGAGATGTCGACCCTCACATCGGCGTTGCGGTCGGCCGACCTCGCCCCGTCCGATTGGCTCGACGCCGGCCAGATCGCCGTCATCCTCCGTTCCGCCTACGACCCGGCGGTTGCGTCGGCGTTGGAGCGGCATGGGCAGATGGGCCGCGACCTCGCCACCGCCGGCCCGGTCGCGGTCACCGAGACCTGGGGGAACCTGCGCACCGACTCCGCCCACCACGCCGTGCTCTGGATCTCCGAATGGCCCAGAAGTCTCGTCTATCCCGGTTTCGCCGCGCCGATCCTGCTGTCCACCGGCATCCAGCGGGCCGTGTCGCTGATCTACACGCCGATGCGTTCCGATCAGGCGGCCCGTGACATCCGCCGCAAGAAGGTCGAATACATCTCGGACGCGGCCCAGCGTGCCCGGCTCGGGCAGATCGAGGACGCCTCCCAATCGGCGGAGTTCCAAGACGTGCTGCAACAGGAAGCCGACCTCACCGCCGGGCACGGTGTCCTGCGGGTGACCGGCCTCATCTCGGTGTCGGCACCGAGCATCGACGACCTCGAAGCCGCCGTCGCCGCGATCACCCAAGCCGCCATCCAAAGCTCGTGTGAGACCCGCCGCCTCGTCGGCCAGCAAGCCGCCGCGTTCACCGCCGCGGCGCTGCCGCTGTGCCGCACCGTCTGAGCCCGGCGCCGGGGGTGGTGGTGCACCTGGTGGGCGTCCGAACCTGAACGATGGAGGCCCGTCATGCCCACCTACGAGAACCCCGTCACCGACGCCGCCGAAGCCTACGAAGCGTTGCGCGGTCTGGCCCACGCGACAAGGAGCTGGGAGGAACCGGCCGACACTTATCGTGTCATCGGCGAGGTCGTTGCCGGTATCCGGTGCTTGGGGCAAGTGCTCGACCAGCTCGCCGGCGTCCACCTGCGCCACCAAGACGGCGTGAGCACCGACGACGGAGACCGGACGGCCGGAGCCGTCGCGGCACTGAGCGCGGCCGATGGGTTCCATCAGGCCGCGGTGCTGCTGGATCAGGCGCACGACCAGCTCAGTGCCGCGTTCGTCCAGTCCGGCAAGATCGTCTGGCACCCTCAACCCGCCGCCGAGGTCGAGCGGTGGATCAGCGTGGTGTTCTTGCAGGGCGATGAGGCCGAACCGCCGCTGCGCATCCTCGGAGAGCTGGGGCACGTCGACGCGGTGGACTACCTCGCCCAGTGGGACTACGGCGACGAGACCACCGACGCGGCGATGGAGAACGGCTACGTCTACGACGAACCCGGCGAAGGGACCAACGATCGAGTGATGCGCTCAGGCGACTACGCCCTGGTCGTCAACGCCCAGCTCGGCTACGTCTCCTTGCTTCGCCGCCACACCACCACCCCCACCGAACCGGACGAGGCGGAAGCGGCTGAGCCGGTGCAGGGTGGGCCGGAACTGCTGGTGTCGTACTCGTCCCCGAACGCGCCGAAGCCGGCCGTCGCGCCCCGGCAGGCACAGTCGCAGGGGTCGTGGTTCGAGCCCACTGCGATCACGACGCTCAAGCAGAGCGGCCGGCTCTCGCTCTGACCCGTGCCGGTGCCGGGGGTGCACCTGCCCGGCATGAACACCACAGACCCCACGCCGCGCATCTCCCGGCAGGTCGGCACGCTTACCCTGACCGTCTGGCCCAATACCCCGGTTGGCGAGCACCAGCGGTACGGCTACCGCATCGAGGACACCGGGACCGGGCGGAGCCTTGAAGGCCGAGACCTATTCACTGGGGCCGGTGCCCCTGTCGCGCCTGAGCGTGCGCTGCGCGACCTCGCCGGATACCTCGCCGCTGCCGGTGAGTCCCGGCAGTATGCCATCGACCACCCCGGCCACAGTGCCGAGCACGCGAGCATGTTCCCCGCATGGGTGGCCGAGGCCGCTCGGCAGAACGCGGACGCGCTCGCCCTCCTGGACGAGACACCAGCGGCGCGACCGACGCCGGACCCGTCGTGGTTCGACCGGCCTGACGGAGACTCGGCGGCTCGCGGGCGGGGGTGGTTGCTGTGAGCGAGCGGGAGAAGCTGCACACCTCGGTACTCGTCGCCCCAGCGTCGGAGCGGCGCAAGTACCGCAAGCAACGCCGGCAGGCCGCCGCCCGGCTCGTCGCCGAGCAACGCCGCGCCGAGACCGAAGCCGCCAAAGCCAAGGCCGAAGCCGAGCGGGCAGAGCGGAGGGCCACGACGTATCTGCCGAAGGCCGGCGAACCCGGACCCGCGATGCTGCGGACACCGGGCCGGTTCCGCCTGCCACGCCATCAAGACACCAGCGCGGTGCTGTCGGCGCAGTATCCGTTCCTCGCCGAAGGCGGCCTCGGCAGCCAGGGCGTGTTCGTCGGGCAGGACATGTACTCCGGCGGGAGCTTCGTGTATGACCCGTGGGAGTTGTACCGGCGGGGCATCATCACCGCACCGAACATGATCCTCGCTGGCATCGTGGGCTCGGGAAAGTCGTCGCTGGCGAAGTCGCTCTACACGCGATCGTTGCCGTTCGGTCGCCGGGTCTACATCGCGTGCGACCCCAAGGGCGAGCACACCGCCGTCGCGGAAGCGGTCGGCGGGAAGGCCATCGTCCTCGGCCACGGGCTCCGCACCCGGCTGAACCCGCTCGATGAAGGCCACCGCCCCTCGGGCCTGTCGGACCGGGCGTGGGCGTCCACGTTGGCGTCTCGGCGTCGTGAGCTGCTGGGCGCGCTCGCGGAGACCGTGCTCGGGCGTGACCTGTCGCCGTTGGAGCACACCGCCATCGACACCGCCCTGACCGCGGCGGTACGGGACGCTGAGGTGCCGATCCTGCCGATGGTCGTGGACCGCCTCCTCACCCCATCCGCCGAAGAAGATGGGCGGCTGGCCGAAGACGGGCGGCTGGTCGCGCACGCGCTGCGCCGTCTCGTCGGTGGCGACCTCGCCGGCCTGTTCGACGGCCCCTCGACGGTCAAGTTTGACCCGTCGTTGCCGATGGTGAGTCTCGACCTCAGCCGGGTCGCGGAGAACGCCGCCCTGCTGAGTGTGTTGATGACCTGCGCAAGCGCGTGGATGGAAGCGGCGCTGATGGACCCCGATGGCGGGAAACGTTGGATGATCTACGACGAAGCCTGGCGACTCATGGCCCACCCCGCCCTGCTGCGCCGCATGGACGCGCAATGGCGGCTCGCCCGCCACTACGGCTTGGCCAACATGCTCGTCTTCCACAAGCTGAGCGACCTCGACAACGTGGGCGATCAAGGCTCGGCCATGCGCTCCCTGGCGAACAGCCTGCTCGCCAACGCCGAGACCAGGGTGATCTATCGGCAGGAGTCCGACCAGCTCTCCCTGACCGCCAAGACTCTCGGCCTGACCGGCACCGAGCAGCACCTCTTGCCTGGCCTGGGTACCGGGCAAGGGCTGTGGCGCATCAAAGAGCGTTCCTTCGTCGTGCAGCATCAGATGCATCCTGACGAGTTGGCCTTGTTCGACACCACGACCCGGATGATCTAGCGATTCGGCGGGTGCACCTGCCGGGCATGAAGCGAAGCGAACCCGACCAGCCGCCCGTCACCATCCCGACCGTCGTTCTCACAGTGGGTGAGGACGGCATCTTGACCGCCACCATCGACGGCGCACCCCTGACGCCAGCGGAGTGGGCGCCGCCGTGGCGGCGCGAGTCGTTCCCGCAGATCATCGACCAAGCCAGCAATGACCGCACCCGACCCATCCGCGTCGAGGTCCGCGAAGCAGACGGCTCGGTGTTCACCGACCTCATCACCGCACGACCCCGCCGCGCCCTCCCCGAACCCGCACCCGCCGCCGAGACGACGCCCACGCCGGGGCTGCCGGTGTTCCATCAGATTGAGGGCGACGGGTTCGTGCCTGGTGAGGATGTCGCGGTCGCGATCATCACCGGCCACACCGACGCCGCGCATACCGGCACCGCCCGCGCCCTCATCGACCCCGCCAACCCGATCCCAGACCAGACGGCGGGGCGGGTCGAAGTGTTGCTGCTCGGACGCATCTCGGGTGCAACCGTGATCTGGCGGCTGCCATGACCGAGGGGAGGCAGACCGGATCGTTCGGGGACGAGCTGACCAACGCCGCCATGATCGGCCTGGTCGTCCTCTTCGGCATCGCGCTCGTCCTCCGCGCCGCCGGCACCATCACCGCCTGGCTCACCGGCACCGCCCAGCCTGCTGGCGGGCTCGCGGCCGGGGTCGGGGTGCTGTTCCACCCCGCCGACCCCGGTGCTGCGCTCGACGCGGACGGACTGAACCCGGTCGTCTACTGGATCGTCACCGGGGCCATGCTCGCGCTCCTTGTCGGGCTGGTGGTGTTCGTGTGGGTGCGGGTGCGCCGCTTCTCGCACCGGGCCGAGCAAGACCCGCGCCGGATGGCCGGGATCGCAACCCGCCACGAAGTCGCCACCGCGGCATCGGACAAGGCGCTGCTGCGCCGCGCCGGAAACCTCCGCCCCGGCCTGACCGACCCGAAGCCGCACGATGTCGGCTACCAGCTCGGCGCATCGAAAGGAGTGGGGGTATGGGCGTCGGTGGAGGACTCGATCATGGTCATCGGCCCGCCCCGCTCCGGCAAGGGCCTGCACCTGGTGATCCCGGCAATCCTCGACGCCCCCGGCGCCGTCGTCGTCACCAGCACCCGGCCCGACAACCTGACCGCGACCATGCGCGCCCGCCGCCGCATCGGCCCAGTGGCGATCTTCGACCCGCAGCACTTGGCCGAGGGCCTGCCCGCCGGGTTGCGCTGGTCACCGATCCGGGGGTGTGAGTCGCCACAGACGGCGATGATCCGCGCGACTGGACTTGCCGCCGGCACTGGCCTGTCGGCGGGCGGGGTCGATTCGGGTGGGTTCTGGGAAGGCAAGACCCGCGCCGCATTGCAGGCGCTGTTGCACGCGGCGGCGATCGACAACCGGCCACCCGCCGAACTGTTCAGATGGACCCTCGACCCCACGGCCGCCGCGGATGCGGTGGCGATCCTGACCGGCTCCACCCGGGCCGCGACCGGGTGGGCCGAATCGTTGGAGGCGATGATCGACTCCGACCCCCGCACCCGCGACTCGATCTGGCAAGGCGTGTCCCTCGCGCTCGGATCACTGGCCGACCCACGGGTGCTTGATGCGGTGTCTCCCGCTGAGGGAGAAGGGTTCGACCCCGAGGTGTTCATCCGCGACCGCGGCACGCTGTTCCTCTTGGCGACCGGCTCGGGTGCCGGGGCATCTGCGGCTCTGGTCGCTGCGTTGGTGGAAGACCTCATTGAGACTGCCCGCCGTCTCGCCGCCCGCTCACCGGGCGCCAGGCTGGACCCGCCGATGCTGCTGGCGCTGGACGAGATAGCCAATCTCTCACCCCTCCCGTCGCTGCCGACGTTGATGGCCGAAGGTGGTGGATCGGGGATCACGACCATGCCCGTGTTGCAGTCGCTCGCTCAGGCGCGGGACAAGTGGAACGAGCACCAGGCCAACGCGATCTGGGACGCGAGCATCGTGAAAGTCATCCTCGGTGGCGCGTCGAACTCCCGCGACCTGCAAGACCTGAGCGCCTTGGTCGGGGAACGCGACGAATACACCGACTCCGTGACGCTGGGCGATCACGGCACCCGATCCAACCAGCGATCCGTGCGCCGCGTCCCGATCTTCCCGCCCGACCGCATCCGCCGACTGCCGTTTGGCACCGGGGTCGTGCTGCTGCGCTCCGCGCCACCCATCGTCACCGACCTGCACCCGTGGCCCAGCCGGCCAGACGCCGGGCAGCTCGCCAGTGAGCGCAAGGAGATCGAAGCACTCCTGCGCCGTACCGACGCCTGACCTCGGAGGCGGCCCGCGCACCTTCCCGCCACAGCGGCCCAGCAAGACGGGCTGCGTGAGCAGAGAGGAACACTCCAATGTCGACCATTCAGACTCAGCAGGCCGTGTCCGGGTTTATCGCCTCCGTGCCGCAGTTGAGCTTCACCGAGAAGGGTGATGCCCGGCTCTACATGAAGATCGGGCTGGAGCACTACCGGCGCGAGGACGACAACTCGTTCACCAAGCTGGAGACCACCTTCCACGACCTGATCGCGTTCAAGGCCGCCGCCGAGTACGGGCACCAGAAGCTCGCCAAGGGTGACAACTTCATCGCGGACGGACGCGTGCGCAAGTATTCCTACGAGCGCGACGGCCAGCGGCACGAGGGCGAAGAGTTCATCGCGACCCGCCTGGGTCACGACCTGGCCCGCACCCGCTACGAGGTCGATCGCACGCCCCGCGACACCACCGAGCAGGCGACGCCTACGCGGGATGCCTCGGCGTTCACCAGCCCGGAGCCGAGCCGGCCGGCCGCCGCTGCGCCGGCGATCGGAATGTGAGGGTCGAGATGAGTCCCATCGACACCCCCACGCCGGGACCGGAGGTGCCCGACGACTTCGATGACCGTCCGGCATTCGATCCGGGCAACGATCTGCCGGGGCCACCGCGTCCGATCAACTGGAACCTGCTGTCGGCCGGCGATCTGGAAGCCGAGCTGCTGGAACTGAACCGCTGGGTCGATTGGCTGCGCCACACCTACGGCCTGTCGGCCAGCGTGATCCCGCCGATGTGGCACCGCCACCCCGAACTGCTCTGGGAACTATCCGCGCTGCACCTGCACTGGCTCTGCGCCTACGACCCTGAGCAGAACGGCTCGGCACCGCTGGGCTGGCACCGCGACTTCGCCGACGCCCGCCAGCGCCTCCGCGACTGGGTAGCCACCAGCGGCACCCGCCTGGACCGCGACCGACCCACCCGCCAGACCACCTGGCCCGGCGAAGCACCGGCCGAACCGGTCGATGAGGCACCGATCACCGACCGCGACGAAGACTTCGTGCGCTACGTCCTCGATGAAGTCGCCACCCGCCAGGCAGCCGAAGACGCCTTCTTCGCCGGTGTCGATCCGACGACAGGAGAGGTCCAGTGAGCAAGCCCCGCAAGTCACCGCCGGCCCGGATGCGCACCTACCGCATCGAGGCCGAGCCGCGTGCCACGCCCGACCTGCACAAGCTCGCGCAACTGTTCATCGGCATGGCCTTCTCCCGCGCCGACGCCGAGCGCGCCAACCAGCAGACACCGCCGTCGAGCCCTCGGCACGAGGCCGGCGGCGAGGTAGAATCGTAGACGTACCAAGCCAGCGGTCACGCTCCGGTGTGGCCGTGGTGCGCAAGTCCTGTTCGGCCTTCGAGGCTTACCCAGGGCGCTCCACTCGGAGCGTCCGGGTCGTGTTTTCCAACGAGTCGCACCGCGCGAGCGGTCGCCGCCGCTCGTGTTGGCCCCACCTGTTGGGGAAGGAAACACGACCCATGACCATCACCCAAGTCGCACCGCCGGCCGCGCTCGCCCATGTGGGCGAGACAACCTGCCTTGCGGTGTCCTACCTGCGCGTCTCAACCAAGGAACAAGCCGAACGCGGCGGCCGGGACGAAGGCTTCTCAATCCCCGCCCAGCGTGAAGCGAACCTCCGCAAAGCTCGGGAACTCGACGCGATCATCACCGAAGAGTTCGTCGATGCCGGAGAGTCCGCCCGCAAAGCCGACCGTCCCGAGCTGATGCGGATGATCGAGTACGTCAAGACCCACCCGGTCGCGTACTGCATCGTCCACAAGGTCGACCGGCTCGCCCGCAACCGCGCCGACGATGTAGCGATCCACCTGGCCTTGAAAGAGGCCGGGGTCATGCTCGTCTCGGCCACGGAGAACATTGACGAGACCCCGAGCGGGATGCTGCTGCACGGCATCATGTCCACCATTGCGGAGTTCTACTCCCGCAACCTCGCCAACGAGGTCGCCAAGGGCATGAATCAGAAGGCGCTCACCGGAGGCACCAACGGCAAGGCACCCATCGGCTACCTCAACGTCCGCAAGCGCGACGAGCTGGGCCGCGAAATGCGGGTTGTCGAGCCCGACCCCGACCGTGCCGCCCAGGTCAAGTGGGCGTTCGAGGCCTACGCCACCGGGAACTACTCGACCATCACCCTGCACGAGGAACTGGTCGACCGCGGCCTGACGAGCGTGCCCACACCGAAGCGGCCGTCGAAGGCCCCGGCGCTGTCCACGATCCAGAAGATGCTCACCAACCCGTACTACAAGGGACAGGTCAGCTTCCGAGGCGCCACCTACGACGGGCTGCACGAACCGCTGGTCGCCACCGAAGTCTGGTACCGAGTACAGGCCGTCCTCACCGCGCACCAGACCTCCGGGGAGAAGACCCAAGCCCACGACCACTACCTCAAAGGCAGCATCTTCTGCGGCGAGTGCGGCTCACGGCTGATCCTGTCCAACGCCCGCAGCAGCCAAGGAGTGATCTACCCCTACTTCCTGTGCGCGGGCCGGCACTCCAAGCGCACCACCTGCGAACGCAAGTCCATGTTCGTGCCCGACATCGAAGCCGCCGTCGAGGACTACTACCGCCGCGTGCAGATACCCGGCCACATCATCACCGCGCTCCGCGAGCTGGTCACCGGAGAGTTCGACCGACTCCACGCCACCGCCCGACACGAGCGCCACGCCTACACCGCCGAACGAGACGCGCTCCGCGACGAGCGCAAGAAGCTGCTCCAAGCCCACTACGCCGGCATGATCCCGCTCGACCTGCTCGGCGAGGAACAAGAACGCATCGCCCGCCGCCTGGCGTTCCTCGACGCCCAGATCAACGCCGGAGACATCGAGTACGACCAAGCCAAGGCCCACCTCGAAGACTGCCTCGCCCTCGCCGGTGACTGCCACGCGATCTACATGAGCATTGACGACTCACTACGCCGTCTGGCCAACCAAGCCTTCTTCGACAAGCTCGTCGTCATGCCCGACGACACCGTGGACGGACAGCCCGGCGAGCCGTTCAACATCCTGTTCAACCCGGACGTCCAACGCGCCGCGCTCGCTCAACAGCAGGGCGCGGCGGAGTCTGGACCTCAAACCGGGAATGTCGTCGGTTTGAACAACGACGATCTGGTGGAGACGAGCGGAATCGAACCGCCAACCCCCGCCTTGCAAAGGCGGTGCTCTGCCAATTGAGCTACGTCCCCGGGCACTCCATCCGGACGCTCATCGAGCACGGACGGAGGATCAGCCTATCGGGCCGTACCGGGGTAGCCACCGGTGCTGGGCTTGGTCGCCTCGTCCCACAACGCGGCCTCCGCTGCCGCGGCCTGACGCCGCCGCTGCACCAGGAACGCGATGCCGCCCAGGACCGCAAGCACCAACAGGATCTTCTTCATGTGCACCATCCATCACACGACACGGAACGCGGGACCCGACCGGTCGCCGAGTGCCG
Organism: uncultured Actinomycetes bacterium; assembly: GCA_964497705.1. Classification (GTDB taxonomy): domain Bacteria; phylum Actinomycetota; class Actinomycetes; order Mycobacteriales; family Nakamurellaceae; genus Nakamurella. The sequence continues at coordinate 111,728 of CAZCEH010000012.1, read as the reverse complement.
CCCTCGACCGTAGCGCACAGACCCGTGAGCACCACGGAACGGCAACACCGGCCGGGCCCGACCCATCCGGTGGGCCTAGGTGGACTTGAACCACCGACCTCTTCCTTATCAGGGAAGCGCTCTAACCGACTGAGCTATAGGCCCGGGAACCGCTCGACACACGACCGCGGCGCCAGGTTCGAGTCTGTAGCCGACCGGCACCGCGGCCTCACAACTTACCGCACGGGCCGAGGGCTCCCCAAATCCGGCTCACCGCCAAATCCAGCTCACCGCGGCACCCGCCCGACCGTGGCCGGCACGGTCAGCGGGAGCGGACGGGCCGAACGGACACCCGTTTGCGGATCAGGAAGCCGAACGACACGGCCAGCGGCAGCATGAGCACCCCGTAGACCGCGGCCGGCAAGGACAGCCGGACCGAGCCGAGCACCGTCTGGGCGATCACGATGGCCAGCGTGGCGTTGTGGATGCCGATCTCGAACGAGGTGGCGATCGCCTGCCGGCGGCTGGCACCGAACCATCGCGGAACCCCGAAGCCGACCCCGAGGCTGATCACGCAGAACAGCGCCGTGATCAGGCTGAGCCGACCGAACTCGGACACCAGCAGGTCCCAGTTGGTGCCGATGGCCCCGATCACCACCAGCACCAGGATCACCATCGACGCGATCCGGACGGGTCGGTCCATCCGGATGGCCCAGTTCGGCCGCCGGGCGCGGATCAGCATCCCGACGAGCACCGGCACCAGGACGATCGCGAAGACGTCGACGGCCGTCTTGACCTGGGTGCCCATCTGCACCGCCGACGTGCCGAAGTAGTCCTCGGCCAGGTTCACGATCAGCGGCAGCGTCACCAGCGACAGCACGGAGTTCACCGCGGCCAGGCTGACGTTCAGCGCGACATCGCCGCGGAACAGCCGGCTGACCAGGTTCGCCGTCGGCCCACCGGGCGCGGCCGCGAGCAGCATCATGCCGACCGCCAGCTCGGGGGGCAGCGCGACGGAGACGACCAAGGCGAAACACACCACCGGCAGCACCAGGACCTGGCAGCCGAGGGCGACGAGAGTGACGGTCGGGTGCTTGAGGATCCGGCCGAAGTCCTGGCCGGTCAGTCCGAGTCCGAGACCGAGCATCACGACGGCCACGGCGACGGGGAGCGCGATCGTCAGGAAGGCCGAGCCCATGCCGCTGAGTCTGCCTTACGAATCGGTCACGGCCACCCATACCGGGCCGGGCGCCGGTCCGGGCGCGCCGACGCCGGCAGCCGGCGGCCGACACGTGCAGTCGCCGTCGTCGGTCAGTCGCGCTCGCCGAGCGTCACCTCGACACCGCCGGACATGGCCGCCGCGGCGTTGTAGATGAAGGCCGCGACGGTGGCCAGCGCGGTGAACAACACGATGTTGATCGCACCGATGATGGCCGTCACTCCGAACACACGTCCGGCGGTGATCAGGTCGGTCTTGCCGGCCGCCTGGGTGTCCGGGGAGGAGGTCAGCGTGGAGAACGTGTCGTTGACCTTGGACCAGACGTCCATCGCACCCAGGGTCAGATACAGGATGCCGATCGCGATCATCCAGACGAAAAACATGACGATGGCCACGATCAGGCTGATCTTCAGCACCGTCCACGGGTCGACCCGTTTGAGTTGCAGCGAGGCCAGCCGCGGAGGACGCCGGGGCGCCTTCGCCCGACGGGCCGCCTCCGACCCGGCCCGCGGCGGGGGCGCGCCGGGCACCCCCGGGCGGGGACCCACCTGTTGCGGTGAGGCCATCCCACCGTCGGACGCCCCCTGACCGCCGGGGCCGCCGGCCGGCGCCCCGGCCGGAGCGGGGGCGCCCGGACCCGACGGTGCGGTCATGACGAGCTCCCGGCGGAACCGGCGCCATTCCCGATCTCATCGTCGGCATTCCGGGCGATGGCCACCAGGCTGTCCCCCTCGGACAGGTTCATCAACCGCACTCCCATGGTCTGTCGTTTGGCCTTGCGCACCTCGCGCGCCTGGGTCCGGATGACCCCACCGCCGGAGGTGATGGCGTACACCTCGGTGTCCAGATCGACAATCAGCGCGCCCACCAGCTTGCCACGCCGACGGTCGTACTGGATTGTCAAAACACCTTTGCCACCGCGCCCCTGGACCGGGTACTCCTCGATGTCGGTGCGCTTGGCGTAGCCCCGTTCGGTGGCAACCAGCACCTGCGCCCCTGGATAGACGACCGACATCGACAGAAGTTCATCGCCGGCGTTGAATCGCATGCCCAGCACGCCGGAGGTCGCCCGACCCATCGGCCGCAACGCCTCGTCGGTGGCATGGAAGCGGATCGACTGGCCCTCGGCCGAGATCAGCAGCAGGTCGGCGTCGGCGTCGCAGAGCACGGCGCCGACCAGCTCGTCGTCCTCCCGCAGGTTGATCGCGACGATGCCGCCGGACCGGTTCGAGTCGAACGCGACCAGCTCGCTCTTCTTGACCAGCCCGCCCTTGGTGGCCAGCACCAGATACGGCGCCGCCTGATAGTGCGGGATCTGGATGACCTCGGCGATCCGCTCGTCCGGCTGGAACGCGAGCAGGTTCGCCACGTGCTGCCCGCGGGCGTTCCGGTTGGCCTCGGGCAACTCGTAGGCCTTCGCCCGGTACACCCGGCCCTTGTTGGTGAAGAAGAGCAGCCAGTCGTGGGTCGAGCAGACGAAGAAGTGCGCGACGATGTCGTCCTGCTTGAGGGCGGCGCCCTGCACCCCCTTGCCGCCGCGCCGCTGCGCCCGGTACAGGTCGGTCTTGGTGCGCTTGGCGTAGCCGGTGCGGGTGATGGTGACCACCACGTCCTCGACCGCGATCAGGTCCTCGACGGACACGTCGCCGTCGTAGGGCACCAGCCGGGTGCGCCGGTCGTCGCCGTGCTTGTCGACCGCCTCGTTCAGCTCGTCCCGGATGATCGCCCGCTGCCGATCCGGGCGGGCCAGGATGTCCCGCAGGTCGGCGATGACCCGCTCCAGCTCGGCCAACTCGTCGATGATCCGTTGCCGTTCCAGGGCGGCCAGCCGGCGCAGCTGCATGTCCAGGATGGCGGTGGCCTGGACGTCGTCGACGTCGAGCAGCTCCATCAGGCCGGCCTTGGACTCCTCTGCCGACGGCGAGCGGCGGATCAGGGCGATGACCTCGTCCAGCATGTCCAGCGCCTTGACCAGGCCGCGCAGGATGTGGGCGCGCTCCTCGGCCTTGTTCAGCCGGTACTGGGTGCGCCGGACGATGACCTCGATCTGGTGCGCGACGTACAGGCTGATCATCTGGTCCAGCCGCAGGGTGCGCGGCACGCCGTCGACGATGGCCAGCATGTTCGCGCCGAAGCTGGTCTGCAGCGCGGTGTGCTTGAACAGGTTGGCCAGCACCACCTTGGCCACCGCGTCCCGCTTGAGGGTGATGACCAGCCGCATGCCGACCCGGTCGCTGGACTCGTCCGCGATGTCGGCGATGCCGGCGATCCGCCCGTCCTTGTGCAGCGCGGCGATCGCCTCGACCAGGTTGTCCGGATTCACCTGGTACGGCAGCTCCGTGACGACCAGGATGGTCCGGCCCTTGGCGTCCTCCTCGATGGCCACCACCGCGCGCATCCGGATCGACCCGCGGCCGGTGCGGTAGGCGTCGGCGATGCCGTCCCGGCCGACGATCAACGCGGCGGTCGGGAAGTCCGGGCCCTGGATCCGGGCCATCGCCGCGTCCAGCAGCTCCTCGGGGCCGGCCTCCGGGTTCTCCAGCGCCCAGACCACCGCCGAGGCGACCTCCCGCAGGTTGTGCGGCGGGATGTTGGTGGCCATGCCGACCGCGATTCCGGACGACCCGTTGACCAGCAGGTTCGGAATGCGGGACGGCAGGACGGTCGGCTCGGTCGTCTTGTTGTCGTAGTTCGGCACCATGTCGACGGTGTTCTCGCCGATACCGTCGAGCATCAGCATCGCCAGTTGGGTCAGCCGACATTCGGTGTACCGCATGGCCGCCGGCGGGTCGTTGCCCATCGAACCGAAATTGCCCTGGCCGTCGATCATCGGGTAACGCAACGACCAGGGCTGCGCCATCCGGACGACGGTGTCGTAGATCGGGGAGTCACCGTGCGGGTGATAGTTGCCCATCACGTCGCCGACCACCCGGGACGATTTCACGGTCGAACGGTCCGGCCGGAATCCGGAGTCGTACATGCCGTAGAGCACGCGCCGGTGTACCGGCTTGAGCCCGTCGCGGACGTCGGGCAACGCCCGCGACACGATCACGCTCATCGCGTAGTCGATGAACGAGCGCTGCATCTCCTGCTGGATGTCGACAGGCTCGGTGCGATCGTGTTCGCCTGAGGTGGGACCTGTCACGACGAGCACCCTCCGAATATCACGAAACCGTCACACTGACGGGGGACATATCCACATGTGGATGATTACTGTGCATAACTGCTGATTAGGCCCAAAGGTGTGACGCGGCTCTCGGTCGATGTGACGCGAGCCGCGGCCGCAGGCGCCGGCACCCGGCTCATCCGTTTCCCAGATCTTTCACAGATCGAGGAAGCGAACGTCTTTGGCATTCCTGGTGATGAACGACCGGCGGGCCTCGACGTCCTCACCCATCAGCACCGAGAACAGTTCGTCGGCGGTCGCCGCGTCCTCCAGGGTGACCTGCAGCAGCAGCCGGTTGGCCGGGTCCATGGTGGTCTCCCACAGCTCCTTGGCGTTCATCTCGCCCAGACCCTTGTACCGCTGCACGCCCTCGTCCTTGATCAGCCGGCGGCCGGCCCGCTCACCCTGGGCGATCAACCCGTCACGTTCGCGGTCCGAGTACGCGAACTCGTGCGCGCCCTTGGTCCATTTGATCTTGTAGAGCGGCGGTTGGGCCAGGTAGACGTGCCCGGCCTCGACCAGCGGACGCATGAACCGGAACAGCAGGGTGAGCAGCAACGTGCGGATGTGCTGGCCGTCGACGTCGGCGTCGGCCATCAGCACGATCTTGTGGTAGCGCAGCTTGGCCAGGTCGAAGTCGTCGTGGATGCCGGTGCCCAGCGCGGTGATCAGCGACTGCACCTCGGTGTTGCGCAGCACCCGGTCGATCCGGGCCTTCTCCACGTTGATGATCTTGCCGCGGATCGGCAGGATCGCCTGGTACATCGAGTCCCGGCCGGACTTGGCCGAGCCGCCGGCGGAGTCGCCCTCCACGATGTACAACTCGGACTTGCTCGGATCGGTCGACCGGCAGTCGGCGAGTTTGCCCGGCAGGCCGCCGATCTCGAGCGCTCCCTTGCGGCGCACCAGGTCCCGGGCCTTGCGGGCGGCCGCCCGCGCCTGGGACGACGAGACCGCCTTGCTGATGATGGTTTTCGCCTCGCCCGGATTGCGTTCGAACCAGTCGGCGATCCAGTCGTTGCAGGCCTTCTGGACGAACGACTTGGCTTCGGTGTTGCCCAGCTTGCCCTTGGTCTGGCCCTCGAACTGGGGTTCGCGCAGCCGGATGGAGATGATCGCGGCCAAACCCTCCCGGACGTCCTCCCCGGACAGTTTGTCGTCCTTTTCCTTGAGCAGCTTCTTCTCGGTGGCGTACTTGTTCACGACCGACGTCAGCGACGAGCGGAAACCCTCCTCGTGGGTGCCGCCCTCGTGGGTGTTGATGGTGTTGGCGAACGAATGCACGGACTCGTTGTAGGAGGAGTTCCACTGCATCGCGATCTCCACCTCCATCGTCTCGCCCTTGACCTCGAAGCCGATGATCGACGGGTGGATCGGGTCCTTGCTGTGGTTCAGATGCTTGATGTAGTCGACCAACCCGCCCGGATAGTGGAAGGTCTTCTCCATCGGTTTCCAGACCTTGGCGGCCGACTTGTCCGCGGCGGCCGGTACCGCGGTCGACCCGCTTTCGGCCAGTTCCTCCAGTTCGACGTCGACGCGTCGCTCGTCGCGCAGGTAGATGGTCAGGCCCTTGTTCAGGAAGGCCATCTCCTGCAACCGGCGGGACACCGTCTCCACCTTGAACTCGACGGTCTCGAAGACGTCCGGGTCGGGCCAGAAGGTGACCGACGAACCGGTGCGCCGGCTCGGGCCGATGGTCTCCAGCGGTCCGGGCTTGGCGTGGTGGTAGGCCTGCCGGTAGGCCTTGCCGTCGCGGTGGATCTCCACCTCCAACCGGGTGGACAGCGCGTTCACCACCGACACGCCGACGCCGTGCAGCCCGCCGGAGACGGCGTAGGAATCGGAGTCGAACTTGCCGCCGGCGTGCAGGATGGTGAGCACCACCTCGACCGTCGGCCGCTTCTCCTTCGGGTGCATCTCGACCGGGATGCCGCGACCGTTGTCGATCACGGTGACCCCGCCGTCGGCGCGCAGGATCACCTCGACCCGGTCGGCGAAGCCGGCCATGGCCTCGTCCACCCCGTTGTCCACGACTTCCCAGACCAGGTGGTGCAGACCGCGCTCGCCGGTGGAGCCGATGTACATGCCCGGCCGCTTGCGGACGGCCTCCAGGCCCTCCAGCACGGTGATCGAGGACGCGCCGTAGTCACTCTTCTTCGTCGTCACGGATCTACCGATGCTCCTGTGCTCGCTCGTTGCCCGGGCGCCGGAAACGGCCGACGCCGACCTCCGCGGCCCAGAGGTGAGGACAATCGACCGGCGCATGCGCACGGGGGGCGCCGCACGCGCCGGGGCCGGGCGCCGACAACTCGCCGACGATGATCGACCGAGGCCGGATCGAGGTGGACCGCTCGATCCGTCAGGGACGATCTCAGAGCCCTTTGCGGACGAAACCCTCCTGAGTCTACCGGTTGGCAGACGCTCAGGATGGCAATAACGGCACCTGTAGATGCCGTGGCGGGTCCAGCGGTGATGGTCGATAGTGATCGGCCGGTGCCGGCACCGGCGACGGCGCGTCGACCCGTTCCCGGCGCGAGCCCGGACGGCGCGCCCTGGTTCGTCCCGGGGTCCGCGAAACGATCTTCACGGGACCACCTGCCGGGTATCACCGGTGCGCCTCCCGGCCTCTGGCGGGCGAACCCGGTTACATCCGGGAAACAGAGTTCGGTACGCCGGGCAGCGGAGCGCGGCGAACTCGGGACAAGGACGGCAGCGGACGTGAGCCTCGACCTGACCGCGGGACCGCGGGCCGGCATGATCGATCGACCGGTGACGGGGGTGGAGGCCGTCGCCGGCGTCCGGGCCCGGCGACGGGCGACGGCGCTCGCCGTCCACCGTGACGTGCGGCGGCTGACCGGGGTGCTGGCCGAACCGATCACCGCGGTCCGCCGCGCGGCGCTCGTCCAGCATGTCGACTACTTGGCCGCCCGGCTCGACGAGGTCGAGGCCGACGTCGAGGTCGACGTCGCGGCCGCGGACCGACGGACCGGCGGCCGGACGGCGACGCTGGCCGGGCTGGTCGAGGCGGCCGGACACTGGCGCGCCGAGCCGAGCGGACGGGCCGACCTGCTGACGGCCGCCCGCGCGGTACTGCCCGCGCTGTCCGTCACGGTGGAGGACGAGGGGGCGCTGGACGACGAGGGGGTGGTGGACGACGAGGGGCAGCCGGGCTCGGAACCGTCCGCCGTGCTCGCCCGGTCGTCTGGCGACTGGTCGCCGACCCGGCTGGCCTACCGGACGTTCTGGCTGCTCGACGAGTTGCCGGCCGACCTGGTCGAACCGCTGACCCGGGAGCTGTCCGACCTCCGGTTGTGGCTGCTCCGGAACCTGTTCAGCGGCGGCTACAACCGGCGCTCCCACCTGATGTGGGTGGGTGGCGGCTCCGGGCCGGCGCTCTGACGCGTCTGCGGCCGAACCCGCCACCGGCGATCGGCCGACCAGCGACCGCGAACCCTCAATTGCCGGGGAACACCACGACGTCGCCGGACAGCGGCAGTTCGTCCGTGCGCGGCCCGGCGGTGGCGGGGTCGACCGGTACCGGATCCGTCGCCGGGTTCAAGGAGACCAGCACGGCGAGCGAGGGACCCTTTCCGGTGACGGTGAATTGGTCGAAGACGTAGGGCCGGCCGTCGGCCATCAGCGCGGACGGCCGGTCCATCAGCTGGAAGTGCAGGTGCGTGCCGGTCGAGCTGCCCGAGTTGCCGGTGCGCCCGATGACCTGACCCTTGCGCACCGTGTCGCCGGTCCGCACCGCCACGCTCCCGGGCTTGAGGTGCGCGTAGAACGCGTATTCGCCGTCGGCGACCTGCAGGATGACGTAGTTTCCGTCGGCGTCCTCGATCGTGGTCGGCTCCGGGGCGTCCGGGGTCTGGTCGGGCAGCCCGTCGACGGCGATCGTCACGGTGCCGTCGGCCACCGCCAGCACGTCCTGGTCGTAGGTGGCCCAGCTCTCGTTCCGCGAGGCGTCGCCGTCGACCAGCAGACCGGCCTCGTCGATCTTGTTGAAGTCGATCGCGAATCGCTGGCCCACCCAGAGGCCGTTGTTGACCGGCTGGACGGTCCGGCGGTGCGGGCCGTCGCAGCAGCTGCCGGCCGCCAGCCAGCCGGATCCGGTCAGCGGCGGACCGATCACGATCGGCGGCTTGCCGGACACGTCGGTCTCCGCGCCGCGCGAGGTGATCGTCTCCGGCACGGGCAGCCCCGGTGGCACGTCGACGGTGAGTTCATGCTCGATCCTGCTCGGTAGCTGCGACGGGTCGTCCAGCACGACGTCCATCCAGACCACGCCGACGGTCGCGGACGGCAGCTGGGTAACCTTCTCCGTCTGCGGCACCAGCAGCGACATCGCTTCCGCCAGCTGGTCACCGGCCAGCGTCTGCTTGATCTCGCCGCTGTCCGCGTCCAGCGCGACGACCCGGGTGACGGTCGACGGAACCGGAAAGGCGTTGGTCAGTTCGAGTTCGTAGGTCAGGTGCACCTTGCCGTCGCTGCCGGTGAACCATTGCGGTGCGGTCATCACGTTCATCACGATGGGCGTGAACTGTTCGGCACCGGGTGCCTCGGGTGTCGCACCGGACGAGCTCGCGCCGGAGCCGGATGTCGTGGCCGCGCCCGAGGTACAGGCGGTCAGCAGCACGGCGACCGCGCAGGCCATCGTGAGGCGCCGCCACCTGGGTGCGCCGCGGGTCGGTCGCAGCACGGCATCGTCGCCGCCGACGGCGCAGGTCGCCGGTTCGTGAGTCCGTTCCATGGCTGCTTCTTCCCTGCGCCCGATTCGCGGGCGGTCAGGCAGGAACGGTAGGCGGGGCAGTGCTCGCCCACATCGGACTCAGGTCGGTGCCAGACACGGATCGTCGTCCCGGCACGCCAGGACGGACCGGGATGAATCGGACGACCACCTGTCGCTGCGGCATCTGCCATGATCGGACCGTGACGGCGCGGCGTCATCTGCCGGGGACCGAGACGTCGGTCCGATCCGCGGCGCTGTCGATGGCGCTGCGCTTCGTCGCGGGCTCGCTGATTCTGGGCGCCGTGCTCGAACAGGTCCTGCTCGTCACCGGCGGTCGAGCCGATCCGCTCTGGGTGACCAGCCTGTTCGCGGTGCTCGCGCTCGCCTACGGGGCCACGGGGCTGCTGGCGTGGGGTCGCCGGCCGAGCAACCGGGTGGGCGCCGTGCTGGTGCTGGCGGCCTGGTTCTGGCTTCTCGCGGGCCTCGCCAACACCGGCATCACGGTGCTGATCGACGTCGGCTTCATGTGCTCGACGCTGGTGTTCGCGGTCCTGGTGCACCTGCTGCTGGTCTATCCGACGGGCCGGACCAGCACGCCGTGGGCGCGCGCCGTGATCGCGTTGGCCTACCTCACCTGCACGGTCTTCGAGGTGCCGCTGTACTTCTTCGACCCGGCCGGCACCACCCCACTGCAGATCGACGACCGCCCGGACCTGGACCTGCTGTTCACCCGCATCCAGTTGTGGCTCATCCTCGTCGCCGTCGCCGCCGCCGTGGTCCTGGTGGTTCTGCGCTTCCGGGCGGGCACGCCCGCGACACGCAGGGCCCTCGGCCCGGTGGCCGGCTACGTCTTCGCGGCGATCGCCCTGGCCCTGCTGGGTCCGAACGTCTTCGTCCCACTGTTCGGCTGGGATCCGCTCGTGCTGTTCGTCGCCCAGGTCGCCGCGCTGGCCATCGTCCCCGTCGCATTCGTGCTGGGTGTGCTGCTCGGCGGCTTCGCCCGCACCGGAGAGGTCGTCGAGCTGGGCGCCTGGTTCGGGCAGGAGCGCGACCCCGCGGAGCTGTCCGGTGCCCTGGCCCGGACGCTCGGCGACCCGGCCGCGCAGCTGGTGTTCTGGATGGGCGGCGACCGCCCGTACGTGGACGTCCACGGAGCGGAGATCGACATCTGCGCCGTGGGGCCCGGGCGCGCCGTCGAGCACATCGAACTCGACGGGCGGCCGATCGGCGCCATCGTCTACGACGCCACCCTGGTCGGCGACCCGGAGCTGGTCCGAACGGCCGGCCGGGTGCTGGCCATCGCGGTGGACCGCCAGCGGCTCATCGTCGAACTGACCGCGTCCCGGGATGCGCTGCGCACGTCCCGGGCGCGGATCGTCGAGGAGGGCGACCGGGCCCGCCGGCAACTCGCCCGCGACCTGCACGACGGCCTGCAAGGGCGGCTGGTTGCGCTGGCGATCCAGGCCCGACGGCTGGCCAACCAGCTGCCGGACCAGCAACAGGCGGGCGCCGAGGACCTGCGCGCCGGGCTGGACGCCGCGATCCAGGAGTTGCGCAGCCTGGTGCACAACGTGATGCCGGCGCTGCTTCTCGAGCGGGGGTTGCGCGCGGCCACCGAGGAGATCGTCGACCGGATGCCGATTCCCACCGACCTCGAGGCGTGCGCCGACCTCCCAGCCCTGCCTCCGACGGTGGAAAGTGCCGCGTTCTACGTCGTCGCCGAGGGTTTGGCCAACGGGCTCAAGCACTCCCGCGCGGACCGGATGCGGGTCCGGCTGGATCTGGTCGACGAGCAGCTCCGGATCGAGATCGCCGACAACGGGGTGGGTGGGGCACGCGCCGGAGGCGGCCTGCAGGGTCTGCAGGATCGGGTGGACGCGCTGGGCGGGCGGCTGACCGTGCAGAGCCGGCCGGGTCGCGGGACGACGATGCTGGCGGTGATGCCGTGCGCGTCGTGATCGCCGAGGACGAAGCGCTGATGCGCCACGGGCTCTCGCTGGTGCTCGCCGAAGGGGGCGCCGAGGTGGTCGCGGAGGCCCGGGATGCGCCCGATCTGATCCGCGCGACCGAGCGGCATCGACCCGACCTGGTGATCAGCGACATTCGCATGCCGCCGACGAACACCGATGACGGGTTGCGGGCGGTGCTGGCCATCCGCGAACGCCGGCCGGCCCAGCCGGTGCTGCTGCTCAGCCACCATGTGCAGCGCCAGTACGCGCAGGAGCTGCTGCGTTGCCGGACCGGCGGCGTCGGCTATCTGCTCAAGCACCGGGTGGCCGACGTCGACGCGTTTCTCGGCGACGTGCGCACGGTGCTCGACGGCGGAACGGTGCTCGATCCCGAGGTGGTGCAGGTGCTGGTCCACCGCGCCCGGCGGACGGAACGCGCGGTCGACGCCCTGACCCCGCGGCAGCGGGACGTGCTCACCCTGGTCGCCGAGGGACGGAGCAACGCGGCGATCGCCAGAAAGCTCGGCATCGCCGAGAAGACCGTCGTGCAGCACGTCTCGTTGATCTACGACCAGCTCGGCCTGTTCGACAGCCAGGACGACCATCGACGCGTGCTGGCCGTGCTGCGCTACCTGTCCGGCCGACCGGAGACGACACCGACCTGAGTCGGTTGTGGCCGGTGACCGGTAACGATCAAGGTCTTGCTCATGCGCAGGAATCCTGCGGCGTTGCCGCTGACCGTGCTCGCGACCGCCGCGCTGCTGGTTGCGTGCACGTCGAGCGGATCGTCGAGCTCCTCCGGAACCGCGCCGACGGCCGAGCCGTCGGCATCGGCCGGGTCGTCGCCGTCGGCGGGTGAGGCGGGTGCCGTGGCTGAGGTGATCACCCCGTTGCTGGGGTCGGTCCCGGACGATCCGGTACCGGTGACCGGCACCGACGGCCGGGTGCACCTGGCCTACGAGCTGTACCTGACCAACGCGACCTCGACGCCGGTGACGATCGACTCGGTGCGGGCGGTGAACGCCGACGGCGGCGCCGCGGTGCAGCAGTTCGACGGCGCCGAGCTGGTCGCCCACGCGCGGGTGGTCGGCGCGGCGCCGGCGACGTCGGCCCCGACCGGTGTCACCCTGCAGGGCGGTCAGCTCGGCGTGATCTGGCTGGACCCCACCGCCGGCGACGCGCAGTCGGTGCCGACGGTGATCGACCACGTGGTGACCATGACCTTCGCGGCGGCGCCGAACCCGCTGATTCCCGCCGACTACACCGAGACGATCGCTCGCACCTCGGTCGGCGCCGTGCCGGCCGCCGTGATCAGGTCGCCGCTCGACGGACAGCGCTGGCTCAACGGCAACGGCTGCTGTGCCGCCGTCACGGCGCATCGCGGCGCGCTCAACCCGATCAACGGCCGCTACTACCTGGCCGAACGGTTCGCCATCGACTGGGTGCAGCTGACCGCCGACGACCGGATCTACACCGGCGACATCACCCAGCTCTCCAGCTATGCCTACTACGGCGCACCGATCCACGCGGTGGCCGACGGCGAGGTGGTCGCGGTGTCCGACGACCTGCCCGACGAGACGCCCGGGGCCAACCCCGAGGTCGGAAAGCTGCAGATCACCCAGTTCGGCGGCAACTACGTCGTGCAGAGATTCCGGCAGGACGGCCACGACTACTACGCGTTCTATGCGCATCTGCGGCCGGGTACCGCGACGGCCGCGGTCACCGTCGGCCAACGGCTCGAGGCGGGCCAGAAGGTCGGCGAACTCGGCAATTCCGGCAACAGCGACGCTCCGCATCTGCACTTCCACGTGATGGACGGGCCGAATCCGCTGGCCAGCAACGGGCTGCCGTACGTGTTCGATTCGCTGACGATGGTCGGCCGGGCCGCCGGCGCCGACGCACTCGACGCCGCCGCGACCAAGGGCGTGCCGCTGGAACTCGAGCCCGGTGGACCGACCGGGGCGCGCACCGACGAGATGCCCCTGTGGATGGACGTGGTGGACCTGACCGCCGGGACCTGACCGACCCGTCCGATGCCGGTGAGAGCCGAGTGTCAGCCGTAGGTGTCCCGCGGGCCGCGGCCGGACACATGCCGGGCCCCGAACCGCCAGGACGGTCCGGACGGGCCCTTCGCCCTGATCCGCAGCACCGACCGGGCGCCGAGCTCGGCGTTGATCCTGGCCAGCAGCTGGGGCGCGAGCAGCCGGATCTGGGTGGCCCAGGCGGTCGATTCGGCCTGCACCACGAGCTCGCCGTCGACCAGTGAGGTCGGCGTGCAGCGCCCGGCCACCTCGGCCCCGACGATCTGCTCCCACCGGCCGAACAGGGTCGCCCTGGTCAGGTCGGCGCCGACGCCGGCCGCCTTCACCCACGTCCGCATGGTGGCGCCGAGGGGTTGCGGATCGCGTGCCGCATCGGCGCCGGGACCCGACCACCGGCGGCGGCGCAGCCGGGCGGCCGATCCGCCCGAGGTGCGAGCGGCCCGTCCAGCTGCCTTGCGCCGGGCCGCGTTGCTGGCCCGTGCCGCGGCCAACGCCTCACGGGCCAGGTCGGCGCCGCGCGCGCCGCTCTGCTCGGTGCCGGCGGCCGGTGCGGGGCCATCCGACGCGGCATCCGGGTGAGCGCCTTGTTGCATCCGGCCATTGTCGATCCTGCGCCGGACACCGGCCAGCCGCCGGCACCGCGATGTTGATCGTCTTTGGGATCATACGAGCCATGGGCGGGATGGCTGCACGTGGTCCGGTGACGCGCTGGCTCGCCTCCTGGCGGCCGCAATCCCTGCCCTACCGCCGGTCGGAGATCATCCGCGGGGCGCTGGGCTCGCTGCTCGGCCTGCTCACCGGCGCCCTGGCCGGGTGGTTGTTCGACGTCGGGCCCGCCGGTCTGCCCGCCATCGTCGCCCCGATGGGCGCCTCCGCGGTGCTGCTGTTCGCCGCACCCGCCAGCCCGCTCGCGCAGCCCTGGCCGCTGCTCGGCGGCAACATCATCTCGACCGTCATCGGGGTGGCGAGTGCGCGGCTGATCGGCAACGGCACGCCCGCCGGCAGCATGGTCGCCGCGGCGGTCGCCGTCGCTGCGGCCATCGCGGTGATGATGGTGCTGCGCTGCCTGCATCCACCCGGTGGCGCGTGCGCGTTGTTCGCCGCGGTGGGCACCGGTGCCGTGCAGGAGCAGGGCTTCCTGTTCGCCGTGTTCCCGATCGCGGTGAACAGCCTGACGCTGCTGGTCGTCGCCGCCGCCGTCAACAACCTGACCGGGCGTTCCTACCCGCACGTCGCCGCGGCACCGCCGGCTCCGAGCGGCGCGGGCCGGCGACTGTCGCTGCAGACCAGCGACATCGCCGCGGCGATCCGGCGGATGGATCAGGGCCTGGACGTGCTTCCGCAGGACATCGTCGCCCTCATCCGCGACGTCGAGGCCCACGCCGTGGACCGGCGGTTGGGCCGGTTGCGGGTGGAGTCGGTGATGACCCGCGACGTCCAGACCGTCCTGCCGACCGAGAACATGTACCGGGTACGGATGATCATGTCGAATCACCGGGTCAAGGCGGTTCCCGTCGTCGACGGCGACCGTCACGTGGTCGGCATCACGACCATCTACGACCTCTTCCGGCTCGATCTGGTCAACCTCGACCCGGTGCGCAAGTACATGACGTCCCCGGTCCGGACGATCCGGGGTTCCGCGCCGGTCGCCGACCTCGTCGCGCTGATGAGCGGCGAAGGGCTGCGGCACATCCCGGTGGTGGACGAGGACGGACGGTTGCAGGGCATCGTCACCCGCACCGAGCTGATCGCCGTGCTGCACCGCGCACTCGTCGAGGCCACCACCGGACCGGCCGGCCAGGTGCCGGGCACCTGACCCGGTCGTCGCGCGGTCGGCCACCGGACCCGCGCCCCGGCCGGCTCCTCGTCGCCGGCGCGGGCTCGGTAGGCGGTCACTGTGCAGTCACTGTGCCGTCGGCCACCGCCAACCGGACCCCGCCGAGCCCCGGCGGTACGTCGGCGTCCACCGCCGCGGTGATCAGCACCTGCTCGGCGTCGGCGACCAGGCCGGCCAGCCGGTCCCGCCGGCCGGTGTCCAGTTCGGCGAACACGTCGTCCAGGATCAGCACCGGATCCACCCCGTCCGACCGCAGCAGCCCGAACGAGGCCAGCCGCAGGGCCAGCGCGAACGACCAGGATTCGCCGTGCGAGGCGTAACCCTTGGCCGGGTCGCCGCGCAGCAGCAGCTCCAGGTCGTCGCGGTGCGGCCCGACCAGGCTGATGCCCCGTTCGAGCTCACGGGGGCGCATCCGGCGCAGCTCGGCGGACATCGCCGCGGCCAGCTCCGGACGCTCGGGCACCGCCGGGGCGGCGGCCTCGCCAACGGCGGCTGGATCGTCACCGGCGGCGGCCTCGTCACCGGCGGGACGCTCGTCCCCGACCGGAAAGGTGCACCGGTAACTCAGGTCGGCGACCTGCCCGCCGGGGTCGCCGTCGGACACCCCGGCCACCGTCCGGTAGGCGGCGGCCACGTGCGGCCGCAGCGCCGCCACCAGCGAGAGCCGCGCATGCACGAGTTCGGATCCGGCGGCGACCAGGTGCTCGTCCCACACGTCCAGGGTGGCCAGGTCGGCGCCGGACCGGCGGGCCGTGCCCGCGCTCTTGAGCAGCGCGTTGCGCTGCTTGAGCACCCGCTCGTAGTCGGCCCGCACGCCGGCCAGCCGCGGCGCCCGCATGATCAGCACCTCATCCAGGAACCGACGTCGCTCGGTGGGATCACCGCGGACCAGGGCCAGGTCCTCCGGCGCGAACAGCACGGTGCGCAGCACGCCGAGCAGATCCCGCGTCCGGGTCAGCGGCGCCCGGTTGATCCGCGCGGTGTTGCGCCGGTCCCTGGCGATCTCCACCTCCAGCAGCAGCTCCCGCCCGTCGGAGACGACCGCGGCTCGCAGGATTGCCCGAGCACAGCCGGACCGGACCAGCGGCGCGTCGGTCGCCACCCGGTGGGAGCCGAGCGTGGCCAGGTACCCCAGCGCCTCCATCAGGTTGGTCTTGCCGGTGCCGTTGCGGCCGACCAGCACGTTCACCCCGGGTTCGAGCGTGACGTCGACGGCCGGCCACGACCGGAAGTCGGTCAGCTGCAGGTGCCGCACGTACACGCGACCACCCCCTGAGCCCGGCGGGGGTCCCCGCCCCCGGGTTCGTCGACTTGCCTCAAACGCTGGTTCGGGACCCTCATGAACCTGCGAATGAGGCAAGTCGGCGGGATCACGGGCCGGGCCACGCCCGGAACCACTCCGGGCCGGAACGCTCAGGCAATCGGGACCGCGGAGTCGGAGCCTTCCTGGCCGACCGGGTGGCCGCCGAACTGGTTGCGCAGCGCGGCCACCACCTTCATCGCCGGCGAGTCGGTCTGCCGGGAGGCGAACCGGGCGAACAGCGCCGCGGTGATCACCGGCATCGGCACGGCGTTCTCGATCGCCGCCTCGATGGTCCACCGGCCCTCGCCGGAGTCCTGCGCGTAGGCCCGGATCTCGCGCAGACCCGGGTCCTCGTCCAGCGCCCGGACCAGCAGGTCCAGCAACCAGGACCGGATCACCGTGCCGTGCTGCCAGGAGGCCATCACCTTGTCCGGATCCGGCACCCAGTCGACGGCCTTCATCAACTCGTAGCCTTCGCCGTAGGCCTGCATGATGCCGTACTCGATGCCGTTGTGGATCATCTTGACGAAGTGCCCGGCACCGACCGGCCCGGCGTGCACGAAACCCCCGGTCGGCGGCTTGAGGGAGTCGAAGATGGGTTGGGCCACGGCGACGGCGTCCGAATCGCCGCCGACCATCAACGCGTAGCCCTCGGTGAGGCCCCAGACCCCGCCGGAAACGCCGCAGTCCAGGTACCGGATGCCCTTGCCGGCCAGTGCGGCGGCGTGCGCCTGGTCGTCGACGTACTCGGAGTTGCCGCCGTCGATGATCACGTCACCGGCCGAGAGCAGCTCACCCAGCTCGGCGACGGTCGCCCTGGTCGGTTCGCCGGCCGGCACCATCACCCACACCACCCGGGGTGCGGCCAGGGCGGCGACCAGCGCCGACAGGGAGTCGACGTCCCGCGCGGACTGCGGGCTGCGGTCGAAGCCGACCACCTGATGCCCGTCCCGGCGGAGCCGTTCGGCCATGTTGCCGCCCATCTTGCCGAGACCGATCAGACCGAGCTGCATGGGTGTTCCTTCCGTGGCGGTTGGACGAACGGATCCGGGGGGCGCGGGTGTGTCAGCCCGGCAGGCGAGCCGGCATGACCAGGTACCGGTACGCCGGCGCGCCGTCGTCGTCGGAGAACGGGGCGGCCGCGTCGAGGCCACCATCGACACCACCGCCGGCGGTGCCGTCCTGGGCCCGGTCGCCGGTATCGCCGTCCGGACCGGGCACGGGCACCAGCAGGGCCGGCCGGGCCGGTGTGGTGAACGAGAGCCGGACGGTGTCCGCGTGCACGACGCCCAGCCCGTCCAGCAGGTAGGTCGGGTTGAACGCGATCAGCAGCCCGTCGCCGTCCACCTCGGCCGGCAGGTCCTCCTCGGCCCGACCCTCGTCGTCGCCGCCGGCGGTCAGGGTGAGCGACCCGTCACCGATCTGCACCCGCAGGTGATGCCCGCGGTCGGTGACCAGGGCGACCCGCTTGATCGACTCGGTCAACGCGGCGACCGGCACCTGCACCGTCGTGGTGTGCGAGGTGGGCAGCAGCGACCGGTACTTGACGAACTCGACGTCCAGCAGCCGGACGGTGGTGCGGCGGTCGCCGGCGTCCAAGCCGAGCAGGCCGTCGCCGAGCGCCACGGTCACCTCCTTCGCCCCGCCGAGCGTCTTGGCCGCGTCGGCCAGCGTCCGCGCCGGCACCAGCACCGCGGTCGCGATGTCGTCCCGATCGGGGTGCCAGTCCAGCTCCCGGACCGCCAGCCGGAACCGGTCCGTGGCCGCCAGGGTCAGCCGGTCCCCGTCGATCTCCACCCTGATGCCGGTCAGCATCGGCAGCGTGTCGTCCCGGCCCGCGGCGACGACGGTCTGCGCGACCGCCTCGGCGAACGACGCGCTGTCCACCGTGCCGGAGGCCTGCGGCATCTGCGGCAGCGGCGGGTAGTCCTCGACCGGCATCGTCGGCAGGGTGAACCGGGCCGAGCCTGCGACGATGCCGACCTTCGGTCCGACGACCGACACGTCGACCGGCTTGGCCGGCAAGGAACGGGTGATCTCGGCGAGCAACCGGCCGGAGACGAGCACCCGGTTGCCGGCCGACCCCGCGTCCGTGTCGGCGGCGTCCAACTCGTCGAGGGTGTCCACGGACAGCGTGGCCCGGGTGGAGACCTCGTAGTCGAAGCCGGCGACCGTCAGCGTCGAACCGTCGACCTCCAGCAGGATGCCGCCCAGCACGGGCACCGGCGGGCGGGTCGGCAGCGACTTGGCCACCCAGGCGACGGCGTCGGCGAGATCGTCGCGGGCGACGCGGAACTTCATCGAGACCTCCATGGGTCGCGGTCCCTCGGGTGAGGCGGGAGCACGAGCCTGGTCGGATGGCGGGCCGGTTCCTGCGGGCCGACGGGCGGGCGGTGGATCACAGCGGGGATCACCTCGACCGCGCGCTGATGCGGGCAGGGGCGTCCACCGTACGACACGGCTCGGCGGTCGCCGCACCGGGTCCGGGCCGCGGACGAGGCCCCGTTGGCTCGGCGACCGTTCATCCCCAAGCCTGTTGTTTCAGAGATCTCTTGAAGAACTATCTCCAGTAGCAGTAGTAGGTGGTGTGGATGCTGTGGATCCGGTGTCGTCGGCGCAGGCCGCCAAGCGTGTCGTGGCCGTGGACAAGGTCGGGACGGTGCCGGGCACAACGACGCGGCGATGTGGACCGCCGGCCGCCGCCGTTTGTTGTCCCCGCCCGGTGCCCAGCTGTCCACAGAGTTGTCCACAGATTGTGCATGGTTGATGAGGGTGCGCGGGAGCCCTCCGCGGCGCGGTGATCGCGTCCGGCGGCAGGTGGTGCGGGTGGTTGTTCGACGGCTCACCGACGGGCGCGTTCGCGGATCCGGGCGGTGAGCTCCTGGACGTGGTCGTAGGTCTGCCGGCGCTCGGCCAGCTCCGTGCGGATCTTCTTGGTGGCGTGCATGACCGTGGTGTGGTCGCGGCCGCCGAAGGTCGCGCCGATCTTGGGCAGGGTCAGGTCGGTGAGCTCGCGGCACAGGTACATGGCGATCTGCCGGGCGGTGGCGATCTGCTTGGTCTTGATCGGCCCGCACAGCTCGTCGAGGGTGACGTCGAAGTACTCGGCGGTGACGGCCATGATGGTGGCGGCGTCGATGTCGTTGGCCACCGGATCGCGGATGAGGTCGCGCAGCACGATCTGGGCCAGCGCCAGGTCCACCGCCTGCTTGTTCAGCGAAGCGAACGCGGTGACCCGGATCAGCGCACCCTCGAGTTCGCGGATGTTGCGTTCGATCCGGCTGGCGATGAACTCCAGCACGTCGTCGGGGGCGTTCATCCGGTCCAGCGCCGCCTTCTTGCGCAGGATCGCGATCCGGGTCTCTAGTTCGGGCGGCTGGATGTCGGTGATCAGCCCCCACTCGAAGCGGGTACGCATCCGGTCCTCCAGGGTCTCCAGACGCTTCGGCGGCCGGTCCGAGGAGATGACGATCTGCTTGTTGGCGTTGTAGAGCGTGTTGAACGTGTGGAAGAACTCCTCCTGGGTGCCTTCCTTGCCCTCCAGGAACTGGATGTCGTCGACCAGGAGCACGTCAACGTCGCGGTAGCGGCGCTGGAACGCGACCTTGCGGTCGTCGCGCAGCGAGTTGATGAAGTCGTTGGTGAACTCCTCGCTGGAGACGTAGCGGACCCGCATCCCCGGGAACAGGCGCTGGGCGTAGTGGCCGATGCCGTGCAGCAGGTGGGTCTTGCCCAGTCCGGAGTCGCCCCAGATGAACAGCGGGTTGTAGGCGACCGCGGGCGCCTCGGCCACCGCGACCGCGGCGGCGTGCGCGAACCGGTTGGACGCGCCGATCACGAACGTCTCGAAGCTGTACTTCTCGTTCAACCGGCTCAGCGCCGGGTTCGGCGGCACCTGATCACGGCGGACCGAGTAGGTCGGCCAGATCTCGGTGACCGTGGCGACGGTGTCGGAGCCGTCGGTGTCGTCGTCATCGTCGATGGCCGGGTCGACCGCCGGGTCGTTCTCGTCGTCGAACCGGCCGGCCACGGGGACCGCCTCGGCGGCCCCGGCGCCGAACCCCGGGTACTCGCGGAATCCGGACGAGCGCCCGGGTTCACCGGACCGCCCGTCGAACGGGCGGCCGTTGGTCGACGGGTTGCCGGCGGATCCGGTGCCCTGCCCGTTGCCCGGTGCCCGGTAGCCGTCGACCTCCGAGGTGGGCCGGCGATGCGGGTACCGGCGGTCGGTCGCGGCGGTGCTGTCGGGCTGGTCGTCGGAGACGGTCACGGCGAGGTTGATCGGCTGGCCGAGATGGTGCGACAGCGTGCTGGTGATGCCCTCCCGCAGGCTGCGCTCGATGGCCTCCTTGGCGAACTCGGACGGAGCCGCCAGCAACGCCGTCGTGCCGAGCAGGCCGACCGGCTGGGTCAGCGACAGCCACGCGCGCTGTTGTTGGGACAGGCTCGGTTCGAGGTCGGCCACCACGGACTGCCAGACCGGGAGGAGCCGATTGTCGGTGTCCTCGAAACTCACTCGCTGCCCCTCGCCCCTTGCCGTTCCCGTACGCCATCCACAGTGGTTGTCCACAGATGTGCGCAACCTCGGGAGAACGGTAATCGGCCCGCGCCGACTGGTGCCGCACGGATAGGCCTGCTCCGGGGGCTCGGCGGATGTTCGAGCCGTTGCGGCTGGACGCTAACAACTTTCGAGCTCTTCCCACAAGACCGAACGAGAAGCAAGGAGGCCCGACGGCGTGTCGCGATCTTGCCCACCGCGAGCCGGCGGTCCGTGCCCGGTCGGCGGGTTTGACCCGCCAAGGCGGCGGTCCGTACTCTGGACACCATCCGGTGATTGCCGGCCGGTTCGTGCTGCCCTCGACAGTTTCCCCGTACGGTCGGGATTCCGCGGGCCGGCGGTCCCGACGGGTTCGACACCGACCAGCAGTACTGCGAGCAGTGCCAGCCGTTCGAAGTAGGAGTAGATAGCCGTGAGCAAGCGTACGTACCAGCCCAACAACCGCCGCCGGGCCAAGACCCACGGCTTCCGGCTGCGGATGCGGACCCGGGCAGGTCGCGCCATCCTGGCCGCCCGCCGTCGTAAGGGTCGCGTCGAGCTGTCGGCCTGACGGCCGCCGGGCGGGACGCTCCATGCTCCCGGCTGGAAGCCGCCTCCACACCTCCGACGAGTTCGCCGCCGTGGTGCGCTCGGGCCGGCGGTCGGCGTCTGCTCGGTTGGTGGTCCACCTGCTGACCGCCCGTTCCGGGCCGGACTCGGCGCGCGGACCCCGGGTGGGTTTCGTGGTGTCCGGAAAGGTCGGCAACGCGGTGGTTCGTCACCGGGTCACCCGGCGGCTGCGCGCGCTGGTCCGGGAGCAGCTTGCGGACCTGCCGCCGGGCACCGACGTGGTGGTGCGGGCGTTGCCCGCCGCGGCGACCGCGTCCAGCGCCGAACTCGGCCCGGACCTGCGGTCCGCGCTGGCCGGTGCGCTCCGGCGGGCCCGGGCGAACACCGACCGGTCCACCGCACGCATGGCCGGAGCGGGCCGGTGACCAGGGCCCGAGCGAGTCTGCCGGCGCTGGTGCTGATCGCGCCGATCCGCTTCTACCAGCGGTTCATCACCCCGTACACGCCGGCCACCTGCCGCTACTACCCGACGTGCAGCGCGTACGCGGTGACCGCGTTGCGGACCCGCGGTGCGCTGGTCGGCAGCCTGCTCACCATCTGGCGGCTGCTGCGCTGCAACCCGTGGAGCGAGGGCGGCGTCGACCACGTCCCGGCCACCGGCCTGCGCCGGGAACGCAATGAGCATGCCGGGAGTTGCACCGACGAAGACCCGGCCGGACCACCCGTCGACCACGCGTCGTCGCCGGCCGCACCGCCGCCGGGCGCCGACCCGGCCGATCTGCCCAGCGCGCCGCCACCGCGGGGCGGGCACCCGACGATCAGGAGATCTGCCGCGTGACGTTCAACTTCTGGTCCCTGGACTACATCTACTACCCGGTGTCCGGGATCATGTGGGTCTGGCACAAGGTGTTCGGCTTCGTGTTCGGCCCGGACCGGGCGGTGACCTGGGTGCTCAGCGTGATCTTCCTGATCTGGACGCTGCGCGCGCTGCTGTTCAAGCCGTTCATGAAGCAGATGGACTCGCAGCTGAAGATGCAGGCCATCCAGCCGGAGATGAAACGCCTCCGGGAGAAGTACAAGGACGACAAGCAGCGGTTGTCCGAAGAGATGATGAAGCTGAACAAGCAGGCCGGGGTCAACCCGCTGGCCTCTTGTCTGCCGGCGCTGATCCAGGCGCCGGTGTTCATCGGCCTGTTCCATGTGCTGCGGATGTTCCAGCCGGTCAACGACGGGCCGGGCGGGCCCAGCGTGTGGTTCTACCGGTCGAACGTCTACTTCTTCGGCGCGCAGGACGTGCAGTCGATGGGCAACGCGAAGCTGCCCGGCGGCGCCCCCCTGGTCGGCTTCATGACCATGCCCGCCGACCAGTTGACCTTCATGGACGGCGTGCGCGAGGCGATCATCTGGTGGGGTGTGCCGCTGATGATCTGCGCGGGCATCGCCACCCACCTGACCAGCCGCCGCTCGGTCGCCCGCCAGGCGCAGATGAACATCGACGCCTCGGCGAACCCGCAGACGGCGATCATGAACAAGCTGATGCTGTACATGTTCCCGCTGTTCGTGGTCGTCGGCGGGCCGTTCTTCCCGCTTGCCATCCTGTTCTACTGGCTGGCGAACAACTCGTGGACCTTCGGCCAGCTGTACATGGCGCACCGGATCCAGGATCGACGGGCGGCGGCCAAGGCGCAGGTGGTCGAGGAAGCCAGGGAGGCCAACCGGTTCAGCACACCCAAGCCCGGCGCCAAACCCAAGACGTCGACGGACCGGCCGGTGGTCAACCCGTCGAAGATCGTCGATGCGTCGGCCAACGGCGGGACGACCTCGCCCGGGTCGAGCAACGGATCGGCCTCCGGCAACGGTGGGAGACCCGGGTCCTCGCCGCCCGGCACGAAACCTGGCCCGGGCAGCAAGCCGGCGCCGGGCGCCAAGCCCACCAGGGGCGGGCCGAAGAAGAAGCGCTGAACCGGCGTGACGAGTCGACCGAGCGGGCGAGGTCGCGATCGAACACGGGAGGGTGCAGACAACCCGGTGACGGAGGAGCCGGGTTGTTCAGCGCGGTCGTCAGGCGACGCACGGCATCGGGGATGACGGACGCCGCCGGACCGCTTCGGGATTCGACGAGCGTCATGCGGCGCCGGCACTGGCCGGTACGCGGCACGGGGCGCGGGCCGCAGCCCGCGAGGACAGAGGAGAGCCATGACAGAGAACGCGACAACGGTGGCCGAGCCGGTGGCCCCGGAAGATGCGGCGCCGGCCGACAAGCACGAGCTGCTCGTCGCCGAGGGCGACGCCGCCGGTGACTACCTGGAGCGCCTGCTCGACATCCTCGACTTCGACGGCGACATCGACCTGGACGTGGAGGGCGAGCGGGCCGTCGTGTCGATCATCGGCGAGGGCGAGCTGGACAAGCTGGTCGGCGACCACGGCGAGGTGCTGGACGCCCTGCAGGAACTGACCCGGCTGGCGGCGATGGCCGAGACCGGTCAGCGGTCGCGGCTGATGCTGGACATCGCCGGGTACCGGGCCCGCCGGCGTGCCGAACTCGACGATCTCGGCCGGACGCTGGCCGAGCAGGTCGTGGCGTCGGGTGAGCCGGTGCGGCTGTCCCCGATGAACCCGTTCGAGCGCAAGGTGGTGCATGACGCGGTCGGGCGGGTGTCCGGCGCCGAGTCGTCGAGCGAAGGCGAGGAACCGCGGCGCCGAGTCGTGATCGCTCCGACGGCGTGATGATCGACGACCTCCTGCGAACATATGTTCGATTAGCGGCCGTCTGACGTCGTGATCGTGGACCTGCCCGCCCCGGACGGCGGTGATGCCGACCCGCCGGTCGTTGAGCCCGAACCGTCGGCAGCCGCCCAAGCCTTCGGTGACCGGATCTCCACGGCCCGGGCGTACGTGCGGATATTGGCCACGGACGGGGTGCTGCAAGGCCTGATCGGCCCGCGTGAGACGGATCGCCTGTGGACCCGGCACGTGCTCAACTGCGTGGGGTTGGCCGACCTTCTCCCCGCCCGGGCCCGGGTGGTCGACGTCGGCAGCGGCGCCGGGTTGCCCGGTGTGGTGCTGGCCATCGCCCGGCCCGACTGCCGCATCGTCCTGCTGGAGCCGTTGGATCGTCGGGTCCGGTTCCTCACCGACACGCTCGAGCGGTTGGACTTGCCGAACTGCCGGGTGGTTCGCGGCCGCGCGCAGGAGGCCCCGGCCGACGTCCGCGGAGCGGACGTGGTGGTCTCTCGGGCCGTCGCCCCGTTGAGCCGGCTGGCCGGGTGGTCGGCAGGCCTGGCCCGGCCGGGCGGCCTGATGCTGGCGCTGAAGGGCTCGACCGCGGCCGACGAGCTGCGCCGCGACCGAGCCGAGGTCGCCGCGGCCGGCCTGCGGGCCGCCGGCGTCGTCCGGCTGGACGGGCCGGCCGGGACGACCTAC
This sequence comes from uncultured Actinomycetes bacterium, assembly GCA_964497705.1. Lineage (GTDB taxonomy): Bacteria > Actinomycetota > Actinomycetes > Mycobacteriales > Nakamurellaceae > Nakamurella. Next base: position 86,974 of record CAZCEH010000012.1, on the reverse strand, counting down.
CTGGTCCGAGCCGAGCGCGGGCCGGAGCCCGTCGGGCCGTCGCGACGATCGGCCCGGCGCCGGTCCGGATCGGCGGCCGGGCGACAGCGCACCGGCCAACGGGATCGCCGCCCGGACTGACTGCACGCCGCCGTCCGCCGTACCGTCGTGCCCATGCGCACCCACCAGGCCCTGTCCGACCCGACGCTCGATCGTGGGCCAGCCGCGGACCCGGCTCGTGACTCCGATCTGGTTCGTGACTCCGATCTCCTGGCTGCGGAGGCGTCGGCCAGGTTCTGGGCCGACGTCGATCGCCATCAGGTGCGGTACGGCCCCGCGTTCACGCCGGAGATCATCGGCCGGGCCGAGGGCGCTTACGTCTACACCGAGGAGGGCCGCCGGATCCTGGACTTCACCTCCGGCCAGATGTCGGCCATCCTCGGCCACTCCCATCCGGAGATCGTGGCGACGGTCCGGGACCAGGTGGCCACGCTGGACCACCTGTTCAGCGGCATGCTCAGCCGCCCGGTGGTCGAGTTGGCGCGGCGGCTGGCCGGCACATTGCCGTCGCCGTTGGAGAAGGTGCTCCTGCTGACCACAGGTGCGGAGTCGAACGAAGCGGCCGTCCGGATGGCGAAGCTGGTGACCGGCGGGCACGAGATCGTGTCGTTCGCGAGATCCTGGCACGGGATGACTCAGGGTGCCGCCGCGGCAACCTACAGTTCGGGCCGCAAGGGATACGGTCCGGTCTCCGCCGGCAACTTTGCGCTGCCGACCCCGAACGCCTACCGACCGGATCTCACGGGTCCGGACGGCGAGTTGGATTGGCAGCGGCAGCTGGATCTGGGCTTCGACCTGATCGACGCGCAGTCGGTGGGATCGCTGGCGGCGTGCCTGGTCGAGCCGATCCTGTCCTCCGGCGGGGTGATCGAGCCGCCCGCCGGCTACTTCGCGGCGCTGAAACGCAAGTGCCAGGAACGCGGCATGCTGCTCATCCTGGACGAGGCGCAGACCGGGTTGTGCCGGACCGGCACCTGGTATGCGTTCCAGCGGGACGGGGTGGTTCCGGACATCCTGACGCTGTCCAAGACGCTCGGCGCCGGGTTGCCGCTGGCGGCCACCATCACCAGTGCGGAGATCGAGGAGCGAGCCCACGAGCGCGGCTACCTCTTCTACACCACCCACGTGTCCGATCCATTGGTGGCGGCCGTCGGCAACACCGTGCTCGACGTGCTGGAGCGGGATCGGCTGGACCTGCGCTCGGCCGAGCTGGGCCGCGTGCTGCGAGCCGGCCTGACCGAGATCCAGGATCGTCACCGGGTGGTGGGCGACGTTCGCGGGCGGGGCCTGCTGCAGGGCGTCGAACTCGTTCTCGATCGGGAGTCCAAGCGGGGTGCCGAGCGTCTCGGCGCGGACGTCACCCGGCGATGCCTGGAGCTCGGGCTGCACATGAACGTGGTCCAGCTGCCCGGGCTCGGTGGAACCTTCCGGATCGCGCCGCCGCTGACCTGTACCGACGAGGAAATCGCACTCGGCTGCGAGATTCTCGACCAGGCCATCGGCGATTGCGCGGCCGTGCACGCGGTCTGAGCGGTCGGTGATCGCCACGGTGTTGTGTTGCTGTGGTGGGTCACGCTGCTGGGCGCGGCGTTTCACGTGGAACGCTCCCGGCTGTGGCTGGCTTTGATGAGCACGGTGCCTTTGGCGCGGGTGGTGTTCCACGTGAAACGTGGTGCGGTTGCAGCTGACCCGTGCTCGTGTTCCACGTGAAACGACGGGCCGACGGGCCGGTCCGTCGATATCGACAACGTGTTCGGACGACCTGCGGCGTGGTGTCCGGGTATCCGCGGCGTTGCCACGTAGCGTTCGAAAGACCCGGCGGCGCGATGTCAGATGAGCGCAGCCGCCCGGGAGGACGGTCATCAGGAGGCAATCGTGAGCATCGACGTCGACGTGGCGCCGGCCATCGGGATCGACGACGACACGCCGCTGGCCAGGGCATCTCTGGCCGCCATCGAGATGCGGTCGGGTGACGTCACGTTGCCCCGACCGCGGCACCGCCGCGTGTTCTCCGTCGCCAATCAAAAGGGCGGTGTCGGCAAGACGACCACCACCGTGAACATCGGTGTCGCCCTCGCACTGGCCGGATTGCACGTGCTGGTCATCGATCTCGACCCACAAGGCAATGCGTCCACCGCGCTGGGGGTGGAACGGAAATCCGGGACCCCGTCGGTGTACGACGTTCTGCTCGGCGACATCACCCCGGCGGAGGCGATCCAGACCAGCCCCGATGCGCCCCGGCTCGGCTGCATTCCCGCGACGATCGATCTGGCCGGCGCCGAAATCGAACTGGTGACGATGCCGGAGCGGGAAACCCGTCTGAAAAAGGCCATCGAGGCGATCGACACCTACTACGACTACATCCTGGTGGATTGCCCGCCGTCGCTCGGCCTGCTCACGGTGAACGCGATGGCGGCGGTCGACGAGGTGCTGATTCCGATCCAATGCGAGTACTACGCCCTCGAGGGGCTCGGACAACTACTGCGCAACATCGGCATGGTCCAGGAGCACCTGAATCCCGGCCTGGTCGTCTCCACGATCCTGCTCACCATGTACGACGGGCGGACCAAGCTGGCCGATCAGGTCGCCAACGAGGTCCGCAACCATTTCAGCGGGATGGTGCTGCGGACCACCATCCCGCGCTCGGTCAAGGTGTCCGAAGCCCCCGGCTTCGGTCAGTCAGTGATGACGTACGACCCCGGTTCACGTGGCGCGATGAGCTATCTGGACGCGGCCCGGGAGATCGCCGAACGCGGCACGAAGGAGCAAGCATGACGGGCAAAGCACGCGGTGGACTCGGGCGCGGCCTCGCGGCGCTGATTCCGACCGGACCGACCACGACGACGGTGGCCGACGTGCTCATCAACGGTGCGCCGGCCAAGCGTGAGGCGCCGCCGTTGTCGCTGGTCACCGCACCGGCGAAGCAGGCCGAGAACGGCGAAGACACCGACGACGTGCCCGACCGGCCGACCGTCGCCCGTCGGAGCGTCAGCGAAAAGGCCGGCCCGCGATACGTCGAGGTTCCGATCGACCGCATCGAGCGCAATGCGCGGAATCCGCGAACCGTGTTCGACGAGGAAGCGCTGGCCGAGCTGACGCACTCCATCAAGGAGTTCGGCCTGCTCCAGCCGATCGTCGTCCGTGAGGTCGGCCCCGACCGGTACGAGCTGGTCATGGGCGAACGGCGCTGGCGCGCCGCGGAACGCGCCGGCCTGCCGACGATTCCGGCGATCGTGCGGCGCACCCAGGACGCCGAGATGCTCCGGGACGCGCTGCTGGAGAACATCCACCGGGCGAACCTGAACCCGCTGGAGGAGGCGGCGGCCTACCAGCAGCTGCTCGAGGAGTTCGAGGTGACCCAGGAGGAGCTGGCCAGCCGGATCGGACGCAGCCGCCCGGTCATCTCCAACACGATCCGGCTGCTGAAGCTGCCGATCCCCGTGCAACGCCGGGTAGCGGCCGGTGTGTTGTCCGCCGGGCACGCCCGCGCGCTGCTCGCCCTCACCGACCCGGACGACCAAGAGCAGCTGGCCGCCCGCATCGTCGCCGAGGGCCTCTCGGTGCGGGGCACCGAAGAGGCGGTGACGCTGATGCTCGGCCGGACCACCGTGCGTCGTCGGGCCACCCCGGCCAAGCGGGTGATCCCCGGGCTGGAGGACCTGGCGGGTGCGTTGTCCGACGCCTTCGACACCAGGGTGCGGCTCGAGCTGGGTCGGACCAAGGGTCGCATCGTGGTGGAGTTCGCCACCCAGGAGGACCTACGCCGGCTGGTCGCGGTGATGGCGCCGTCGGCGATCGGGGCGGGTCCGTCGGGCCGGGCGGCGACCGGCTGATCCAGGTGCTTTGTGAGCCCCTATGACACCGGTGTCAGAGGGGCTCGGGCGCGACCGCGCCTGGGCGGCATCTGCGGCTCGGACGGGGTGGCCGAGGTCGGATCGTGCCGGTCGTGTGGGTGGTGCCAGCGCCGGATACTTCGCGGCCTAGCTTGGACGGCACCCCGAAGGCGTTCCCGGGGAACATCGGGTCGCGTCAGGCGACCGGATCTTCCCCGCGCCGAGGCGAGGCGATGTCCGGGGTGGCGCGGGCCCGGGGCCGGACCGGCTGCGGGACGGTGGGGTTGTGCGCGGAAAGGCGTCAGGGGCGAGGCCGCTGATAGCGAAACATGTTGCTGAGCAAAAGTTTTCGTTCGCAGGGCAGGGTCGATGTCGCGGATCAGGTAGCTCCTGGGTGCACCGAGCCCGGGCCGCCGGGGTGACCGGCGGCGATCCTGGCCGGTCGACGACCGCTCCAACGGGCGGCAGCCCGGCGGTGCGCCACAACGTCGGGACACGGATCGAACGCCGCGGCCGAGCCGTCCTATCCTGATCGGGTCGGCTTCGGTGGGCGGACGGCGGGGCGGCCCCGGCCGGTCATCGGCGGGCCGGCCAGGCACTGGAGGACGGTCCAACAGGGAGCGGTGTGACGCGAGCGCTGGTGCCACTGTCGATGTCAACGATCGGGTTGCTCCCGGGACGCTGCCGGGGCTGCGTCGCCTGGGAACTCGACGCGGCCGCAGCACGCAGCGCGGCCCGCGCCGGTGAGGCCGAGTTCGAGAAGGAGGTCTGGCTCTCCGGCGTCATGTTGACCTGGGGCTCGGCCGGCCAGGTCGTCACGGTCGACGACCAGCCGGTCGGCTTCGCGCTCTATGCCCCGCCCACCGCGGTCCCCGGCGCCGCCGCGTTCCCCACGTCACCGGTGTCCCCGGACGCCGTGCTGCTGACCACCGCGCGCATCGAACCGCGGTTCACCGGGCAGGGCCTCGGGCGGTTCCTGCTGGAGGGGGTGATCCGGGAGCTCACCCGGCGAGGCGTGCGCGCCATCGAGCTCTTCGGTCGGGAGGACGGCCCCGATCCCGCCGCGGACCCAGCCGCGGGCCCCGCCACCACCGGGGCCGAACGGGCCGGCGCTGAACGAGCCCGGCCGGCGGACCATCGAGAGGACCACCTGGCCGGTGAGGACGGCATCCCCAGCTGCGTGCTGCCGGCCGGCTTCGCCCGGGCCGTCGGCTTCACCGAGGTGAAGCCACATCACCGCTACCCCCGGCTGCGCCTGGAGCTGGGCCGGGACATCGGGTGGAAGGCCGAGGTCGAGGCGGCGCTGGAGGAGCTGTTCGCCAGCGTGACCATCCCGGCATCACCGCCACCCGCCGCGCGGGAACTGGTCGGCGCCGGCACCAACCTCGACCGGATGGTCGGGTCGGGTCGCGTCGCGTCGAGTCGCGTCAGGCCGAGTCGCGGATGCGACGCTCGTGGGCCAGCAGGTCGGAGAAGGTGAACGTGCCGGTGTGCGGGTCGTCGCGGCCGTCCAGGTACAGCCGCTTGACCGCGACCAGGACGCCGTCCGCGAGCTGGTCGCGGAAGTCCGACGACAGCAGCCGAGCGCGTTCGGTCGGGTTCGACAGGTAGCCCATCTCCACCTGGATGGCCGGCATCCGGGTCAGCCGCAGGATGTCCCACGGCCGGTGGTGCACGCGGCAGTCGGCGAAGTGGGTGCGGGCGACCAGCTCCCGCTGGACCAGCCCGGCCAGCGTCTCACCGACGGTGGAGGTGGCCCCGGAGTCGGTGCCGAAATGGAAGGTGGCGATGCCGCAGGCGTGGGGTGAGGCCGAGCCGTCGATGTGCAGGCTCAGCAGCAGGTCGGCGCCGAAGTCGTTGGCGAACCACGCCCGCTCCTCCTGGCTGGGATTCTCGTGCGCGCCGCGGGTCAGAATGACCGACATCCCCGTGGTGACCATGCGGGAACGCAGCCGCTGGGCGATGTCGTAGGTCAGGTCGGCGCTGCGGACGTCGCCGACGGTCCAGCCGCTGTCGTCCGCGCCGTGCGCGGGGTCGATGACGATCCGCTTGCCGTGCAGCCGGGGGCCGGCCTGCCGAACCAGCTGGTATTCACGCAGGTACTGGGGCCGTCCGCCGGTGACCATCCGGCCGATCCGGTTGAGTTCCTTGTAGGTCTGCGGCCCGAAGACGCCGTCATCGGTGAGCCCGCGGTGCCGCTGGAAGTCCCGGACGGACAGGTCGGTGAGCGCGCCGAAGATCCCGTCCGGCCGGCCGGTGTTGTACCCCATCTCGGCCAGCCGGGTCTGCAGCGCCATCACGTCGTCCCCGGTCATCGGGGCGGACAGGGTGTAGGACAGCGGACGATCACCGAGCTTCCACCGGGCGTCGGTCAGCGAGCGGGTGGTGACCGGGCCGACGATGCCGTCCGCGATCAGTCCGCGGCGCTGCTGGAAGTCCCGGATCGCCCGGTCAACCGTGTCGTCGAATTCGACCAGCGCTCGGTCGCTGCCGTTCAACGAGGGCAGCAGCTGCAAACTCGCCAGTGCGTCCCGCAGGTCGGCCACCGCCGGCCCTCGATCGCCGCGCCGCAGCAGCATCGCTCTCCTTCGTCTCGCCTCGTCCGGTCGCGGTCCCGCCCCGCGCCCGATCGCCAAGGTCGGGTGGCCAGGTCGGGTTCGACGCGTGGTCATTCCACCCGCTTCGTCTGACGCATCAGCCGCCGACGGGTTCACATCGACCACGCATTCAACTCTTATCTGCCGGGCCGCGCCCGCCCATCATTGTGCCCCGGATCCGGGCCGTTGCCCGCCATTGCCCGAGGGCCACGTCGCCGCACGCGAAACACGGCAGGCGAAACACGGCACACCAACACAGACAGCCGCCGCCGTCCGGGATCGTCCGGACGGCGGCGGCTGTGCGGCAGGCAGGCCGACGGTGCGGGTCAGGCGAGCACGTCGGCGAACTCGGCGAGCAGGGCCGCCTTCGGCTTGGCGCCGACCACCTGCTTGATCGGCTTACCGCCCTTGAAGACCAGCATCGTCGGGATGGACAGGATCTGGTACTGCTGCGCGACCTGCGGGTTGGCGTCGATGTCCAGCTTGGCCACGGTCACCTTGTCCTCGTGCTTGCTGGCGATCTCCTCCAGGATCGGCGCCACCATCCGGCACGGTCCGCACCACTCCGCCCAGAAGTCCACGATGACCGGCTTGTCCGACTGGAGAACGTCGGTGGTGAAGCTGTCGTCGGTGACCTTCACGGTGTTACCCATCTGGAACCTCTTTCTCGTTCGGTTGTCGCTGTTGGGATGGACCGGACCGGCAGCGGCCGGTCAGACACTCAGGGCGTCCTCGAACGCGCCACGCGGCGCGTCGGGCATCGGGTCGGTGGTCGTGTGAGCCGCCCCGGCGTCGTCGGCCGGCAGCGGGTGGGAGGCCAGGTAGTGCTGGGCGTCCAGCGCGGCGGCGCAGCCGGAACCGGCGGCGGTGATGGCCTGCCGGTAGGTGTGGTCGACCACGTCGCCGCAGGCGAAGACGCCCTCGACGCTGGTTCCGGTGGACGCGGTGGCGGCCACCTGATGGCCGGCCAGCACGTAGCCCTCGGCGTCGACGGCCACCTGGTCACGGAACAGTTCCGAGCGCGGGTCGTGCCCGATCGCCACGAAGACACCGGTGGCCGCGAGCTCGCTCTGCTCGCCGGTCCGGGTGTCCGTGAGGGTCACCCCGGCCAGGCTGGTCTCGCCGTGCAGGGCGGTGATCACCGCGTTCGTCCGCCAGCGGATCTTCGGGTCCTTGCGGGCCCGGTCCAGCATGATCGCGCTGGCGCGGAACTCCTCACGCCGGTGCACGATCGTCACGGACCGGGCGAACCGGGTCAGGAAGGTGGCCTCCTCCATCGCCGAGTCGCCGCCGCCCACCACCAGGATGTCCTGGTCGCGGAAGAAGAAGCCGTCGCAGGTGGCGCAGGCGGACACCCCTCGCCCGATCAGCCGCTGCTCGTCGGGCAGCCCGAGATAGCGGGCCGCCGAACCGGTGGCCAGCACGACCGCGCGGGCTCGATGCGCGACGCCGTCCACGGTGACCGTCTTCACCGGCCCGCTCAGGTCGACGGCCTCGACGTCGACCGTCCGCAGGTCGGCGCCGAACCGCTCGGCCTGCTCCCGGATCTGCGCCATCAGCTCAGGCCCGAGGATGCCCTGCGGGAAGCCCGGGAAGTTCTCCACGTCGGTGGTGGTCATCAGCGCGCCGCCGTACGAGTACCCCTCGAACACCAGGGGCTCGAGATCCGCGCGGGCCAGGTAGATGGCCGCCGTGTACCCGGCCGGCCCGGACCCCACGACGATGACGTCGTGGATCCGCTCGGGGTCGTGCCCGGCAGCGTCGGCGGCGGTGTCGGCGGCGGCATCGACAGCACTGTCGACCGACGGAATGGACACGAACTGGTTCACGATCTCTCCCTCACAGCGAATCGGGTACGCCCGAGGTCCGCGTGCCCGATGATAGGGCGACATCCTTGCAGGCCCGCGACCGCGGTCCGCACGACGCAGTGTGCACAACGTCGCCGGTCGGCCGTTATTCCCCGGCCGACCGGTGTGCCCGGCGGGCGAGATGGCCGGAGATCGGATCAGCGGCCGGAGACGGTGATCTCGTTGATCTTGGCCTGGTATTGGCTGTCCGGGGTCTGGCCGAGCTTGCTGACGTACACGATCAGGTATTTGGACTTGGGCGCGTTGCTCAGGTCGATGGTGGCCACGCCGTTGGCCACCGTTCCCGAACCCAGCGTGGTGGTCGAGTCGAGCGGTCCGGGACTGAGTGAGGTCGCGGTACGCACGTCGAAGACGGTGCCCTCGGTCGTGATCTTCGGGCTGCCGTCGGCCGTGCTTTTCACGGTGACCTGGGTGGGGCTGACCTCGTGGTCGAACTGCAGGACGAGGCCGACCCCCGATTTGAGCGTCGGGAGTTGCTGTTTGTACACCCAGGTCAGCCAGAACGACGAGTCGTTGCCGTCGAACGCCCGGTCGACGTAGTCCTTGTAGTCGGGGCTGCCGTCGCCCTCCGGGTCGTACACCGCGCCGCCGACGATCGGCACCGGCGCGGCCGCCGGCGCCCCGCTGGAGGGCGCCGCGTTGGAGGTCGACTGGTCCGCGGGCGCGGCGGCGGCGGTGGTCGCCGAGTCGATCATCGGCAGTTCCTCGGGGGCGCTGTTCTGGATGGACGCCATGAACTGGTTGGTCAGCCCGCCCAGCGCGATGACGATCAGCAGCGCGAAGACCGCCAGCACCACCCCGGCCAGGCTCAGCTTGGCCCGCCGTTCCCGGATCAGCCGCCGGTCGGCGGCGGACAGCGGACGGACCTCCGGCGACGGGGCGGCCTCCACCGCGCCGGCCGCCGTTTCCGGGCTGCGCAGCAACGCGGCGATGGCGCCGACGGCGTGGATGCCGTCCGGCTCCTCCGGGTGCAGTGCCCGCTCGGCGAGCGCAGACAGGGCCTCCGGGACGGCCGCGACCACCTCGGTGGCAGGCACCTCCCGGCCCAGTCGGGTCGGTGCGGCCGGTAGCGGCACGGCGCCGTCGACGGTCGCTCCGGCCAGCGGCCAGGTGCCGGTGAGCATCAGGTACAGCAGGCCGCCGATGGCCTTGATGTCCTGGTCGGGGGTGGCCGAGGCATAGGCGATGACGTGGGACAACCGGACCTGGCCGTCGAAGTTCACCCGCACAAGGGACGGGTGGATGGCGCCGAGCGAGACGCCGTTGCGATGCGCCTCGGCGACCGCCTCGGACAGCTTGGCGGTGACCGAGGTGGCGACGTCGGCGTCCAGCGGACCGCCGGTGACCAGATCGGTGAGGGTGGCGCCGTCGACCCACTGGCCGACCACGTAGGACTGGCCGTGGTCGGTGCCCACGTCCAGGGTCTGCGGCAGTCCGATGTGATGCAGCCGGCCGGCGCGCAGCGTTCGGGCCACGGTGGCCGAGGTGCCGGTGGTGTCCGGGAGGATGGTCACCGCCATGTCCCGGGGCAGCACGGTGTCCTTGGCCCGCCAGAACCAGTGGCCGGCGCCGTCCGAGGCGACCAGGTTGACCAGCCGGTACCGTCCGCCGATGATCATGCCCGGACTCAGCGGCGACGCGGGTTGGCCGGTCTTGGGCCGATCCGCCCGCTGCGTGTCCGTCGGTTGGGTGGCGGTCGACTCGGTGGGCCCCTCGGCACCGGCGCGGTCGATCAGCTGGTCGGACCGGACCTCGGTGGTGGCTTCGGGATCCTCCTCGAGCGCGTCCTCTGCGGCCGGGGCGGCGGAGCCGCCGCTGCGATTGTCGGACACCGGTTCGGACACCTGCTCCCTGCTGATCGATGGCGGACGGGACGGCGGCACAGCCGGGCCGCCGACCTGCGCGGTGGACGGGTGCGCTCCCATGAGCGTGCCATGCCGTCCGTCGGGGACGCGTGTGGACGCCACCGGGTTGCCCGATCCGGTGCCTCGGTCGGGACGGAGCCGGCGCAGGACCTTCCGCCGGATCGGCTCCAACTCCTCGACCCGCAGCAGCAGTGCCAGCGCGCCGATGACGAGCAGGCCCACCGGCGCGCAGACCAGGATCTGGCGCACCGCCTCGGCCAGCGTGTCGACCGAGCCGTCGGAGATCAGCAGGCTGAGTCCGAGCGCGGCCAGCCCGCCCACGGCGCTGGCCACCACCATCTTGCCCAGGGTGAGCAGGGTGCGTCGGGTGCCCATCGGGCCGTAGCGGCGCCGGAGCCAGACCTCCCCGACCACCGCGCCGGCCAGGTACGACACCGTGGTGCCCAGGGCCATGCCGGGCACGATCAGCGGCGGGGCCAGGTTCACGCAGGCGATCAGCAGCGGGATCCGGATCGCCACCATCACCAGGTTGATCAGCGCGGGGGTGCGCGCGTCCTTCATCGCGTAGAACACCCGCATCTGCATCAACGTCACCGCGAACGGCACCAGCCCGAGGGCCAGCCCGGTCAGCGTGGCGGCCAGCACGATCACGTCGTCCAGGGACACCGCCCCGTACAGCGAGGCCACGATGGCCAGCGAGACGGCGAGCACGATCATCCCCGCCGCCACCGGCACGAGGGCCACGATGGACAGCCGGTTGCCCAGCGACGCGTCGTCCTTCATCCGTTCGTACTCGCCCGCGGCCGCGTGCCGGCTCATCCGCGGCATGATCGCGGTCAGGATGGAGACGCCGATGATCCCGTAGGGCAGTTGGAACAGCAGCGACGCGAACGCGTACAGGGAGATGCCGCCCTCGATGTTCGCCGACGCGACCCGGGTCACCACGATGTAGCCGGCCTGCGAGATCAGCACGTAGCCGACGGCCCACAGCATCAGCTGGCCGGCCTCCAGCAGGCGCCGGTCACCGCCCCATCGCCAACGGAACCGGAAGCCGCCGCGCAGCAGCGAGGGCACCATGACCAGTGCCTGCATGACGATGCCGGCGGTGGTGCCCAGGCCCAGGACCAGGAACTGTTCCCGGTTCAGCCCGGTGAGCGCGCCTTCGGCGGAGACGTGCTGCGGGTCGTCGGGCATGACCAGCAGGGCGATGCCGACGGCGATGACGATCAGGTTGTTCGCCACCGGCGCCCAGGCGGGTACGCCGAACTTCTCCTTGGTGTTCAGGATCGCGCCGAACAGCGCGGCGATGCCGTAGAAGAAGATCTGCGGGAGCAGCAGCAGGGCCAGCCCGTTCGCCAGGTCGTGGTCGACCACCCCGCCGTTCCCGGACAGGTACACGCTGGTCAGCAGGGGGGCGGAGGCGATGGCCAGGCCCGTCGCGCCGACCAGGCCGACCAGCGCCATCGTCATCAGCCGCTGGGTGTAGCCCTCGCCGCCGTCCGGGTCCGACCGGGCGCGGGACAGCAGGGGAATGGCCACCGAGGTGAGCACCCCGCCGATCAGCAGCTCGAAGATGATGTTGGGCAGGGTGTTGGCGATCGTGTAGGCGTCGTTGACCACACCGAAGCCCAGGAACGCCAGGATGACGACCTTGGCCAGGAAGCCGGTGGCCCGGCTGACCAGGGTGGCCACGGCCATCACCGCACCCGCCCGCACGACGCCGGCGGTGCGGGCGGTCTTCATGCCCGCCACGTCGTCGCGCCGGGCGGCCGGGCGGTCGCCCGGCGATTCCGTTCGCTCGGCCCACGTGATCGGCCCGGGCTCGAGCGCGTCCTCGCTGGATGTCTCGTGTGCGGTCACGTGCGGAATTCCTGTCGCTTCTCGGTTCGGTGTGCCTGCGGTAGGGGCGGGTCGGGCGTGCGCCGGTCGGCCGGTGCCGAGGGGGTCCCCGTCCATGGCCCGGGACCGCGGCCGTTGCGGTGGTCGGCGGCGGCCTGGTCGGCCTCCGTCCGGCCGGCGGCCGCGATGCGGGCCCGGCGGGCGCGCAGGCGTTGGCGGATCCGCAGCGCCACCATGACGACCAGCACCCCGCCGGCCACCACCATCAGGATGACGGTCAGGGCGCCGTACGCGCTGGACTGGACGGTGAGCTGGACCGGGCTGCCCCAGGCGAGACCGTCCACCCCGACCAGGGTCGCCGTCACCTGGAACTGCCCGGACCTGGTCACCTCGGTGGGGATCTTCACCTGCTGGGAACGGCCCGCCGGGATGATCTGCACGGGTTGGTCGGTGGTGGTGAGCCCGACCATCTCCCCGCCGGTCAGCCGGAGCATCACCGGGACGTCGTAGGGCGTGCTGTTCTGCACGGTGAGCACCAGCGGCGACGTCGACGAGGCCAGGGTGTAGTTGTTGCCGGCGGAGGCGATCTGCACACCGCCGCGGATGCCGGCCACGGTGGCCTCGACGGTGGCCAGGTTGGCCTCCCCGACGGCCGGATCGGTCCGGAACGCGGCGGACGCGGCGGCGTCCAGGGCGGCGTCGAGGGGGTCCAGCACCGCCGCCGGGTCGGTGTGCTGGGGCACCGAGGCGAGACTGGTGCGCAGGGCGGACACCGACGCCCGGGCCTGCGCCACCCGGTCGAGGTAGTCCGCGGACAGCTCCCGGTCCTGGGCCGCCTGCGGGTACTCGGTGGTGCCCGGCACCTGAGCGGCGGCCGACAGGTCCGCCAGCGTCTCGCCGGAGATGACCCCGCTGCGGCCGAGCTCGCCGAGCAACTGGACCAGGCCCGTCAGGGCGTCGCTGTCCGGCGACCAGCGGCGGCTCGGCGCGAACACCGCCGGGGTGGTGGTGCCGTCCGCGGCCTGCTGGGCCAGCAGCGCGGTGAGCGAGTTCACCTTGGTCGCCCACCCGGTCTGCCGGCCGTCGTCGATGAGCTTGTCCAGGCCGCCGAGGACGTCGGTCTGCGCGACGACGGACGGCAGGCCGGTGCCGTTCCCGCCGTCGTCGATGAGCGCGGAGGTGGTGGGCCGGTCGCCGGGGCCGGCCGGCACGTCGACCGAGACCTGGGACAACAGCGCGCTGGTCGCCCCGTCCGACACCAGCGCGGACAGCGTCGCCTGGTCGACGGCCCCGTCGATCGGGGAGGCGATGTCCGCGGTGACGGTGGCCGGATCACCCCACACCCGTCGTGCCACCTCCAGCCCGTGTCGTCGTGCGGTCGTCACCTGCTCGGTCATGCCCGCACGCACCAGGGCGACCACGTCCGGGTCTCCGTAGGGCAGCAGCACCACCGGATGGGCGGCGGCCACCGACCGAAGCCGTTCGAGGAAGGACGCGGCGGCCTGCTGCCCGGTTCCGGCGACCGTCCCGGGAATGTCGACCGCTTGGCCAGCGGCCGGCGCCGGCGCGGCGGCATCCGCGGTCGGGGCAGCCGGTCCGGCCGGGCCGGCGGGTTCGGTCGGGGCGGTGCCCTGCTGCGCGGAACTCTGGGCCTGGGCGATCGTGGTGACCGGCGGTTGCGCGGCCCCGGGCGGCGCGACGACGCGGTACGGGCCGGTCATCCGGTCCAGCTCGTCGAGCAGCTGCGGATCCACCACCACGGTGAGCGCACCGGCCGGCAGGGCCAGCGTCGCGTCACTGGTCAACCCGTCGAGCAAGGTCGCCAGCCGGCCGCCTGGTGAGATCGCTGCCAGCAGGTCGTCGTCGAGAAAGACCCCGTCCACGCCGAGGTGGGGTTGGTCGACGAGCGGCCAGATGAAGTTGAACGGCGTGGGGGTCGCGCCGGGCGCCGCGGGGCTTTCCTGGTCGCTCGTGCCGGGTTCGGCCGCCGGGCCACCGGCCGGCACGCCCATGACGGTGACCAGCAGGTGGAGTTCGCCGATCCGGGCCTGCAGGGGGCCGGTCGGCAGCACCACCGCACCGTTGACGTTCACCATCACCGGGTAGACCCCGGGTTGGCTGATGTCCAGGCCGTCGGCCCCGGTCAAGGCCGTGGAGAAGGCGAAAGGCGCGGAGGCGCCGGCGGCCAGGGTCCCGCTCATCCGGTTGAAGGTGCTCGGCACATGGGCGGTCGGTTCGGACGGCTGGGCGATCTCGTCGTGGACCCCGGCGGTGGAATGCAGGGCGTCGCCGCGTTGGATGCGGTAGCTCAGGTCGATCATGTCGTCCGGGCCGGTGTTGGTCATGGTGCCGGCGATGGTCAGCGTGCTCGGGCCGGTCGCGGTGACCAGCGTCGGGCTGATCATCGAGACATCGAATGTCAGGCGGCTGGCGTAGTCGGTGTCCGGGGCCGCGAACCAGGTCAGCCGATCGGCCGCCGGCACCGCACGGTGGCCCGGCGCAGCCGCCGCGGAGGCGCTGCCGCCGAGGGTCACCAGCAGCGCGGCGGCAGCGACGAGGCACACCCGGATCCATGCGGCCCGCCAGAGTCGTTCGCGCCGACATCGGTGACGGCCGCCCACCCCGGAAACCGTCACGCCGAAGCCCAGCCGGTGCGGTCCGCCGCGGCTCGCCGGGTGCCCGCACCGGTCCGACGCTGCGCGCCCGACGCCGGTGTGGTCGCCGCCGTGGCGGTCATGCGCTCTCTGCCAGCAACTCGACGGCCCGTCGCACCAACCGACGTTCGCCGGCATAGGCCAGCCGGCTGGTCAGGTCGGCCAGCGGCACCCAGGCGACCTCGGTGACCTCGAAATCCGCGTCGGACAGTTCGCCGCCGACCGCCACCATGAGGTAGTGGTGGACCCGTTTGTGGATCCGCCGACCCTGGGCGACGAACGTGTAGTCGACGCTGCCCAGGCGTGCGGTGATCCGGCCGCTGATGCCGGTCTCCTCCTCGACCTCCCGGATCGCGGCCTGTTCGTGCGTCTCGCCCGCCTCCACGTGGCCCTTCGGCAGCGACCAGCGCAGCCGGCCGCGCCGGTCCAACCGGCCGATCAGGGCCCCGTGCGCGGCGCCGTCCTGGGTGCGCACGACCAGGCCACCGGCCGAGGTCTCGTCCGCCGGCCGGCCGGGTCGGGGCGGCCCGGGAAGGCGGCGGCCGAGACCTCGGCGGGCGGGAGGCATGGGGCCGATGGTAGTGCGGCGCACTCCCGTGGCGGCGCAGTCGACAGGCCCGGCAACACGCCGGCACTACCGTGTCGGGGCGGGTCCGCGGCCATGCGGACCGCCGAATCCGTGCTCGGTGCGGCCCGGCCGCTCGATAGACTGGTCGGTCGTGTCCAGTTCGCCGCGCGCCGCCGCGTCCACCGGCGCCTCCGCCCACGTGCCCGCCCGCCCACCCGGCCGGTTGTCCGACCTGCAACGGGCCGCCGTCGCCGACCTGCTGCGCATCGCACCCGTCGCGGACGATCTGGGCTCCCGGTTCGCGGCCGCCGGCCACCAGCTGCATCTGGTCGGCGGGTCGGTGCGGGACGCGCTGCTCGGCCGACTCGAGGACGACCTGGACTTCACCACCGATGCTCGGCCCGAGCGGGTGTTGCGGTTGGTCAAGGGGTGGGCTGAGACGATCTGGCAGACCGGCATCGAGTTCGGCACGGTCGGGGTGGCCAAGGCCGGGTTCCGGCTGGAGATCACCACCTTCCGGTCCGACCTGTACGACGGTGAGACCCGCAGGCCCGAGGTGACGTTCGGCGACACCCTGGAGGGCGACCTGTTGCGGCGGGACTTCGCGGTCAACGCCATGGCGGTGTCCGTGCCCGGCCACGCGTTCGCCGACCCGTTCGGCGGGCTGGCGCAACTCGCCGAGCGGGTGCTGGATACCCCTGGTACCCCCGAGCAGTCGTTCCGGGACGATCCGCTGCGAATGCTGCGAGCGGCCCGCTTCGTCTCCCAGCTCGGCTTCCACCCGGCGCCGCGGGTGGTGACCGCGATGACCGCGATGGCGGCCGAGATCGACCGGATCACCCCGGAGCGGGTCGGCGCCGAGCTGGAGAAGCTGATGCTCGGCGCGCATCCCCGGGACGGTCTGCGGCTGCTCACCGACACCGGGCTGGCCGACCGGATCCTGCCCGAACTGCCGGCGCTGCGGCTGGAACGCGACGAGCACCATCAGCACAAGGACGTCTACGAGCACACCCTGACGGTGCTCGATCAGGCGATCGCGCAGGAAACCGACGGACCCGACCTCACGCTTCGGCTGGCCGCCCTGCTGCACGACGTGGGCAAGCCGGCCACCCGCAGGTTCGAGCCGGGGGGCGGCGTCAGCTTCCACCACCACGAGGTGGTCGGCGCCAAGCTGGTCCGCAAGCGGCTGCGCGCGTTGCGGATGCCCAAGGCGCTGATCGACGACGTGGCCATGCTGACCTTCCTGCACCTGCGGTTCCACGGGTACGGCACCGGGGCGTGGACGGATTCGGCGGTGCGCCGGTACGTGACCGACGCCGGCCCGCTGCTCGCCCGGCTGCACAAGCTGGTGCGCGCCGACTGCACCACCCGCAATCCGGGCCGGCGGGCGGCGCTGCAGCGGTCCTACGACTCCCTGGAGGAGCGGATCGCCCGCATCGCGGCGGCGGAGGATCTGGCCCGGGTGCGGCCCGACCTGGACGGCAACGCGATCATGGAGCTGCTGGGCGTGCCGCCGGGGCCGGTGGTGGGCCGGGCCTGGGCCTACCTCAAGGAGCTGCGGCTGGAGCAGGGGCCGCTCGGCCGGGAGGCGGCCGAGGCGGCGCTGCTGGACTGGGCGCGTCGCGAGGGCATCCTGCCGTAGCGGCCGGTCGCGCCGATCTTGACGTCGGGCGCGCCGATGGCCGCAGGGTGCGTCCGGCGTCCGGTGAGGCGCTGCCCCAGTCGAACCTTCTGGTGACCGAAATGCCCGAATCACCCGTGCTGGTCGGCCTGGATCCCGTCCCGCGCTGATCCAATACCCACTTTCGGTGCCGTTTTGTCCGGTTTGCCGAACGTTGGATCAGCGCGGCCGCGAGCCTGCCCGGGAGGATTGCGGCTCCCGCGGCTTCTCGTGGCCAGGGCCGACCGTGCGCCTCGGGTTCGGCTCAGCGGCTGGTGGTCGTGGTGGCCGTCGCCGAGCCCGACGCCGACACCTCGGACTGCAGGCCCTGCGCGGCGAAGTCGCCGAAGACGATCGAACTCTTGCCGTCGACCGTGGCGACCGTCACCTTGAGCCGCAGGACGTCGGTGACATCCAGGTCCACCGGGATCGTCTGACCGAACGGCACGTCCTGGGCGAGCAGCTGCCGGCCGTCGCCGTAGATCTCGACCTTGCCGATGGCCGCGCTGTCGGACTTGTCGTCCAGGCCCAACTCACCGGTGAGCTTGCGGTACTGCCGGGAGAAGTCGTATTCGATCGTGCCGACGGAGCCGCTCGGCACCGGGGTGACGAGCAGCCCGTGACTGTAGGACTTGCCGTTGGCCTTGGTGGCGCCGTCGGAGTTGAACCCGTAGAGAGTGTCCTTGTCGACCGGCTCCATGTCGGCCAGATAGGTCACCACCGGCCGCCGCACCACGTCGAGGGTGACCTCGGCGACGTTGCCGGTGCCGGCCGGCGGATTCTGGCCGGTGACCAGGCCGTCCGCCTTCTGCTGGTCGAAGATCGGGCTCTCCTTGACCTCGAAGCCCAACTTCGTCAGCTGTTCCTCGGCATCGGAGTAGGTCTTGCCGGTCACGTCCGGCACGGTGGCCGGGGCCGTCGACACGGTCAGCGTGATCACCTGGGCGAACTGGGCACCGGCGACGGGACTCTGCTCGATGACGGTGCCGGCCGGTGCGGCGTCGATCTTGTTCGCCGTCTTGATCTGCACGTTGTACGGCGCCAGCGCGGCCTGCGCGTCGGACAGGGTCTTGCCGGTGAGGTCCGGCATGACCTTGGGGACGGAAACCGAGCTGGACGTGGCGATCGTGCTGGAGCGGCTGGTCGGCGAGGCCGACGAGGTCGGTGGTGCGCTGCTCGACGCGGCAGCCGACGTCGTCGGAGGTGCTTCCGCCGTGCCCTGGGTGGCGGACCCGCAGGCGCCGAGCAGCAACGCCGCCGGCAGCACGAGGACGGCGACACGCGGGGCCAGTTTCATGGAGTGCTCCAGTTCATCGGAACGTTCATCGGGACCTCATCGGAAGGCCTGGGCGTTGGTCAGAAAGATCGAATAGTCGTCGGATCCGCACCGACCCGACCCGGCGGTGGCCAGCCCGATGGTCACGTTGCCGGCTCCGGCCACGTCGGCGTTGATCGTCGCGCCGGCTCGAGGCGCCACCGTCTTGTCCGCGACGACGGTGCCGTCCGCGGTCACCGTCACATGGGTGCGCGTCGACGGATCGGCCGAGTCCGACATCAGAAAGGTGGCGGTGATCCGCTGCAGACCCGATCCGACGTCCACGTCCAGGACCTGCGAACCGTTCGGGCAGCTGCGTGGACCCATCGTGACGGTGCTGGCCCCGGCGACCGGCTGGTCGGCCGACGTGCCCGACCCGGTCGGCAGGCTCGGGCTGATCAGCCCATCCAGGGCCACGACGGTGGGTTCGCCGGTCGATCCGGCCTGGGTGACACCGGTGGACGTGTGCACGGCGACGTCGTCACCGGTCGCCGCCGTGGTCGCCGCCGTGGTCGCCGCCGGTTCGCTCTCGGCGGCCGCCGTGGTCGTCGGCGTGGGCTCCGGGCCGGACATCCGCGTCCCGACCCAGATCCCGAGGCCGGCGAGCAACCCGACGACCGCGCCGATCGCCCAGATGGCACGGCGCCGAGGAGGCCGAGGCGTCCGGTGCGGGCCGGGCGGTGGACCCGGATCCGGCCTGGTCAGCGCGCCGGTGCCGAGGCTGTCCCGAAGGGCCTCGGCGAACCGCGCGCAGGTCGGGAAACGGTCCTCCGGCCGTTTGGCCATGGCGGCGGCGATGACGGCGTCGGTCCCCGCCGGCAATTCCGGGCGGGTCACGCTGGCACGAGGCGGCGGCTGCTGGGCGTGCCCGAGAAGCTTGGCCGGCACCGGGCCCGGATACGGCGGCTGCCCGGTGAGCAGCGCGTAGGCGGTGGCGCCCAGCGAGTAGACGTCGGTCGGTTCGCCGACCGCCGCGTTCTCGACCTGTTCCGGCGAGGCGAAATCGGCGGTGAACGGTTGGACGGCCGTCATCGACGCGGTCTCGCCGATGACCTTGGCGATCCCGAAGTCGGTGAGACAGATCCTGCCGTCCTCACCGAGCAGGATGTTGGCCGGCTTGACGTCCCGGTGCACCACCCCGTTGCGGTGCGCGTAGTCGAGGGCGTCGGCGACGGCGTCGACGATGCGGACCACCTGCTCGGTCGGCAGACCGCTCGGTGACCGCTTGACGGCGTGGGCGGCGTCCGTCCCGCGAAGGTAGGTCATCGTGTACCAGGACCGGCCGTCGGTGACGTCGGCGTTGGTCGTCGACACGATATGCGGATGTTCCAGCCGAGAGACGGTCCGCATCTCCCGGGAGAACCGACTGACGAACTCCGGGTCGCGAGAGAAGTTCTCGGGCAGCACCTTCAACGCGAAGTACTTCCCGAGCGTGGGATGTTCGACCAGGTAGACCATGCCCATGCCACCGGAGCCGAGCTCCCTGTCCACCCGGTAGCCGGCGAACGTCCCGCCGGGTCTGAGCCCCTCGCCCCCCACGGGCGAAGTATAGGAGTGGTTGCAAGGTGTAGCCGTTCCGGGACGCCGGCGACGGCAGATGGGTGGTGGCGGGTGTGGTCCCGCGGGCGATCAGGGGATGCGGCCGTCGCCCGGTGGAGCGGCGGTGACGCTGGGCATCGTCGCCTCGTCGGGACCGGCACGGTGGTGGGACGGCGGCACCTCGGCCGGCGCCGCACCGGTCGGACGACCGCCGGTGCGGGAACCGTCCCCGGTTGACGGTGGTGCCGGATCGGCGTCGCCGGAATGGGCGATCACCGTGACCGCCGTGCCGGGCCGGCGCAGCAGCCGTATCATGGCCCATCCGTACCCCCAGCCGGTGGCGAGGAACAGCACGGCGACCAGTACCACCGCGCCGATGCCGTTGCCGCGCGGCGGCACGATGAACACCCCGAGGCAGAAGGCCAGCACGTAGGACAGGTTGTTGGCCGTGTCGTAGAGGGCGAAGACCCGGCCGACGTAGGCATCGTCGGAATCGGCCTGGACCACCGAGTCCATGCACACCTTGCTGGACTGGTAGGCGAAGCCGACGGCGAACGTGGTCACCAGCGTGGACCAGATGGTGAATCGGCTGCCGACCACCAGCACGATCACCGCGACCAGGCTGAGCAACAGGACCAGCCAACGGGTGCGGCCCAGATGCCGGACCACCGGCGCGGTGACCACCGCACCGGCGAAGACACCGGCCGCGCCGACCGCGAGCACCTCGGCGATGCCGGCCGGCCCCGGCCGCAACACCCACATGCCTTCGGTGAAGTATTTCTGGAACAGCAGCAGCACGACCATGGTGCACAGCCCGAAGCAGAACCGCACGGCCATCACGACCACCACCGCGAGACCCACGGTGGGCCGTCGGACGATGTGGTGCATGCCGCTGGCGAAGCCCTGCAGCACCGCCCGCAGGGTCTGCGCCGGCTCGTCCGTCTCGTCCGGACCGAGCTCCATGATCCGGAACCGGGTCGCGATCAGCGCGGACGCCAGGTAGAACACGATCACCGTCGCGGTGACGATGGCGATCCGGCCGGTGGACTCGCCGAGCAGCCCGCGCAGGGCGATCGCGTACCCGCCGCCGACCGCGATGGCGATCGCCCCCGACGTGGTGGCCAACGCGTTGGCGCCGACCAGCGAGTCCTGCGCGACGGTGTGCGGCATGGACGCCGACAGTCCCGACCCGACGAACCGGCCGACGCCCATGATCAGCAGCGCGGTCACGAACAGCACGATGCTGGGCAGGTCGGCGGCGATCTGCAGGGCCACCACCGCCACCAGGAAACATCGGATCAGGTTGGCCCAGACGATCACCCGGCGCCGGCTCCACCGGTCCAGCAGGGCGCCGGCGAACGGACCGACGATCGAGTACGGCAGCAGCAGCACGACGAACCCGCCGGCGATCTCCGCGGGCTCGGTCTGCCGTTCCGGGCTGAACAGCACCAGAACGGCGAGCGCACCCTGGAACGCACCGTCCCCGAAGGCGCTGAGCACCCGGACGTAGACCAGCCTGCGCAGCCCGCGGACCTGCAGCAGGTGGCGCAGCCCCCGCACCGAGGGCCGGCCGGCCGAACCCTTCCCCGGTGTGGGCGATGCAGCGGGGGTCACGGTCGAACGGTACGCGCGAAGGCCGGATCTTTCCCAGCCCGTCCGGGTCATCACCGGGTCATCACCGGGTCACCACTGCGTCATTGCCGGGTCATCACCGGGTCGACGCCGCGTCAGTGCCGGTGGCCACCACTGGACGGAACCGCGAAGGCCCCACGGAGATTTCGGCGCGCGGTTCATTGCGCGCGGACGGCGCGGTGATCGCAGAATGTTCCACGATGGAGGAGATCGAGTCCCTGCGGGCCGGGATGCTGCTGGTGGCCACCCCGGGTCTGCGTGACCCGCATTTCCGCCGAACCGTGGTGTATCTGGTGGCGCACAGCGGCGAGGGCACCGTCGGCGTCATCCTCAACCGGCCGAGCGAGACGGCGGTGCAGAACGTGCTGCCGGCCTGGGCCTCGCACACCGCGCGGCCGCACGCGGTCTTCGCCGGTGGCCCGGTGCAGACGTCCGCGGCCATGTGCCTGGGTGTGTGTCGGACCGGCACCAACCCCAGAGAGGTGGCCGGGGTGGTGGGGGTGACCGGGCCGGTCGTACTGGTGGACCTGGACAGCGACCCCGGCGTGGTGTCGCAGTCGTTGCGGGGCATCAGGATCTATGCCGGCCGGGCCGGTTGGGATGCCGAGCAGCTGGTCGACGAGATCGTCGAGGGCTCCTGGTTCGTCGTGCCCGGACTGCCCGACGACGTGCTCGCCGGTCCGCGAACCGATCTGTGGTTCAGCGTGCTGCGCCGCCAGCCGTACCCGATGTCGTTGATGGCCTATCACCCGGGCGATCTCACCCGGAACTGACGCGGGCCGCCGGCGGGTTCCGGCGGACAGAGTCAGGCGGGGCCCGCGGCGGGCTGGCCGTTCCTGGTCAGCTTGGCGCACCCACCGCCGCCGCAACCGCATCCTCCGCAGCCGGCGCCACCGGCCACCGGGCGCCGGGCGGGGATCGGCACGTGTCGGGCGGCCCGGTCCCCCAGCACCCCGGCGATCACCAGCAGCGCCACGCAGGCGGTCAGCGCGACGGTGAAGGCGACCAGCACGGCCGCGGTCGACAGCGGGAGCACGACCATCAGCAGGGCCACCACACCCGAGATCACGGCCGAGCCGAGGCAGATCGGCGCGGCCACCCGATTGGCCACCGTGAAGGCGTCGTCGCTGGCCGAGCTGGCCGGTGTGCGTATCCCGAGCCGACCGTCCCGGGTCAGCGTGCCGGCGCGCCCGCGCAGGCCGACCGTGCCGGACAACACCGCGAGCACCATCAGCACGGCGGCCAGCGGCAACGTCAACGCCAAGGATGCGGTGGGCACGGCGGCCATCCTATTGGCTGCCTCGTCGGCGCGCGGCCGCCCGCGCAAGTCCGGGCCGGGCCACCGCGGATCGGACCGGTGGAAAGCCCGTCGGGACCGGAATGCCCGCGGAGTAGACTCCCGCGCATGGCGGTGGCTCTGCTTCTTCCCAGGCCGCGCTGACCGGGACGCCTCGGGCGACCGGCACGCGCGGCGATCCCTCCTGTCCAGCAGGGGGGATTTTTTGTGCGGCCGACACGGCTTTGTGCGGCCAGCACGGCAGCCACCACCGAACCGGGCACGAACAGGAGCGAACGGCATGACGACGCAGAGCGAGACCACCCGGAGTCGGACGGTCACCCAGGCCGGCGACGAGGCGGTCCCGCCGTTCCGCTACACCGCCACGCTGGCCGCCGAGATCGAGGCGCGCTGGCAGGACCGGTGGGCGGCCGACGGCACGTTCGAGGCGCCGAACCCGGCCGGGCCGCTGGCCCCGGCGGACGGTGCGCCGGTGCCGGCGGACAAGCTGTACCTGCTGGACATGTTCCCGTACCCGTCCGGCGCGGGTCTGCACGTCGGACACCCGCTGGGCTACATCGGCACCGACGTGATCGGCCGTTACATGCGGATGATCGGCCGGAACGTGCTGCACACCATCGGGTACGACGCCTTCGGGCTGCCCGCCGAGCAGTACGCGGTGCGCACCGGCACCCACCCGCGGACCACCACCGAGGCGAACATCGACCGGTACCGGGCGCAGCTGCGCCGGCTGGGGTTCGCCCACGACCAGCGGCGCAGCGTCGCCACCACCGATCCGGGCTTCTTCCGGTGGACCCAGTGGATCTTCACCCAGCTGTTCGAGGCCTGGTACGACGAAACGGCCGGCCGGGCCCGGCCCATCGGGGCCCTGGTCGACGAGTTCACCGCCGGCACCCGGCGCACCCCCGACGGCCGCCCCTGGGCCGAGCTGTCCTATGTCGAGCGGCACAAGGTGCTGGCCGGGTACCGGCTGGCCTACATCGACGAGGCGCCGGTCAACTGGTGTCCGGGCCTGGGCACCGTGCTGTCCAACGAAGAGGTCACCGCCGACGGGCGCAGCGCCATCGGCAACTATCCCGTCTTCCGCCGGAACCTGCGGCAGTGGATGATGCGCATCACCGCGTACGCCGACCGGCTGCTGGACGACCTGGATCGGCTGGACTGGCCGGAGTCGGTCAAGTCGATGCAGCGGAACTGGATCGGCCGCTCCTACGGGGCTAGCATCGCGTTCCCGATTGCTTCACGTGAAACGTTGCCGGCCAACGGTTCCGAGCAGATCGAGGTATATACCACACGCCCGGACACGCTGTTCGGGGCCACCTACATGGTGCTGGCGCCGGAGCATCCGCTGGTCGAGAAGATCACCGCGGCGCAGTGGCCCGATGGCACCGACCCGCGATGGACCGGCGGCGCGGCCACTCCCGCGGAGGCGGTCGCCGCCTACCGGCTGGCGGCCTCCCGCAAGAGCGATCTGGAAAGACAACAGGACGCGGCGGTCGGCGCCAAGACCGGTGTCTTCACCGGTGCGTTCGCCGTCAACCCGGCCGATTCGACTCGTCTGCTCCCGATTTTCATTGCCGACTACGTGTTGATGGGCTACGGCACCGGCGCGATCATGGCGGTGCCCGGTCAGGACACCCGGGACTGGGACTTCGCCACGGTCTTCGGCCTGCCGATCATCCGCACCGTGCGGCCGCCGGCCGACCATCCACAGGACCAGGCGTTCACCGGCGACGGCCCGGCGATCAACAGCGCCAACGACCGGATCAGCCTGAACGGGCTGGAGGTGGCCGAGGCGAAGCAGGCGATGATCGACTGGCTGGTGGCCGTCGGTGTCGGCGAGGCGCGCAAGCAGTACAAACTGCGGGACTGGCTGTTCTCCCGGCAGCGCTACTGGGGTGAGCCGTTCCCGATCGTCTACGACGAGCACGGCGTGGCGATCTCGCTGCCCGATGATCAGCTGCCGCTGACCCTGCCCGAGGTGAGCGACTACTCGCCGCAGTCCTTCGACCCGCAGGACGCCACCTCGGAGCCGGTGCCGCCGCTGGCCCGGGCCACCGAGTGGGCCACCGTCGAACTGGATCTGGGCGACGGGCCCAAGACCTACACCCGTGAGCTGAACGTCATGCCGCA
This sequence comes from uncultured Actinomycetes bacterium, assembly GCA_964497705.1. GTDB lineage: Bacteria > Actinomycetota > Actinomycetes > Mycobacteriales > Nakamurellaceae > Nakamurella. The sequence goes on along the minus strand of CAZCEH010000012.1, from coordinate 62,135 downwards.
GTGGGCCGGGTCCTGCTGGTACGAGCTGCGCTACCTGGATCCGACGAACGACAAGACTTTCTGCGACCCGGATGTCGAGCGGTACTGGATGGGTAAGGACGTTTCCCGGCCGGGCGACCCGGGCGGGGTCGATCTGTATGTCGGCGGCGTCGAGCACGCGGTGCTGCACCTGCTGTACTCGCGGTTCTGGCACAAGGCCCTGTACGACCTGGGCCACGTGTCCAGCGAGGAGCCGTACCGCCGGCTGTTCAACCAGGGCTACATCCAGGCGTACGCCTACACCGACGACCGCGGCGTGTACGTGCCCGCCGACGAGGTGGTCGAGGTCTCGCCGGAGAGGTTCGAGTACCAGGGCCGGCCGGTCAACCGCGAGTACGGGAAGATGGGCAAGTCCCTGAACAACGTCGTCACTCCGGACGAGATGTGCGAGCGGTTCGGCGCGGACACCTTCCGGATGTACGAGATGGGCATGGGCCCGATGGACATGTCCCGGCCCTGGCAGACGCGGGACGTCGTCGGCTCCCAGCGGTACCTGCAGCGGCTGTGGCGGTTGGTCGTCTCCGAGGAGTCGGGACAGACCGTCGTCGGCGACGCCGAGCCGGACCTTCAGACGCAGCGGCTGCTGCACCGCACGATCGACGGGGTGCGGGCGGACTACGCGACGATGGGCTACAACACCGCGATCGCCAAGCTGATCGTGCTGACCAATCACCTGACCAAGTCGGGCAAGCCGGTCCCGCGGCCGGTCGCCGAGGCGCTGGTGCTGATGACCGCACCGCTGGCGCCGCACATCAGCGAGGAGATGTGGGCGCGGCTGGGCCACACCCGGTCGCTGGCGCACGGCCCCTTCCCCGAAGCGGACCCGGCTCTGCTGGTCGCCGAGCAGGTGGAGTACCCGATCCAGGTCAAGGGCAAGGTGCGGGCCCGGATCACCGTCGATGCCGATGCGGCCCCCACCGTGGTCGAGGCGGCCGCGCTGGCCGAGCCGCGGATCGTCGAACTGCTGGCCGGTGCGGCACCCCGGAAGGTGGTCGTGGTGCCCGGCAAGATGATCTCCATCGTGCCCTAGCCGTTCGTAACCCCTCTGCCGCCCTGCGGAATGGCTTCACGGGAATCGCCCGGGCGCCGCCTAGCATCACGTCGGTGATCTGGGATCGAACGGCGGATACCGCCACGGTCGAGCGGGCATCGGTTCGTGGTCCCGCGCCGGTAACGGTTCCCTCGCCCGCCCGGCAGGGACGATGGCGTACGGCCCTGGTCGGCGGGTTCGCGGTCTGGTCGCTCGCCCGGGTCGTCGTGGCGGCCATCTGGATGCTGGCTCGCTGGCTGGTGCCGGGACCGTCGATGACCGACCGCGCCGGCACCGCGGTGCCCGACGGCGTGAATGCCTTCCCCGGCGTCGTGCACCACTGGGACAGCAGCTACTACCTGGCGATCGCGGACGGCGGGTACGTCGGCCCGGACGCTTTCGCCGGATTGCCGAGCTTCTTCCCGGGATACCCGCTGGCCGCCCGGGCCGTTGCGGCGACGCTCACGTGGGGTCAGGTCACGACCGATTCGCTGGTGCCGGCCATGGCGCTGGTCAGCTCGATCTCGTCGTTGATCGCCGCGATGCTGGTGTGGCGGATCGCCCAGCTGTCGGCGCGGCCGGGCGTGGCGCCGCTGGCGACGCTGATGTTCGTCGCCGGCCCCTATTCGATCTTTCTGTACGCCGACTACAGCGAGGCGCTGTTCCTGGCCTTGGCCACCGCCGCGTGGTATTGCGGCCTGCGGGACCGCTGGTGGTTGGCCGGCGTCTGGTGTGCGCTCGCCTCGTTCACCCGGATCAACGGATTGTTCCTGCTGGCCGGGCTCGTCGTGATGTACCTGGTCCAGCGTCGCCGGACCGGGCGACCCCTGTTTTCGGCGCGGCTGGGCTGGGTCGCGGTCGGTGCTCTCGGGACCTCGGCCTACTTCGGGTATCTGCTGGCCGTGACGGGCGACCCGCTGGCCTGGCGGACGGCGCAGGTCATCGGGTGGAATCGGCAGTTCCACCCGCCGTGGGAAGCGGTCTACCAGACGGCCGGCCGAGTGCTCTTCGCGTCCACCCCCGACCGCCGTCTCCAGTTCGCCCTCGATCTGGTGTTCGCGCTGCTGCTGGTATGGGCGATCTGGATCTGGTTCCGGCGGCGCGACTGGGCGTCGGCGACCTACGGCACGGCGACGATCGTGCCGTTGACGACGAGCTTCACCCTGGTGTCGATCGCCCGGAATACGGTGACGGTGTTCCCCCTGGCCATCCTGCTGGCCGAACGGCTGCGGAGCACCCGGCGACGATGGCTGCGGACGCTGGCGTTGTCGGCGTGGTTCGGCCTGTTCCTGGTCAACGCCGCGCTGTTCACGCTGGGGTACTGGACCGATTGACGGTCCGGGCCCGGTCGCCCCGGCGTTCCCGTCGGCCTTGCTACCTTGCACGAATGCGGGAGTTCCTGGTCGGCTGCTACACGTTCGGGGCGGGCGGACGTGGCCGGCGGATCGAGATCGTGGCGCACGACCCGGCGACCGGCCGGTGGGAGCTGCTCACCGATCACGACGTGGCCGAGCCCATCGAGGGCGCGTCCGCCACCGAGGAACCCGAGTCGCCGTCCTATCTGGCCTGGCACCCGGACGGCCGGCACGTGTATGCGGTCGGCGAGGTCTCGGACGGTCGGGTCTGGGCGTTGCGGGTCGCCCCGGGCGGTCGGGGTCTGGCGGTGCTGGGCTCGGCGTCCACCGGCGGCGCCCACCCGTGCCACCTGGCCGTCGACCCGTCCGGCACGGTCCTGCTCACCGCGAACTACTCGTCGGGCAGCCTGGCCGTGCACCGGCTGCGCGAGGACGGCCGGATCGGTGAACGCACCCAGCTGGTGCAGCACGCCGGCTCCGGCCCGCACCCGGACCGGCAGCACGGCCCGCACGCGCACATGGTCTACCTGATCGATGAGACCCTGCTGCTCGCGGTCGATCTCGGCGCCGACCTGATCGCCGCCTACCGGCTCGACCCGCCGTCGGCGACGCTCACCGTGCTGGCGTCGTCACCGCTGCCGGCCGGCTTCGGTCCGCGCCACCTGGTCCGGTTGGACGGTGGCCTGGTGGCGGTGGCCGGTGAGCTGACCGGGGAGATCGCGCTGCTGCGGCTGGACCGGTCGACCGGGCGGCTCGACGTGCTGGACGTCCGTGACGGTTCGGACGTCGCGGAGGAACCGGCCCAGCCCAGCGGGATCGCCCGGACCACCGACGGGCGATTCGTGGTGATGGCCAACCGGGGGCCGGACACGGTGGCGTCCTTCCGGTCGGGCGCCGGATCGCTCGAGTTGGTCGACGAGATCCCTTGCGGCGGTGAGCATCCGCGGGACCTGACGGTGGTGTCCGGCGGGATCGGCCGGGCCGAGTCGGTGTATGTGGCCAACCAGCACAGCGACACGATCACCGTGCTGACCGTGCACGCCGATTCCGGAGCGCTGGCGAGCACCGGCAGCAGTCTCCGCACGCCCAGTCCGACGCAGGTCCTGCCGATGCCCCCGGCCGGCAACCGCGGGAGTTGACATGGCGGACTATCGGATCGTCCGGCTGCAGGTGCAACGCATGCCGGTCAAGGCCGGCAAGGCGCCGATGCGTCGCTATCAACCGATCTCGATCGTGCCGGTCGACCACATCATCGCCGGACCGCGCGGCGTTCGCGGGGTGACCGCGGACGGCGAGGAGATCCTGGACGTCCACCATCAGGACCACCCGCAGTCGCGGGACCCGAAGGGCCGGGCCGGAATCCTGTTCATGGGTACCGGCGACTACGCCAGGCTGCGCGACAGGTACGGGCACCACGTCGTGGACGGCATCGCCGGTGAGACCGTCCTGCTCGACGCGCCGGCCGGGCTGGCCGGCCGGGATCTCCCGCAGGTGGTCACCGTCTCGACCGCCACGGGTGCGCTGCGGCTGCTGGACGTGCGGCCGGCCGACCCGTGCGTGGAGTTCAGCCGATTCTGCCTGCGTCAGGAGCCGTCGCCGGTCGTCGACGACGCGGTCAGGCAGGCGCTGATCGACCTGGACGGCGGCGCCCGGGGCTACCGGGCGGTCGCCGCCGGCCGGGCGACCGTGCGCGTCGGCGACGTGGTGACCATCCGATGACCGGGGCGCAGCCGCGGGATCGCGCGACCTTCCTGCTGGCCTACGACGAGGCGATGCGCCGCTGGCCGGCCGGCACCGAGATCACCGACCTGGCCTCGGATGCCGGCACCACCCGGGTGTATTCCTGCGGCCGGGCGGGGGCGCCGCCAGTGGTGCTGCTGGCGGCCTACGGCGCGACCTCGGCGGAATGGAACGCCCTGGCCCACGACCTGGTGAGCACCCATCGAGTGCACGCGGTGGACGTGCCCGGTGATCCGGGCCGCAGCGTCGCGGACGGCGACCGGATGACGACACCCGCCGACCTGCGTCGCTGGCTCGGCTCGGTGCTCGACGGGCTGGGACTGCCGTCGGCACACCTGGTCGGGCACTCCTACGGCGCCTGGCTCGCGCTGGACTTCGCGTTGGCGACGCCGGATCGGGTCGACGCGCTCACCCTGCTCGACCCGACCATGTGCTTCGCCCCGCTGCTCAAGGGCTACATCCTCCGGGCCACCCCGGTGATGCTGCGACCGAGCGGCGACCGGCGCACCGCGCTGATCCGCTGGGAGACCCGCGGGGTGCCGCTGAACGAGGACTGGCTGGCACTGACCGCGCTGGGCACCGACGCGTTCGGGCTGACCTCGACGGTGCCGACCAAGATCCCGAGCGGTTCGGCGATGGACGCGTTGCGGGCGCCGGCCACGGTGGTGCTGGCCGGGCGCGGTCGGGTGAACCACGCCCGCACGATCGCCCGGCGGGCGGCCGCCCGGTCGACCCTGATCAGCACGCGGATCCTGGCCGACGCCTCGCACTACGGGCTGCCGATGACGCACCCGCAGCAGATCGCCGAGTTCGTCCGGGCGGTGCCACCCACCGAAGGTTGATCACGAGCAGGACCCGCCCGCGGGCCTCGCGGGCGGATTCTTCGCGCCGACCCGTTGACGGCCGGGGTTGTCCGGGCGAGAGAATCGGACCGAGCGGGCGTCCAGTGGCCATCGACCCTTCGGAGCGTGCGGTTGACCAGTGCTGAGCGGATCCCGGCCGACCGGGCATCCTCCCGTGGCCGAGCCGGACAGGTACCTACGAGCCCCGCCGGGACCCGCGGCGGCAGCCGGGCGGTCCCGGTCCCGGCATTGATCACCCAACGCTCACCGGGCGGTACCCGGTCCCCCGTGGACCGGGGCGAATCGGCGACTGAACAACGGGCCCGCGAGCGCCGGGAGCGGCAGGAGAAGCTCAAGGCCGAGATCGCCGAACTTGATCGGCTGCGCGAACGGTCGCGCACCGAACGCGGCTCCGGCGAGACCGGCCGGTCGACACCCGCGGACCGGCGGACATCCGGAACTGCCGAGCCCGGCGCCCTCGACCGGCTGCGTCCGCGGAACCGACCGGCGGATCCCGGCCCGCGATCGACCGAACCCACGGACCGCCCGCCGGCGTCCGTCGGCGACGGTGGCCTCCGACGACCGCTCGTCGAGAAGCTGGTGACCCCGACCACTCCGGATCCGACCCGGACGTCGACCCGGGTCCGGACCACCCAGGAGTCGCCGGACACGATCGTCGGCTCCGGTCGGATCGGCGGAAGCCGAGGCGGCACGGTGCCGACCCGGGACGCCGAGCGGGAGGATCGGCGCCGCCGGCGCGACGAGGAGTACGAGCGTGAGGACCGCGAGCGGCAACGCCGGATCGAGGAGCGCAAGGCCAGGCGTGAGGCCGAACTCGAGCAGGAGCGCGAGGCGGAGGCCCGCCAGCTGGCACAGGAGCGCGTCGTCCGCGAGACCAGCGCGCGGCTGATCACCGACTACGACACCGAGCGGGCCAGGCTGGTCGCCGACGCCGAGGCGGTGGTCGGCCGGCTCAGCTCCACCGACTGGCTGGTCGCGGCCGACCCGCTGCGCGCCCACGTGTTCGCGGTGGCCCTGCACCGGGTGCGCTCGACGCTGCAGCCCCTGATCACGATGGTGCTGGCCACCATCCAGAAGCATCGCACGACCGACCCGAGGCCGTCCTTCACCACCGAGGTGTTCGTGCTGGAGCTCGGCCCGGGCAACGAGGCCGCGTCCGGGCTGGCCACCCCGACCTTCATCAACTTCCCGGTCGACACCGGCGAGATCGGCAAACTCGAGCACGACGTTCGGGTTCGAGCGGCGGCCGGCTCGCTGACCGAGGTCGACATTCGCCCGCTGCGGGAGGCGGTCTCGGACTCCGCCGATGCCCTGGCACCCACGGTGATCCATGAGTTCACCCACATGGCGTTGTACAAGTCGTACCGCAACGAGTCGTACCCGTGGGTGCCCAACAAGTTCGGTCGAAGTCTGAACGAGCTGGCCCGGAGCCTGCCTCCCGGCTCGGCGGAGGCGCAGCGGTTGCCGAAGCTGGTGGCCATGACCAACCCGGATTGGGTGACGTCCGGGCTGGCGGAGGAGATCGACGAGCTGCGGAATTTCGCGGACGAGGCGCCGCTGCCGGTGAAGGTCATCTGCCAACGCCTGGGCAAGTACACCTCCACCAAGGGAGCGGAGCTGCCCTCGCATCTGATGGAGATCGTCTATCTGCAGGGCGAGGACTACGTGCGGCGCAACCTGCCCAAGGGCCACCGTGTTCTGCTGCGCCTGAAACAACAGTGGCAGACCCACCTGACCGGCGGTGTGGACGCCGACTGGTTCGTCTCGCACGGGCTGCCGTCGCCCGGCGACGCGTCCACCTGAGAAACGCGCAAGCCCCGCACGCCGCGGAAGGTGTGCGGGGCTGGCGGTCGTTCAGCTGCCGGATCGGCCGGGCGGATCAGCGCGGCCGGGTCAGTGCGGCCGGATCAGAAGTCGATCTCGCCGGTGATGAACTTCTCCACGTTGTCCCGGGCCTGGTCGTCCGGGTACTGCACCGGCGGGGACTTCATGAAGTACGACGACGCGGACAGGATCGGGCCCCCGATGCCGCGGTCCTTGGCGATCTTCGCGGCGCGCACCGCGTCGATGATGACGCCGGCCGAGTTCGGCGAGTCCCACACCTCCAGCTTGTACTCCAGGTTCAGCGGGGCGTCGCCGAAGGCGCGACCCTCCAGCCGCACGTACGCCCACTTGCGGTCGTCCAGCCAGGGCACGTAGTCGCTCGGGCCGATGTGCACGTTGCGGGCGCCCATGTCCCGGTCCACCTGGGAGGTGACGGCCTGGGTCTTGGAGATCTTCTTGGACTCCAGCCGGTCCCGCTCCAGCATGTTCTTGAAGTCCATGTTGCCGCCGACGTTCAGCTGCATCGTGCGGTCCAGGATGACGCCCCGGTCCTCGAACAGCCTGGCCAGCACGCGGTGCGTGATGGTGGCGCCGACCTGCGACTTGATGTCGTCGCCGACGATCGGCAGGCCGGCCGCGCGGAACTTCTCCGCCCACTCCGGGGTGCTGGCGATGAACACCGGCAGAGCGTTGACGAACGCGCAGCCGGCGTCGATCGCGCACTGTGCGTAGAACCGGACCGCGTCCTCGGAGCCGACCGGCAGGTAGCAGACCACCACGTCCGCCCGCGCCTCGCGCAGCGCCGCGACCACGTCCACCGGCTCGGCCGGCGACTCGGTGATGGTCTCCAGGTAGTACCGGCCCAGGCCGTCGTGGGTGACGCCGCGCTGCACGGCGACCCCGGTCGGCGGCACGTCGGCGATCTTGATCGTGTTGTTCTCGCTGGCGTTGATCGCCTCGGCCAAGTCGAACCCGACCTTCTTGGCGTCCACGTCGAACGCGGCGACGAACTCCAGGTCACGCACGTGGTAGTCGCCGAACTGCACGTGCATCAGGCCAGGGACGGTCGAGGACGGGTCCGCGTCCTTGTAGTACTCCACCCCCTGGACCAGGGACGATGCACAGTTGCCGACGCCGACGATGGCGACTCTGATGGTGTTGCCGGACGGGCTCATTCGTATTCCTCCTGATAGTCGACCGAAGCCGGGTCGGTCCCCCCGATGACGGGTGCTCCGGGTGGCGACGCTGCCTGGTAATGCTGGGTGGTTGCTGTGGATTAGTCGGTGAACCGGTCCCGGCCCGGCGGCGGGCGGGAGGACGGGTCGGGCTCGCGGTCCCGCTCGGCGTCGATCAGCTCGTTCAGCCAGCGGACCTCCCGGTCGGACGCCTCGAGGCCGAGTTGGTGCAGTTCGGCGGTGTACGTGTCCAGCCGGTCGACCGCGCGCCCGACGGCGGAGCGCTGGCCCTCCCGCCGCTCCTCGACCCGCCGGCGACGACCCTCCAGGATGCGCATGCGGGCCTCCGCCGACGTACGGGAGAAGAAGGCCAGATGTACCCCGAACCCGTCGTCCGACCAGGACTGCGGCCCGGTGTCGCCGAGCAGCTCGGCCAGCCGCTCCTTGCCCTCGGCGGTGATCCGGTAGGTGACCCGGGACCGTTTGGAGGCCAGCGGCACCGCGTCGGCGTCCACGACCGGGTCCTCGGTGGACACGAAGCCGGCGGCCTGCAGCCGGCGCAGCGTCGGGTAGAGCGAGCCGAAGCTGAAAGCGCGGATGGTGCCGAGCGTGGCGGTGAGGCGCTTGCGCAGCTCGTACCCGTGCATCGGGGACTCCGCGAGCAGGCCGAGCACGGCCAACTCGAACACCGTGGAACTCTCCTTGACGATCACGCACCCCCTCTGCGGTCCTTGCCGGTCCTGCTGACCGAGCCGGTCCCTTCGGTCGTTCCTGGAACTCCGGCCGCCGTTCCGGAAACGTCGGCCGCGCGCCGAGCCCGGCCAACGGTGGAGCTGTGGCAGGGTGGCAGTTGCCGGTGGGCGGCGCTACAACGTCTAGTTATATCGACACGATACATCGGTCTGTCCGGGTACCGCATTGACCCGGCCGTGCCGGTTTCGTGTCGGTTTCCCGCCCGGTTGACTCACCGCGCGTTTCCCGGGCCGACGGAGGGCGGCGACCAATGAGGCTCGGTGCCGGCCGGGACCTTGCCGGCCCGGAGGACACCCGACGAGGTCCGGTGCCCCCGCGTACGCTTGGCGGGTGCGGACGCAGCGGGGATTGGTGGACTACGCGTTGCAGCGACGCGCGCTGCTCGCCGAGGTCCGCTCCGGCCGCGCCGGCATCGACGACGTGTGTGATGCGTCCCCATACTTGTTGCGCGCAGCGAAGTTTCACGGAGTGCCGACTGAGGTCGTCTGCCCGATGTGCCGCAAGGAACCGCTCACCCACGTCTACTGGGTCTACGGCGACGAGATCAAGCACCTGGCCGGGTCGGCCCGGGTGCCCGACGAGCTGGAGTCGATGGCGTCCGCCTTCGGCGAGTTCTCCGTCTACCAGGTCGAGGTGTGCCGGACCTGCTCCTGGAACCACTTGGTGGCCTCTTTCGTGATGGGCACCAAGGGCGAAGCCGCGCCGCGACGGCGCCGGGCCGCCAAATAATCGCTGCCGGGCCCTGTCCCGGCGGGCCTGAACCCCGCCCCGCGCTGATCCAATACCCACTTTCGGTACCGTTTTGTCCGGTTTGCTGAACGTTGGATCAGCGCGGCTCCCCAAGGCGGCCCGGCAGCAAGCGCCGTGCTGACAGGTCGGCCAAGTAGCATCGCGCCGTGACCGCGACCCCCCCGGACGATGCCGCGTCGCCGGGTGATCGCGACGAATCCGCCGGGGCTGCTGCCGATCCCGCTGCCGATCCCGCTGCCGATGGGATGCACGCCGACGCCCACCCCTCGCTCGCCGGGTCGGACGCCTCGCTCGCCGGGTCGGACGCCTCGCTCGCCGGGTCGGACGCCTCGCTCGCCGGGTCGGACGCCTCGCCCGCCGATGCCGACCCCTCGCCCGCCGGGCCCCCGGCGGATCACCAGCCGGCTCTGCCCAGGTCGAGGTCACTGAGCCCGACCGAGCGGGTCGTCCCCACCTGGACCGACCCGACGCCCCGCCGCGCCGCGGACCTGATCGGCGGACCGTTGGGCCGGCATGCCCAGGTCGGCCGGAACCGGATCATCACCCCGCTGCGGGTCTGCCTGCTGATGGCGATCGCCGTCCTGATCTGCGGCTGGCTGTTCAAGGCCGCCTGCATCCAGACCGGCCCGGACGGCAACCTGGACCAGGGCGGGCAGCGGCCGTGGATCACCGCCTGCTACACCGACGTGGTCCCGCTCTACGGCAGCCACGAACTGGACATCGGCGCCCTGCCGTACAAGACCAGTTGGCTGGACAACGGCCAGCTCAGGTACATGGAGTACCCGGTGCTCACCGGCTTCTGGATGTACCTGATCTCCGGTCTGTCGCACGGCTACTCGGCCGTCGCCAAGTCCACCGGGCTGCTGCCGGTGCCGCTGGACGTGGGCGCCTACTTCACCATCGGGGCCATCGCGTTGGGCCTGCTGTACCTGTGGGCCGTCGCGTGCACCGCGAAGATCGCCCGGCGGCGGATCTGGGACACCGCGATCATGTGCCTGGCCCCGCTGCTGATCGTGCACGCCTTCACCAACTGGGACCTGCTGCCGATCGGCCTCACCGCCGGCGGCATGCTCGCCTGGGCACGGCGAAGACCGGTGCTCGCCGGGGTGCTGTTCGGGCTGGGCACCGCCGCCAAGCTCTACCCGGTCCTGTTGCTCGGCCCGCTGCTGGTGCTGTGCCTGCGGGCCGGGAAGATGCGCGAATGGACCCGGACCGCGCTCAGCGCGGCGGTGGTGTGGCTGGTGATCAACCTCCCGGTCATGCTGGCCTGGCCCGCCGGGTGGTACGAGTTCATCCGGCTGAACTCGGAACGGCCACCGGAATACGACTCGTGGTACTTCATCTACGCGACCCTGGCCCGGTCGTCGATCTGGGACAAGGTCCCGGGCGCGGACAGCCCGACGCTGGTCAACCTGTTCTCGCTCGTGCTGTTCGCGCTGGCCTGCCTGGTGATCGGCTGGTTCGGTCTGTCGGCCCCCCGGCGGCCGCGGTTCGCCCAACTGGCGTTCCTGGTGATCGCCGCGTTCCTGCTGACCAACAAGGTCTGGTCGCCGCAGTACTCGCTGTGGCTGCTGCCGCTCGCGGTCCTGGCGTTGCCCCGGTGGCGGCCGCTGCTGTTCTGGCAAGCGTCCGAGGCGATCGTCTGGGTGCTGCTGATGCTCTCCTTCGCCGGAGAGGCGAACAAGGGCCTGTCCATCTACCCGTTCGTCAACGCGGCGCTGCTGCGGGACGCCCTGGTGCTGATGCTGGTCTATCTGGTCGTCCGGGACGTGCTCCGGCCGGAGAAGGACCTGGTGCGGATCGCCGGCGACGACGACCCGTCCGGTGGGGTGCTGGAGGATGCGCCGGACCGGTTCACGGTGCCCTCGCTGCCGGTCCTGTGGAAGGGACGGAGGGGCTCGACGGTCGAGGTCGCCGCCGAAGCAGCACCGCGGACCGGGTGAGGCCCCCAGCGCGCCGCCCACCATCACCGGGCCGGCGATGGCACCCTGCCGGACATGACGAACGGGCGCCAACTGCGTCGCCTGGCGGTCACCGTGCTCAGCGTGCTGACCCTGGCCTTCGCGGGCCTGCAACTGTGGGGCGGCACCGACGGGCCGGCGGCCACGGCGGCCGGCACCGGCCCGGTCCTCCCGACGTCGAGCTCGTCGAGCCCGACGAGTCCGTCCGTCACCAGCCCGACCGTCGAGCGCACCGTCACCACGCCGAGCCGGGTGCCCGGCGCCGTCACGCTCGCCTTCGCCGGTGACGTCAACTTCCAGGAGCGCACCGCCGACCGCCTTGCCGCGAACCCGGCCACCGTGTTCGGGGAGGCGGCACCGGGGCTGGCCGCGGCCGATCTGACGGCGGTCAATCTCGAGACGGCCATCGCGACCGGTGGCGAGCCGGAGCCCAAGTCGTTCACCTTTCGGGCCCCACCCGCGGCCCTCGACGCGCTGCGGGACGCCGGGGTGGACGTCGCGTCGATGGCCAACAATCATGCCGCCGACTACGGCGCCGAGGGGATCGCGGAGAGCCTTGCGGCCATCCGATCGTCCGGCTTCCCGGTGATCGGGTTCGGCGCGACCGCGACCGCGGCCACCGCCCCCTACCGGACGCGGATCGGCGGGGTCCCGGTGACGATCTTCGCGGCCAGCCAGGTGCCCGACCGGACCCTGAACGTCTGGACGGCGACCGAGAATCGGCCGGGTATCGCCAGCGCCACCGACCCCGCGCTGGTCGACCGGGTGCGCTCGGCCGCGACGGCCGGCGAGACGGTGATCGTCTTCCTGCACTGGGGCACCGAGTACGTCAGCTGTCCGGACCGTGCCCAGCAGGAGTTGGCCGACCAGTTGGCGGCGGCGGGTGCCACCGCGGTGGTCGGCGCGCACGCGCACGTGCTGCAGGGCGCCGGTTGGCGCAGCGACGGCGTGTATGTGGCCTATGGCCTGTCCAACTACCTGTGGTGGCGGTCCTTCGGCAACGAGCAGGACGACAACGGCGTGCTCAGCCTGACAATCCGGGACCGTCGGGTGGTGTCGTCCGGGTTCGCCCCCGCCCACCTGGACGGCGCGGGTGTCCCCGTCCCGGCCACCGGTGCCGAGGCCGATCGGATCAACGCCGAGTGGGACGCGGTGCGGACCTGCGCGGGACTGTCGGCCGAGCCGCCCCGCTGATGACTCGACGCCCCGGGCAGGTCGTTCATCGACCCGGCGATGGCCCGTCAACCCATCGGTGCATGACGTGGACGACGGGCAGTGACTACGACAACGCGGCGGCCTTGGCGCGCAGCGAGGCGACCACCTTGCGGGCCTCGGCTACGTCCTTGATCCCGGCACTGAGGCCGATCAGGGCGCCGGTCCTACCCCGATAGACGAATCGCGCCACGTCGTGGCCGGGGGGTTCGAGGTAGTCGGCGATGGCCGGGCCGGACTCGTCGGCGCCCATTCGGACCACCGCCCTTCCGTTCGTCCGGTCGAGATCTGTTCACCGTCTGTGGTCAGCATACGGCCGGAACGGCGAAATCGGACCGTTATGATGACCGGCGTCGTCGGCGCCTACTCCGTCGACGATGCACCGTGGCGGCCGTCGCGACGCCCGCGGCCGCCACCAGCAGCGCCCACCAGCCGACGGACCGAGCCGGTTCGGGGACCGGCACCGCCATGTACAGGCCGGCCAGGATGAGCAACGCGCCGGCGCCCAACAGGTGCCGCCGCGGTCGGCGCAGCACGGCCGCGACGATGCGGTCCTCGGGGGTGCGGGCGATCCAGGTCAGCACGATCGCCCCGGCCGCGGACAGGATGGCGGCCGCGGTTGGGGCGACGGCCGTGCCGGGCAGCCAGGCATCACGCAGGATCCGGCCCAGCGCGACGACCGCCAGGGTCGCGGTGACCAACCAGGTCACCGCGAAGCTCTGGCTGACCACGCCGTAGCGGCGGGGCACCAGTCCGACCACCACGGCGGCGGCCGACAGCCGGGCGCGAGGCCGGGCGGCCAGGTGACCGGTGCTGACGCCCTCGGACGGCAGCTCGGCGGAGGTGCGGTGCACCTCCGAGCCGGTGACCTCGGTAAGCGTCAGCGAGGTGATCTCGAGCAGCTGCGGGCTCAGCAACTCGAAGTGGTAGCTGCCGGCGACACCGAAATGCTCCAGATCCCAACTCATCTCGTATCGCGGTCGGTCGTGCGGGTCGTTGCGGGTGTCCAGGTAGGAGAACTTCACCACGCACCGCCGGCCGACCAGGGCGCCGTCGAGTTCGATGGCCATCAGAAAGCACCGGCTGAACACCTCGGCCATGGAGAAGAACGTGGCCACCTCGACCGGGTCGACCGGATCCGCGGCACCGTCCGCCCGCAGCCGTCCCTCGAGCAGCGTGCGCAGCCGGTCGGTGGCCAGCCGGCCGCGCCGACGGTCGGAGGACACGATGTCCGCGATCAGCAGGCTGACCTCGATCGGTTCGTCGGCGGGCGGGTACCCGTAGGTGGCGGCGGCCAACGCCCGCAGGAACGTCGCCGACAGCCGGCTGTTCGCGCCGGTCTCCAGCAACGGGACGGGCAGCTCCTCCGGGCCGACCACGGTGAAGCAGCTCAGCGGACCCTTCTGCAGCAAGGTGACCGGCACCACCACCGCGCCACGCGAACCGGCCAGCGCCAGGTGCGCCGGCAGGGTCAGATCGACCGACACGTGATGGATGGCGTCCCCGGTCGGCTGGATGTCCACCCGCTCGACCTGCCGGTGGATCCAATCCTCCGAGCCCAGGATCAGCTCGATCAGCCGCTGGCCCTCGGTCAGGGCCGTCTCGGTGAAGGGAGCATGCTGGGGTCCGCTCGGCACGGGGCTGAGCGTAGGTGCCGGGTCCGACAGCGCCGGGTCCGACGGCGCCGGGTCCGACAGTGCCGGGTCCGACAGCGCCGGGCGCGCTCGGCCCGGCGGGGCCGCTGCGCTGATCGAACCTACGGTGACCGAAATGCCCGAATCGCCCGTGCTGGTCGGCCTGGATCTCGTCCCGCGCTGATCCAATACCCGTTTTCGGTGCCGTTTTGTCCGGTTTGCTGAACGTTGGATCAGCGCGGCTCCCAAGGTGGTGGTGCGCCCGAAATGTCCGGTCTGGTCGTGCGATGATCAGCGCAACGATCGAGCCCGTCCGAAGAAAAGCGGCATAACAGACATACCAACACGCCGCGCCTTCACTGATCAGCACGGGGGCCGGGTCACGCCGCCCGACTCGGGATCCACTCCGGATCGACTCCGGATCGACTCAGCGGCGACGGGCCGGGGCGTGGTCACGTCGGTGTCGCAATGGTGACATCCTGTGCAGTGGCAACCCGCAGGGGGAACGGTTGCTACCGGCGTCGGCAAAGGACGCCGGACTGCGTGGTTGATGTCGGTCAGGTCCTGCCGTGGCCGAGTGCGCAGCGAAGGACCTGACCCAGGAGATTGTGCCCATGACCAACACCGCCGCGACCAAGCCGGTCAAGCCGCTCTCGGAGGTGATCATCCGGTTCGCCGGGGACTCCGGCGACGGCATGCAGCTGACCGGCGACCGGTTCACCACCGAGACCGCCGCGTTCGGCAACAGCCTGTCCACCCTGCCGGACTTCCCGGCGGAGATCCGGGCCCCCGCCGGGACGTTGCCCGGGGTGTCGGCCTTCCAGTTGCACTTCGCCGACCACACGGTGGTCACCCCCGGCGACGCGCCGACCGTGCTGGTCGCGATGAACCCGGCGGCGCTCAAGGCCAACCTGCCCGACCTGCCGCGGGGCGGCACGATCATCGTGGACACCGACGAGTTCACCAAGCGGAACCTGGCCAAGGTCGGCTATCAGGCCAGTCCGGTCGAGGACGGCAGCCTGGCCGACTACCTGGTGCACGCGGTCAAGCTGACCTCGCTGACCGTCGACGCGGTGGCCAAGGTGGCCGTGAGCCGCAAGGACGCCGAGCGGGCCAAGAACATGTTCGCCCTCGGCCTGCTGTCCTGGCTCTACCACCGGCCCCTGGAGGGCACCCGCCGGTTCCTGGAGACCAAGTTCGCCGGTCGCCAGGAGATCCTGCGGGCGAACCTGGTGGCTTTGGAGGCCGGCTGGTCCTACGGCGAGACCACCGAGGGCTTCGCGGTCAACTACGAGGTCAAGCCGGCCAGCCTGCCGCCCGGCCGGTACCGGACGATCCGCGGCAATCAGGCCCTGGCCTACGGGTTGGTGGCCGCCGCCGAGCGGGCCGGACTGCCGCTGTTCCTGGGCTCCTACCCGATCACCCCGGCGTCCGACATCCTGCACGAGCTGTCCGGGCTCAAGCACTTCGGCGTCCGCACCTTCCAGGCCGAGGACGAGATCGCCGGCGTCGCCGCCGCGCTCGGCGCCTCCTACGGCGGCAGCCTCGGCGTCACCACCACGTCCGGGCCGGGCATCGCGCTCAAGGCCGAGACGATCGGGCTGGCGGTGGCGCTGGAGCTGCCGCTGATCGTCGTGGACGTGCAGCGGGGCGGCCCGTCCACCGGGCTGCCGACCAAGACCGAGCAGGCCGACCTGCTGCAGGTGATGTTCGGCCGCAACGGCGAGGCGCCGGTGCCGGTCGTCGCGGCCCAGTCGCCGTCCGACTGCTTCACCGCCGCACTCGAGGCAGCCCGGATCGCGTTGACCTACCGGACACCGGTCTTCCTGCTCTCCGACGGCTACCTGGCCAATGGCTCCGAGCCGTGGCTGATCCCGGACGTCGACGCCCTGCCCGACCTTCGGGTGCCCTTCGCCACCAGCCCCAACGACGGCGAGCACTTCCGTCCCTACCTGCGCGACCCCGACACCCTGGCCCGGCCCTGGGCCATCCCGGGCACGCCCGGCCTGGAGCACCGCATCGGTGGCATCGAGAAGAAGGACGGCACGGGCGACATCTCCTACGACCCGGCCAACCACGACCACATGGTGCGCACCCGCGCCGCCAAGGTGGCCGGGATCGAGGTGCCGCCGCTGGAGGTGGACGACCCGGACGGGACTGCCGAGCTGCTGGTGCTGGGCTGGGGGTCCACCTACGGGCCGATCACCGGTGCGGTGCGCACGCTGCGCGCGCAGGGCGTCCCGGTCGCGCAGGCCCACCTGCGGTACCTGAACCCGATGCCGGCGAACATCGACGAGGTGCTGCGTCGCTACCGGCGGGTGGTGATCCCGGAGATGAACCTGGGCCAGCTGGCGTTGCTCGTCAGGGGGTTGTATCTGGTGGACGCGATCGGCATCAATCAGGTGCGTGGCCTGCCGTTCCGGGTCGACGATCTGGTGGGCGCGATCCGGTCGGTGCTCGACGGCACCGTGGTGCGGACCTCGGTCGGCAGCGCCGGCCGGTACGGCGGTCCACCGACCGTCCCGTCCATCCGGATCGGCGACCGCCCCGGCGCCGACCACCGAGATGCGCTGGTGGGCGTGCCCAACGGCGCGAACCCGGCCACGAACGGAGGCGCGCGATGACCGAGCCGGCACCGAGCACGTCGACCGAGCCGACCGGCACCGGCCCGGTCGACACCGAACCGGCCGAGCCGACGCGGGGCCGCCCGGCTCCGGCCCGCCCGGCCCGGGGTCGCGCTCCGGCCGTGTCGCTGGCCGACGCCCCGGCGCTCAAGCTCATCCCGAAGAGCGACACGCCGCTGACCGCCAAGGACTTCAAGTCCGACCAGGAGGTTCGCTGGTGCCCGGGTTGCGGCGACTACGCCATCCTGGCCGCGGTGCAGGGCTTCATGCCGCAGTTGGGGATCCGCCGGGAGAACACCGTCTTCATCTCCGGCATCGGCTGCGCCGCGCGGTTCCCGTACTACATGAACACCTACGGGATGCACTCGATCCACGGCCGGGCCCCGGCCATCGCCACCGGCCTGGCCGCGTCCCGGCCCGACCTGTCGGTGTGGATCGTCACCGGTGACGGCGATGCGCTGTCCATCGGCGGCAACCACCTGATCCACGCGCTGCGGCGAAATGTGAACCTGAAGATCCTGCTGTTCAACAACCGGATCTACGGGCTGACCAAGGGCCAGTACTCGCCGACGTCCGAGGTGGGCAAGCGCACCAAGTCGACCCCGCTCGGCTCCCTGGACACCCCGTTCAATCCGGTGTCCGTCGCGCTGGGGGCGGAGGCCAGCTTCGTCGCCCGCACCATCGACTCCGACCGGGCGCACCTGACGTCCGTGCTGCAGGCCGCGGCGCGGCACCAGGGGACCGCCCTGGTCGAGATCTACCAGAACTGCAACATCTTCAACGACGGTGCGTTCGATCCGCTCAAGGACCCGACCGGCAAGGACGAGGTGACCATCCGGCTCGAGCACGGCAAGCCGATCCGGTTCGGCATCGGCGGTCACCGCGGCGTGATCCGCAACGCCCGGGGCCGGCTGGAGGTGGTCGACGTGGACCAGGTCGGCGAGGACGCGCTGCTCGTGCACGACGCGCACGACGAGGATCCGTCGACGGCGTTCGCGCTGTCCCGGCTGGCCAACCCGGAGACCCTGGACAACACCCCCATCGGGGTGTTCCGCGACGTCACCCGCGGTACCTATGGTTCGGGGATGCAGGCGCAGATCGACAGCGCGATCGGCGCGCACGGCGTCGGCGACCTGGCCACCCTGCTGGCCGGCAGGGACACCTGGACCGTCCGCTGACCGAACAGCTCGGGTCGGGCAACCTCGGACCGCAGTCCACGGACGAGGTGGTACAGCTCCGCCCGGGGGAGGCCCGGTCGGGCGGGATCGGGCCGCAGCGCCGTCCGCCGTACGGCCGGAACCCGCTGCTGGCCGCGCACGGTGTGCGGGCGCGGGCCGAGATCGTCGAGGCCGCGCGCGACCTGTTCACCCGGCTCGGATATCAGGCCACCACGGTCGAAGCGATCGGTGAGGCCACCGGCCGGTCCGGCGCCGCGGTCTACCAGTACTTCTCGGGCAAGTTCGAGATCTTCGCGATCTTCCTGCGGGAGGTCGGTGTCGAGCTGTCGACGCTGGCCGAACGGTTTCCGCTGCTCACCGACGACGACGCCGGCCGCTGCGCGTTGCGGGAGTGGATCATCCAGATGATCGATCTGGACGAGCGGCATGCCGGCACGTTCCTGTGCTGGTCCCAGGTGCAGTTCACCGAGCCCGAGCTGGGATCCATCGGCGGGAACAACTTCCAGCGCTTCCAGGCCGGTGTCGTCGACCGGCTCGTGCAGGCCGGTGCCCACCCCCCGGCGCCGAGTATCACCCCCGTCGGGCTCATGTCGGTGATCCAGTGGAGCACCTTCCTGAACTCCCGACGCAGCGAGCCGGTCGACCGGGGTGAGCTGGCCGACGCGCTGGCCGGCATGCTGCACGCCTACGTGTTCGCGCCGCCGACCATGCCGCGAGAGCCCGATGCCGCGGACCCGGCCCGGATCGAGCTGCCGTCGATCCCGCTCGGTGACGCGATGGGGCTGCGCCGGCCGGTCACGCCCCGTGGGGCGGGCACGGTGCAGCGCATCCTGCTCGCCGCCGCCGAGCGGTTCCGGGTCAACGGCTACCGCGGCACCAGCCTCAACGACGTGGCCGCGCGGGCCGGTGTGAGCCACGGCAGCGTCTACACCTACTGGGCCGACCGGGAGGCGTTGTTCGGCTCGCTGGCCCGGGACGCGGTCGCCGCGGTCGAGGAACAGCGGCAACTGTTGGCCGACCGGGAAGCGACCGCCGACTCCATCGACCGATGGGTGCAGGGCTGGGTGTCCATGCTCGACGTGCACGGCAGCGTGCTCTACGTGTGGCAGCACGAGCTGGACTCCAGTGTCGGGCTCGACCAGCTCACCACCCGTCGCGACCGGGCGGTCGACGGCGCCGTCGCCGAGTTGATCGACCTCGCCGGCGACCCGCCCGGCCACCCGGAGGCGATGCGGGTGGCCATCCGCGCCGTGCTGACCGACGTGCCCTACGTGCTGACCACCCAGCTGGGCATCCTGCCCAGGTCCGCCTCCTGCGGGTTCGTCGCCGCTCTGTTGCGGGCGGGTCTGCGCCCGGGCCCGCCTGCGTCGTGACGGCCGGCCTGGTCGGGGTCGTCCGGGCCGACCTGCGACGGGTCGCCGAGCCGGACCGGGCGCCGGCCATGCAGGCCTACATGCGCTCGGCCATGCCCTTCCTGGGCGTCCGGAGGCCCCTCGTGCGGGCGACCGTGCGCCAGGCGGCCGCCGCGGACCCGCCGGCCGGGCTCGCGGAGCTGCTGGCCGACGCGACCCGGCTCTGGCGCACCGCCGAGTTCCGGGAGGAGCGGTACGCGGCGACCGATCTGCTGGGGCTGCGGATGGCGCGCGGACGGCCGGAGGTGCTCCCGCTGGCCACCGAGATGATCGTCACCGGGGCCTGGTGGGACCACGTGGACGCGGTGTCGGCGATCGTCGGCGCGGTGCTGCGGGCGCATCCGCCGGCGATGCGGCCGGTGGTCCGGCAATGGTCGGTCGACCCCGACCGATGGCTGCGCCGCTCGTCGATCATCTGCCAGCTGGACGCCAAGGCCGCCACCGACCGGGACCTGTTGGCCGAGGTCATCGAGGCCAACCTCGGCCACCCCGACTTCTTCGTCCGCAAGGCCATCGGCTGGGCGCTGCGGCAGTACGCCCGCACGGACCCGGGCTGGGTGCGAGCCTTCGTGCACGCGCACCGGGACACGCTGAGCCCGTTGTCGTACCGGGAGGCGGTCAAGCACCTGGCCTGACGACATCCCGTGCCGGCGTGTGTCAAGCTGCGGCGGGTTGCCGGCCGCCGGGCCGGCGCACCGATCCGGCTCGAAACGCGGAGGTTTGTCCATGCAGGTCGAACTGCGCCACAGTCCGTCGTTCGCCGTCGTCAGGTTGCATCTGGCGCCCGGCGAGCAGTTCCACGGCGAGGCCGGGGTGATGGTCATGCAGTCCTTCGGGGTGACCGTGTCGTCGCAGATGCAGGGCGGGTTCATGTCCGCGCTCAAGCGGTCCGCGCTGGGCGGCGAGTCGTTCTTCATCAGCACGTTCAGCGGCCACGCGCAGTCGCCGACCTGGGTGGACGTGGCCGCCCGGCTGCCGGGTGACGCGACCGTGATCGAGTGCCGCCCGGACCGGGCGCTGGTGCTGACCAAGGGGTCCTGGCTGGCCAGCGAGATGGGCGTGAACCTGGACACCAAATGGGGTGGCGCCAAGCTGCTGTTCGGCGGCGAGGGCGGGTTCGTCGTGCACTGCACCGGGCAGGGCAAGGTGGTCGCCGGGTCGTTCGGGGCGCTGGACCTGATCGAGCTCGCGCCCGGCCAGGGGTTCACCATCGACACCGGCCACCTGGTCGCCTACGACGACGGCATGCAGGTGCAGCTTCGCAAGGTCGCCAAGGGCTGGATCCAGACCGGCAAGACCGGCGAGGGCTTCGTCATGGACATCCAGGGTCCGGGCCGGGTGTGGACGCAGAGCCGGAACCCGGGCGCCCTGGTCGACTGGCTGACCCAGGTGTTGCCGTTCACCCGGTCCTAGGCGTCACCCGGTCCTGACGTCGCACGGGCCTGACGTCGCACGGGTCGGGCGAACGTTGCGCGGTGCGGGGGAACGTCGCGCGGCGTATGCGTGGTGCGACGTTCCCCCGTGTGGTGCGACGTGATGCCGGACCGCCCCCGAACCTGTCCACATCCTGCCAACCATCCACATTCTGCGGCCGCGATCGGTCGAGGCGGCCGCAGCAGGCAAGAGTGGACCGGTGATCGACAACGACGGTGATCCGATGATCGCGGCGCCCGCCGGTGCGCTGATCCTGCGGGCGGATGCGCTCGACATGGGGGTCAACGCCGACGACATCAAGCGCCGCCTGGAACGAGGTCACTGGGTGTCGGTCCGGCCCGGCGCCTACCTGCGGGCGGCCACCGACACCGCGTTGAGCCCGCGCCAACGGCATCTGCTACAGATCGACGCCACGATGGCGGCCGGGGCCGAGCATCTCGTGGTCAGTCACCGATCGGCGGCCTGCCTGCACGGGTTCGACCTGCTCACGATTCCGGGTCGCACGGTCGACGTGACCAACGCCGAGGCGTCGGCGGGTCGGCGCAGCCGGCTGCGCCACACCTACTGCACACCGCTCGAGCCGGACGAGGTCGTGGTGCTCGCCGGTCATCGAGTGACCTCGCCGGCCCGAACGCTGGTCGACCTGGCCCGCAACGCGTCATTCGAGGAGGCGCTCGTCGCCACCGACCACGCGCTCCGCAGGGGGCGGGTGAGCCGTGACGCGCTGCAGGCGTCAATGGAACGGGCACCGCGACGGAAGGGAATGCGGTCCGCCCGGCAGGTGGTCGCGTTCGCCGACGGCCGCGCCGAGAGCGCCGGCGAGTCACGAAGCCGGCTGCTCATCGCGCGTCAGCTGCTGCCGGCGCCCGAACTCCAAATCGCCATCCGGACCCGCAACGGAATCGTCGTGGCCCACAGTGACTTCGGGTGGCCGGAGTACCGGACGGTCGGTGAGTTCGACGGATACGAGAAATACGGTCGATCGCTGCGGCCGGGCGAGAGCATCGGCGATCGGATCCAGGCGGAGAAGGTCCGCGAGGACCTCATCCGCGAGTTGGGCTGGAGCGTCGTCCGGTGGATCTGGTCGGAGCTGGACGAGCCGGAAGCGGTGGCGGAGCGGATCCGTCGCGCGCTGGTTCGGGGCGGCCTCCGGGCCGGCGCCCGAATCGGGTCGGTCCCGTCACGTCGCACCACGGGAGGGAACGTCGCACCACGCATACGCCGCGCGACGTTCCCCCGCACCGCGCGACGTTCGCCCGACGGATGCGACGTTCGCCCGCACCGCGCAACGTCCATCGGAAACGCGAACGTGGGCCGCACCGGTCAGGCGGCGTCGCCGGCCCGGGCGACCGTCAGCGGCTCGTCGTGCACGTACTTGCCGCCCCGACTCAGCGACGCCAGCGCGCCGATGACGGACAGCACCGCGGCGACGCCGAAGACGATGACCAGCCCCTCGTGGAACGGGCCGGAGATCAGCTGCGGGAAGAACTCCTGCCCGGTCAGGGTGGCCACGTCCGCCGGGTGCAGGGTGCTCAGCACACCGGTGGGCTCCAGCAGGCTCTGGATCGGGTTGTAGCCGAGGAAGGCGGCGAACAGGCTGCCCACCGGCGGCAGGCCGGCGATCTGCCCGGCCACCGCGTCGGGCACGCCGTGCGCGGTCAGCCCGTCGTGCAGGGTGTCCGGCAGGCTGGCCGCGAGCCCGGCGATCATCAGCGAGAAGAAGATGCCGATGGACAGCGACGAGCCGGCGTTCTGCACGGTGCCGGCCACCCCCGAGGCGGCGCCGCGCTCGGTGGCCGGCACGCTGTTCATGATGGCCGACCGGTTGGGTGCGCCGAACATGCCCGAGCCGATGCCGGACAGCAGGGTGATGGCGGCGAACTCCCAGTAGGCGAAGTCCACCGGCAGCGCCAGCAACGCCACGAACGACGCGGCGACCAGCAGCAGCCCACCGGTGGTGAACCCGCGCGCGCCGTACCGGTCGGACAGGGTGCCGCAGACCGGCCCGGCGATCAGGAAGCCGACGGTGATCGGCAGCATGTAGATGCCCGCCCACAACGGCGTGTCCTGGTACGCGTAGCCGTGCAGCGGCAGCCAGATGCCCTGCAGCCAGATGATCAGCATGAACTGCAGTCCGCCACGCCCGATCGCGGCGAGCAGGCCGGCCAGGTTGCCCATCGCGAACGCGCGGATCCGGAACAGCCGCATGTCCAGCATCGGCGCCGCCGACCGCAACTCGATGAACACGAAGACCACCAGCAGCGCAAGGCCGCCGACGATGCCGCCGATCACCCAGGGGTCGCCCCAGCCGGTCGGGCTGCCGCCGTACGGCTGGATGCCGTAGGTGATGGCTGTGAGCAATGCGGTCAGGCCGATCGCGAAGGTGATGTTGCCCGGCCAGTCCAGCCGGCCCGGATTGCGGGTTCCGGTCTCGTGCAGCGAGCGGTATCCCCAGACCGTGCCGAGCACGCCGACGGGCACGCTGACCCAGAACACCGCACGCCAGTCGACGACCGCGAGGAAACCGCCGGCCAGCAGGCCGATGAAGCTGCCCGCGATGGCCGCGACCTGGTTGATGCCCATCGCCATGCCCCGCCGGTGCGGCGGGAAGGCGTCGGTGATGATCGCGGTGGAGTTGGCGAACAGCATCGCCCCGCCGACACCCTGCACGATCCGCCAGCCGATCAGCCACATCGCGGCGGCGCCGCCGGTCGACGGATCCAGCGACAGCGCGATCGCCGCCACGGTGAACACCACGAAGCCGAGGTTGTAGATCTTGACCCGCCCGTACATGTCGCCGAGCCGGCCGAAGGTCACCACCAGCACGGCGGTGACCAGCAGGTAGCCCATCAGGATCCACAGCAGGTAGCTGACGTTGCCCGGTTCGAGCGGGTTGAGGCGGATGCCGGTGAAGATCGCCGGCAGCGAGATGATCACGATCGAGGCGTTGATGGTGGCCATCAGCATGCCGAGCGTGGTGTTGGACAGGGCCACCCACTTGTAGTGCGGGTGATCCTGCGCGATGAACGGGGTGCGGGCCATGGGCGCTCCCGGGAACCGTCGAAAGGTGAGGGAGGTAGTTACTTCAGCTAACTACCGTACCCCGAGGACCGGAATCGACCGATCGCCCGAGTCGAATCGGTATCCCGGCGGTCGCCGGGGCGGCACCGGGACGGCATCGTGGCGGCACCGGGACGGCATCGGCCTGTGAAGCTGCCGGGGCGAATCATCGGCCGCGATGAGACGCGTGACCCGATCGTCGGGCGCTGCCTGGCAGAATGCCGGACATGTCGCTGCGGCCGGGTGAGGCTTTCGCCGGCTACACGATCGAGCGTGAGCTCGGCAGTGGCGGCATGGGCGCGGTCTACCTCGCCCGCCACCCCCGGTTGCCCCGCTCCGATGCCCTCAAGTTGCTCCGGCCGGAGCTGTGCAGCGATCCCAACTTCGTGGGCCGCTTCGAACGCGAGGCCGACACGGTCGCCCAGCTCGACCACCCGAACATCGTCTCGGTGTACGACCGCGGCTCGGCCGACGGGCAGCTGTGGATCAGCATGCGGTTCATCGACGGCACCAACGCGGAGAAGGCGTTGGCGCAGTACCCGGCGGGCATGCCGCCCGAGCGGGCGGTGCGGATCGTCGCCCGGGTCGCCTCCGCGTTGGACTACGCGCACCGGCATCAGCTGCTGCACCGGGACGTCAAGCCCGCCAACATCCTGCTCGCGGCCGGCCCGGACGACGAGGACGAGTCGGAGCGGGTGTTCCTGTCCGACTTCGGCGTGGCCAAGGCGATCGGCGCCGCGGCCGACCGGATCGCGTCGCTGACCAGCACCGGCAGCGTGGTCGCCACCCTCGACTACGCGTCCCCCGAGCAGATCACCGGCCAGCCGCTCGACCATCGTTCGGACATCTACGCCCTGGGTTGCGTGCTGTACAAGCTGCTCACCGGCAGCGTGCCGTATCCGGGGGAGTCGATCGCGACTCGCGTCTACGGGCACCTGAACAGCCTGCCCCGGCCGCCGTCGTCCCTGGTCGACGGACTGCCCACCGGGTTCGACGAGGTGGTGGCCACGGCCATGGCCAAGGAGCCGGAGGACCGGTACCCGACCTGCCGCGCGCTGGCGCAGGCCGCGCGGGCCGTGCTGGCCGCATCCGGTCGGCCGGAGCCGGCAGCCCCCGGCTCGCCCGACGGCGACCTGGCCACCACCATCTACGATCGCCCCTCGGCCGAACATCCGATGGAGCAGCTCTCGTCCCTGTCGCGTGCCTCCTGGGCCGGCTCGACGGGCGAGGGCGTGGTCGAGTCGGTGCCGGGGAGCGAAGCCACGGGTGCGACGTCGTTGATCGGGCCGCCGCGGCAGGCCGGGACTCCGGCACAGACCGGGACCGCGTCACCGGCCGGGCCGTCGTCCGGGTCACCGGCCGGGCCGCCGGCGCCGACCCTGCCGAACGGCAACCACACGGGCCCGGGGACGGCACATCGCGCCGGGCCCGGAGCGGGAGGCCCGTCGCCGGTCGGTGATCCGCCGGCCGGCCGAGGCACCGTGCCGGACGCGCCGGCCCGTTCGGGGCCGCCCTCGGGACGGGGGTCGGGAAATGGTTCGGGTAGGAGTTCGGGTCGCCGGCGGACCCTGCTGATCGGTGGCCTGGTGGTCGTCCTGCTCGTCGGGGCGGGCGCCTGGGTGGTGCGATCCCTGGGCGGGGTCGCCGGCACCGCCAGCCCGGCGACGACATCGAGCCAGGCGGCGTCGTCCGCGTCGTCCACCTCGTCCGCCGCCTCGTCGTCGGCGAGCAGCAGCCAGAGCTCGCCCGCGCCGGTGCCGGGGTTGCCGCACTCCACGCCGCTGCCCGAGGCGGTCCTGCTCTCCTCCAGGACCGTCGACGGCGCGACCAACCTCTATCAGGTCGACGCCGCGGACGGCAGCGTCGGCGCGCAGATCACCACGACCAGCCTGGGCCCGGCCTATCCGATCCTCTCGCCGGACCGGGGCACGGTGATCTTCGCGCAGACCGGCGGCCCGGCCGGACCGACCCTGTTGACGGCCGCGGTGGACGGGAGCGGGGTACGCGACCTGCTGCCGCAGCTGCCGGCCGACTGCGCCACCTTCTTCCGGCCGGCCTGGAATCCGATCGAGCCCACCCAGATCGCGTTGCCGTGTCTGTCCCCGGCCGGAACCCCGCAGGTGCACCTGGTGTCGGTCGTCCAGGGCACCGAGCAGGGTGTGATCGCCATCGGATCTCCCTACTTCGACGACCTGGCATTCGCGCCGGACGGTCAGGCCGTGACGTACTGGGCGGCGGACTCGGCCCAGAGCCCCGGTGCGATCTACGTCCAGCCGTTGACCGGCAATGCGGCGGCGACCCGGCTCACCGACCCGCCGGCGGGGGCGTCGGACGCGGATCCGACCGTCTCCCCGGACGGCACCAAGATCGCCTTCCGGCGCGCGGTGACGGCGCCCGGCGGGCAGGTCACCGCGCACATCATGGTGATCGGGATCGACGGATCGGACAGCACCCAACTCACCGACGGTCAGTCCACCGACCAGGACCCGATCTGGTCACCGGACGGCACCCAGATCGCCTTCAAGAGCGACCGTCCGAACGCCGCCGGCACCACGGACAACCAGATCTGGGTGGTCGACGTAGACGGCACCGGCCTGCGGGAGCTGGGCGCGGGCAGCGCCGGCCACGCCGACGGCGCACCGGCGTGGGGTCTGCGCTGACCTGCCGGGTGCCGCGTGACTCTCGTTGGCCTACAACGATTCCAGGATCGTCGCGTTGGCCTGGCCACCGCCCTCGCACATCGTCTGCAGCCCGTACCTGATGCCGAAGGCCCGTTGGTGGTGCACCATCGCGGTCATCAGCCGCGCGCCGGATGCGCCGAGCGGATGACCGATGGCGATCGCCCCGCCGCCCGGGTTGAGGGCCTTCTCGACCGCGTTGTCACTGGCCGCGATGTCTGCCAGCCAGGCCAGCGGCACCGTGGCGAACGCCTCGTTGACCTCGAAGACGCCGATCTCGTCCAGCCGCAGGCCGCTGCGCCGCAACGCCTTTCGGGTGGCCGGGATCGGCGCGGTGAGCATGATCACCGGGTCGGCGGCGGCCAGCACCGCGGTGTGCACCCGGGCCAGCGGGGTGAGGCCGAGCTGGCCGGCCCGCTCCGACGTGGTCATCAGCAGCGCGGCGGCGCCGTCGGAGATCTGGCTGGAATTGCCCGCGGTGACGACGCCGTCCGCGGCGAAGGCGGGCCGTAACGCCTGCATCGCGGCGAGACTGCCGCCGCGGCGCACACCCTCGTCCACCCGAACGGCCTCGCCGCCGGTCAGATCCTCCGGAACGGCCACGATCTGCCCGTCGAACCAGCCGGCATCCTGGGCGGCAGCGGCCTTCTCGTGCGAGGCGAGGCTGTATTCGTCCAGTTGGGCACGGCTCAGGCCCCACCGCTGCGCCACCAGCTCCGCGCCGATGCCCTGGTGCGGCGACACCTCGCCGTACCGGCCGACCCATCCGCTGGCCGTGAACGGCGAGCCGGCCACCTGGACCGTCGAACCCATGGGGACCCGGGACATGGACTCGACGCCGCCGGCGACCACCACGTCGTACTGGCCGGCGATCAGGCCGGCCGCCGCGAAGTGCACGGACTGCTGGGAGCTGCCGCACTGCCGGTCGATGCTGACTCCGGGCACGGTGTCCGGCCAACCGGCGGCCAGCACCGACGAACGGGCCACGTCGGCGGTCTGCTCGCCGACCTGGCTGACGCATCCCCAGATGACGTCGTCCACCACTGCCGGGTCGATCCCGGTGCGGTCGACGAGAGTGCGCAGCACGTGCGCGGACAGGTCGACCGGGTGCACACCGGACAGCCCGCCGTTGCGCTTGCCGACCGGCGTTCGGATCGCCTCGACGATCACCGCATCACGCATGGGAGCTCCTGACCTCACGTGCTGACTGGGCAGCGTGCTGACTCAACAGTACGAGCCGGGTGAACCGCGGTGAACTCGTGGTGGCTGGCACGATGATCCCGTGACCGCCGGGTACTCGGGCACTCCGCTGCCCCGCAAGCTGGGCATCCGACCGGATTCGCGGGTCCTGGTGCTGGGCGCGCCGGAGGGCTTCGATCCCGGTGCGCCGTTCCACCGCCGCCCGGGCCGGCAGCCCTACGACGTGGTGCTGCTGTTCTGCGCCGACCGAGCCGCCCTGACCGGCCGGTTCGACGCCGCCGCCGGCCGTCATACGACGAACGGGATGATCTGGGTGTGCTGGCCCAAGCGGTCCTCCGGAGTGGCCACCGATCTGGACGAGAACGCGGTGCGCGAGTACGGCCTCGCGCACGGACGGGTCGATGTGAAGGTGGCGGCGATCGACGCCACCTGGTCCGGGCTCAAGTTCGTGATCCGGCTGCGTGATCGGTGATCGGTGATCGGTGAGCCGGGCAGAGCCCCGGCCACCGACTTGCCACATATGCAGGTTCCTCGGCCGTCTGAACATGCATATGTGGCAAGTCGGCGAGTAAGAGTCCGGGGCGGCCGGAGCGCGCTCCCAGCACTGGTAGCATCATGTGGTTCTGACCGAACCCGCCCGTGCATCCGATGCGCAGGCGGGTTCACTCATGATCCACCCTCCTGCCGCGGACCGACCGCGGCCGACCGAGCCCACAGGAGGCGCACGTGAGCGTTTCGACTGCTCACCGTCACTACGAGCTGCTGCTCATCCTCGACCCCAACCTCGACGAACGAACGGTGGCGCCGTCCATCGACACGTTCCTCAACGTCATCCGCCAAGGCGGCGGAACCGTGGAGAACGTCGACATCTGGGGCAAGCGCCGCCTGGCGTACGAGATCCGGAAGAACCCCGAGGGGATCTACGCGGTCATCAAGGTGACCTGCCCGTCCTCGGTGGTGTCCGAGCTGGATCGTCAGCTCAACCTCAACGAGTCCGTGCTGCGGACGAAGATCACCCGACCGGACGCGTGAGAGGAGAGTCATGGCCGGCGACACCATCTTGACCGTGATCGGCAACCTGACGGCCGATCCCGAACTGCGGTTCACCGCCTCCGGCGCCGCGGTCGCGAACTTCACCGTGGCCTCCACGCCGCGCACCTTCGACCGGGCCACCGGTGAATGGAAGGACGGCGAGGCGCTGTTCCTGCGCTGCAACATCTGGCGCCAGCCCGCCGAGAACGTGGCCGAGTCGCTGACCCGCGGCGCCCGCGTGATCGTCTCCGGCCGGCTCAAGCAGCGGTCGTTCGAGACCAAGGAAGGCGAGAAGCGCACCGTCGTCGAACTCGAGGTCGACGAGATCGGGCCGTCCCTGCGGTATGCCACGGCGAAGATCAACCGGGCCCAGCGCTCGGACGGTGGCGGTGGCGGCGGCTACGGCAGCTCCGGGGCAACCCGGCCGACCCCGCCGTCCGACGACCCCTGGGGCTCCGCGCCGCCCGCCGGCTCGTCCGGCGGCTACTCGGACGAGCCGCCCTTCTGACCGCGGTGCCCGGCGGCCGGCCCCGCGCCGCCGCCGGGATTGCCTGACATCAGCTCACGTACCTTCCGGAGACCTCCATCATGGCCAAGCCCCCCGTTCGCAAACCCAAGAAGAAGGTGTGCGCGTTCTGCAAGGAGAACGCGCAGCCGATCGACTACAAGGACACCACCCTGCTGCGCCGGTTCATCTCCGACCGCGGCAAGATCCGTGCCCGCCGGGTGACCGGCAACTGCACCCAGCACCAGCGTGACATCGCCACCGCGGTCAAGAACGCCCGCGAGGTCGCCCTGCTCCCGTACACCTCGACCGCCCGCTGACCAGGAAGGACGACGCATCGTGAAGCTGATCCTGACCGCGGACGTGCCTGGCCTGGGTGCTCCGGGCGACACCGTCGATGTGCGCGACGGCTACGGCCGCAATTACCTGCTGCCCCAGGGCAAGGCCATCGTGGCCACCAAGGGCGCGCAGAAGCAGGTCGCGACCATCAAGCGGGCCCAGCTGGCCCGGGAGATCCGCGGCGTCGAACACGCCAACGAGGTCAAGCAGGCGCTGGAAGCCCTCGGCGACAAGCTCACCATCGCCGCCCCGGCCACCGGGGACGGCAGCAAGCTGTTCGGCTCGATCACCGCCGCCGACATCGCCGACAAGATCCGCTCGGTCGGCGGGCCGGTGCTGGACCGCCGGACCATCGACACCGACGGGCACATCAAGACCGTCGGCGCCCACAAGGTCGCGGTCAAGCTGCACCCCGGCGTCACCGCCCAGCTGACCGTCCGGGTCACCGCGCGCTGACCTCAGGGCCCTGACGACGACGGCCGACCCGCAGTGTCGCGGGTCGGCCGTCGTCGTCTGTCAGCCGGGGTCGGCCGGGGTCAGCCGCCGGACGAACCGGCCTCGGTCGAGCCCGCGTCCTCGGCGAGCCGGCTGGCCACCGCGTGCGGCACCACGACCACCGGGACCGGCGAGTACCGGATGATCTTCGTCGCGCGGGAGCCGAGGAACACCCGGGCCAGCGCACCCAGCGGTGACGATCCGATCACCAGTACCTCGCCGTTCTCCCACTCCACCTCGTCCATCGCGTCGGCCCAGTCGGATCCGGTGGCGATCTCGGCGGTCGCCCCCGCCGGCGCCAGGCCCTGCTCGGACAGCCGGCGAAGGGCCGCCTGCTGCTCGGCGCGCACCTGCTCGGTCCACTGGTTCAGCACCATGTCCTCGGCGTGCAGTCCGACCTCCGGCGGGTACATCGTGCGCCCGCGGACCCCGAAGGTGACCACCCGCAACCCGCTGCCCAGTCGCTTGCTCATCTCGGCCACCGCGACCAGCAGCTCGCCCGAGGCGTCCGCCCCGGCATAGGAGCAGCTCAGCCGGCTCAGCGCGGTGCAGTGCGCGCGGTACCCCCGCGGGGCGATGGCGACCGGCACGGCGCAGGAATGCAGCAGCGGCTCGGACGTCGAACCGAGGACCAGCTGGCCGGCTCGGCTGTCCCGCGACGATCCCAGGACGAGCAGGTCGCCGTGCAGGTCCTGGCAGGCCACGGACAGCGCGTGGGGTACCGAGCGGCCGGCCACCTGATGGAACGAGGCCTGCACGTCCGGCGCCTTGCCGGCCAGATAGGCCCTGGCCTGGTCGAGGGCGGCCTCGCCCTGCTGCCGCGCCCAGCTGGCGAATTCGCCGTCGACCTTGGCCATCGACGGGGTCGTCCAATGCTGCGCGGTCACCGTGGTGACCGCCAGCGGCTCCGGATCGCCGGACCGGGCCAGCAGGGCCGCGAGTTCCAGCGCCGCCCGGCCGCCCTTGGCCGGGTTGAAGCCGACGATGATCGTCACAGGTGGCCGCCCTCGATCGGGTTGTCCGGGTCGACGACCGCCGCGCCGGGGTTGAGTTCGGAGTGCCGGCGTCCCCACAGGAAGTAGAAGGCCAGCACCACGACGAGCCACAGCGCGAACCACGCGTAGGTGGTCCAGGACAGGCCGGAGAGCACGTAGAGGCACGCGATGACGGACAGCACCGGGGTGACCGGGTAGCCGGGCACCTTGAAGCCGCGGGGGATGTCCGGTTGGGCCCGGCGCAGGATGATCACCCCGACGGATACCACGATGAACGCCACCAGGGTGCCGATGGACACCAGGTCGGCCAGCTTGTCCAGGGGCACAAGGGCCGCCAGCACGGCGACCACGATCGCGACCACGACGGTGTTGAAGACCGGTGTCTGGGTGCGCTCGCTGACCCGGGCGAACTGGCGGGGCAGCATGCCGTCGCGGCCCATCGCGAACAGGATGCGGGTCTGCCCGTACATGGTCACCAGGGTCACCGAGAAGATCGAGATCACGGCTCCGGCGGCCAGCACGGTGCCCGGCCAGGAGCTGCCGACGATGTTCTCCAGGATCTGCGCGAGCCCGGCCTCCTGCCCCTCGAACTGGCCCCAGGGCTGCGCGGCCACGGCGGCGAGCGCCACCAGGACGTAGATGGTGACCACGGTGAGCAGCGCGAAGATGATCGCCCGCGGCATCGTGCGCTGCGGATTCTTGACCTCCTCACCGGCGGTGGACACCGCGTCCAGGCCGATGAAGGAGAAGAAGATCGTGCCGGACGCGGCGCCGATGCCGCTCACCCCGAACGGGGCGAAGTCGGCGATGTTGTCGGTGTCGAACGCGGTGAAGGCGATC
Organism: uncultured Actinomycetes bacterium; assembly: GCA_964497705.1. GTDB lineage: Bacteria > Actinomycetota > Actinomycetes > Mycobacteriales > Nakamurellaceae > Nakamurella. The sequence continues at coordinate 30,007 of CAZCEH010000012.1, read as the reverse complement.
AGGATGAACATCGCGAGCACGGACAGCTTGATGACCACCATCACGGTGTTCACCGCCGCGGACTCGCTGGCCCCGCGGATCAGCAACAACGCGCACAGGAAGACCAGGACGACGGCGGGCAGGTTGAGCACGCCGGGGTCGTCGTCCCACGGGGCGTGCGACAGCGTCGCCGGCAGTTGAAAGCCGAACAGGTTGTCCAGCAGCTTGTTCAGGTACTGACTCCAGCCGACGGCGACGGCCGCCGTCGACACCCCGTATTCCAGCAGCAGGCAGGCGGCCACGCCCATCGCGACGACCTCGCCGAGGGCCGCGTACGCGTAGGAGTAGGTGGAGCCGGACACCGGGATGGTGGACGCCAGTTCGGCGTAGCAGATCGCGGCCAGCCCGGCCGCCACGCCGGCGATCACGAACGAGATGACGACGGCCGGCCCGGACTTGGGCACGGCCTCGGACAGCACGAAGAAGATGCCGGTGCCGACGGTCGCGCCGACCCCGAACATGGTCAGCTGGAAGGTGCCGATGGTCCGTTTCAGCTCGGCACCGTGCTCGACGCCGGCCCGCATGTGGTTGACCGGCTTGCGCCGGAAGAGTTGGGTGCTCAGCCCGGTGGAACCGGATGCGGCGGTGCTCATGGTGGGTAACCCCCTCGCAGGTCACCGCTGCTCGCCGCGTGCCGGCGCGGCGACGCGGCCTGGCCGGAAACCAATCACGGCCGGCCGGACGGGGTCAAGTGGCCCGGCCGGTTCGAACCACGGGCGAAACATGGCGATGACCGGTCGGCGCGAGGTTGCCGGCCTGGCCGCTCGACAGCTGTACGGAGCGTGATCGGGCGGTCGGGTGCCCGACTGCCGACCGTCCGGCGTGCTCGATTCGGCCTTCGCGGTCACCGATCGGTGCCGATCGGAACGGGTCGGACGGTCGCCCGCCACGACCGAACGCGCCTTCATCACGAAAGGATCACGGGACGATGACGGACCACCAACGGTCCGGCAAACGCAACACGCCGGGGCGCCACGCCGAGAGCGCCGATGCGGTGGTTATCAACAGCATCCCCCGCCACCGTTGATGCCGTGACCTGCGGTGATGTCGGCGGTGACGGGACTTCTCCCCAAGCTGTCCACAGCCGACCTGGATAGCTGCTGGCGTGCCGGGCCCGGTTGTCACCATCGTGTCCCCAGGTTGTGCACAACTCGGTTTGGTCGGGCCGCCCGGGCGGGCCTAGCGTGCTCGGGTGCTCGACCCAACGGAACCGCGACGACCTGCCCCGATCTCCCGTTCCGTCACTGTACGTGGTCGCTGCTGATGTCCGCCGGCGTCGTCCCGGGACTGTCGGACCGCCCCGGTAGACAGCACACATGTCCAGCTCGGGTGATCAGGTCGGCGGCCGATCGCGGGGTCCGCGCGATCGGGCGGCCGGCGACGGCGCGCATCGGGTCGGCTCCGGAGGCGGTGCACGGATGGCGGTAGTCGATCAGCGGTGGTCCGACGGGCCGGCGCGCAGCGCACCGCCCGCGGCGTTCGATCGCCAGCCCCCGCAGGACCTGGCCGCCGAGCAGTCCGTGCTCGGCGGCATGTTGCTGTCCAAGGACGCGGTGGCCGACGTCCTGGAGGCGCTGACCTCGGTCGACTTCTACAAGCCGGCGCACGCGTTGATCTTCGACGCGGTGCTGGACCTGTACTCGCGGGGCGAACCGGCGGACACCGTCACGGTCGCGGCCGAGCTGGAGAAGTCCGGTTCGCTGGGGCGGGTCGGCGGCGCGGTGTACCTGCACACGCTGATGGCGACCGTGCCCACCGCCGCGAACGCCGCCTTCTACGCGCAGATCGTGGCGGAGAAGGCGATCCTGCGCCGGCTGGTCGAGGCCGGCACGCGCATCGTGCAGCTCGGCTACGGCGGCAACGACGGGGAGATGGGCGGCGGCGAGGTCGACGAGATCGTCGACCGGGCCCAGGCGGAGATCTACGACGTCACCGAGCGGCGCACGTCCGAGGACTACGTCATCCTCGAGGAGCTCCTGCAGCCCACCATGGACGAGATCGACGCGATCGCCGCCCAGGGCGGACGGTCCCAGGGAGTGCCGACCGGCTTCGCCGACCTGGACAACCTGACCAACGGCCTGCACCCCGGGCAGATGATCATCGTGGCGGCCCGGCCGGGGATCGGCAAGGCGCTGGCCCTGGACACCCCGCTGGTCACGCCGACCGGCTGGACGACGATGGGACGGGTGCACGTCGGCGACCAGCTGGTCGGCGCGGACGGCCGGCCCACCACGGTGGTCGCGGCCACGGATGTACTGCTCGACCGGCCCTGCTTCGAGGTCGAGTTCTCCGACGGCGAGGTGATCGTCGCGGACGCCGAGCATCAGTGGTGTACCTGGGACGCGCAGGCCCGGGCAGGCCTGGATGAGCGGTACGGGCCGCGCGTGGGCTGGCCGGACCCCGTCGGCCGGTCGGCGACGGCCGGGCCGGTCATCCGCACCACGGCCGAGCTGGCCCGCTCGATCTACCAAGGGTCGCGGCTGAACCACGCGATCGCGACCTGTTCGCCACTGGCCGTGCCCGCGCCGGATCTCCCGCTGGACCCGTGGGTGCTCGGGTACCTGCTGGGCGCGCCCGACGACGCGCCGGGACACGTTCCCGAGGTCGTCGAATGCCGTGCCGCCGACCGGGAATGGGTGATGAAGGAGTTCGACCGGCTGGGTTGCCACGTCCGGGTGGCCGCCCGGCCGGACCGGTTCGAGGTGCTCGGACTGGCGGCGGGGTGGCTGGAACTCGGCCTGACCCGGGGTGCTCGGATCCCGTCGGTGTACCTGCGCGGGTCGGCCGAGCAGCGGACATCGCTGCTGCAGGGGCTCATGGACCGCGCCGGGGACCTGGACGGGCACGGGCGCTACCGCTGGAGCACCACGAACGACGAGCTCGCCCGCGGAGTCCGTGAGCTGTTGTCGGCGCAAGGATGCGCCACGGCCATGCATCGGAGGTACTTCAGCCATGAGGGTCATCCCCGACCGCCCGTGTGGGAGATCGTCGTCCGGTCCCGCGGTGGACTCGCCCGGTTGCCCCGCAACGACTTCTCGGCGGACGTCGAGTGGCACCGTGACCACGAGACGCACTTCGTCGTCGACGTCCGGCCGGTGCGCAGCGTGCCGGTCCGTTGCGTGCAGGTCGACAACGCCGACCATCTCTACCTAGCCGGCCGGTCGATGGTGCCCACGCACAACTCCACACTGGCGTTGGACGTGGCCAGGCACGCCTCGGTCAAGCACCGGCAGACGGCGGTGATCTTCTCCCTCGAGATGAGCAAGAACGAGATCACCATGCGGCTGCTGTCCGCCGAGGCGGGCATCCGGCTCTCGCACATGCGGGCCGGAACGATGAACGAGCAGGACTGGCAGAAGATCGTGCGCCGGATGTCGGAGATCTCCGACGCCCCGCTGTTCATCGACGATTCGCCGAACATGACGATGATGGAGATCCGGGCCAAGGCGCGCCGGCTCAAGCAGCGGCACGACCTGAAGCTGATCGTGGTCGACTACCTGCAGCTGATGACGTCCGGAAAGCGGGTGGAGTCACGGCAACAGGAGGTCAGCGAGTTCTCCCGGCAGATGAAGCTGCTGGCCAAGGAGCTCGAGGTGCCGGTCATCGCGATCAGCCAGCTCAACCGCGGTCCCGAGCAGCGCACCGACAAGCGGCCGATGCTGTCGGACCTGCGGGAGTCCGGCTCGCTGGAACAGGACGCGGACATGGTCATCCTGGTGCACCGGCCGGACGCCTGGGAGGCGGACGACCCACGCGCCGGAGAGGCCGACCTGATCATCGCCAAGCATCGGAACGGCCCCACCACCACGATCGCGGTGGCGCACCAGCTGCACTACTCCCGGTTCGCCGACCTGGCGGGCTGACCGGGCGGCTCCGGTTCTCCGCGCCCGCCGCTCGCCGCGCCGGTCGTCCTTCCCCGGTCCGCAGCGGTGAGCCGGCGCCGGAGCCGTGTCTGCCGCGATCCTGCGAACGACTATCGTTATAGTCAGCAGATGAGCCGGAGCTGGGCGGAGATCGACTCGTGACCGGTGAGCGGCGCGGGCCCGGCGAACTCGTCGCCGACGACGCGCCGGCCGCGCGACTGCGCGAGGTGCGCGCCGCGCACCGTCTGCTCAGTGACGCGCGTGCCGATGCCGCCGGCTTCGCCCCACCGGTCGGCGACCCGATGGCCATCGAACTGCCCGACGACGTGCGGCCGCCCGCCGTGGATCTGCCGACCGCGCTGTCCAGACGGCGATCCTGGTACTCGTACCGCGGCGAACCGCTCGATCGCCGCGACCTGGCCGGCCTGCTGCGATGGTCGGCCGGTCCGCAGCGGACCGTGCGGTTGCCCGACGGCCGAGCCCGGCTGATGTCGACCGCGCCGGCCGCGGGCGGGCTGCCCTCGATCGATGTCTACGTCAGCGTGCTGCGCGCCGGCGATCTTCCCCTCGGCGTGTTCCGGTGGGATCGCGCGGCGGACCGACTCGACTCGGTGTGGACCGGAGACCCGGGCCCGCCCTGGCGGCCGGTGCTCGCGCAACCGGAGTTCGTCGAGCGCGCGCCGGCGATCCTGGCCCTGGTCGCCCGCCTGGACGCCACGCTGGTGAAGTACCCGCCGCGGCACTACCGCACGGTGCATGTGGATGCCGGCGTCGTGCTGCAGAACCTGTACCTGACGGCGACCGGGCTCGGCCTGGCCGGCTGCGCGGTGACCGGGTTCGACGATGCGGCCGCGGCGGCGGTGTTGGGCCTGGACGAATGGGCGTTCGTGACCGTCCTGTTCTGCGTCGGCCGGCCGGGGTCCCCGGCCGGCCGGTGATGTGTCGTCAGTGCGGGAGCGGCAGGTCGCGCCGTGACTGCCCGGTCGGGCTCAGCAACGCCGGCAGCCGGGTCCCGCCGAGGAACGGGAAGGCGGCGGCGGTGTTGGAGTACAGGCCGTCCACGAAGGCGTGGGTCACCCGCAGACCGGTGGGCCGCACGTCGTCCGTGGTGACGTCGACGGCGACGACCCGGTGCCCGAGCCGCCCGAGCCGCCGGACCAGTTCGGCGGTGTGGCCGTCGGCGATGCGCCCGGTGGACGCGTCCAGCTCGGCCGGCGTCACGGTCCCGTCGACCGCCCGATCGAGTTCCGAGTTGAGCCGGCGTTGCAGGCGCGGGTCCAGGTAGAGCTGCAGATGGGTGCAGTACTCGACGACGTCGGCGAGGTCGGGCCGGCAGTCGTCCAGGTAGCGGCGGTCGGCCCGCCACGGCTTGAGCGGGCTGGCGGGCTCGTTCGCGGCGCGCATGTAGGCGCTCGCCGGATCGTCGAACTCGGCCACGAACATCTGCAGCTGGAACGCCTCGGCCAACGACTTGCGCAGCGCCGCTTCGGTGGTCGGCCGACAGGCCGTGCCGAGGGTGAGGTATCCGGTTGCCGCGTCGTGGACCAGGGCGCCGGCCACGACGAGCCCGAAGTCGTTGGGGAACTCGAGGAATCGGGTGCTCATGGTGCCCTGCCGGCCCCGGCCGAGGCGGGCGAGCCAGGCCGGCGGTGCGATCTCCCGCAGCCGGCGGCGGCCCTGCCAGGCGAGGGTGATGGTGTCCCGTTCGATCATCTGGGTCAGCGCCGACCACTGGGCGGCGCTCTCGCCGATGCCGGCGGCGAGGCCGGAGACCAGGGCGGGGTTGAGGAACGGCACGCCGCGCGCCGGGGCGGCGTGCGCGTAGGAGATCCAGACGAGGTTGGCGGGGACGAGCACGTCGGCACCGGTGGTCAGGTCGGTGCCGGTGGCCCATTCGAGGGTCAGGTCGTCGGTGAACGGGACGAACGGGAACCGTCGGCCGCGGTACTGGTGATCGGCGAACAGGACGTGTCGGCGTGGGTCGAGGACGTCCACACCGGCGGCCAGCAGGTCGGCGCGGGTGGCCCGGAGCAGCCCGTCGGGGACGAGGTTGCCGCAGTACCGCTCGATCGCCTCGCCGATGGCCGGTCCGACGGCCGAGTCCTCGTCGAGCAGGGCGTATCCGGCGCCGGCGGTGTCGCTGGTCCAGGGCGAGAAGCGGGCCGTGTCGGACAGTTCGGCGGTGATCAGCCGGAACTGCGACGGGATCGTGGCCGGGATCCGGTCGCGGCGCAGGCGCCGGATGACTCCGCTGCGGGCATCGAGCAACGCGTCCAGGTTCGCCGGTCGTTCAGACATGGGGGATCGGATAAGGGTAGAGATCGTCGACGGTCAGCCGCCGGTCGCTGAGTCCGAGCAGGTGGGGAACGGTGTAGAGGCGGGTTCCGCCCAGGTACGGGAAGGCGGCCGGCGGGTTGCCGTACAGGCCGGGCACGATCACCCGGACGACGCACAGGCCCGCGGCGCGCACGTCCGACGTGGTCACGTCGACCGACACCGCTCGTAGCCCGGCCGCCCGGAGCATCTGCAGGTAGCGGGCGCGGGCGGTGCCGTCGTCGACGGCGGGCAGGTCGGCCAGGCGGACGGGGTTCGCCTCGGCGCGGAGCCGGTCGAGGGGTCCGGCCTGCATGCGCGGGTCGAGGTAGAGCTGGCTGACCGCCGGTAGGTCGACCAGGTCGTGGAAGTCGGCGCGGAAGTCGTCCGCGTACCGGCGGTCGGCCCGCAGCGGGCGGTAGCTGTGGGGTGGCAGATCGCCGCGGGCAACCGCGCGCCAGTGTTCGCTCGCCGGGTCGGCCACCTCGGCGGTCAGTTCCAGCATCGAGAATGCTTCGACCAGAGCCTTCTTCACCGCCTCCACACCGTCGGCGCGGGCGGCGGTGCCGTAGGCGATCAGGCCGTCCGACCGCTCCTCGATCAGCACGGCGGCGACGGTGACGGGGAATTGCGAGGGAATGAGTAGAACCCGGATGATTCGGTCGGCGCTGGGTCGGTCACCGCTCTGATCGCAGATGTCGTAGGCCTGCAGCAGCTCGCCGGCGTCGACGACGGGCCGGGCGGGTGCGCCGCTGGCCCACCAGATCGTGTTGGCGTCCCGTTCGAACAGCTCCTCCAAGGCGAATCGTTCGGCGTGGGCGCGGTTCTGGCCGGTGGCGATGCCGGCGTAAGGCATCGCGTGGATCGGCGGTTCCCCGGCATGGGCACCGCGGTAATAGTTGAGGTAGGCCATCGACGCGGGAACCTGGACCTCGGCGCCCGTGTGCAGGTCGCGGCCGGACACCCAGGCAACGGCCAGGTCCCGGGTGAACGGCCGGAAGGGGAAGCCGGGCGCGGCGTACTGGGCGGGGGAGTAGAGCGCGAAGTCGGCCGGATCGAGCGCCCGGATGCCGGTGCCCGTCAGGTCGTGGTAGCTGGCCAGCGGCAGCCGTTCGGGGATGGCGTTACCGCAGTAGCGTTCCACCGCCTCGCCGACGGCCGCCCGGCGGGCCCGGTCGTGATCGTCGAGGGCGGCGCCGAATCCGTATCGTTCGCCCTGCCAGTCGGCAAACGCGCGGCTGTCGCCGGTCCGGGCGCTCCACCCCACCCACGCCGCCGGCATCCGCGGACTGGACCGGTACCGGACGACCTGCGTGATCAGGCCCAGCCGGGGATCGACGAGCCATCGCTCGGCGTCGGGTGTCCGGTCCAACGAGTCGAGTCGGGTCATCGGGTCTCCACGGTGGCGGTGTCGGCATCGAGTGTCGGGTCGAGCGCAGGCTGATCGAGCACCGGCAGATCGAGCACGGTGCCGTCGACGCCGCTGAGCATCGCCTGGACGACCGGACGGGTGCCGGCGGTGCTGTAGCGGTCCCGGCCGGTGCCGAGATTGCGGGCGAGCCGGGGAAAGTCACTGGCGGCCAGGTGCAGTTCGAGCCGCGCGCCGGCGGGCAGGGCGATCGCCAGCGGACGCATGCCGATGGTCACGGTTCGGGTTCCGGCGACATCGGCGGCGTGCCCTTCGGTGAGTTCGTACGCCGCGCCGGCGGTGCGCTGCACGAGATGCGCGATCCAGTCCACGGGTTGGGCCTCGTCGACGACACGCAGGGTGAGGGTCGGGCTGCCGGCGACGATCAGCGGGTGCGTCGTCGGCGGTGTCGCGAACCTGATGATGTCGATCCGGTCGTCGAGTCGGGAGCGGTCGTCGTCCGGGCCGATCGACGGGACCGGTTGTCGCGGGTCGTGTCGCAACCGGTGCGTCCCGGTGCCGCCGGGTGGGTGCCGGGTCAGGCTCCCGTCGGGATGGGTGTGCCAGCGCCGCGTGCTGCCGGCCGGCGGCCATTCGGTCAGCCAGTGCCCGGTGCCGACCAGGAAGACCTTCCGTAGCTGCGGGTCGTCGCCGGCCAGGATGGCCCGCGCCCATCCCGCCTGCAGCTCGCCGAGCCGCAGTTGGGAGGCGGGTCCGTGCTCCCGGCCGCCGGCGGCGCTGGAGGTCGGGGTTGACAACTCGTGACGCCAGGGTCCGACGACCAGGCCTCGGGGTGGTCGCGGCTGGTAGGCCGAACCGGCGACGGCCCAGTGCCGCAGGGTCTGCGGCAGGAACAGGTCGTACCACCCACCGACGTGCAGGGCGGGGACGGGGCACGCGGCCAGCTCGTCGTCGCGGATGCCGTGCTCACCCGCCGATTCCTGCAGCGCGCTCCACCAGGTGGGGACGGCGGCCCAGCTGCGCCGACCGATCTCGCAGACCGGAAGGTGCGCCAGGGCGGCGCCGACACTCCCGGCGTCCCGGCTTCCGGCCAGCGTACGGGCCAGCGCGGTGCGGCTGGTGCGGGCGTCGGCGTGCTCGCTCCACCAGCCGACCGATTCGCGCAGGCGCAGCAGGCCGGTGGGTTCGGTGTTGGCCGCCCGCAGGCCTGCCGCAGGGACCTCGCTGATGACGGCGCTTGCCAGACCGGGTGCGGCGAGCGCTGCGGCCCACGCCGTGAAGGCGCCGTATGAGGCGCCGGCGAGGACGATCCGCCCGTCGCACCAGGGCTGCCCGATGGTCCAGTCGAGCAGCGCGCGACCGTCCGCGCGTTCGTGTCGGTAGGGCTGCCATTGACCGTCGGCGCCGTATCGGCCGCGCACGTCCTGCGCGAGGTAGGCGAAACCCCGGCGTACCCAACCGATTCCGTGGGCAGCCAGGGCGCCGCGGTCGTACGGGGTGCGGGTGATGACGACCGGGCAGGGGAGCCGGTCGGGCAGGTAGACATCGGCCGGGAGAAGCAGACCGTCACCGCCCGGGATCGGCACGTTCGCGTTGACGATCACCGGTTCGTCGCGAGTCGGTTCGGCGCGGGTGGCCGGTCCGGCGTGGCGCCGGCCAGGCGGGGTAGCGGCAAGACCGGGTGGCGGGTCAGCCGTGCGCTCGACGGGTCGAACACGAGCTGGTGGCCGGCGCTCGGTGCCGGTCGCCCGTCGCGCACGGCCTGGACGTCGGCGGCGATCAGGCCCGCTGCCACCGCGGCCGCGGTGACGTCGCCGGGCGCCGCGGGGGTGGGTGCGTCCGAATCCAGATAGGCCCAGTGAGCCAGCAGTTCATCGGGTAGACCCGCCGCCGCCAGCCGCCGGCCGCGAGTGTCGCGGTAGGAGGCGGTCACTCCCGGAACGGACAGCGGGCCGATGACCAGTTCCGTTCCCTCCCAGTGGCACCGGTGCCACAGGGTGCCGTGACGCCGGCACCAGTCGTCGATCTGCTGCCAGTCGCGGTCCGGAAGCCATGTCGCGCAGCTGATCAGCAGCTCGCAGGTCGCCACCGTCGTCTCGTCGCAGGGCATGTCGCCCGTTCGGTCGGCGTCACCGAGCAGCCTGCCCAGCGTGTCGGCCACCGGTCCCCGGCCCAGCACCCGCACTCGCCAGGCCCGGCCCGGTTCGGCTGCCGGATCTTCGGCACCGGCAAGCACCCCGCGCTCGGTCAGCGCGGTGCGCATGCGGTCGAGCGACTCGACGTCGCCGTCCGGCGGCGCGTCACCGGCTTGGTCGGAACCGTCGGGACGGTCGGTGTGCTCAAGGCGTTGCAGCGTCTCCAGCAGGCGATCGTCGCCGTCGACGCGCACGAACATGTCGTCCGGTGCGCTGTAGCGCCAGCGCTGGTCGGGTCCGCGGTAGAGGTGGTGGCCGGGGGCGATCATGTCTGCGAGAGTCTTTCCGGAAACTGAAGGGTCCTGGACGGGTGGGTGCCGAGGGCGATGCATCGATCGGCGGCCACCGGGATCCCCGGTGGCCGCCGACCTTGAGTCGTTCTGGACTACTCCTGCTCGTCCCAGGCGAACGGGTTCTGCACGAGAGCGTGCGTGTTCGGATCCTGCGGAGCCGACGAGACGCTCTGTGCCTCCACGATTTCGAAGCTGATCTCGGCCATGATCATCACCTCCTTAGTGATAGTCGTTCTCATTACGAAGAGGATCTTAAGGGAGTTCGCCGGGCCCGGCAAGGACCGCCCCCCGGGGTGATCGGCGGGGGTGATCGGCGGGGGTGATCGGCGCGGTCGGGCTACGGCTCGCCGTCGGTCTCCCGGTCCGCGATGAGTTCGGCGAGCGTCCCCACGTGGCGCAGCGGCCCGGCCAGACCGGCAAGGATCGAGACGGCCAGGAAGGCCGAGGTGACCAGCAGAGCGACGGCGGTGCCGAGGGTCTGGGCGAGCAGGCCGCCGAGGGTGGCGCCCAGCGGGGTTCCACCCCAGGCGATCATGCGAGCGGTGGTGTTCACCCGGGCCTGCAGGCGTCGTGGGGTGAGTGCCTGACGCACGACGATGCCGTTGATCGTGGCCAGCGCAGTGCTGGCCTGCCAGAGGGCGATGATGAGCAGCCCAACGCCCCAAGCCGTGTTCTGTGACCAACACAGCAGCGTGATCCAGCTGACGGTCAGGGCGGTGAGAGTGATCCGGCCGGTCCGAAAGCGCTTCTGGATGCGGCTGATCAGCAAGCTGGTGGTCAGGGAGCCCAGTGCGGCCGCGGCATAGAGCAGTCCGACGCGAGGGTCGTGCTCGCCGAGTCCGAGCTGTTGGACGGCCACGACGATCAGCAACCCGGAGACCGCGCCGCCGGCGACGCTGCTGCCGGCGCCGACCAGGGTGAGGGCTCGGATGACGCGGTGATTCCAGATGTAGCCGAGCCCCTCGGCGACGTCGTGCCACAGCCGCCGGACCGGTGCCGCCCGGGCCACGCTCGACGTGCCCACACCGGTCGACGCGTCGGCGGCCACCGGCCAGCGCACGCGGCGCAACAGCAGTGCAGCCACCAGATAGCTGGCGGCGTCGACGGCGATGAGGTTGGCCGCGCCGACGGCCACCGCGGCCACCCCGCCGGCGGCCGGCCCGATCAGCGCGATGACGGTGTAGATCGAGGTCATGACGCCGGTGGCGGAGGCCACGCCGTCGCGGCCGACCAGCGCCGGCAGCGCGCCGAAGCCGGCCGCGTCGAAGAACACGAACAGCGCCGACACGCCCAACGCGGCGACCAGTAGGTGCGGCGTGGTCAGCAGCCCCGACCAGGACGCGATCGGGATGCTGGCCATCACCAGACCCGACAGCACGCTGGTGGCCACCATAGTGCGGCGGGGATCCCAGCGATCCACCAGAGCTCCGGCCGGCAGCCCGAGCACCAGGTACGGAACGGATTCGACGGCGGCCAGCAGGCCGGACAGGGCGGCGCTGCCGGTTCGCTGGTACACCAGCAGCGGCAGCGCCACCATCGTCATCGCGGTCCCGACCCACGATGTTGCCCGGCCGGCCAGGAACAGCCGGAACCCGGGCCGGCGGGTCGCGGCGACCGGAGCCGGCCGGCTCGTCTCGGGCCGGCTCACTCAGGGGTGCAGGGCCGCGGCCAGTTTCACGACACCCGCCACCCCCGCGAGGTTGGTGGAGTCGCTGGCGGGCAGGAAGACCACGTGGCCGGTCGTGACGGCGTCCACGGTCGGCAGCGTCGCCGACAGGTAACTCTGGGCGCTGTCCGTGGTCTCCGTGCCGCTGAGCATGTACACGATCGTCGACGGGTTCTGCCGGATGAGGTCCTCGGTGGAGATCTCGTTGTAGTACTTGCCCTCCGGAAGCGTGTCGGCGTAGATGTTCCGGGCACCGGCAAGAGCCGCGATGTCGCTGTAGACGCCGGCGTAGGCGTAGATCGTCTTGTTGCTGGTGCTGATCATCGCCACCGGCACCGGGGTGGCGCCGCTGACCTTCTGGGCGACCGCGTCGAGCTGGTCCTCGATGCCGGCCTTGACCTGGTTCGCCCGGTCGGTGACGCCCAGGATCCGGCCGAGTGCGTCCAGGTCGGTCTCCACGTCGCGCACCGTCGCTCGGGTGGCGTCGTCGGTGCAGAACCCGGACAGGATCATGACCTGGATGCCTTCGGCGGCCAGCTGGTCGATGGTCGGCAGCTGCTGGCCGTCGAACAGGTAGTCGCCGTCGGCCCAGATCAGGTCCGGGTGGGCGGCGATCAGTGCCTCCTTGGTGGGCGCCGACTCGCCGATGACGGGGATCTGCTGTTCCGCGTCGGCGTACGCCGGGGAGGGGGTTCCGCTGCCGGTGTTGTACTGGCCGACGATCCTGTCGCCGACGCCGAGTTCGAGCAGCAGTTCGGTGCTGGTCGTCCAGCCGGACACGATCCGTGTCGGGGCCTGGTCGAAGTGCAGGGTGCGTCCGCAGTTGGTGACGTCGACCGGGTAACCCGTCCGGGCGTCGGCCGCGACGCTGCCGGTGGCGCTGCTGGTGGCGCTGGTGGTGGCGCTGGTGGTGGCGCCGCCGGTCGTGGGGGATGCGTCGGAACGGCCGCACGCGGTCGCGGTGAGGACGCCGAGCATCAGAACGCTCGCAACGAGCGCGTGCCGGCGAAGGGACGTGATCATGGATTTCCTTCCGGGGTGGTGGTGAAGACGGGCGCTCGGCCCGCGTCGTCAAGTTCGGGTGCACGGTCGCCGGCCCCGTCGCCGTCGCCGTCGGTGTCGGTGTCGGTGTCGGTGTCGAGATGGTCGAAGGCCAGCTGCAGGCGGCCGGTGATGGGATGAACGCCGCAGTGCGCACGCACCCCGAACACGTCGGCGATCCGGTCGGGAGTCAGCACCTCCGGCGGGCTGCCGGCACACACCAGCGCCCCGTCGCGGAGCAGATAGACCCGATCGCAGAAGGCAGCGGCGAGGTTCAGGTCGTGCAGCGCCGCCAGCACGGTGATCCCGAGCGAGCGGACCAGCCGCAGCAACCCCAGTTGGGTGCTGATGTCCAGGTGATTGGTCGGCTCGTCCAGGACCAACACGGTCGGGCGTTGCGCCAGGGCGCGCGCCAGCAGCACCCGCTGCTTCTCGCCGCCGGACAGGCAACCGAAGGGACGTCCGGCATGAGGCAGCATCCCCACGGTGTCCAGCACCTCGTGCAGCCGCCGACGGTCGGCGCGGGTGGTCGGGCTCCAGGCGTTCTTGTGCGGCGTGAGCCCGGTGGCGACGACGTCCAGGACGGTGAACTCGAAGTCGTGCCCGGCGTCCTGGGTCAGCGCCGCGACATGCCGGGCCGACTGCCGCGCGGTCAGCTCGCGCACCATGTCACGGTCGTCGAGCAGCACATGCCCGGCGCTGGGGGCGATCGCGCGGTAGACGGTCTTGAGCGCGGTCGACTTGCCGCTGCCGTTGGGGCCCAGCAGCCCGACGAAGGTGCCGGACGGACACTCCAGGTGCAGGTCCCGCACGATCTGCGCGGCCCCGATGCGCACCCCGACGCCGACCAGCCGCAGGTCGGTCACGCCTGCGCCTTTCCGGGTCGCCTCGCGGGCTCGGCCACCCGGGCGCGGCGCCGGCGCCAGTGTTGACGGTTCGCTCGGCAAGCCTCGCTCACTGCCTGCGCCTTTCCGGGTCGCCTCGCGGGCTCGGCCACCCGGGCGCGGCGCCGGC
>CAZCEH010000012.1:0-16114 GCA_964497705.1 uncultured Actinomycetes bacterium | reverse complement strand
GCCAGTGTTGACGGTTCGCTCGCTGACGCTCGCTCACGCGCCGGCCCTCGTCCGGTTCGAGCGGCGCAACAGCAGCAGGAAGAACGGCACCCCGGCCAGGGCCGTGATCACGCTGAGCGGCAGCTCCAGCGGGCGGGCCAGCACCCGACCCAGCAGATCGGCCAGGACCAGGAACATCCCGCCGAGCAGGGCCGCGAGTGGCAGCACCCGGCGATGGTCGGCGCCGACCAGCAGCCGCACGCAGTGCGGGGCGACCAGCCCCACAAAACCCACCCCGCCGGCCACCGAGATCACGACCGCGGTCAGCGCGGCGGCCACCACGAGCAGCCGGGTGCGCAGCCCGCTCACCGCGACCCCGAGCGAGGCGGCGACCTCGTCTCCCAGCAGCAACGCGTTCAGGCTGCGGGACTGCACGACCAGCCAGGCCGACGCGGCGACGACCACCAGGGCCGGCAACCGGAGCTGGCTCCAGTCCGCCCCGGACACCGTGCCCAGCAGCCAGAACAACACCTGCGCCAGCTGATTGGATCCGACCCGCAACTGCAGGTAGCTGGTGCCGGCCTGGAACAGGTACGACAACGCGACCCCGGCCAGCAACAGTCGGGTGGGGTCGAGCCGGCCGTCCCGCCGGCCGAGCAACAGGACCATGATCAACGTGAGCACGGCGCCCGCGAAGGCGGCCGCGGAGACTCCGACGCCCGCCAGGAACCCGCCCGCGGCGACGCCACCAAGAGTCAGCACCGCCACGGCGGCGATCGAGGCACCGGAGGACACGCCGAGCACATACGGGTCGGCCAGCGGGTTGCGCATGACCGCCTGCAGGACCGTGCCGGCCACGGCCAGCCCGGCCCCCACGACGTACGCCATCAGCACCCGCGGTGCCCGGACCTGCCAGATGATCTGGTCGTCGATCGCCGAGCCTTGGTCCGGCCGGCCCAGCAGGTGGCCGGCGACGGTCGACCACACCGCACCCAGGGGCAGCGACACCGCGCCGGCGCTCATCGCCAGCGCGATGACCAGCGGGCTCGCCACCAGCAGGGCGACCAGCACGACCAGGAAGCGACGCCGGCCGGCGGCCGCGGGCGCGGATCGGGGTGTGCAGGCGGTGACGCCCGCGTCGGCCGGGCGGGTTGGCGCGGCGGCGTCGGGTCCGGGTGTCGGCGCCCCGGCAACCCGGGATGCGGGCAGGCGGTGCACCGGCCGGGCACCGGGATCGGTGCGGTCCTGGTGGTCGATGGACAGCGGGCACCCCCTCGCGCGTCGGGCAATGAACATAGGAACGACAATCGTTCTCGATAACGGGGCGGAAGTGTAGGACGCCGCCGGAGCGGCCGTCAACTCTTGGGTCCGCCCCGTGCGTCGCCGCAGCTCTGGGTCGTCGCCGGGGTCGTCCTCGGTCGTCCTCACCGGGACAGGGGCGGGTGCACACTGGGCGAGTGAGCGCACAGGAGCAGCCCGCGGGCATCACGGTGGTCGGTCACGGCGCGGCGACGGCGGCGGTCGACCGGGTGACGATCTCGCTGGCCGTCGAAGTGGTGCGGGCCGAGCCGGGGCAGGCCTGGACGATCGCCTCGGGCACGGCCACGCGGCTGCTGGCGGTGCTGGCCGACGACGGGGTCGATTCGCGATCGGTGCGCACGTCCGACCTGACCCTGGGACCGCGGACCGAGTTCGTGGCGAACCGGCAGCAGGTCGTGGGTTACCAGGCGGGCCAGCGGTTGACGGTGACCAGGGAGGGCCTGCACGGCATCGAGCGGCTGCTGACCGACATCGCCACCCTCGGCGGGGAGGGGGTGCGCATCGATGGGGTGTCGCTCAGTCCCGGCCACCCGCAGCAGGCGTTGGCACGAGCTCGGGAGGCGGCGTTCGCCGACGCGACGGCCAAGGCCGAGCAACTCGCCACGCTCGCCGGCCGCACCCTCGGCCGGGTGCTCTGGATCGACGAACGGCCGGCCGGCGGTGGCCCGCCGAGGCCGATGATGGCCCTGCGGGCGATGGCCGACGAGAGCATGCCGGTGGCGACCGGCGACGCGGAGATCGGCGTCGAGGTCACCGTGCACCGGGAGTTCGCGGACTGAGCGGCCGCGATCCCCCCGGAACCGCGGCCGCCAATCCGCGGATCGCCCGGATGAAGCACTCCATCGGTGGGGTGACCAGGCCGGCGCCGACCTGGCCGGTGCCCGCGACACGTCCCGCCATCCCCGTGTCGATCTGCGGCAGGATGCCGGTGCGCAGCACCCGGGTCACGTCGACACCGGTTGGGGCGCCGCGGAACTCCAGGATCGGCAGCGCGAACGCCGGGTTCTCGGCTTCGGTGATCTCGTACATCCGCCTGGTCACCGCCAGCGCGTCGGGCACGGTCCCGCCGACGAACCGGACGATGGCCGGCGCGGCGGCCATCGCCATGCCGCCCAGGCCCACGGTCTCGGTGATCGCGGAATCGCCGATGTCCGGATTCGCGTCGTCGGGTCCGAATCCGGGCAGGTACAGGCCGTCGGGGAAGCCGGCCGGTCCGGTGAACCATTCGTCGCCGGTGCCGGACACCCGGATGCCGAAATCGCTGCCGTTGCGGGACATCGCGGTGACGATCGTGCTGCCCGCGATCCCGGCGGCGGCGTCACCCATCAGCTTGCCGGCGGGCATCACCAGATTGAGGAAGAAGTGATCGTTGCCGGCGATGAACCGGGCGACCTCGGCGATCTCGGCAGCCGGCCGGCCGGAGTCGATCAGCGCGGGTGTCAGTTCCCGGAGCAGCATCAGCGTGCCGGCCCGGTTCCGGTTGTGGCCCTCATCCCCCATCTGGAGCATCTGGCCGATGATCGCGGTGATGTCGATCGGGCCGCTCGTCCGGAGCGCCGCGGCCAGCACCGGCCCGAGCACCGCGGACATCCACCGGAGCCGGTCGATCACCTCGGGGGCGTAGGCGCCGTAGCGCAGGACCTTGCCCAGCCCCTCGTTCAGCGAGCACCAGGCGCGGGCGCCGGTCTGCCGGTCGGCCAGTTCGAGCAGCCACATCGACGGCGAGATGACGCCGGCCATCGGGCCTACGGCGTGCCGGTCGTGGCAGGGCAGGAGGGTCAGCCCGCGTCCGGCTCGCAGCTTGGCCTGGGCCTCGGCCGGGTCGGCGGCCAACCCCTCCAGCAGCAGCGCGCCGATCAGTGCGCCGCGCAGCGGACCACAGGCCCGGTCGAAGGTGATGGGCGGCCCGGCGTGGCAGAACTCGCCCGGCGCCAGGCCGAGGGCCTGCGCGGCGGGACGGACGGCGACGAGTTCCGCGCGCACGTCGAGCATCCGCCTGGTGGCGAGGGCATTGGCCGGTGTGCGGCGTGCGTCGGCCAGCACGGTGTGCAGGGCGTGCTCGTCCGCATCGGCGACGGCCGGCGGCCGGTGGTCCACCTCGACGACCTGGACGCCCTGGTCCCGCAGGGCGTCGGCGAGCAGTCCCACGCCGGCACAGATCACCTGGTCAGGTGTGCTCAGCAGATCCGGTGTGCTCAGCAGGTCCGGTGTGCTCAGCAGGTCCGGCCGCACCTCGCCGCGGGTGCTGTGCGGGTCCACCCATACCGGCTCGGGTGCGCCGGCGGCCGAACCTGACCGGGGAAGATCCGGTCGCCCCATGCGACCGGATCTTCCCCGGGCCGAGGGGGCGCCGGAGGCGGGAGCGGCGGCACCGCGGGCCCAGGCGGCGGCCGCCCGGGCCGCAGACGCGTTGGAGGCGAACACCCATGCGCCGGCAGCCGTGAGCGCTGCCGCCTGGCGTTCCCGGTCCTGCGGGTCGGTGGCGGTGCCGCACAACGCCACCACCATCGCCAGGTCTCGGCCGGCGCGGCGGGCAGTGTCGATGGCGGCCCGGATGGCCGGGGCCAGGGTCGCGGCGGGGTCGGGATCCGCCGCATATCCGAGGACCACGTCCAGCAGCACCACCGCGACGTCCGGATCGGCGGCCTGCTCAGCCAGCAGGGCCAGCCGCAGCGTCGGGTCGATCATCGGGTGTGCCCGCCCGGCGGTGAACGCGTCGTCGCCCAGGTCGAGGACCGCGTGCCCGACCCCGGCCAGGGTCGGGGTACCGCCGGCGGCCTCGGGTAGCGCGAGATCAGGGCGCAACGGGGTGTTCGAGCGGATGTCGCCGATCGTCTGGGACAGCACCACCATGGCCTCGTCGGCCAGCGTGCCCCCGGAGTACAGCCCGCGCAGCCAACCGCCACCCGCCGAGCCGACGGGTCCCACCGACTCGGCGCCCGGCCGGTCGTCCGGCCGCCAGGTCCGCCAGACCGGTGGCGCGATCCCGACCTCGGCCAGGAGCTGTTCCACCTGCCGGGTGATGTCCGGTTCGCCGGCCCCGAGCATGACCAGCCGCACCGGCGTGTCGAGCGCGGCCGAGAACTCGCGGACGCCGGCGATCACGGCGTCGTCGGCCGGCTTGGAGATGAGCACGATCCGGTCGGTCGCCGGGTCGGCGTCCAGCAGGCTCAGCGCGGCCGGCGTGCTGCCGGCCCCGACCTCGGCGGACAGATCACGGCCGCCGACGCCCAGGATGTGCGAGACGGCCACGCCGGCGTCGTCCAGCAGGCAGGCCAGGTGTTGGGCGCCGGTGCCCGACGCGGCGACGACGCCGATCCGGGGACCGCCGCCGCGTCTCCGAAGCGCGTTCGCGAAGCCCAGCCCGACTCCGTCCAGCACGGCCGTGCCGCAGTCCGGGCCCATCGCCAGCACGCCGGCCGCGGCGGCCGCCCGCTTGATCGTGAGCTCGTCGGCGAGTGGCACGTTGTCGGAGAAGATCATCACGTGCCGGCCGGATTCGATCGCGTCCAGCGCCTCGGCCAGCACCGCCCGGCCCGGGACCGACAGCAGCGCCAGCCGCGCCGTCGGGTCGGCCCGGGCGGCGGTCCGCACGGTGCGAGCGGGCGGCCGGCCCGGATCGTCGGCCGCCCGGCCGTCGACGGTCAGCGCACGGTCGACGGCGACCATCGCGGCTTGCGTGCTCGCGTCGTCGACGCCGCGGAGCGCGATCAACAGGTCGTTCGGCGTGGCACCGCCCGGAATCGAGAAGCCCACCGCGGCGGCGAGCTGCAGGTTCAGGGCCGTGGCCATGGCGATCTGCGCGGCCAGTACGCCGGGGGTGCCGGCGGCCACCTGGCTGACCCGGAGCAGGGTGACCGAATCGTGGTAGGCACCCCGCCGGAGCTCGACGTGCTCGACGTGCTCGACCGAGGCCGTACCGCTGCCGGTCATCGAACCTCCCGTCCGGCGCGGATCGCCCCGGTTGCCGGTCCGCCGCCGCGCCGCTACCGATACCGCCGATCCGCGGCCCGGCAGTACCCGGCCATTGTCCGTCCGAGGATCCCGCCGCGCGGGGCACCGAGGCAGGCTGCGGGCCGGCGAGCGCTGCGGAAGGATCGACAGGATGAAGCCGGCGCCGTTCGAATGGCACGGGCCCGAGGACGTCGGGGCCGCCGTGTCGTTGCTGGCGGAGCACGGCGACGACGCCAAGGTGCTGGCCGGCGGCCAGTCGCTGGTGCCGTTGCTGGCCATGCGGCTGACCCAGCCGGCGCACCTGGTGGACATCAACAGGGTGGCCGGGCTCGACACCGTCACGGTCGCCGACGACGGCATCACCATCGGCGCCCTGGCCAGGCATCGCCGGGTGGAACGTGACGAGCTCGTGCACCGGGCCCAGCCGCTGCTCCGGCAGGCGCTGCGGCTGGTGGCCCACCCGACCATCCGCAACCGGGGCACCTGCGTCGGCTCGCTGGTGCACGCGGACCCGGCCGGCGAGCTGACCGCGGTGCTGGCCGTCTGCGGCGGCACCGTCGCCGCCCGCTCGGCCGGCGGCACCAGGACCATCGCCGCGGACGACTTCTTCCGCGGGCCGTTGTCCTGCGCGTTGACCGCGGACGAACTCGCGGTGAGCGCGTACCTGCCGGCGCTGCCGCCGCGCGCCGGCACGGCCTTCCTGGAGGTCGCCCGCCGCAACGGCGACTACGCCCTGTGCGGGGTCGCCGCCCGCGCCGAACTCGACGCCGACGGCGCGCTGGCCGGCCTGCGCTGCGGCTACCTGTCGGTGGCCGACGTCCCGCTGGTCCTGGACCTGACCGACGCCTGGCGGTCCGACCCGCGGGCCGCCGGCGAGCGGGCCGCCCGTACCGTCGACCCGGTGAGCGACCTGCACGCCTCCGCCGACTACCGCCGGCAGCTGGCCCGCGTTCTCACGATTCGTGCGGCCACCCAAGCGATCTCGTCGGCCGGGCAGCGGCGGTCGGGCGGATGACCACCGAGTCGAGCCACCGGATCACGCTCACCGTCAACGGTGTCCGGCGCACCCACCCGGCGGTGGCCCGCCGCACGCTCTGCGACTTCCTGCGCCACGACCTGGGCCTCACCGGCACCCACGTGGGGTGCGAGCACGGGGTGTGCGGGGCGTGCACGGTGCTGCTGGACGGCGCGCCGGTCCGGTCCTGCCTGATCTTCGCGGTGTCGGTGGACGGCGGCAGCGTCACCACCGTCGAGGGCCTGGCCGACGGCGACGAGCTGTCCCCGGTGCAGCGGGCGTTCGGTGAGTGCCACGCCCTGCAGTGCGGCTTCTGCACGCCGGGCTTCCTCACCACGATCACCGCCGGCCTCGCCGACAACCCCCATCCCACCCGCGCCGACGCCGTCGCGATGATCGCCGGAAACCTGTGCCGCTGCACCGGGTACCAGAACATCGTGGACGCGGTGCTGCGGGCCGCCGAGCTGGGCCGGGCGCGGTCCTGATGGTGACCCGGTACGTCGGCGCACCCGTCCGGCGGGTCGAGGATCGGCGGCTGGTCACCGGAAACGGCCGTTACACCGACGACATCGGATTCGGCACAGGCGCTCTCGAGGTCGCGTTCGTCCGTTCGCCGCACGCGCACGCCCGGATCCGGGACATCGACGTCACCGGCGCGCTGGACATCGACGGCGTCGTCGCCATCTACACCTACGAGGACCTGGACGGTGCTGCGGCCGAGCCGCTGCCCATCCTGATCCCGCACCCGGCCCTGCACGCCGGCCGCACCGGGTACTGCCTGGCCCGGGAGACGGTTCACCACGCCGGTGAGGCCATCGCGATGGTGATCGCCGAGAACCGCTACCTGGCCGAAGACGCCGCCGCGCGCATCACGGTGGACTACGAGACCCTCCCGGCCGTCGTCGGTCTGGATGCGGCCAGGGCCGCGGTTCATCGGGTGCACGACGACGTGCCCGACAACGTGGCCGCGCATCTGGTGCAGCAGGTCGGCGACGTCGACGCCGGGCTGGCCGGGGCGCCGCACCGGCTGGAGTTCGACCTGACGATCAGCCGGTCCTGCTCGATGCCGCTGGAGGGCAAGGCGGTGCACGCCCGCTGGGACCCCGACGACCGCAGCCTGCGGGTCTACTCGGCGACCCAGGCGGCCACCTCGGTGCGCGCGGCGATCGCCGCCAAGCTCGGCCTGCCGCTGCCCAAGGTCGAGGTGATCGCGCCCGACGTCGGCGGCGGGTTCGGCGTGAAGATCATGCACCCGTGGCCGGAGGAGATCCTGATCCCGCTGGCCGCGATGCGGCTGCGGCGGCCGGTGAAATGGACCGAGGACCGCCGCGAGCACTTCGTCTCCAGCGCCCACGAACGCGGCCAGCAACAGCACATCAGCGTCGGATTCGACGGCACCGGAAGGATTCTCGCGCTCGACGTGAGCTTCTGGCATGACAACGGCGCCTACACGCCCTACGGCATCATCTGCCCGATCGTCACCTCCACCCAGTTGCTCGGCCCGTACAAGCCCGCCGCCTACCGGGTCGAGTTCCGCTCGATGTACACCACCACGGTGATCGTCACCCCCTACCGCGGCGCGGGCCGGCCGCAGGGCGTGTTCGCGATGGAGCGCACGATGGACCGGATCGCCGAGACCCTCGGCCTGGACCGCACGGCGGTGCGCGCCGCCAACTTCATCCAGCCCGACGAGTTCCCGTTCGACCAGGGACTGATCTTCCAGGACGGTCGCCCGCTGATCTACGACTCCGGCGACTACCCGGCTCAGTTGGACATGATCAAGCAGCTGATCGGCTGGGACCGTTTTCCCGCGCAGCAGGCCGCGGCCGCCGAACAGGGCCGGCTGCTGGGCATCGGGATCGGTTGCTACGTCGAGGGAACCGGTCCGGGGCCGTACGAGGGCGCGCACGTGCAGGTGCTCACCGACGGCAGCGTGGAGGTGGCGATCGGACTGACCTCACAGGGCCAGGGACACCAGACGGTGTTCGCGCAGATCGTCGCCGACGAGCTGGGCGTGCCCTTCGAGAGCGTGCGGGTCACCACCGGCGACACCCGGCGGTTCGGGTATGCGGTGGGCACCTTCGCCTCCCGGGCCGCGGTGATGTCCGGGTCGGCGGTCGCGCTGGCCGCCCGCGCGGTGCGCGCCAAGGCGCTGCGGGTCGCCGCCGACGCACTCGAGGCCAGCGAGCACGACCTGGAGATCGTCGACGGCGTCGTCGCGGTCCGGGGCAACCCGACCGCGAGCATCGAACTCGGCCAGGTGGCCGTGCTGTCCAACCCGCTGCGATACGCCTTCGACGAGGCGGCCAAGGCGGCCACCCAGTTCGCCCGGCCGGCGGACCCGGACCGGCCGCCGGTACCGGAGGGCGAGGCGCCGGGCCTGGAGTCCAGGGACTACTACTCGCCGCCGCGCAGCACCTTCGCCTCCGGGATGCACGCCGCGATCGTCGAGGTCGACCCGGACACCAGCGAGATCACCGTCGACCGGTACTGCGTGGTGCACGACTGCGGCACGCTGATCAACCCGATGATCGTGGCCGGCCAGGTGCACGGCGGGGTCGCCCAGGGCATCGCCGGAGCGCTGTACGAGACCCTCGACTACGACGAGGACGGGCAGTTGCGGAACGCCTCGTTCATGGACTTCCTGATGCCGTACGTCACCGAACTGCCGGACCGGATCGAACTCGGCCACCAGCAGACACCGTCGCCGCTGAATCCGCTGGGCATCAAGGGAGCCGGTGAGGCGGGGGTGATCCCGGTGTCCGCGGTGATCGCCGCCGCCGTCGAGGACGCCACGGGTGTCCGCATCCGGGCCATGCCGTTGTTCCCGAGCGAGCTGTTCGAGCTGCGCCGGAACCACCAGGGGAGCGCATGAAGATCAACGGCAGCTCGGTGCTGCACGCGCCGCCCGGCCGGGTGTGGCAGGCGATCACCGACCCGGACGTGCTGGCCCGCGTCATCCCCGGGTGTGACGGGCTGACCCCGGTGGCCGCCGACCGGTTCCGGCTGACCGTGACCCTCGGGGTGGCCTCCATCAAGGGCTCCTACACCGGCGAGGTGTCGTTCTCCGACATGTCCGCGCCGCGGTCGCTGACCATGCGTGCCAACGGATCCGGCGCACCCGGCACGATCGACACCACCGTCGCCGTGACGCTCACCGAACTCGCCGAGACGAGCACCAGGGTCGACTACGCCGCCGACGCCGTGATCGGCGGCATGGTCGGCGGGGTCGGTCAGCGGGTGCTGGCAGCGGTGGCCAAGCGGACGGCAGACGCGTTCTTCGTCGCGATCGACGGGACGCTCACCGCGCCGCAGCTCCCGGCGGTCGCCGAGCTGCCGACCGCCGCGGCCGAGTTGCCGATGGCAGCCGGGCCCGGGCTCGCGCCGGCACCGATCGGTCACCGGCCGGGCGGCTGGGAACTGGCCGCCGCCACCGCGGCCGGCGCCTTCTCGATGCTGGTCGGGGTGCTGATCGGCATCCGGATCGGCCGCCGGACCCCGTCCGGCGGCCGGTGATCGAACCGGGCTCGGCCGGGTCGGTCGGCGGGATTCAGCGGACTTGCTCGACCGGGAACTCGGCCGGCGGGTTCGCCACCACGTCCTGCGCCTGGACCAGCGCGATCTCCCGCGACCCGGCGGTGTGGGTGGCGGCCAGAATGCCGTACACCGACGACGCCACCCGCGCCAACGCCGTCGGCAGGCCGTCCGCCAGGTGCGCCAGGAACAGCGCAGCGGTGACGTCACCGGCCCCGTTGACCGACAGCGGCAGCTCGGGCGTGCGCACCAGGTACGCCCCCGCGTCGTTCACCGCCAGCATGCCGATTTGCCCGGGTGAGACCGCCGATCCGAGGACCGAGGTGACCAGCACGGTGTCCGGGCCCATCGCCCGGACCCGGTCGACGGCGTCCAGCAGCTGCGGCAACGAGGTCACCGGATCGGTGCTCACCGCATCCGGGTCACCCCCGAAGGCCAGGTAGGACAGCTCGAACACGTTGGGGGTCAACACGTCCGCGACCGGAACCACCCGTTCCCGGATCAGTTCGGGCACCCCGGGAAGCACGAACATGCCCCGTCCGACGTCGCCCATCACCGGATCGGCGCAGTAGACGACCGCCGGATGCAGCGCGCGCACCCGGGTCACCGTGTCCAGCACCACGTCCGCGACGCCGGGGGACCCCTGATAGCCGGTGAGCACCGCGTCCACCGTCCGCAGCGCGTCCCGGTCGCCGACTCCGTCGATGACCTCGGCGATCACCGCCGGGTCCAGCACGATGCCGCGCCACGCGCCGTAGCCGGTGTGGTTGGAGAAGTGCACGGTGTTCACCGCGATCACCTCGTGACCCAGGCGCTGCAAGGGGAAGACCGCGGCCGAATTGCCGACATGCCCGTAGGCGACGGACGACTGGATGGACAGGATCCGCATGACGGGGAGGGTAGCCGGGCTCGCCGGCGCCGATCGCGGAGCCGGGACCTTCGCCTCTGGGTGGCCGCCGGCGGGCCGTGGATGCTGGTCGTGCCGATGGGCAGGACGCGGGAGGTGGGCTGCATGCGGGCGTTGGTCGTCTACGAGAAGATCGGCAGCGCGCGGGAGATCGCCGCCGCGGTGGCCGAGGGCCTGCGCGCCCGTGGCGCGGTGACGGACCTGCTCGAGGTGGCCGACGCGCCGGCCGAACTCCCCGACGACCTCGGCCTGCTGGTGGTCGGGGCATCGACCCAGGTCTTCGGCCGCCCGAGGCAGCATGCGCGGACGGCGGCCGGGTCGACGCCGGTGCCCGAGCCGGTCGCCGCCGGCATC
Source organism: uncultured Actinomycetes bacterium (assembly GCA_964497705.1). Classification (GTDB taxonomy): domain Bacteria; phylum Actinomycetota; class Actinomycetes; order Mycobacteriales; family Nakamurellaceae; genus Nakamurella. Next base: position 5,051 of record CAZCEH010000012.1, on the reverse strand, counting down.
GGTCTGCGCGACTGGGTCGACCGTGTGCGCCCGGGCCACGGCCAGCCGGTCGCCACCTTCGCCACGAAGGTGGACCGGCCCCGGTTGCCCGGTTCGGCGGCCCGGATGCTCGCCCGCCGGTTGCGTGACCGCGGGGCGTCGGTGATCGGATCCGCGACGTTCTACGTGTCCGGGGGCGACGGCGCGCTCGTCCTCGGCGAATCTGTCCGTGCCCGTGCCTGGGCCGGCTGCCTGGCGGTCGACGCCGCCATTCACCGGGTTTGCTGAGCTGCCCGTGCGGCGGCCGGTTGATCACCGCCGGCCACCTCGGGAATCCGTACGTCCACCACCGAGGACCGGGCGTCCAGCACCACCTTGCGCGCGGCCGCGGTACGGGAGTCCGGGGCCAACACCGCGACGACGTACCGGCCCGGCGGTGGCAGCGGCATGCACCATCGGCCGTGCTCGTCGGCCCGCATCGAGCTGACCGAGGCCCCGCTGGCCTCGCTGAGCGACACCAGGGCCCGCGGGACCGGTCGCGTTCCATGGGTCACCAGCCCGGACAGCGTCAGCCGGTCGGCGAGGGTGATCTCCGGTAGACCGGTCAGGTCGGCACGTCGGGCGAACTCGATCACCTGGGCCGTGGGCGACCATCCCTGCGCGTTCGCCAGCACTAGGTAGCTGCCCGGACCCGGCAGTGCGACCGAGTAGGCGCCGCTGTGGTCCGCGCGGCTCCAGTCCACCGGATCCCCGTCCGTGGTCACCACGGTGACCACGGACGGGTAGGGCGCCCCGCCGTCGACGGCGTGGATCCGCCCGTGCAGCACCACATCCCGGTCGTCGCCGGCGCTCACCGGGCGACCGCCCGCGGCCGCCGTCTCGCCGCCGGTCACCCGGGCCGCGGCCTGCCGAGGGATGAACCAGGCGACCGCACAGGCGAGCAGCGCGGCGGTGGCGGCCATCCAGAAGATGTCCTGGAACGCCTGGAACGCCGGCGTGGTCACCGCGCCGACGGTGATCGTGACGGTGGCCAGGATGGCGGCCACCGCGGCGCTGGATGTCGACGTACCGATGGCCCGCAGCAACGTGTTCAGCCCGTTGGCGCTGGCCGTCTCGGTGATCGGCACGGAGGCCATGATCAGCGTCGGCATGGCCGCGTAGGCGATCGCGGTACCGACGCTGACCAGGGTGGACCCGACGATCACCGCGGTCAGGTTGCCTGACAGGAACACCCGGGCCACGTAGGCGCCGGCCATCACCAGACCGCCGACGATGAGCGTGATCCGGCCGCCGAACCGGTTGATCAGGGCACCGGAGACCGGCGCGAAGACCACCATGGCCAGCCCGGACGGAACCATGGCCAGCCCGGCGGTGATCACCGGCAGGCCGAACCCGTACCCGGTGACGGGCGGCAGCTGCAGTTCCTGGGTGGTCAGCAGAAGGTTGGCGAACATCGCGAAACCGAGCATCACGGACGCGATGTTGGTCAGCAGCACCGGCCGCCGGGCCGAGGTTCGCAGGTCGACCAGCGGCTGGCCGACCCTCAGCTCGAAGGGCACCCAGGCGGCCATCGCGCCTGCCGCGACGAGGAACAGCACGATGACCTGCTCGCTGCCCCAGCCCCAGCTGCCGCCCTTGGAGATGACCAGCAACAGCCCGGTCAGCGCGACCGACAGCAGGACCGCGCCCAGATAGTCGAACGAACCTCCGGTCCGCACCCGCGACTCCGGGATCACGATCACGATGGAGGCCAGCAGCAGCACACCGACGATCGCCGACAGCCAGAAGTTCGCGTGCCAACCGAGACCTTCGGAGACGATTCCGGCCAATGGAAGGCCCAGCGCGCCGCCGATACCCAGGGTGGCGCTCATCAGGGCGACCGCGGAGCTCACCCGCTCCTTGGGCAGTTCGTCGCGCATGATGCTGATCCCGATCGGGATGAGCGCCGCGGCGAACCCCTGCAGCGCCCGGCCGACGATCACCAGCGTGAACGCGGTGGACAACGCGGCCAGCACCGAGCCGGCCGTCATCGCCACCATGCAGATCAGCATCATGAGTCGCTTGCCCAGCATGTCGGCCAGCCGCGACATCACCGGTGTGGCCACTGCGCTGGTCAGCAGGGTGGCCGTGACCAGCCACGACGCGTCGTCCGAGCTGACGCCCAGAATGCTCGGGAATTCCGGTAGCAGCGGGACGACCATCGTCTGCTGCAACGCGACCGCGGTTCCGCACAGGGCCAGGACGGTGACGATCGCCCAGGTCGGGCGGCGCCGGGTCGTCGGCGTGTCGGCGTTTTCGAGCGGGTTCATCCGCGAACCACCCTCCGTTTCCGGTCGCAATGACCGTGGCGGCATCGACCGTCTCGAGACCGTGCCGGTGCCCGGTCGATCGCCCGGCCGGCACCGGCCCGTCGGGCCTGCCGCGTCACCCGATGCCGGGTTGTAGCTTGCCACCGCCCGCCTGCGGTGGGTCGCGGCCGGTGCCAGACTTCAGGCGTGCTGCCCGACTTCGATGCCGACTTCGATGCCGACATCGACGCCGGCACCCACCCGGCCCTGGTGTTGCCGGCCGCGCAGCTGGCCGGCCGGATCCAGCACACGCTCCTGGGACAGGCGGTCACCGACCGGCAGGTGCGTGAGCACGTCGCGGAGACCGTGGATCACGGCTTCGACGCGGCGATCGTGCCCCCGTGCTGGGTCCCCGTGGCGCGCAGCGAGCTTCGCGGTGCGGCGGCCCGGATCGGGTCGATCGTGGACTACCCGCACGGCTGCGCTCCCACCGTGGTTCGGGTCGCCGAGGTGCGGGCCCTGGTGGACGCGGGCGTGGACGAGCTGGACGCGACGGTGAACGTCGGCTTCCTGCTGTCCGGGCGGGTCACCGACTTCGCCGCCGACCTGGCCGCGGTGGTCGCCGCGGCCGAGCCGATCGGCGTCAAGCTGATGCTGGAACTTCCGCTATTGACCGCTCGGCAGCGGGAGCAGGCGGTGTCGGCAGCCGTCGATGCCGGCGCGGCGTTCGTGTCGATCGCCTCCCGGGGGTCGGTAGGCATCGCCGACCCGGCCTCCATCGGTTACCTGCGCCGGGCGGTGCCCCCGTCGATCGGCGTCAAGGCGTCCGGCGGGATCCGGACCGAGCAACAGGTGCGGGCCCTGCTCGCTGCCGGGGCCGACCTGATCGGTACCTCCGTCGGCATCCAGATCGTCACCGGACGGGGAACCGACCGCGGATCGCTGTATTCCTACTAGTTCCTCCCGATAGCTGCATTAATGCCGATGAGCTGTCACGCTCCGGTGAGCGCGTTATTGCGGTGCCGAATCCATCCGCCGCCGGACGATTCGGGCCCGCGACCGGATTCATCCATTCGGGGACGGCCGGGTCCGTCGATCGCCCGGCCATACCCCGGAGGGTGCCTCGATCCCGGGGTTTCACCATGGAATTGCTCGTGACCGGGGCACGGTCGTCACGGTTGACGGAGTCGACACCGGAGGGAACCGCCGGATGGTGGAATCGCTTCCATCAGCCGATCGGGTGGTCCGGCCGGCAGGTTCACGACGGTTCACTTCGCCCCGAAGTCCACGGAGCGACTTCGTTGGGACACTTACCAAACTGTGACCTTCACGTTGATTGACACGGTGTGTCGGCCTCAATAGTTTGTGTGACCACCGTACTAGTGCGGGCGCCCGGTTCCGGATGGACGCCGTGGCTGCGCGCCGCCGACACGGTTTCACCCGGGTCACCCGATCGACCGAGCGGCCGATCGGACCTCATCGGAGAGGAATGTTCATGCGCCTGAAGTCCCCTGCCATCGTCGGAGTAGTAGCAGCTGGTGCGCTGCTGCTCGCCGGCTGCGGTTCCAGCTCGAGTTCGTCGGGCACCACCACCTCGGCTGCCGCCTCGGGCAGCGCGGCCGCGTCCGGTTCGGCCGCCGTGACCGGCAAGGTCGGCGTGATCCTGCCGGACACGAAGTCGTCGGCCCGCTGGGAGACGCAGGACCGGCCGGCGTTGGAGAAGGCGTTCCAGGACGCCGGGGTCGAGTTCGACATCCAGAACGCCAACGGTGACAAGGCCGCGATGGCCACCATCGCCGATCAGATGATCGCCAACGGGGTGACCGTGCTGGCGATCGTGAACCTGGACAACGAGTCCGGCGCGGCGATCGAGAAGAAGGCCGCATCCCAGGGTGTGCAGACGATCGACTACGACCGGCTCACCCTGGGCGGCGGGGCCGACTACTACGTCTCGTTCGACAACACCGAGGTCGGCAAGCTGCAGGGCACCGGCCTGGCCAAGTGTCTGGGCAGTGGCGACAAGAAGATCGTCTACCTGAACGGTTCGCCGTCGGACTCGAACGCGACGGCGTTCTCGCAGGGTGCGCATTCGGTGCTCGATCCGATGACGAACTACACGGTCGTGGCCGAGCAGGCGGTGCCGGACTGGGACAACCAGCAGGCGGGCGTGATCTACGAGCAGATGTACACCGCGCAGGGCGGCAAGATCGACGGCGTGCTGGCCGCGAATGACGGTCTGGGCAATGCGGCGATCGCGATCAACAAGAAGAACAGCGTGAAGTTGCCGGTGACCGGGCAGGACGCCACCGTCCAGGGTCTGCAGAACATTCTTTCCGGTGACCAGTGCATGACCGTCTTCAAGGACACCACCAAGGAGGCCGCGGCGCTGGCGAAGGTCGCCATCTCGCTGGCGAAGGGTGAGACGCCGCAGACCACTGGCACCGTCAAGGACACCACCGGCAACCGCGACGTCGACGCCATCCTGGAAACCCCGGAGGCGATCTACGCGGAGAACGTCAAGGACGTGATCACCGCCGGTGGCGCCACTGCCGCCGACGTGTGCACCGCCGATTTCGCGGCGGCCTGCACCCAGTACGGCGTCAGCTGAGCGGTTAAGACTCCCGGGCCCGGACGACACGCCGTCGTCCGGGCCCGGAGTGCCCTGGTAAGACCCACGTCGGAACCAAAGGAGCGGCCGATGACACAACCGAGCGAACCGATTCTCGAGTTGCGGGGGGTGAACAAGAGTTTCGGTGCGGTGCAGGTGTTGCATGGTGTTGATCT
>CAZCEH010000011.1:135414-140113 GCA_964497705.1 uncultured Actinomycetes bacterium | reverse complement strand
AAATAGCTGAGGCACGACCACCCGCCACGCGCTCAATCTCGGTGAGGCACGCCGTGCCGTGGCGCCTCCCATGAGATCTCTGCTATCGTCTCGCGGCAAGGTCATGAGTGTCAGCGCGTAGCCCCGGCTTGCTGGCCGGCAACCCTCCAACCGCGGTGGGGTGCCCCGGGTGAGGACCTGGCCGTGCGTGTAGTGCGCCCGGCAAGCGCGGGCCTCCGGTTCCCTGGCGGTCCGATGGACCGTAGGGGTGTGCGACATGACCGTGCTGCTCGATCGACCCGACCTGGTCGCCGTCTTCGACGCCGACCCGGCACCCGCGGGGGCACCCGCCGGCCGGCCCGCACGAGGCGGGACCGTGCGTCATCCACATGTGCCCGGCCTGGACGTGGTCGGCGCCGGCGCGCGGGTGCCGCTGGCCACCGGCGGAATCGCCGAATACGCCAACCTGGACCACGGCGCCTCCGCCCCGGCCCTGCGGGTGGTCAAGGAGACGGTCGACGCGGTGCTCGAGCGGTACGCCAGCGTGCACCGCGGCGCCGGCTGGCACTCGAAGGTCTGCACCACCCTGTACGAGGGCGCGCGCGAGCCCGTGCGGAGCTTCGTCGGCGGCCGGGCGGACGACGCGGTGATCTTCACCCGGCACACGACCGACTCGTTCAACCTGCTGGCGCACTGCCTGCCGGCGCGCACCACCGTGGTCGTCTTCGAGACCGAGCACCATGCCGCGCTGCTGCCCTGGTCGCCCGAACGGACCCCGGCGGGCACGCAGCGGCAGGTCGTCCGGCTGCCCGCCCCCGACTCGGCGGAACACGCCGTCGCCTTGGTCGACCACGCGCTGCGCCGTCGCACTCCGGGGCCGGCGCTGCTGGTGATCACGGGCGCGTCCAACGTCACCGGCGAGGTGTGGCCGGTGGCCGAACTGGCCCGGGTCGCCAGGTCGCGCGGCGCCCGGGTGGCGCTGGACGCCGCGCAGCTGGCCCCGCACCGGCCGTTCTCCATCGAGGAGTTGGGCGTCGACTATGTCGCCCTGTCCGGCCACAAGCTGTACGCGCCCTACGGCGCCGGCGCGCTGATCGGCCGGGCCGACTGGCTGGCCGCGGCTCCGCCGTACCTGATCGGCGGCGGCGCGACCGCCTCGGTTCGCGACGACGGCACCGACTTCAAGCCGCTGCCCGACCGGCACGAGGCGGGCTCACCGAATGTGCCCGGCGCGGTCGCGCTGGCCACCGCCTGCCATGTGCTGGCCCGGGCCGACCGGGAGGCGCTGGCGCAGGCCGAGGCCACGCTGACGCGGACGTTACGGCGGGGGTTGGCCGGCATCTCCGGCGTCACCGTGCACTCGCTGTTCGGCGAGCGGGCGGACAGCATCGGCGTGGTCACCTTCACCGTGACCGGGCAGCACCCGTCCGTCGTCGCGGCGGCACTGTCCGCCGAGCACGGTATCGGGGTGCGCGACGGCGCGTTCTGCGCGCATCCGCTGGTGCGGCGACTGCTCGGCGCGGCGGGTTGCACCGACGCCGCCGACGGGCAGGCGTTGCGCGCGTCCGTCGGCTTGGGCACCAGCACCGAGCATGTCAACCGGCTGGTGCGGGCGGTGCAGTCGATTGCCGCGCACGGGCCGCGGCTGAGCTACGTGGTGCGCGACGGCCGACCGGTGCCCGCCGTGGACGGGCGCGAGCTGCCGGTCATCGCGCCCTGGCAGCGCTGACGTCCGCTGTCGACGTTCGCCTTTGAGGTTGGCCACCTCGGGTTGGCGCGGAGGTTGGCATGGCGGTTGGCGCGGAGGTTCGCACGGCCCGACTGGGACGCGAAGGCCCCGGCGGTGTCGTGACCGGCCGGGGCCCTCGCGATCCGGATGACGTCAGGCCCGGTGCCTGCCCGCGCCCGGGTGGGCCGAGTCGCCGACGATCTCCCAGGCGGGAACCAGGTCGGCGCCGGTCCCGCTGTGCCGACCGCCCCGGTTCGGCGACCGGTCGGTTTCGGTCTCGGCGGGCCGATCGGCCGTGCCGTCCTGCGCGCCGATGCCGTCCGGTGCTGCCGCGTCGCTGGCGATCGCCTCACCGGACGGGCTCACCAGGGCGGGCTCCGCGGCCTCGGTGGCTTGGGCCTGCTCGGCCTGCTCGGCCAGCCGCTCCTCGATCGCGGACTGGGTGCGCAGCGGCAACTCCTTCATCAACAGCACCAGCACGAACGCGATGATCATGATGATCCCGCCGATGATGTACACCAGCTGGGTGGACGCCACGTAACCCTCCTGGAAGGGCCTGGCGATCGCCGGATCCAGGGTGTTCAGGAACGACGAGTCGCTGTTCAGCGCGTCGCCGACGGAGGACGCGGCGGCCGGGTTGGTCTGGGCCTGCGTCAGCGCCATGGCCACGCCGTGGCTCGGGCTGTTCGGGTCCTGCGCCGCCGCTCCCACGGCCTGCAGGAACGCCGGGTTGCCGGCCGCGGACTGGAACGCGCTCTGGATCTTGTCGGGCAGCGAGTTGAACAGCAGCGACAGGAACACCGCGACGCCCAGGGTGCCGCCCATCTGCCGGAAGAACGTCGCGGACGAGGTGGCCACGCCCATGTCCTTGGCCGGCACGGTGTTCTGCACCGCGATCAGCAGGGTCTGCATGCACAGGCCCAGACCGAGGCCGATCATCACGAAGTACAGGTCCAGCAGCGGGAACCCGGTGTCCACGTCGACGGTGAGCATCAGGAAGAACGTGCCGGCCAGCAACGCGGTGCCGATCACCGGGAAGATCTTGTAGTGGCCGGTGCGCATGGTCAGCTGGCCGGACAGGACCGAGCCGCCCATGATGCCGATCATCATCGGGATGAGCAGCAGGCCCGACTCGGTCGGGGTGGCGCCCTTCACCAGCTGCAGGTACAGGGGCAGAGTGGACAGCGCGCCGAACATGCCGAGGCCGATGAGGACGTTGGCGACCATGCCGATGGAGAAGACCCGGCTGTGGAACAGCCGCATCGGGATCAGCGCCTCGTCCTTCATCTTGATCTCGATGACGATGAAGGCGACCACGCCCACCACGCCGAGCGCGATCAGGCCGAGCACCTGGCCGGACAGCCAGCCCCACTCCCGGCCCTGCTCGGCCACGACGAGCAGCGGCACCAGGCCGAGCATGAGCGCGGCCGCGCCCCACCAGTCGATGCGGTGGTCGTGCCGCAGGTGCGGCAAGTGCAGCGTGATGCTCACGATGACCAGCGCCAGGATGCCGATCGGCACGTTGACCAGGAAGACCCAGCGCCAGCCGGCGATGCCCAGGATCGTCTCGGCGCCGGCGAAGAAGCCGCCGACCAGCGGGCCGACCACCGAGGACATGCCGAACACGGCCAGGAAGTAGCCCTGGTACTTGGCCCGCTCACGCGGCGGGGCGATGTCGGCCAGGATGGCCAGCGCCATGGAGAACAGGCCGCCGGCTCCGATGCCCTGGATGGCCCGGAACGCGGCCAGCTCGTACATCGAGGTGGAGAAGGTACACAGCAGCGAACCGACCACGAAGATGCTGATCGCGGTGATGAACATCGGCCGGCGGCCGTAGATGTCGGACAGCTTGCCGTACAGCGGGGTGGTCACCGTCGAGGTGATCAGGTAGGCCGTGGTGACCCAGGCCTGGGCGGACAGGCCGTGCAGGTCGTCCGCGATGACCCGGATCGAGGTGGTGACGATGGTCTGGTCGAGCGCGGCCAGCAGCATGCCGGCCATCAGTCCGAACAGGATGAACCGGATCTGTTTGTGGGTGAGCGCGGGCGTGCTGGCCGGCGCTGCGTCGAGGGTGGCAGCCATTACTGGCCTTTCTTGGGATGGGCGATCAGCGTCGCGATGACGTCGTCGCGGTGGGCGTCGATGCTCGCGACGTACTGGCGCAGGAGACGGAGGAAGTCGGCACGGTCCTCGGCGGACCAGTCCCGGATCAGCGGGGCCATGGCGGACGCCCGGCGGTGGGCGTATTCGTCCACCCGGGCACGCCCGAGTTCGGTGGGGACCAGCAGGCTGGCCCGGCCGTCGTCCGGATCGGCTTCCCGGCGGACCAGGCCGGCCTTGACCAGCGACGCCACCTGCCGGGAGACCGTCGAAGGATCGGCGCAGACCAGTTCGGCCAGCGCGCTGGCCCGCTGCGGACCCTGACGCACCAGTTTGACGAGCAGGAACAGATGAGAATGATCGGCCTCGGGGCCGACCGCCAGGCGTGCCTTGATGCCGTGCAGGTGCCGGATCAGGTCGACGACGACCGCGGCGATGTCCGCCGAGTCGGACATCAGCTCATCCGGGGCATTCGGGGCGTCCGGCGGTGCCTGGGCATCCGGCGGCGGTGCCTCGGGCACAGCGGGGGCGAGGAGGGTTTCGGTCATGGGAACTTTCGGGTCGGACGGCGTCCGAGGGCGTCGTGCTTGCTTGTAGGCCTTACTTGGGTGCCGTACTTGCATGTCGTACACATCTAGTTGTACGTAGCAAGCATCTACCTTCCCCGTTCGTTTGGCAAGCGAAAGACTGTATCGGTTCAGGTGTTGTGTGTCACAGGTCGACTCACTCCGCTTGGCCCGGATCCTCGCCCACCACGATGTGGCCGGCCGTTCCGCGGAGCATCGGCTCGGCGTCAGGCAGGCCAGGCACGCGAATGTTCCGCACCCCACGCAACCACCGTCACCGAAGCCGAGGCTGGCGAACCCGCGGAACAACCACCGGCGCCAGGCA
>CAZCEH010000011.1:102375-135314 GCA_964497705.1 uncultured Actinomycetes bacterium | reverse complement strand
CACCGAAGCCGAGGCTGGCGAACCCGCGGAACAACCACCGGCGCCAGGCACGCGGATATTCCGCAGCCACGTATCGCCCAGCCACAGCCACACGTTGCGCCACCCGGCCACGCACCGCCGCAGCCACACACCGCCCAGCACACACACAAACGTCAAGCGAACCTCGGCCAGCGGCATCAGCCCAGCAGCGGGTGCAGATCCATCTGTCGGAAGGTCCGCCGCCGGTGCACCACCCACACGCAGACTCCGACGGCGACCACGGTGAACCCGGCGAGCACCGCGACATCCCGCCACAGATGGTCGGCGGGGCCTCCGGTGAAGGTGATCCGGAGCCCGTCGATCAGGTAGCTCATCGGGATGAAGGCGTGGATCGCCCGGAGCGGCGCCGGCAGTGTCTCCACCGGGTAGAGCCCACCGGCACTGGTCAGCTGGACCATCAACAGCACCAGGGTGATCGCCGAGCCGACCACCCCGAGCCAGGTCCGCAGCAGGTGCGCGATCGCGGTGAAGCAGGCCGCGGCCAGCAGCACCACACCGATCGACCCGGCCACGTTCACCGGGTCCAGACCGAGCCCGACCCACGCGATGAGCAGCAACAGCAGCGACCCGGCCGCGGCCAGGCCCACCACCGGCAGCCAGCCGGCGATCGCGATCCGCGGCGACGACGCCCGACCGGCCAGGGCCCGCGCCGAGATCGGCCGCAGCACCAGGAACACCGAGATGCCGAACACCCAGATCGCGATGGCGAAGAAGAACGGGGCGAGCCCCCGACCGTAGGAGCCGGCCGGGTTGGCCACGTTCGCCTGCACGTCGGCCGGTGACGACAACACCTGTTCGGCGTTGCTCCGTTGATCCGGCGCGAAGGTGGGGATCTTCGCGGCGCCCTCGGTCAACTGGCCGGCCAGCTGGTTCGCTCCGCCGTCGAGCTGGGTGAGCCCGGTGACCAGGTCGTTCACACCGGTCTGCGCCGAGCCCAGGCCGTCGTCGAGCTGCCCAGCACCGGTCTGCAGCTGGCCGATGCCGCCGTCCAGGGTCGCCGCGCCCGCCTGCAGCTGCCCGATCCCGCTGTCCAGACTGGTGGCGCCGGCGCTGGCGTCGTTGATGCCGGCGCTGAGCTGCTGGGCTCCGGCCGCGACCTGCGCGGATCCCGTGGCCAGGTTGGTCAGGTCGGTGCTGGCCTGGCTGAGATCGGCCGACGCGTTCTGGTTGAGCTGGCTGAACGCGGCGTTCATCTGGCCGGCCGCCTGCTGGGCGTCGGTGGCGGCGCCGTTCAGTGCCGTGCCGGCGGTGGTGACGGCGGCCTGCAGATCGGTCTTCCCGGGCGTGCCGTCGGGGATGGCGTTGACGGCCTGCTGGATGGCCGCCTGCTGGGTGGTGACCCCGGTGGCGAACGTGTTGATCTTCGTCTGGGCGTCGTTGTTGGCCTGCTGTAACGACGGGATCGCCTGATTCACCTTGTCCAGCACCGGCACCACCGTGTTCGCCAGCCGGGCATTGCCGTCGGCGACCTGCTGCGCGCCGGGCACCAGTTGCGCGGATCCCTGCTGCAGCTGGGTCAGCCCGGAGACCAGCTTGCCCGACCCGTCCTTGGCCGTGCCCAGTCCGGTCACCAGCTGCGACGAGCCGTTCTTGGCGTCGGCCAGGCCGGTGACCAGCTGGGTCGAGCCGGTCTTGAGGTCGGCGATGCCGCCGGAGAGCTGGGTCGCGCCGGCCAGCGCCGAGTCGGCGCCGGCGGCCAATTGGGATGCTCCGTTCGCGGCGTCGGTGACGTTCTGTTTCAGGGTGTCCAGGTTGGTGAAGACCGCGTCGAAGTAGGCGCCGATGGCGGCCCGGTTGATGGCCGCCGCCAGCCGCTGCTGGACGGTGGAGGTCATCAGCCCGATGACGTACCCGTTGACGTCGTCGCGGTTCATCACCACGATCGCGCGCTGCGGGTCGTCGGTGGCGCCGCTGACCAGGTTGGCCGAGAAGTCCGGCGGGATGGTGACGGTGAGGTAGTAGGTGCCGTCGGCCAGCCCGTCGGCAGCGGTGGTGGCATCGACGAACTGCCAGTCGAAGATCGGGTCGTCCTGCAGCTCGGCCACCAGCCGGTTGCCGGCGTCCACGGTCTGCCCGTTCGGCCCGGTGACCGGCACGTCCTGGTTCACCACGGCGACCGGGACCTGGTCCAGCTTGCCGTACGGGTCCCAGTTGGACCACAGATACAGCGCCCCGTAGAGGGTGGGAATCAGCAGCAGGAACAGCAGCGCGACGATCGGCAGCGGCCCTTTGAACCGACGCAGTTCGTAGCCGGCAAGCTTGACCGTCTTGATCATCGGGCAGCTTCCTTCGGGGCGTCGGGAGTGGCGGTCGGATCGAAGGTCCAGGCCGCCTGGCCGGCCGGCGCCGGCAGGTCGACGATCTGGTCGGCGGCCACGACGGCGGACCGGTCGATGGCGGTGACGACGATCGCCGGTCCGGTCGCCGCGAGCCGGCGCAGGGCCTGCAGCAGGCCGGGCCGGGTGGCCGCACGGACGTCGTGGTCCACGTCGTCGAGCACGATGACCGCGCTGGTCCGCACGTAGGCCAGGGCGACGGCGAGCAGGGCCGCCTGCTCGCCGACCACCGTCCGGACCGGTGCCGCGGGGTCCGGCGAGAACTGCAGGACCGCGCAGGCCTGCTCAAACCTGATTCGACCCTCGGCCGGTGCGACGTCGTCGATCAGGCACCGCTCGTCGACCGATTCCCCGACCGTCAACGCCGGCTCCGGACGCACCGTGTCCGCGATGCGGGCGACGCTGGTCAGCTCGCGGACAGCGGCCGGGTCGTTAGCCAGGCTGTGGCCCAACACCGACAGCGACCCGGCCGCTGGACGCATCCGTCCGGCCAGGGCCAGCAGCAGGCTGGACCGGCCGGCGCCGGCCGGCCCGACGATCGCGGTCAGCGACGCCGCAGGCACCGTGAGGTCGACGTCGCGGAAGATCCAGCCGGTGCCGGACCGCAGGCCCAGCCCGGCGGCCTCCAGCGCCGGTGTGGCGACGGCCGGCGCGGGCGGGTGGACGGTCGCCGCCCGGTCGAGCGCCGCCTGATCGAGCGCCGCCTGGTCAAGCACAGGCTGAGCGGGCGCGGGCTGAGCGGGCGGCTCGTCCCCGTTCGGCGGTTGCGGGGCGGGTTGTCGCTGGTCGTCCGTCACCCGGACAACCTTTCCCGATCCTGGGCCGGCGTGCGCCCGGACTCGCCAGCCGTCAGGTCAGCATCGGTTGCAGGTCCGCCAGCCGCAGGGTGCGTTTGCGGTGCACCACCCACACGCTCAGCGCGAGCGCGACCACGGTGAAGCCGGCGAGCACGCCGAGGTCGACCCAGAGCCGGTTGTACATGCCGCCGGTGAAGGTGATCCGCAGGGCGTCCACCAGGTAGGTCATCGGCAGCCCCTTCTCGATCGCCTGGAACGGCGCCGGTGTGGTGGGCATCGGATACAGCCCGCCGGAGGCGGTGAACTGCACCATCAGCAACACCAGGGCGATCGCGGTGCCGGCCAGGCCCAGCCAGGCCCGCAGCAGCAAGGTGATGGCCGTGAAGCAGGCCACCCCCAGGGCGATCACGCCGACGGCCGCGCCGGCGTTGACCGGGTCCAGGTGCAGGCCCAGCCAGGCGATGCCGAAGATCAGCAGCGACCCGACCACACCGATGGCCAGCGGCGGCAGCCAGCCGGCGACGGCGATCCGCAGCGACGACGCCCGGGCCAGCAGCGCGCCGGCCGCGATCGGGCGCAGTACCAGGAAGACGGCCAACGCGAACACCCAGATCGCGGTGCCGAACCCGATCGGCGCCATGCCACGGCCGTAGACGACGGCGGGGTTGTCGATGAGCACGGTCAGGTCCGCCGGCGAGGACAGCACCTGCTCGGTGTCGGCCTGCTGACCCGGGGCGAGCGTGGGGATGCGGGCGACGCTGTCGGTCAGCGCGGAGGCCAGCGCGGTGGCGGCGCCGTTGACGCCGGTCAGCGTGGTCACCAGGGTGGCCGAGCTGGTCTGCGCGGTGGTCAGGTTGTCGTCGGTGGACTGCGCGGCCAGCTGGGCGGCACCGATCTGACTGTCCAGATCGGTGGCCTGGCCGGCGATCCCGTTGACCGTGCTGTCCACGCTGGAGGCGTTACTGGACGCCGTGGACACGCCGTCCAGCAGGCTCGACATGCCCGACGACACCGTCCCGGTGGTGGTGGCCAGGCTGGTCAACTCGGCGCCCGCGCCGGACAGTCCGGAGGCGGCGTTGGTGACGGTGGCCGCCGACGAGTTGACCGCGACGGCCTGCGCGGCGGCCTGCGTCGACGACTGACCGAGCTGGCTGTTGACGGTGTTCAGGCTCTGCATGGCGCTGGCCAGCTTCGCCTGATCGCTGGGCGCCAGGGTGCCGACCGCCGCGTTGAGCTGGCTGACCGTCGGGTTGAGCGACTGCGTGACCAGGTCGGAGGTGTCCTGGGTGGCCGCTTCGACGTTGACCGCCGACTGCCCCAACGCCGGCGCGGCGGCGTCGATCGCGCTGATCGACGGGCCCACGCTCGCGGACAGCGAGCTGGCGCTGGACGCGGCGCTGTCCGCCGCCGAGGACAGAGTCGAGGCGTTGGTGGCCACCGTCCCCAACCCGGTGACCAGGGAGGCCGAGCTCGCCTTGGCGTCGCCGGCGGAGGCGACCAGCGCGGCGGAGGACGACTTCGCCGTGGCCAGGTCGCCGACCACCGTCGACGAGTTCTGCTTGGCGGTGGTGATGGCGTTGGACGTGTCGGTGGCGCTGGTCAGCGCGGTGGCGGAGTCGGTGGCCAACTGGCCGGCCGAGTTGGCGGCCGCCTGCACGCCGTCGCGAATGGTGTCCAGGTTGGCGAACACCGACTCCAGGTAGACGCCGATCGCGGCGCGGTCGATCGCCGCCTCCAGCCGTGGCTGCGCGGAGGCGACGAGCAGCTCGGTCAGATAGCCGTTGGCGTCGTTGAGCCGCAGGTTGACGTTCGCCCGCTCCGGCGTCGCCCCGGCGCCGCTGACCAGGTTCGCGGAGAAGTCGGGCGGGATCTCCACGATCATGTAGTACGTGCCGTCGGCCAGGCCCTGCTCGGCCTGATCCTGCTCGACGAACTGCCAGGCGAAGATCGGATCCGCGCCGAGTTCCTTGACCAGCCGATCACCGGCACTGATGGTCGCGTTCTCCACCTGGGCGGGCTGGTCGAGGTTGACCACGGCCACCGGCACCTGATCCCGCTTACCGTAGGGATCCCAATTCGACCACAGGTACAGGCCGGCGTAGATCGTCGGGATGAGCAGCACGAACAGCAACCCGATGACCGGCCAGGGCCCCTTGAACCGGCGGAACTCGTATCCGGCCAGCTTGACGGTCTTGATCATCAGCGGTCCTGCCTCGACTCGTCGGACGGCGGGGACGACGGGTCGGCATCGTCCGGGGGCACCACCGGGTGATCGGGTTGCGGGGGCAGCACGGTGGTCGGCGCCTCGTCCGGCGGAGGTTCGGCCGGCCCGGCGCCGACGCCCGGTCCGAGCTCACCGAGCACCGGCCCGGGCAGCGGGGCGTTGCGGTCGAACTGCCACATCGCCGAGCCCTCGGAAGGCGTCAGGTCCAGCACGACGTCGGCCTCCATCACCGGGATGCGGTCGGTGGTCGTCACGATGATCGTCGGCCCGGTCATCGCCAACCTGATCAACGCGTCCAGGATCAGCTGCTGGGTCGCCCCGGAGACGCCGCGGTCGACGTCGTCCAGCATGATCACCGCGCTGACCCGGACGCAGGCCGCGGCAACCGCGAACAACGTCGCGGTGTCCCCGAACAGCATGCCGACCTGCGTCGAGGGATTGACCTGGAGTTGCAGCGCGTCACAGGCGGCGGCGAACCTGGTCCTGCCCTCGGGCAGGCCGACGTCCTCGAGCAGGCAGCGCTGTGCGACGTACTCGCGCACCGTCAGGAACGGATCGGGCGCGGTGATGGCGCCGATCCGGGCGATCGCGGTGAGCTGGCGGATGGACGCGGGCTTGTCCCGGTACGAGTGACCGGCCACGGACAGCGTGCCCGCGGTGGGCCGGATCCGGCCGGACAGCGCGAGCAACAGGCTGGACCGGCCGGTGCCGGACGGGCCGACCACGGCCGCCACCGAGGTCGGCCGCAGCGACAGATCGATGTTCTGGAACACCCACCCGGACGTGCCCAGCAGGCCCAGCCCGCTGGCCTCCAGCACCGGGCCGGGCGGGGGCGGTGGATTCTGCGGCATGGGGCCGGCAATCGCCGGTGACGAACCGCCCGGCAGGCCGACCGCGCCGTACCGGCCGGGTGCGTCGACCGGGCCGAGCTCACGCATCTGGGGCGGTTGCCCGATCGACGCCGGGCCGGTTCCCTCGGGTCCGACGCCGTAGGGAGCGTCCGGGAAGCCTCCGGTGTCGGGACCCTGCGGGCGTGGATCGGACGGGTCGGTGCCCGGTCGGTCCACCGCTGACCAGGCGTGGGTCTCGCTCCCCCGGATCGATGTCGTGTCCTGGACCTCCCGATCGTCGTCCTCGCGCGCCATCCGTCCCGTTCCCCTCGCCGTGGTGTCCGAGGACATCCAACCGAGCCGGTAAGCTCGCGTCGCGACCGGGGCCCACCCGGGCACTGATCGCGCGGGCCTCTAGCTCAATTGGCAGAGCAGCGGACTTTTAATCCGCGGGTTGTGGGTTCGATCCCCACGGGGCCCACCCGTGACCTGGCGTCATGGGTGGCCGGTGTCGGGTCGCCCGCACCGTCCCCTTCGCTCCGCTTCCCGGCATCCGCGACGATACGAGATCACGTCGTCGGTCAGGCCGATTTCGCGCGGGATGTCCCCGGCGGCCGCGTCCGGGCGGCTACCGACTCTGGTGCGTCGCGCCCAATGCGCGGACCGGCGGCTCGCTGTCCCAGGACCGGTGCCAGCCGTTTCCGTATTCCAGGACGTGGGCGGCCACACCGTCGAGGCGGGCGGCCGTACCTGCGGCGTCCGCACCCGGGGCGTCCCCCCGCCGGTCGTCGGCCATCTCCCGGCCCGAGCACGTCCCGACGCCGTCACGAATCGTCACCATGTCTGCCCCCCGCGTGTCTTCGTTCATCCCCCAGAGGATTGCCGGCCCGACAAGCCCCACCCCCGCGTATTGAGCTTGTACCCTACCGAGAAAAGTAGCCGGACGCGCCCAAATTGGAACTCTGAACACAGTGTCTCAACATGAGCCGGATCACACCGGTTCGCTGAGCCCGCGACCCTTCAGTGGACCCCGCTCCCGCCTGACCGAGCGGGAGTCGAAGGAGCGGCTGTTCCACGCGGCGGAAGAGCTGATCGGCCGCACGGGACTGACCGTGGGCCTGGATCACCTGCGGTTCGAGGACATCATCCATCGCGCCGGAGTGGCCAGGAGCGCCGCCTACCGGATCTTTCCGCACAAGGAGCAGTTCTACGCGGACCTGCTGTGCCGGCTCGCCGGCCCGAGCTGGGCGGGGACTGCCGCGTGGGACGCGGACACGATCACGGTCGCGGCCGCCACCCTGGTCTCCCACCTGCCCGACATGGGCACGGCCGACGGCCGCTGGCGCGCCATGTTGGAGGCCAGCCGTCTGGGGGCCGAGCAGAACTTCAAGTCGTTGATCTCCTCCAGCCACTGGCGGACCTACATCGCGCTCAGCGCCACGGTCATGTCGATGCCGGACGGCGAGATGAAGTCCAAGCTGGCCGAGGCTCTTCGGGCGGCCGAGCAGGAGTTCCTCGAGCGGATGGCCTCCTTCTACGAGGTGCTCTCGCGTGCGCTGGGTATCCGGCTCCGCGCCGAGTTCGGCAACGACTTCCGGGTGCTCGCGGCGTCCGGCGCCGCGGTGATCGAGGGTCTGGGCCTGCGCAACTCGATCAATCCGGGCATGGTGGAGCGGCGGTTCGACCGATTCTCGGCGGTCGATCCCACCCTCCGCGACTGGAGCCTGGCCGCGATCGGCTTCACCGCCATCCTCGCGTCGATGGTCGAAGCGGATCCCGACTGGGATCCGCGGAACCTGGAACTGCTGCGCGAGCTGGCGGCGGACGGGCCCGACGGGTGATCGTGGTTCAGGGCGGCGACGGCCGTCCAGCGGGCCGGGTTGCCCCGTCGGGTTCGGTACTGCCGAATTCGGTACTGCCGGGTTCGGTACGGCCGGGTTCGGTACGGCCGACTTCGGCGCCGGGGACCCGGTAACGAAGGCGCACGTCCGGGCCGAGCCGGACCATCTCCACCAGTTCCGCCCGGTGCGCGTCGGCGAGCGTGCCCACCCGGCCGTCGGCCAGCGCCGACGGTCCGGCGCCGAGCAGGATCGGCGCCACGTAGGCCACCACCTCGTCGACCAGGCCGGCGTCCAGGAAGGCGGCGGCCAACCGCGGACCCCCCTCCAGCAGCACGTGCCGCCGCCCGCGGCGCCACAACTGCGCCAGCACCCCCGCCGGGTCGACCCGCCCGTCCGGCGCCGATCCGGCCGATTCAGCGGTGGCCAGCCAGGTCTCGGCGGCCGCGTCCAGCACCCGGGCACCGGGCGGCGTGCGCGATCGCGAATCCACCACCACCCGGAGAGGCTGCCGGCCGGCCGGTTCGCCGGCCGCGTCGCGCACGGTCAACTGCGGGTCGTCGGCCAGCACGGTGCCGACGCCGACCATGATCGCGTCGATCCGGGCGCGCAGCGCGTGCACGTCCGCGCGCGACTGTGGCGAGGTGATCCACCGGCTGCTGGCGTCGGCCGCGGCCACCCGGCCGTCGATGGTCATGCCAACCTTCCAGGTGACGAACGGGCGGTCCCGCCGCATCGCTCCCAGCCAGACCCGGTTGACGTCCTCGGCCGCCCCGACGGCCCGTGCCCATTCGTCGTGTTGGGCGTCACCGGCCAGCGCCGGATCGGCCACCAGTCCGGGCAGATCGACGACGTCCAGGCCGGCAGCCCGCAGCCGCCGGATACCGCCGGTGGCGGGCGGCCAGGGATCGCGCACGGCGACGATCACCCGCGCCACCCCGGCGGCGATCAACGCCTCGCTGCACGGGCCGGTGCGGCCGGAGTGGTTGCAGGGCTCGAGGGTGACGACGGCGGTGGCCCCCCGGGCCGACGGCCCGGCCGCGGTGAGCGCGGCGACCTCTGCGTGCGGTCCGCCCGGACGCTCGTGATACCCCTCGCCGACGACCCATCCGCCCGGCGCCAGCAGGACGCAGCCGACGACGGGGTTGGGCAGGACGGTGGCGGCACCGCGGTCGGCGATCGCGGCGGCGCGGTGCAGCGCGGCGATCTCGGCCGGCGTCAGCCCATCACTAGACACTGCACCAGTCTGCGGTGCCGACCCGGCGGGTCGCCGCGGACGCGCCTCAGTTCAACTGGAAGGACCGCTTGGACAGGCCGTACCAGAACCCGTCGACCGCGCTCGCCGCGCTCCGCCACCGGTCGGCGGTGGCGCCGAGCGAGACGTACAGCGGCGCCCAGTGCTCGGTCCGCGGGTGCGCGATGCGGGCCGCCGGGGCCCGGTGCTCGAAGTCCAGGATGGCGTCGATGTCGCCGGACTCGACCGCCTCCTTGGCCCAGGCGTCGAATTCGCGACCCCACGCCGGGCCGGTGCCGCTGGTGTCGCCGAACGTGGCCAGCGACAGGTTGTGGGTGGTGAAGCCGGAGCCGATGATCAGCACGCCGGCGTCCCGCAGCGGTGCCAGCTTGCGACCCACCTCGAACAGCCCGCGCGGGTCCAGGGTCGGCATCGAGACCTGCAGCACGGGGATGTCCGCCTCCGGGTACATCTCGACCAGCGGCACGTAGGCGCCGTGGTCGAGCCCGCGGTCCGCATCCTGGTGCACCGGATGCCCCGGCCGGGTGAGCAGCGCGGCCACGTCCCTGGCCAGCTCCGGAGCACCGGGAGCGGCATAGGTCACCTGGTAGTAGCGCTCGGGGAAGCCCCAGAAGTCGTAGGTCAGCGGCACGGTCCGGGTCGCCCCGACGGCCAGCGGCGCGGACTCCCAGTGCGCCGAGACCACCAGGATCGACGTAGGCCTGGGCAGCTCCCGGCTCCAGCCGGCGAGCTGGTCGGTCCACACCGCGTCGTCGGCCAGCGGCGGCGCCCCGTGGGACAGGTAGAGCACCGGCATCCGATCGCCGGCAACGGGCTCGCTGGTGGTCATGGGTCGACTCGATTCGTCGGGGATGGTGACTCGAGTGTATCGCCGTTTAGTTGAGCGTTCAAGTACTTGGTTCGGTCAGGCTTCGATCGCCGCCGGCGCGGGCATAATCACCGGATGCGCGACGATCCCTGGCTCACCGACGAGCAGCAGCGGGTCTGGCGCGCGTTTCTGCGGATGTCCGGCCAGCTCAACGAGTGCATCGAACGGGACATGCAGCAGACCGGCGGCATGCCGCACGCGTACTACCTGATCCTGGCCATGCTGTCGGAGGCGCCGGGACGCTCACTGCGGATGAACCAACTCGCCGAGGTGGTCCGCTCGTCCCAGTCGCGGGTGTCCCACGCCGTCTCCCGGCTCGAGGAAGCCGGCTGGGTGCGCCGGATACCGGCCCCCGGGGATCGGCGCGGTCAGGTGGCCGAGCTGACCGACGCCGGCCACGACCGGCTGCTCGAACTGGCCCCCGGGCACGCCGACGTGGTGCGGTCGATCATGTTCGACCCGCTCACACCCCAACAGCTGGCCAACTTCGCCGACATCTGCTCGACGGTGCTCGCGGCGATGGCCGATCACGGCATCACCCCGACGGACCCGCCACCGTCGGCCTGCTGAGCCCTCCCCTGCAGTCGCCGCACGGCGTCGTCGACACCACCGGCGGCGGTGTCGACGACTGGAATGGAGCCGCTGTGGGGAATCGAACCCCAGACCTGCTCATTACGAGTGAGCCGCTCTGCCGACTGAGCTACAGCGGCGGCGTGGGAGAGTCTAGCCGGTCCTCGGCTCCCGTCCGGCCCCCCGGGGCGGGCCGGACGGGCCGGTCGATCAGGACGACAGGGCCTGCCACTGGTCCCACGAGTAGGTCCAGTCGTAGACGTCGCCGTCGTCCTTGGACAGCGGAACACTGGTGCCGGTGACGATCACCGGATCGCCGATCATCGCCGAGGCGTAGTAGTCCTGGGCGCTGGCCGCGGACAGGTTGATGCAGCCATGGCTGACGTTGACCACGCCCTGGTCGCCGACGGTGTCCTGGTTCTGGTGGATGAACTCGCCGTTGTCGCTGATCCGGACGGCCCAGTGCTCGGTGACGTTGGTGTACCCGTAGGCGGGGTTGCTCATCTTGACCGTCGGCTCCATGTCACTGACCACGTGGATGCCCGAGCGGGTGACCCGGTTCGGGTCGCCGATGTCGTCGCCGCTGCCGTAGGAGGCGTCGTAGGTGGCGATGGTCTGCCCGTCGCGCTGGACCACGATCTGGTGCGAGTTCGCGTCGGCCAGCACCACCTGGTTGCGACCGATGGTGAAGTCGCTGGTCACGTTGTCGCCGCCGTAGTAGCCGTCGCCGAACGGCAGCCCGTAGATGTCCGACTCCACGTGCACCTGCGTGTTCGCCGGCCAGAAGTCCTTCGGCCGCCAGTCCAGGGACGGCCACTTGTCGCCGTCGTGCCTGATCCACGCCCACGAGCCCTCGACCGCCGGGGTGGTGGTGATCTTGACGTGCTGCTCGATGAGCGCCTTGTCCGCGGGCTCGTAGCCCAGGTGCACGATGACCGGGGCGGCCACCCCGACCACCGCGCCGTCCCCGGGGGAGATGGACGTGGTGATCTGATCGGTCGGCGTCACCGTGGTGTAGCTGCCCTCGATGGTCACCGACTTGCCGTCCGTCCCGACGGCGGTGCCGCTGACGTGATAGTCGCGGCCGTAGCCGAGCGGCTCCGCCAGCGTCCACGTGCTGCGGTCCGCCGACAGGGTGCCGTTGACCGGGGCGCCCTCCGGGTTCGTCATGGTCAGGTCACTGATGGTGCCCTGGGCGACGGTGATCGCGACCGGCGCGGTGGGCGACAGGTCGTCGGCGCCGAACGCCGGGGCGGCGGTGACCACGGCGACCGGCTTGACCGGCGCGCTGCTGGTCGGGTCCGACGAGTCGCCGGCCACCGTGGGCGACCCGCCGACCGGGCCCTGCGCCCCGATCTGGGTGATCGTGCCGCCACCGGTCGAACACGCGGCGAGAGCCGCGAGCAGGCCGCCGAGGGCCAGCGTCATCACGATCCGCCTGGGCGCGGGGCGGTGGGTGGTCATCTGGTCCTCCGCGGTCATGTTTCGTATGGCGTCGGCCGGGTCTCGGCGACGCCGTATAGTGGGACGCCCTGGGTGACAGAGGCGTTCATCCGTCGCCGGAAATCATTCCGCGGGGCGGGTCGGATGGATGTGAGCCGGAGGCCCGAGGCCTGCCGAGCCGATCAGACGCCCCCCGGTGTTGCTCGATCGACCACCCAAGAGTAATGGGTGCGCGGTCGTCGACCCGACCATGCGCGGCGGCGCGTGACGGAATCCATACCGGATCCATGCCGGTCTCGCTACCGGCGTCCATGCCCGGGTCCATGTCGGTCTCGATGTCGGCGTCCATGCCGGCGTCGGTGCCGGCGTCGGCACCGGCGTCGGCACCGGCGTCGGTGCCGGCGGGCCGGGGAAGCCGCGACTGCCCATTGGGGCAGCAACGGTGAAACGATCTTGACGGTGACCCGGCGGCAGGCGCACCGTTATCGGTGAGCGCAGGAGCGGCCGCCGACCTCTCCGATCGCCCACCTCCCCCGCCGTTTCGCGGGGCCCGTCCGAAGCCCGCGCGCGGGATCACGAGTATTGCCCGGGCTCCCGCCGAGCCCGAGTGGGGAGGGACCGTGGCGTCCACTCAGGCCGCAGCCGTCCGCCAGGAGCCCCGGTGGGGGTTGGCCGCCATCACCGCCCTTGGCATCGTCGTGGCGGCCGTGCTGGCCGCCTACTCGCGGGTGCATCCGGGCAACGGAGCGGCGATCCTCACCTTCGGGTTCCGCACCCTGCTGTCCATGAAGACCTGGCTCACCACGGCCGCCCTGGTCTTCCTGGTCGTCCAGGTGATCAGTGCGGCGGCCATGTGGGGCAAGCTGCCCGGGGTCACCGGCTCCCCCGCCTGGGCGTCCCCGGTGCACCGCTGGTCGGGCGTGGTGGCCTTCCTGCTCACCCTGCCGGTCGCCTTCCAGTGCATCTGGTCGCTGGGCTTCTCCGATTCCTCCGTCCGCACCCTGGCGCACTCCATCGCCGGGTGCCTGTTCTACGGGGTCTTCGCGGCCAAGATGCTGGCGCTGCGGCTGCACGGACTGCCGAGCTGGACCCTGCCGGTGCTGGGTGGGCTGCTCACCGTCGTGCTGATCGTCATCTGGTTCAGCTCCGCGTTCTGGTACTTCACGTTCTCCGGACTGCCATTGTGGTGACCTGTACCGTGCCCACCTCCCAGGAGCGACCGTGAGCACTGCCGACCCCGGCCACGAATCGCCGGATCCGCCGCCCGGCCGACAACCGCCGCCAGCCGCGCCCGACGCCGTTTCCGAGCCTGCGCCTGGGCCTGACGGAGCGACCGAGCAGATCCGATTGCCTCCCGCACAGCCGAGTCCCGGGGCAGGCGCTACTGGTGCCGGGGCGGGCACCGCTGGCGGCTGGCCGGACGCTGCCGCCGGCCGACCGGCCGGTCCCCGGCATGCCGCAGCCGAATCGGCCGGACCTTCGTCGGGCAGGCCTGGCGGAGCGGGTCCGTCGTCACCTGGTCGGCCAGCCTCGGTCGATCCTGGCGAGTGGGCCAACCAGCCTCCGTCGCCGGCGCGGCCCTCATGGAGTCAGGGGCCCGCCGCGTGGCCGGCTCCGCCTTACGTCCCACCTGCCCGACCGGCAGCTGGACCTCCGCCGGGCGGTCCGGCGCCAGGCGGTCCGATGCCAGGCGGGCCAGCATCGCGCTCGTGGCCGGGGGCCGCGTCCCCGCCGCCGGGATGGCAACCCCCTCCAGCCCCGTCCGGGTGGCGACCGCCTCCGCCCGGATCACCGACCGTCCCGCCCCCCGATCAGCCGCCGTATGCGCGGCAATCGGGCCAGCCGGCACCGACGCCACCACCGGCCGGGTGGCGGTCGCCGCCCGGTGCGCAATCCCCGGCCGGTGCACAGCCGCCGCCCGGTGCGCAACCCACCGGCTGGCCGCCACCCGCCGGTGCACAGCCGCCCGGGTGGCCGGCGGGTCCACCAGCCGCGACCACGGGTTGGGCAGGCGGTCCGGCACGACCGGGATGGCCGGCCAATCCGGATGCCGTTGCGCAGCCCGGCCATCCCACCGGCCAGCCCGGCTATCCGGCGCGGCCGATCCCGCCCGCGCCGCCGGCCGGCCAGCCGCTCGCTGCCCCGGTATCGGATGACTCCGCCGCGGGTGATGGCCGGACGTCGCGTCGCGCGCTGATCGTGGGCACCGGCGTGGCCGTGGTCGCCGCGGCGGCCGGCGCCACCTGGTACACGGTGGCCGGGCCGACGCCGCGCAAGGAGCAGGCCGACAGCGGCTACTCGGAGCCGTCCGGCACGGTTCTCGCGCCGCTCACCGACATCCCGGAGAACGGCGGGACCGTCTTCGACGATCAGGAGGTCGTGGTGACCCGCGGCGCCGGCAACGCCGTGCACGGGTTCTCCGCGGTCTGCACCCACCAGGGCTGCCTGGTTTCCGCGGTACGGGACGGTGCGATCACCTGCCCCTGCCATGGCAGCGCCTTCGACGCGACCACCGGCGCGGTGCTGCGTGGTCCGGCGCAGACCCCGTTGCCGGCCGTCGCGGTGAAAGTGGTCAACGGATCGGTGGTGACCGGATGAGCCGCCCGGAGGGAGAAGCGCGATGAAGCACCTGCCGACCTGGATCTGGATCGCCGCGGCGGCGTTCGCCGCGGGTGCTCTGGTGGCCTCGCTGTTCTGATCGGCCTGTTCTGATCGGCCTGTTCTGACAGCGTTTGTGGAGCTGCCACGACCGCGCCCGCGCATGTCGAGGGGCTCCGTGCTGACCTCCGGTTCGGCCGGACCCGGCCGGACGGGCCGGAACCCGGCCACTGAACCGCCATTGCGCAAACCACACCCCTTATGCGCAACCCCGGTTCAATGGACGCCAACCGGCCGGGCCACGAGTCCAGCCCGGTGGTCTCGCCAGCGCCTACTCCGCGGGGGTGAGGTTGCGCTGCTCGTACGCCCGGCGGGACCCGCAGACGGACGCCTTCGGGCACACTTGGCGGGAGCCGTCGGCGGCCAGCCGCACCACCACAGAGTCGCCGGGCACGGAATGCCCGACCACCTTCCCCGGCCCGGCCGGCGTTTCGACCTCTTCGCCGATGGCCGGTGCGGTTGCCTTGAAGTCCTGGTAGAGCGGGTGCTCGTACTTCAGGCAGCACATCAATCGGCCGCACGCACCGGAGATCCGCATGGGGTTGGCCGGCAGGTCCTGGTCCCGAGCCATGGCGAGGGTGATCGGTTCGAAGTCCTTCAGGAACGTCGAGCAGCAGGTGTCGCGGCCGCACGAGCCGATGGCCCCGGTGACCCGCACCGAATCGCGGGCGGCCAGCTGGCGCAGTTCGATGCGGGTGCCGAGGGTCGCCGAGAGGTCGCGCAGCAAGGAGCGGAAATCGACCGTCTCCGGTGACGAGTAATAGATGACGGTCTTGCCCACCGAGGTCTGTGGGTCCACCGCCAGCACCTTCATCGGCAAACCGTGCTCACGGATCAGCCGACGGCTGGCCACCAGCGTGCGCGCCTTGATCCGGCGGAGCTGGTCGGCCGCGGCCAGATCCGCGTCCGTGGCCGTGCCCACCAGCGTCGGAAAGCCTTCGGTGTCCTCGGCGGAGTACTCAGCCGCCCAGACCACGCGCGCGGCCACCGGTCCCTGCTCGGTCGGCAGCATCACCATGTCCCCGACCTGTGGTCGCAGGTCGCCCGGATCCGCGTAATGCAGTTGTCCGTTGGCGGTAAAGGTCACGGCGCACAACATGCCCATGCCCAGCCACGGTACGCGGTACGGCTCGACCGGCCGGCGCCCGTCGCGCACACCCGATGCGAGCGCCTTGGAGCTGCGGCAACCACGCCGGCCTCACGCCGGCGAATGTTCCGCGGCCACCGTGAAGCTCGCCGGCCGCCGACCGCAACCGCAGCGGGCCCTTCAGCTCGGGGAAGATCCGGCCGCCTCAAGCGACCGACTCCTCCCCACCGCCGGCGGCACCCGCCGATCAGAGCGATCCCGTTGGAATCGCGGAAGCCTGCCCCGCCTCACGCCGGCGAATGTTCCGCGGTCGCTCGGTGCCGGCGCCGACCAGAGCGCACCCCTCAGCTTGGGGAATCCCTGCCTCGCACCGCCTGATGTTCCGCAGCCGCAGGTCGCGCAGCCGCAGGTCGCGCAGCCGCAGGTCGCGCAGCCGCAGGTGGCGATAGCCGCAGGTGGCGATAGCCGCAGGTGGCGCCTGCCGCAGGTCGCGATAGCCGCAGGTGGCGCCTGCCCCAGGTGGCGCCACGCGGTCGAAGCGGGCCCTGGGCCTGTTGCGGAACCGAGGCCCCGACGACAAGTGGGCGAGCGCCCCTCAGCCCCCGACGTCCGCCCGCGCCGCCCGCGGCCCGGCGTAGAGAGCCATCATCATCGCCTCGATGGCGACCTGTGGCTTGACGTTCAGCTCGATCGCCTCCCGGCAGGCGAGCACCGCGTCGACGGCCGCCAGCGCACCGGCCGAGCCCATCCGCGCGGCAGCCGCGTCGATCTGATCGGGAATGTCCGGGTTCAGTAGCGGCGCGGTGGAGTCCAGGCTTCTGGCCAACACGTCGCGGTAGAAGCCCGACAGGTCGACCAGCGCACGATCCAGCACGTCCCGCTCGGTGCGAGTCGCCCGGGACTTCTGCCGGCGCTCCATCTCCTTGACCACGCCGGCGGATCCGCGGGCCGCGCCGACCGCGCCCCGGCCGGTGCCACCCGCACCCAGCGCCGTCTTCAGTTCCTCCAGTTCGGCCGCGTCTCGGCGTTCCGACTCGGCGGCGGCCTCCCCCTTCGCCTGCCCCAGCAGGTCAGCGGCCTGGGTGAACACGTCGCCGACCGAGCGCAACGCGGCCGGCACCGCGAGGATGCGCCGCCGCTGGTCGCGAGCCTGGTCGTCGCGGGCCAGTCGGCGGGCCCGCCCGACGTGCCCGGCGGCGACCGACGCGGCCCACTGCGCGGTGGCCGGGTCGATGCCATCCCGCCGGACGAGCACGTCCGCGATCGCCGTCGCCGACGGGGTGCGCAGCGCCATCACCCGGCATCGGGACCGAATGGTCACCGAGACGTCGTCGGGATGCGTGGACGGCGCGCACAACAGGAACACCGTGTGCGGCGCGGGTTCCTCCACCGCCTTGAGCAGCGCGTTGGACGCGCCCTCAGTCAGTCGGTCGGCGTCCTCGATCAGCACGATCTGGTACCGCCCGGTGGCCGGTCCCCGGGCGGCCAGCTGGACCACCTGCCGCATCTCCTTGACCGAGATCGTCAGCCCTTCGGGGACCACCGCACGCACATCGGAGTGCGTGTGAGCCAACACCGTCCGGCAGTGCGAGCAGCGCCCGCACCCCCGCTCGGCGCACTGCAGGGCGGCGGCGAAGGCGCGGGCGGCCACCGACCGGCCGGACCCCGCCGGACCGGTGAACAGCCACGCATGGGTCATCGCGGCGCCGGGTACGCCGGGGTCGCCGTGGGACGCCGCCACGGCGAGGGACAGCTCGTCGACCGCGTGCTGCTGGCCTACCAGGTCGTCGAACACCGGGGCGTGGGCCCGACCGTCCAACAGCCAGCCGGGTACGTCAGACATCCGGCCCTCCGTTCCCGAGGCCGGGCCGGGCCCGGCCGAAGGCGACCAACGAATCCACCCTGCCCGCGTTGGCGGTCCGCAGCGGCGAGCGGACGACGTCGGTGATCTCCAGACCCGCCCGGTCGGCCACCAGCGACAGCGTCCGCGGCGTGAAGTGCCAGATGTGCTGCTCGGGTTTGAGCGTCCACCAGCGAGCCCCGAGCAACAGGGCCGGGATCGAGGACACGTACGGGACGGACAGTGCGATCGTCCCGCCGGGCACCAGCCGGGCCCGCACCTGCCGCAGGAAGGCCAGCGGGTCGGGGACATGCTCCAGCGTGTCCCAGAAGCAGATGACGTCAACGGGCTCGTCCGGCGCGTCGGCGAGCTGTCCGCCGACGACCGCAAGGCCCAG
The DNA here is from genome assembly GCA_964497705.1 of uncultured Actinomycetes bacterium. GTDB lineage: Bacteria > Actinomycetota > Actinomycetes > Mycobacteriales > Nakamurellaceae > Nakamurella. Next base: position 117,132 of record CAZCEH010000011.1, on the reverse strand, counting down.
CTCTCCGGCCGCCCGGACCCCGGCCCGGGACAGCTCGACCCCACGCACCCGGTAGCCGGCGTCCCGGGCGGCGGCCAGGAACAGGCCGTACCCGCTGCCGACCTCCAGCAGCCCCGCCGGCGGCGGTCGGAGCCGAGCGAGCCGGGCCAGCCGGCCCTGCGTCCAGGTTCGCTGCAACACCATCGCCGGCGACCAGCGGGACCGGCTGCCGTAGACGCCGCCCTCGAAGTAGCCCGGCTCGTCGTACAGCCGCTGCAACGCCGCGGCGGTCAGCCGGGGCGAGCCGAACACCAACCCGCAGACCGGGCAGCGGACCACCCCGAACGGCGGCAGCCGGTACAGCGGGTGACCGGCCACCCCGCACAGGCAGCACAGGGCCGTCTCGGTGTCGGCCTCGGACCATCGGGGCGACGCCGGGAACGCGCGGTCGGGATGTCGGGGGCGGTCGAGCACCGGCCAGGCCTCCGGGGATCGGGTGATTCGGACTCGGTCACGGTAGCCGAGGCGTCCGACAGCGCGGCCTCCGCCGATCGCCCGCCACCCGCCGATCGCCCGCCACCCGAACCGACACGATCCAGCCGGTCCCCGTCGCCGGCCCCCGGCCGTCGTCGACAACCGGACCGGCGAGTTGTCGGCACGCGCGGGGCGGGGCACCCTTGCGGGCATGACAGCGGAGACGTTCGTGATCGTCGGGGCCTCGCTGGCCGGGGGCAAGGCCGCGGAGACGCTCCGCGAGGAGGGCTTCGACGGCCGGGTGGTGCTGATCGGGGCGGAGACCGAACCGCCCTACGAGCGGCCCCCGTTGTCCAAGGGCTATCTGGCCGGCTCCGACCAGCGCTCGGCCGCCTTCCTGCACGAGGCCGCCTGGTATGCCGAGCACGACGTCGACTGGCGCCCGGGTACCGCGGCGGTCGGCCTGGACCTGTCGACCCGCACACTGGCCCTGCATCCCACGGACACGCTGTCCTACGACCGCCTGCTGATCGCCACCGGATCGGCCGTACGCACGCTCGACATCCCCGGATCCGACCTGGACGGCGTCCGGTACCTGCGCACGCTGGACCAGGCGGACGCGCTGCTCGCCGCGTTCCGCCGCGCGGAGCCGGTGGTGGTGATCGGCGCGGGCTGGATCGGGCTGGAGACCGCGGCCGCCGCGCGGGGTCACGGCTGCCCGGTGACCGTGGTGGAAACGGCGGCGCTGCCGTTGCAGCGGGTGCTCGGCGACGAGGTCGCCGCGGTGTACCGGGACCTGCACCTCGCGCACGGGGTGGACTTCCGGTTCGGCACCGGGGTGCGGGAGTTCCGCGGCTCGGGCGGTGCGCTGCGCGCCGTCGTGCTGGCGGACGGCACCGAACTGCCGGCGTCGACCGTCGTGGTGGGAGTGGGCATCAGGCCGGTCACCGATCTGGCGTCGGCGGCCGGCCTGGACGTCGACAACGGCATCGTGACCGACGCCCGGCTGCGCACGTCCGACCCGTTCGTGTACGCCTGCGGCGACGTCGCCTCCTCGTTCAACCCGTTGCTCGGCCGCCACCTGCGCGTCGAGCACTGGGCGAACGCGCTCAACGGAGGACCGGCCGCGGCCCGAGCCATGCTGGGCTCGACCGACGACTACGCGCCGCTGCCCTACTTCTTCTCCGACCAGTACGACCTGGGCATGGAGTACTCGGGATGGGTCGCGCCGGGCGAGTACGACCGCGTGCTGTTCCGCCGGGATCCGACCGCCGGCGATTCCGGCGCCCCCGAGTTCCTCGCCTTCTGGCTCCGGGACGGGGCGGTGCTGGCCGGGATGAACGCCAACGTCTGGGACGTCAACGAGGACATCCAGGGCCTGGTGAAGGCCGGCCTGGCGGGCCGGCCGATCGATCCGGTCAAGCTGGCGGATCCCGAGGTGCCGTTGCCGGACACCCTGGCACGAGCCTGATCGATCCACCTCAGGCGGCTTCACCCATGGCTTCTCAGGCCACCTTCTGCTGCTCGACCGTGGCGGGTGCGCGCTCGCGGAGCACGGCGGCGATCCGCTCGGTGACCTCGGCGTTGATCGTGCCCTGCTGCTCGGACAGCGGCCGCACGACCAGATAACGCTCGGGTGTGTAGGAGGCCCGGTCCCGGTAGGCCTGCGCGGGATCCACCCGTTCGTCGTCCTCGTCGCCGGACACCGGAGCGGCGTCGACCAGCCCAGCGTCGATCGGGGCGTCGACCCGCCCGTCGACCGTTTCGCCGGCGGGCGCCGACACCGGCTCGTCCGCGCCGGACCCCGTCGCGTCGGGATTGTCGGCGGACGGCGTCGGGTGTCCGCCCGATGCCGCGTCCACCAGCACGGTCAGGTCCGCCTTGAGGCCACCTACCGCCCAGTCGGCGACCCGGCTGAGCCGGTCCTCGTCCAGACCCAGCACCCGGTAGTGCACGATCATGTCGTCGACGAACCCGTCGCTGAGCACCACGGCCCCGTCGTCCAGCGCCGGCCGCACCAGGCTGCCCGTCGCGTCCGCCAGCGCGGCGGAGGCACGGAGAGCGTCCGCCAGCGGGTCCGACGCCGTGCCGACCGACGGTGGCGTCCTGCCGTGCACCACGGAGGTCAGGTAGCCCGCCTCACCCAGGTGAGCCTCGATGCTGCGCACATAGTCGGCCGCCGCCGCCGGGTCGGACCCCTCGACCGCAATCAGCACACCCGCGTGCTCGACCGGCTCCTCCCACAGGGTCGGCGGGACCCGGCGCCGGAACAGCCGGCGGCCCAGCCCCGACGTCAGGCCGCCGATCTGCCGGCCGATCGTCGCGCTCACCCCGAAGGCGATCAGGCCGCCGGCCGCGAGCACGATCGCCGGCCCGGTGATCTCGAATCGGAAGTCGCCGACCGTCACCGAGTAGGTGCCGATGGCTCCGGCCAGGATCGGCCCGACCGCGATGGTCAGCAGCAGGACGATGCGGACCGAGGACATGACGAATGCGAAGACCCGGCCGCGGAGCTGGTCGGAGACCTCGTGGCCGATCATGGTGAACCCGTTGATCCAGGCGATCCCGGCGAAGACCCCCATCAGGGACGCGGTGATGGCCGCGCCCAGGAAGTCCTGCAGGACCGCCATCACGATCAGTGCCAGGCCAGCGGCGCCGATCGCCGGGGTGAAAATCATCCGGCGGGGCACGTTCGGCAGCACCTTCGGTCCGATGAGCATGCCGAGCGCGAGACCGGTGAACACCGAGCCGAACAGGATGCCGTAGCCGGCGTTGCCGGCGCCCAGCGTGGCGACGTAGGCCTGCGCCACTCCGGCCACCAGGCCGCCGGCGCCGAAGGCGCCGAGGATGCCGATGTAGATCGAGCGCATCAGCCGGTTCCGGCGGACGAACGAGATGCCCTCGCCGATCAGCGAGAAGATGTTCCGGGTCGTGCTCCGGTCGCCGACGAACGCCGGGATCAGGCGGCGCGAGATCAGCACCATGAACGCGGAGAAGAAGTAGGTACCGGCGTCGATCGCCAGGGCGATGTCGATAGCCAACGTGTTGGTGCCGCCGCTGATCAACGCCCCGCTCGCGCCGGACACGTCGGGCACGCCGAAGAAACTGGCCAGCGTGGACAGCAGGGCGAACAGGATCGCGGCGACGGGCACCATGCCGTAGACCGAGACGTAGTTGAGTTGGTTGGCGACCGCGAGCCGTTCCCGGGGCACCACGTTGACCCACATGGCCTGCTTGGCCGGGGTCGAGAACAGTCCGATGGCCTCGACCAGGAACTGCGCGACAAGAAGCCACAGCAGGTTGCCGGAGAAGATGATCGACACGTAGAGCAGCCCGGCCAGGGTGTCTCCGGTGATCGCGACCTTGCGCCGGTCGAACCGGTCGACCAGCGCGCCGGCGATCGGCCCGAGGATCAGGTCGGGCAGCAGTCGGGTCAGCAGGACGCCGGAGACCGCGGCGCCCTGGGCCAGGTTGGACGAATCCTTGGTGAGGTAGGCGGCGAGCGCCGTGGTCGCGAGCAGGCCGAGCCAGTCGCCGAGACTGGACACCGCGATGGCGGCCCAGAGCCGACGAAACGCCGGCAGCCGGAGCAGCACCGCCACCGAGTTGGGTTCCCGCTTGCGTCTCACGTGGACGCCGGCCGGGGGTGTCGAGTCATCGGTTGAACAACTCGCCGAGCGCGCCGATCAGCTGCTGCGCGATCCCGCTGGCGAACGCGATGACGATCAGGAACACGATCACCGCCCAGATCGACGAACCCCTGTTCCGGCCGCTCCGCACGTTCCGCGGCAACGACGGGGCCGGGCCGTGTGCGGCGGGCTGGTGCCGGCTCGCGGCGGGAGCCCCACCGGCGGTGATGCCGTGGACGGTGTTGCGCGGGAAGCCCGACCGCGCGAGGTTCCCCAGCTCGCTGAGGGTGGTGCGCAGAGTCGGACCGCTCAGCCCGGTGTGCAGAGCGGCGTTGCCCTGGGGCCGGGCCGCGGAACCGGCCGGCGCCTGGTTCGTGCCGGGTTGCCTGGGGCCTTGCAGGTGCGGCGCGACCGCGCTGCGCGGCTCGCGGTTGCCCCAGGCGGACGGTGCCCCGGGGGGCGTGGGCGAACTCGGCCGCCGCTGGGCGGAGGGGACCTGGCCGCTGCGGACGGGCTGCGCCATCCGTTGCGCTGCGGCCGCCCGCTCCGTCGCTCGCTGCGCGGCCACCCGCGCCTGGGCAGGGGTCAGTGGCGGGGTCGGCAGCCCCGCGGCGACGGCCGCCGCCGGGTCCAACGGCGGCAGGGCGACCATGGTGTCGGGCATCGGCGCGGACAGCGCGTCAGGGTAAACCTGCAGGACCGGCATCAGGACCGACGGGTCGCCCGTGCCGTCCGGACCGCAGAGAGCGTCGGTGAACCGCTGGTCGGTTCGTCCCCGGGGGTCGTCGCGCGCGCCGGTTCGCCGCGCGCCGTCCGCCCACCCTGTTGTCATGACCAAATGGTAGGGCGCGACACCGACAACGCGGTTGCGGTTGACCGGTACGTCCGGGTGAAGCCCGGGTTGTCACCCACCCGTCACCTGCCCGAACCCGGTGGTCACCCGGTGGACGGACGATGCCGACCGGATCAAGGGCGGGGTTTCGGCGCTCCACGCTCACCCACAACAGCGGGAACCGCTCCCTCGATCGGCGTCATTCGCTGGGCTTGGCCCGGCTGGCCCGTGGTTTGGCCGCCGATCTGGTGGCCCGCGGCTTGGCTGCCGTCTTGCTGACCGTCTTGGTGCCGGTGGCGGTGGCCGCCTTGGCGCCCGAGGAGGCCGTCTTCCGGGTGGTCGTGCGCTTGGGTGCCGGACCGCGGGCCCGCCGGTCTGCCAGCAGTTCCGCCGCCCGCTCCACGGTGAGGGTCTCGACCTCGTCACCCTTGCGCAGTGAAGCGTTGGTCTCCCCGTCGGTGACGTACGGCCCGAACCTTCCGTCCTTGATCACCATCGGCTTGCCACCGGCCGGATCGACGCCCACCTCGCGCAGCGGCGGCGCCGCGGCGGCCGATCGGCCCCGGGTCTTGGGCTGCGCGTACAGCGCGAGCGCCTCGTCCAGGGTCACGTCGAACAGGGCATCCTCGGTGGGTAGGGAGCGGGAGTCGGTGCCCTTCTTCAGGTAGGGCCCGTAGCGGCCGTTCTGTGCGGTGATCTCCTGCCCGTCGGCCGGATCCACGCCGACGACCCGCGGCAGCGACAGCAGCTTGAGCGCGGTGGGCAGGTCGACGGTGTCCAGCGTCATCGACTTGAACAGCGACGCGGTCCGCGGCTTGGCCGCGGCTTTGGCACCCTTCTTGGCCGTCCCGGAGGTCGGCTCCGGCTCGGGCAGCACCTCGGTGACGTAGGGGCCGAACCGGCCGTCCTTGGCGACGATCATGTGCCCGGTGTCCGGGTCGACGCCCAGTTCGGTGTCGCCGCCGTCGCCGGATTGGGCGAACAGCCGCTCGGCCACCTCGGCGTCGACCTCGTCCGGAGGCAGATCCTCGGGCAGGTTGGCCCGCTGCGCGGTCGGCTCGCCGTCCTCGCCCGGCACCATCCGCTCCAGGTAGGGCCCGTACCGGCCGACCCGGACCAGAACCTGCCGGTCCTGCTCGTCGGTGAGCAGCGGAAGGGAGTTGACCTCGCGGGCGTCGATGCCCTCGAGCCGCTCGCCGACCAGCTTCTTCAGCCCGCCGGACCGGCCGACCGAGCCCTGTGGGCCGACGTCGCCGCCGAAGTAGAACGCGGACAGCCAGTCGGTCCGGCCGATCCGGCCGTCGGCGATGCCGTCCAGCTCGTCCTCCATGGCCGCGGTGAAGTCGTAGTCGACCAGCCGGGAGAAGTGCTGCTCCAGCAGGCCGATGACGGCGAACGCGATCCAGGATGGGACCAGCGCCTGCCCCTTCTTCCACACGTACCCACGGTCGATGATCGTGCGGATGATCGAGGTGTAGGTGGACGGCCGGCCGATGCCCAGGTCCTGCAGGGCGCCGATCAGCGACGGCTCGGTGTACCGGGCGGGTGGTGTGGTGACGTGGCTGGCCGGGATCAGCTCCCGGATGTCGAGCCGCTGGCCCTGCTCCAGCTTGGGCAGCCGCCGTTCGGCGTCGTCGGCCTCACCACCGGCCTCGGCGTCCACGGTCTCCACGTAGGCGCGCAGGAAGCCGGGGAAGGTGATCGTCCGCCCACTCGCGGTAAAGATGCATTCGACGCGCCCGGCGGCGACATCGGCCGTGGCGGCGATCTTGACCGACAGCGTCAGGCCCTTGGCGTCGACCATCTGCGAGGCGATGGTGCGTTGCCAGATGAGCTCGTAGAGGCGGTACTCGTCGCCGGAGATCTGGTTCGCGACCTGGCCCGGGGTGCGGAAGTTGTCCCCCGCCGGACGGATCGCCTCGTGGGCCTCCTGCGCGTTCTTGACCTTGCGGGTGTACTGGCGCGGCGCGGCCGGCACGTACTCGGGACCGTACAGCTGCCTGGCCTGGGACCGGGCCGCCTCCTGCGCCGCGGTGCTCAGCGTCGTGGAATCGGTTCGCATGTAGGTGATGAAGCCGTTCTCGTACAGGCGCTGCGCCGTGCGCATGGTGCGCTCGGAGTTGAAGCCGAGCTTGCGCCCCGCCTCCTGCTGCAGGGTGGAGGTCATGAACGGCGGGTAAGGCTTGCGGGTGTAGGGCTTCTCCTCGACGGAGGTGACGGTGGCGGTACCGCCGGTCAGCGCGGCGGCCAGGGTGCGGGCGCCGTCCTCGTCCAGCAGCAGCACGTCGGCGTCGGCCTTGATCCGGCCGGTGGCGGCGTCGAAGTCCCGACCGCCGGCCAGCCGGCGGCCGTCGACGGTGCTCAGGGCCGACTTGAACCGGCCTTCGTCGGCGCCGGACTGGGCCATGAAGGCGTCCAGGCCCCAGTAGGTGCCCGAGCGGAACGCCATCCGCTCGCGCTCCCGCTGCACGATGATGCGGGTGGCCACCGACTGCACCCGGCCGGCGGACAGCTTCGGCATCACCTTCTTCCACAGCACCGGTGAGACCTCGTAGCCGTACAGCCGGTCCAGGATGCGGCGGGTCTCCTGTGCGTCGACCAGGTTCTCGTCCAGGGCGCGCGGGTTGGCCGCGGCCTCCCGGATCGCGGCCGGGGTGATCTCGTGGAAGACCATCCGCTTGACCGGGATCTTCGGCTTGAGGGTCTCCAGCAGGTGCCAGGCGATGGCCTCGCCCTCGCGATCCTCGTCCGTGGCCAGGTAGAGCTCGTCGGCGCCGGCCAACAGCGACTTGAGCTTGGCGACCTGCGCCTTCTTCTCCGGGGACACGATGTACAGCGGCTCGAAGCCGTTCTCGGTGTTCACCCCCAGACGGGCCCAGGGCTCGCCCTTGTACTTGGCCGGCACGTCGGCGGCGCCGCGCGGCAGGTCACGGATGTGCCCGACCGAGGACTCCACCACATACCCGGCGCCGAGATAGCCGGAGATCGTCTTGGCCTTGCTCGGTGACTCGACGACGACCAGCCGCACGCCGCCGTTGCGGGTGCTTGCGGTTGTGCCAGTGGCCATCAGGTTTCGTTCTCCTTGTTTCCGTGTCCGGCCGGTCCGGTCCAGGGTGGAGCCGGTCGGACGGTGCCGCGGTGCTGGTCCCCCGCCACGGCGGGATCGGCGCGCTGCCGCGACACCGGTCCCGTCGGGAGCAGGATGCCATAGTGGTGCAAGTACTCCGTGTGGCGTTGTTCGGCAGCGACCGCCGCCCGCGCCGCTAGCGTCCCCAGGGTGGGAACTGGTCGGCCGGTGCCTCCGGTGGCGCGGTGCCGACCAGCTCGGCCAGCCGGTTGCACCGCCGATGCCCGACGATCCGCACCGCCGGGCCTCCCCCGCGCGCCCCCACCAGAGATCCGGCGAGGCCGATCGCGGCGCAGCGGCCGGCGAGCGGCTCGTGCAGGTCCGGCGCCGCCGGGTCCAGGCCCAGCAGATAGCCGACCGTGCCCGGGCGTCCGGACGCGATCGCCCAACACCGCAACAATCCGGCGGACAGTTCTACTCCCATCGGTAGCACCTTGCGGTTCCCGTCGAGCCAGCGGCCCGAGAGCCTGGCCAGCGGGACCGCCGGCTCCGTGTGCAACACCGTGTCCCGCTCCTGCCGGTCGACGTGGGCGTCGACGTCCCGTACCCGGCACTCCCGCACCAGCGCGGACGCCCGCCACGGGTCGGCGAGCCGGATGACCAACCGGACACCGTCGCCGCCGACCTCCAACCGACCGTTCGCAGCGAGCAGACCGCCGAGGTCGTCACCGACCGGCGGGGTCAGGTCGGCCGAGAACAGCGACAGCTGTGTCACCCCGGAACCCCTGCCACGCACCGCAGGGTAACCCCGCGCGACCCGAACGGGGATCACCTTTCGCGGGCGAGCAGCCGGCCCGGATCCGAGCCCGGCCGCCCGTCAGGCCCGCTGGGGCGCGTCCGCGTGCAACGAGGACTCCCGGCGCTTGGAGACCAGCACGGCGGCGACGATGATCACCACGGCGAGCGCCGCGATCCCGTACCGGATGCCGTCGTTGGCCGACTCGCCCACGGTCAGCGCAACGATCGCCGGCGCGATCAGCAGCGAGACCAGGTTCATCACCTTCAGCAGCGGGTTGATGGCCGGGCCCGCGGTGTCCTTGAATGGGTCGCCCACGGTGTCGCCGATGATGGTCGCCTCGTGCGCCGGCGATCCCTTGCCGCCGTGCGTGCCGTCCTCGACGATCTTCTTCGCGTTGTCCCAGGCGCCGCCGGAGTTGGCCAGGAACACCGCCATCAGGGTGCCGGTGGCGATGGTGCCGGCCAGGTACCCGGCCAGCGGGCCGACGCCCAGGCCGAAACCGACGGCGATCGGCGCGAACACCGCCAGCAGGCCGGGGGTGGCCAGCTCGCGCAGCGAGTCCCGGGTGACGATGTCGACGACCTTGCCGTACTCGGGCTTGCTGGTGCCCTCCATGATCCCGGCGATCTCCCGGAACTGGCGGCGCACCTCGTAGACGACGGCGCCGGCCGCGCGGGACACCGCGTTGATGGCCAGCCCGGAGAACAGGAACACCACGCAGGCGCCCAGCAGCATGCCGACCAGGGTGCCCGGGGAGACCACCGAGGTGACGAACGAGCTCAGGCTCTCCGCGGCCAGGCCGGCGGCCGACCCGGCGCTGGCCAGCGCACCGGTGATGGCATCCGAGTACGAGCCGAACAGCGCCGTCGCGGCCAGTACCGCGGTGGCGATGGCGATGCCCTTGGTGATCGCCTTGGTCGTGTTGCCCACCGCGTCGAGCTCGGTGAGGATCTTGGCGCCCTCGTCGGAGACCTCGCCGCTCATCTCGGCGACGCCCTGGGCGTTGTCCGAGACCGGGCCGAAGGTGTCCATCGCGACGATGACGCCGACCGTGGTCAGCAGGCCGCAGCCGGCCAGCGCGATCATGAACAGCGCCACGATCAGCGTTGTGGACAGCAGGAACGCCCCGTACACGGCGGCCGCGATGACCAGCGCGGTGTAGACCGCGGACTCGAAGCCCACCGAGATGCCGCCGAGCACCACGGTCGCCGGCCCGGTCAGTGAGGCCCGCGCCACGTCGTTGGTCGGCTTGGTCTCTGTGCCGGTGAAGTAGCCGGTCAGCCACAGGATGATGCCGGCCAGCACGATGCCGATCAGCACGGAGATGATCGCCATCAGGGCGGGGTTGCCGGACACGTCGCGGACCGCGTCGACGCCCAGTGCGGCGAAGTCGGTGGGCAGGTACACGAACGAGGCGACCGCGGACAGCACCGCGGAGATGGCCGCCGAGATGTAGAAGGAGCGGTTGATGGTCACCAGGCCCGGCTCGCCGGCCTTGGCCCTGGTGATATAGATGCCGATGATCGCGGTCAGTACCCCGATGGCCGGGATGATCAGCGGGAAGACCAGGCCCTTGGTGCCGAATGCCGCGCTGCCCAGGATCAGGGAGGCGACCAGCGTCACCGCGTAGCTCTCGAACAGGTCGGCGGCCATGCCGGCGCAGTCGCCGACGTTGTCGCCGACGTTGTCGGCGATGGTGGCGGCGTTGCGCGGGTCGTCCTCGGGAATCGACTGCTCGACCTTGCCGACCAGGTCGGCGCCGACGTCCGCGGCCTTGGTGAAGATGCCGCCGCCGACCCGCATGAACATGGCGAGCATGGCGGCGCCGAACCCGAAGCCCTCCAACACCTTCGGCGCCTCGCCGACGTAGACCAGGACCACGATGGAGGCGCCGAGCAGGCCGAGGCCGGTGGTGGCCAGACCCACCGTGCCGCCGGTGCGGAAGGCGACCTGCATGGCCTTCTCCCGGCCGCCGTCGCCGTTGGCCGCGGCGGCCACCCGGACGTTGGCCCGGGTGGACAGCCACATGCCCAGGTAGCCGATCGACGCGGAGAACGCCGCGCCGAACAGGAAGGCGATGGAGCGGCCGATCCGCTCGCCGGTGGTGTTGGCCGGCAGCGCGAACAGCAGGACGAACACGATGATGACGAAGATGCCCAGGGTGCGGAACTGCCGGCCGAGATAGGCCGCCGCCCCCTCCTGGACCGCGGCCGAGATCTCCTGCATCTTCGGCGTTCCGGTGCCGGCCGCGAGCACGCCGGCGCGCAGCACGAACGCGATGATCAGGGCAACCAGGGCGACGACTGCGACACCAATGACGATGACTTGATCACTACCGGTAATGGCGATTTCCGCAGCGGCGGCATTGGTGGACATCGAGCTCCTGATCCATGCACAAGGGGTGCAGATTCGTGGGCCGGTCATCTCGACGTGACCGGCACTGGCCTTCTCTCCGTCGATCCCCCGTGGTTCGACGTAACGCTCAGTACTCTAAAGCACGGCTGCGACAGGGCGGCACATACCAGCAATGGCACCGGTCCGCCTGTCGAGCGACTCGACTGTCGGACCAGAACTGGACAATGCTGGCGTGACCACACGGAACCCCTGGGCATCCCAGCGCGGATCGGGCGGGATGCTGAATCGGTCCAGTGGCCCAGGAGTGACTTCAGTCACAGACGGCAATACCCATGTGCACATGATCCCCTGGTCACCTGGGTCCTGCGCGGATTGGCCGGCCTGGACGCCGGACGAGGTGCGGGACGCGCTGCGCGCGGCCGGAATCCGGCGGCCCTGGGTGCATCAGGCGGCCGCGGCGGAGCTGGCGCGGCGAGGTACCGACCTGGTGCTGGCCACCGGCACCGCGTCGGGCAAGTCGCTCGGTTACCAGTTGCCGGCGCTGGCCGCGATCGCCGACGATCCTCGGACGACGGTGCTGTACCTGGCGCCGACCAAGGCGCTGGCGGCCGACCAGCACGAGTTCCTGTCGTCGCTGGACCTGTCCGGGCTGCGCCCAGCGGTCTACGACGGCGACACCCCGCCGGACGAGCGGGACTGGGCGCGGGCGCACGCCAACTGGCTGCTCACCAATCCCGACATGCTCCATCTGGGCCTGCTCCCACGCCACTCCGGCTGGACCCGGTGGTGGCGGCGGCTGCGCTTCGTGATCGTCGACGAATGCCACGCCTACCGAGGTGTTTTCGGCTCGCACGTGGCGCTGGTGCTGCGACGGCTGGTCCGGATCGCCCGGTTGCACGGTGCCGACCCGGTGTTCGTGCTGGCGTCGGCGACGTCCGCGGAGCCCGCCGCGGCCGCCGCCGGGCTGATCGGCCGGCCGGTCCGGGCGATCACCCGGGATGCGTCGGCCCGGCCGGCCGCCGATTTCCTGCTCTACGAGCCGGCGGGCCGAACCGGTGACCCGGACACGGACACGCCCGATCCGCTCGACGAACCGGCCGGGACCGCCGGACCGAGCGGCGGGTCGGCGGGCGGCGTGTCGGCGGGCGGCGTGTCGGCGGGCGGCGGGTCGGACCTCGGTCGGCCGGCCCGGGCGCACCGGCCGTCGGCCCATGCGGAGGCCGCCCGGCTGATGGCGGACCTGGTGGCCGCCGGCGCCCGCACCCTGACCTTCGTGCGCTCGCGGCAGGGTGCCGAGCAGGTCGCGCTGTCCGCCCGGCGGCGGCTGCACCGGATCGCGCCGGACCTGGCGCCGCGGGTCGCCGCCTACCGGGGCGGCTACCTGCCGGAGGACCGGCGCGAGCTCGAACGGGCCATCGGCTCGGGCGAACTGCTCGGCCTGGCCAGCACCAATGCGCTGGAGCTGGGCATCGACATCGCCGGGTTGGACGCGGCGGTGATCGCGGGCTATCCGGGCACGCTCGCGGCGCTGTGGCAGCAGGCGGGGCGGGCGGGTCGAGGCGGCTCCCCGGACCGGCGGGCACTGGTGGTGTTCGTGGCCCGCGACGACCCGTTGGACACCTACCTGGTGCGCCATCCGGAGGCGGTGTTCGACCGGCCGGTGGAGTCGGCGGTGATCGACCCGACCAACCCGTTCGTGCTGGGCCCGCACCTGACCTGCGCGGCCGCCGAACACCACCTGACGTCCGCCGACCTCGACCTGTTCGGCCGAGGGGCGGCCCGCACGGTGCTCGATCAGCTGGTCGAGCGGCGGGTGCTGCGCCGCCGGCCCAGCGGCTTCTTCTGGGCCAGTCCTGGCCACCCGGCGGAACGGGTCGACCTGCGCGGGTCGGGCGCCGGCCAGGTCTCGGTCGTCGACCGGGACAGCTGCCGGTTGCTCGGCACCGTGGACGCGCATCGCGCCACCTCGGCGGTGCACACCGGCGCCGTGCACCTGCACCGGGGTGAGTCCTACGTGGTCGACGAGCTCGACCTGGACGGCGGCGTCGCCTTCGTGCACGCCGCCCGGCCCGAGTGGACGACGGTGCCGCGGTCGGTGTCGACGGTCTCGATGACCGGCACGCACCGCAGCCGCACCGTCGGGCCGGGGATCCAGTTGGGCGTCGGACCGGTCGAGCTCACCACCCAGGTGGTCGGCTACCTGCGTCGCCGGCCGGACGGGGAGCTGCTGGACCAGGTGGAGCTGGACCTGCCCCGGCACACCCTGCCGACCCGAGCCGTGTGGTACGCGGTCGAGCCGGAGTCACTGCGGGCGGCCGGGATCCGCGACGCCGACGTGCCCGGCGCGCTGCATGCGGCCGAGCACGCGGCGATCGGGCTACTGCCGCTGTTCGCCGGTTGCGACCGAATGGACATCGGCGGCCTGTCCACCGCCGCCCACCAGGACACCGGGAGGCCGACCGTCATCGTCTACGACGGCTACCCGGGCGGGGCGGGTTTCGCCGACCGCGGGCACGAGGCCATCCGGCCGTGGCTGGCGGCGGTCCGGGACGCCGTCGCCGGTTGTCCGTGCGACTCCGGCTGCCCGTCCTGCGTGCAGTCTCCCAAGTGCGGCAACGGTAATCATCCGCTGGACAAGGCGGGTGCGGTGACCGTGCTGGGGCTGGTGCTCGATGCGCTCGCCGCGGAGGCGGCGCAGCCGGTCGGCGCCTGAGCAGCGGCGTCAGATCGACTGCCAGGCCGGCTTGGCCAGGTACGTCTCCCGGTAGTAGTCGGCCAACTGCAAGCGGCTGGCGGAGGCGCCGTCCAGCAATACGGTCACGTGCGGGTGGTGTTGCAGGATGGTCGCCGGCCACATCGCACTCACCGGGCCTTCGACCATCTGGTGCACCGCCTCGGCCTTCTGCGTGCCGGTGGCGACCAGCACGATGTGCCGGGCGGACATGATGGTGCCAAGGCCCTGGGTCAGGCAGTGGGTGGGCACGGCGTCGACGTCGCCGCCGAAGAACCTGGCGTTGTCGATCCGGGTCTGCCGGGTCAGGGTCTTGATCCGGGTCCGGGAGGCCAGCGAGGAGCCGGGTTCGTTGAAGCCGATGTGCCCGACCGTGCCGATGCCCAGGATCTGCAGGTCGACCCCGCCGGCCGCGGCGATGGCCGCCTCGTAGGAGGCGCAGAAGGCCGGGATGTCGGCGGCCAGCCCGTCGGGCCCCTGCACGGCGCCCGGTGCGAAGTCGACCCGGTCGACGAAGTCCTTGTGGATGACGTTCCGGTAGGTCTCCGGGTGGTCGACCGGCAGGCCGACGTACTCGTCCAGGGTGAAGCCGCTGGCCTGGGCGAAGGTGACGGTTCCGGCGGCGGTGCGGGCAGCCAGCTCGTCGTAGATGGCCAGCGGCGAGGAGCCGGTGGCCAGGCCGAGCACGGCGTCGGGCTTGCGCCGCAAGAGGCTCGAGATGGCATCGGCGGCGAGCGAACCGATCGCCGGGCTGTCCGGGAGAATGACGATTTCCATGGGATTTCTCCATCGTTGATTCGAGTGTGGTTGTGGTGCAACGCGGGCCGGGTGTCGCGGGGGACCGGCCGGGGGGGGGGGGGGGGGCGGCCCCCCCGGGGGGACGGGGTGGCG
>CAZCEH010000011.1:98815-102365 GCA_964497705.1 uncultured Actinomycetes bacterium | reverse complement strand
CTTGCCGTTTGTGTTTTCGGGGTGGGGTTGGCCTGCCGGGGGGCGGGGTGGGCGGGGCCCCTCGGGGGGGTGGCCGGGCGGCCCCGACACCCGGTGGATCAGTGCTGGACCGTGAACAACTGCTGAGCGGCGGACACCTGGCCGCCGGCGGCGGTCACGTCGTCCAACACGATGTCCTCCGGCTTCTTGTCCATCACGACGATCGGGATGATCGGATTGCGACCGGCGGCGACCACCGACGGCACGTCGTAGGTGATGACCGGCTGGCCGGCCTCGACCTTGTCGCCCTGCTGGACCAGTGCGGTGAAGCCCTCACCCTTGAGCTGGACGGTGTCCAGGCCCAGGTGAACCAGGACGCCCACGTTGTCGGCGGACAGGATGATGTAGGCGTGCGGCAGCATCTGCAGCACGGTGCCGCTGATCGGCGCGACCGCGTCGATCACCTCACGCGGCGGGTCGATGGCCGCACCGTGGCCGACGATGCCCTGCGCGAAGGTCGGATCCGGAACCTGGGCGATCGGCACGGTCCGACCCCCGACCGGAGCGAGAACGCTGGTGCTGGCGCCGGTCCGGCCCTGCTGACCGGCCGCACCCCCGGCGGGCTCGGCGGGTGCCGGCTCGGGCTCGGCGGCCACGGGCTCGGCGGCGGCGGCGGGCTCGGCGGCGGCGACCGGCGCCGGACCGGCCAGGGCGTCGTTGATCTCGCCCTTGAGCCGCTCGGCCTGGGTGCCGAAGATGGCCTGCACGTTGTTGCCGACCTCGATCACGCCGGCCGCACCCAATGCCTTCAGCCGCGCCTTGTCGACCTGGCTCTTGTCGGCGACCTCCATGCGCAGCCGGGTGATGCAGGCGTCGACGTTGACCAGATTCTGCCGGCCGCCGAACGCGGCGATCAGCTGCTCGGCCTTGGTGGTGGCCCTGGTGGCGACCGCGGTCGCGGTGCCGCCGGTCGGGCCGCCGGTCTCGTCCGTCAGGTTGGCGGCCTGCTCGGCCTCGAACTCGTCCTCGGGCTCACGACCCGGGGTGCGCAGGTTCCACCAGCGGATCACCAGGCGGAACAGCACGTAGTACACCGCGAAGAAGATGACGCCCATGACGATCAACATCCACACGTTGTTGGCGGCCGGCGCGGTGCCGTACAGCAGGAAGTCGATCAGGCCGGCCGAGAACGAGAAGCCCAGGTGGATGTCCAACAGGTAGGCGATGGCCAGGGACAGGCCGGTGAGCACCGCGTGCACCAGGTAGAGCGGGAACGCCACGAACATGAACGCGAACTCCAGCGGCTCGGTGACGCCGGTGAGGAACGCGGTGATGGCGGCGGCGCCGAGGATGCCGAAGGCGATCTTCTTCTGCTTCTTGTTCGCCATGTGGATCATGGCCAGGGCGGCGGCCGGCAGGCCGAACATCAGGATCGGGTAGAAGCCGGAGGTGAGCAGCCCGGCGGTCGGGTCACCGGCCGCGAAGCGGGTCAGCTCGCCGGTGACGACGGTGCCGGCGGGCGTGGTGTAGTCGCCGTAGATGAACCAGATGTAGGTGTTGAGGATGTGGTGCAGGCCGACCGGGATCAGCATGCGGTTGGCGAAGCCGTAGGTGAAGGCACCGAAGGCGCCGGAGCCGCCGATGAACTGGCCGACCGAGGTCAGGCCGGCGTCGAAGATCGGGTAGAAGTAGCTGAGCGCGAAGCCCATGATCAGGCTGGCCACCGACACCACGATCGGCACGAACCGGCGCCCGCCGAAGAAGCCGAGGTAGGACGGTAGCTGGATGGTGTGGTACCGGTCGAAGAGCCAGGCGGTGACCAGGCCGACCAGGATGCCGGCGAAGACGCTGTAGTTGATCTGTGCCTGTTCGCCGGCCTGATCGAGCACGCCGTCCAGGACGATCGGCGACATGGTCTTGAAGACCGCCTCGATCACCAGGTAGCCGGCGGCGGCGGCGAGCGCGGTCGATCCGTCCGCCTTCTTGGCGAAGCCGATGGCCACGCCGATCGCGAACAGCAGCGGCAGGTGGGCGAAGACGGCGCCGCCGGCCGCACTCATGGCCTCGAAGAACGGGCCGATGACCGGCGCCTTGATCCCGCCGAGCAGGTCGGGCTGCCCCAGGCGGAGCAGGATGCCGGCGGCCGGCAGCAGGGCGATGGGCAGCATGAGGCTCTTGCCCAGGCGCTGCAGTTGGGCGAACCCTGGGATCCGCAGCCCCGACTTGTCCTTGACCTTGGCTTTTGACACGTCCTTCGCCGTGTCCTTGTCCGCCACTTCGGCCTTGCTCATCACCGGCTACCTCCACTTTCGATGACCCGCACGTGCATGGGCGCGACGTCGGGCTTTCTGGGTTGTTCCCTTGGCTGCCGGCCGAAACCGGCTGCACCAGGACTGATTGGTATAGACCAACTTGTATGGAAGAAGATTGGCATAGACCAATCACTCGGTCAAGCTCGATGGTTGTGGCATGGATCACATCCTCGATGCCAGTGTCGCCCCTTGATTGGTCTAAGCCAATACCGATAGTGTCGATTGGCATAGACCTTTTCTGAGACCTGTAACTGCCGCGCCGAAGGGGGGCCACCCGTGCTGAGGGTTCCCAAGTACTACCGAATCAAGAGCGAGATCCTTGCCCTGATAGCGGATCTCGCTCCGGGTTCGGTAGTGCCGACGGAACGCGAACTGGCCGCCCGGTTCGGCACGTCACGCACCACGGTCCGCCAGGCCATCGCCGAGCTGGTGGTCGACGGACGGTTGGAGCGCACCCAGGGCAGCGGCACCTTCGTCGCGCAGCCCAAACTCATGCAGGTCCGTCAGCTCACCTCGTTCTCGCAGGACCTCCAGCACGAGGGTCACCGTCCGAGCAGCGTGGTCCTGCGCATCGACGAGCGGCCGGCGGACGAGGAGGTGAGCCGGCACCTGGAGATCGCCCCAGGAACCCCGATCCATCGAGTGGAACGGCTCCGCACCGCAGCGGACGAACCGCTCGCCCACGAGATCGCCCACCTGGCCGGGCCGCTGCCGGACCTGGCCGGCCAGTTGGCGCTGCGCGGCTCGCTGTACCGGACCCTGCACGAGGCCTTCGGGATCGAACTCGCCTCCGTCGAGGACGTGGTCGAGACCGCCCTGGCCGACCCGGTACAGGCGTCCCTGCTGGGCGTGGAGACGGGACAGGCGATGCTGCTGATCCAGCGCACCGGCCGGGACGCCCAGGAGCGGCCGGTCGAGTGGACCCGTTCGGTGTTCCGCGGCGACCGGTTCCGGTTCATCGCCCGCCACGGCCTGAGCGAGCGGGTGCCGGCCCGCAGCTGGGCGTCGGCCGACCGCTGAGAACTGCGCCGGCGGGCCTCCCGCGGAACATGCGCTGGTGTGAGGCGAGCGGATGCTCCGCAGGAGAGCCGAACCGAAGGCGGCGCAGTCGCTCCCGACATCCCGCGGAACATCGGCCGGTGTGAGGCGAGCAGATGCTCCGCAGGAGAGCCGAACCGAAGGCGGCGCAGTCGCTCCCGACATCCCGCGGAACATCGGCCGGTGTGAGGCGAGCAGATGCTCCGCAGGAGAGCCGAACC
>CAZCEH010000011.1:84102-98715 GCA_964497705.1 uncultured Actinomycetes bacterium | reverse complement strand
CCGCGGAACATCGGCCGGTGTGAGGCGAGCAGATGCTCCGCAGGAGAGCCGAACCAAAGGCGGCATAGTCGCTCCCGGCGGGCTGCGGAATAAACGCCGGTGTGTGGGTCACCCCGGCGGCACCACTCCGATCGCCTCGACCGGCCCGGCCCTGGCCCGACCGGTAGCCGTGCCGCCGAGCACCCCGGCGGCTACCTGGGCGTCCACCTCTACGAGCAGGTCCAGACCGTCGGCGCGGCAGCCGCGGACGGCCACACCGTTCGCCTGCGCCACCCGGTTCGCGGTGGCGCAGGCGAATCCGATGCCGCGCAACAGCTGTGCGGCACCGGCCAGCGCGGCCAGATCCGCACCGGTCTCGGCCCGCTGCCGGGCCAGCATCGCCGCACCCGCGTGCACGGCGACGCCGGTGACCAGCAGCAACACCATCGCGCCGACACAGGCGTAGACGGTTGCCGTCCCTCGATCAGCCACCCGGCGCCGCCGATTCAGTGGCCGGCCACCGGATGTCACGGACCGCCCACCGACGGCTCACGCGCCGCCGACGCGGTCGCCGAGATCACCACACCGGGCAGCAGACCACCCATCGGCACCGCGGTGACCGTCGCGGCGACCAGGTCACCGCCGGACAGCGACAGCGACGCGCCGGCCGGTGCGAGCGTCGAGACCGCCGCCGCGGCAGCGGAATCGTCACCGCGAGCGGCCAGTCGCGCCGCTTCCCGGGCCGCATCGGCGCACCTCAGCTGGGCCAGCAGGCACGCGACACCGGCCAGGCAGGCCGCCAACACCACCGCCAGCGCCGCCAACCCCAGGGCCGCCTCGATCGTCACGCTGCCGGCATCGCGGCCGCGGGCCGGCGGCGGCATGTCCGTCCGCCGCCGGCCCCGGGCGCCGCGAACGCGACAATCGATCCGGTCCGACCTCGACCCGATCATCAGAACGTGTCTCAGAACGATGTCGACAGCGCCCGATTGATCAGGTCCGTCAAGCCGGAGACGACCGAGTCCCCCGTGACGATCTGGTACAGCACGGCCGCGAAGGCCGCCGCCACCACCGTGCCGACGGCGTACTCGACGGTGCTCATGCCGGCGTCGCCCGCGGTGGCGCCGCCGGTTCCGGCGCCGGTTCCGGCGCCGGCCGGCGCGGCGCATTTCCCGGTGTGGCCCGGTCCGTTGTCACTCCCGGGGCCGCCCGGCGCGGTCTCGGCCGGGCCGGCGCCCGGACCATCCTCGTCCGCGTCGTGAGCCGCAGACGACGACGCGCACCGGCCGTGTCGCACCGAGCCGAGGCACTCACATCCACTACGGGCTTCCGGTCTCGGCTCCTTGAGCAATGAGATTGCTTGCACTGCAACTACCCCCAATCGGGTGGCCAGCACCATGCCGGCTCTCTCCCAAGACTGGACCCAGGGTCGGCGGCAACGACATCGACTGTCCGACAATGTGGATGGATCCGGATATGTGGACTAACCCTGCGGGTCAGTCAACGTCGGCCGTTGGCGACCGCGGCCTGCGACGACACCGCCGGCAACCGCAGCCGGCGCGGGGTCATCGGATGGTGAGCCGTTCCAGCAGCCCGAGCACGACCGGGGCAAGACCCAGGCACAGGAATGCCGGCAGGAAGCAGACCCCCAGCGGCGCCGTCATCAGTACGCCGGCACGCCCGGCCGATCGCGCGGCCTCCTGCGTCCCGTCGTCCCGCAACTGCCGCGCGTATTCGCGGACGGCGTCCGCCAGGGTCGTCCCGCCGGCCGCCGACCGGCGCGCGGCCGCCGCCAACGGGGCCAGGTCGTCGTCGGCATCCACCACGCGCCAGGCGGTGTCGGCGTCGGCACCCAACGACAGCATCGCCGCGACCGACTCCAGCGCAGCCGACGCGTCCTGGCCGGCCGGGCCCCGGGCCAGGTCCACCGGGGGCGGCAGCACGTCACCCACCGCACGCAGGGCCGCGGCCATGGCCAGGCCGGAGTCCAGACAGGACGCCAACAGTTCGGCGTGCACGACCAGCCACCGCCGGCGCTCCGCCCGCCGCCTCGGCGACCCTCGGGCCGGCCACAGGCGGCGGCCCGCGGCCAGCGCGACGCCCGCCGCCAATGCCAGCCACCAAGCGCCCGGCGCGATCACCGCTCCCACCGCGAAAACCCCGACCGGGACGGCCAGCCGGCGAAGCCGGGAAGGCGGCGATGCCGCCGTGGACAGTCGTGACGCGACTCGCCTGGGCGCCTCCGGAAACACCATGAGCGCCGCGGCCAGCACGATCAGCGCGACGACCACGCGGCCGGTGGTCAGGACCGGGTTCATTCGCCCACGATCCGCGCGGACCACAGCAGGCCGCCGCACAGCAGCGCCACACCCACCACGAGCAGCAGGTTGCCCAACGGCGAGCCGATCAGGACGGACATCGGATCGACACCCATGCCACCGCCGAGCAGCAGCCCGGCCAGCGGCAACGCGGCCATCACATACCCGGACATCCGGGGACCGGCGAGTTGCGCCGACCGCTCCTGCGACGCGGTCACCTGGCCGGTCAGCTCGTCGGCGATCGCGGTGACCACCCGGCCGAAGGCCACCCCATGCCGCCGGCTGAGCAGCCAACCGCTGCGCAGGAAGTGCAACGCCCGATCGGCCGGATCGGCCGTCGGCTGGTCGACGGCGTCCGGCCCCGGCTCACCGGTCCGCATGAGCAGCAGCAACGAGCCCAGCACCTGCGCACCTGCTCCCCGGCAGGCGTCGGCGGCGCCCCGCACGGCGGTCAGCGGCTCGGCACCGGCCCGCAGTTCCCTGGTCAACGCGCGCAACCCGCGCAGGACGTCCGGCAGCGCCCTGTGCCGGCGGCGTTCGGCGAGCATCCGGCCGGCCAGCACCGCACCGGTGGCAACCAGCATCGCCGCCGCCAGCAGGCCGCTCGGCCCGGCCGCCGCGGTCGCCACTGCCAGCGCGCAGAGGCCGGCGGCCGCGCCGGCGACCCGCCACCACGGTCCCATCGACGGAGTTCCGGTGCCCGGTCGGCCGCCCGGCCGGGCTCCGGCCCGCAGTCGGCCGTGCGGCCGGGTCGCCGGGCCGCGACGACGCGCCGGCCAGGTCACCAGGGCGACGGCGACCAGCAGCAGGGTCGCCGGTGT
The DNA here is from genome assembly GCA_964497705.1 of uncultured Actinomycetes bacterium. Taxonomy (GTDB): domain Bacteria; phylum Actinomycetota; class Actinomycetes; order Mycobacteriales; family Nakamurellaceae; genus Nakamurella. The sequence goes on along the minus strand of CAZCEH010000011.1, from coordinate 95,597 downwards.
CCCGGACGCCGGCAGGACCACCCCGGTCATCGGCGCGCGCCCACCGGACGAGCCAACGGCCCCCGGGTCACCACGGACGATCCTGACCCCGCTCGGCCAGCAGTTCGGCCAGTCGGGCGGCTCCGGGCTCCGTCGGCCGCCCGTGCACCACCGCCGGGATCGCGGCCACCCATCCGTCCGAACCGCGGTTCAGCACGGCGATCTCGGCCAGTTGCCGGCGGGCGCCGGCGCGCCGCACGTGCAGCACCACCCGGACCGCCCCGGCCAGTTGCGAGTGCAGCGCGGCGCGGTCGATTCCGCCCAACGCCGCCAGCGCCTCCAGGCGGGCCGGCACGTCGGCGGCCGCATTCGCGTGCACCGTGCCGGCACCGCCGTCATGACCGGTGTTCAGGGCGGCCAGCAGATCGACCACCTCGGCGCCGCGCACCTCGCCGACGACCAGCCGGTCCGGGCGCATCCGCAGGGCCTGCCGGACCAGGTCCCGAAGCGAGATCGTGCCCGCGCCTTCGACATTGGCCTGCCGGGAGACCAGTCGAACCAGGTGTGGGTGCGGCGGCCGCAGCTCCTCGGCGTCCTCGACGGTGACCACCCGTTCCTGCTCGGGGACGGCGGCCAGCATCGCCGAGAGCAGGGTCGTCTTACCTGATCCGGTGCCGCCGGACACCAGGAAGGCCAACCGGGCGTGCAGAACGGCGAGTACCACCGACGACGCGCACCCAGGCAGGCTGCCGGCCCTGGCGAGCTCCGCCAGGTCATGGCGGACCGGCCGCAGCACCCGCAACGACAGGCAGGTGCCCGATGCGGCGACCGGGCCGAGGATGGCGTGCAACCGGGTGCCGTCGGCCAGCCGGGCGTCGACGTGCGGATGGGCGTCGTCCAGGCGGCGCCCGGCCGCGGTGGCCAGCCGGCGAGCCAGCCGTTGCACGGCGGCATCGTCGGCGAACCGCACGTGTGCGGGCTGCCAGCCGGATCCGCGGTCGACCCGCACATCGGTCGGCGAGTTGACCACGACGTCGGTGGTCAGCGGGTCGGCCAGCAGATCGGCCAGCGGTCCGGCCCCGACGAGTTCCCGCTGCAGCTGCCGGATCTGCCGCAGCATCTCCGCATCCGTGACCAGCACGTTCGATTCCGCCCGCAGCGCGGCCGCCAGGGCTTGCGGATCGGGCGCCTCGCCGCGGTCGACCAGTCGCCGCTGCACCCGCTCGATGATCTCGTCGGACAGCGCCGGGGCCGTACCGGGCGACATCCCGCTCACGGCGCGCAGCCCAACTCGGCCAGCACCCGACGCGCGGCCTTGAGCAGGGGCCGACGCCGGCCGGTGGACAGGGAGAGGCCGAACTCCAATTCGTGCGCCAGCCCCGGTTCGGCCCGCATCTGCGCGAGCAGCGGCAGGCCCAGCAGGTCGGCCACCTCCCCGGCGCCCAGGCCGCCCGGCGCCGGTCCACGGATCACCAACCCCACCTGGACGTCGAACCCGCGCAGCCGCGCGCAGATCCGTTCGGCCGCCCAGCATCCGCGTACGTCCGCGGGCGTGATCAGTACGGCCAGGTCACACCGTTCCAGCACGCGGTCCGGTGTCGGCCCCGGTTGCCGGGGCAGGTCCACCACGGTGACCGCACCGGCCCGTCGACCGGCGTCGATCACCACGTCGACGACGTCCGGGTCGGGCTCGCCGGCCGATTCGCGACCGTGCGACAGCACCGAGATCCCGGCCGATCCGACCCGGATGCGGGGTATCGCCATGGTCAGCTCCTGTGCCGGAAGCCGCCCGGCGGGTGCCGACAGGTCCTTCCACCGCAGGCCTGGGCTGTGCTCCACGCCCAGGATCACGTCCAGACCGGCGCCCCAGGGATCGCAGTCCAGCAGGAGCGCGGTCACCCCCGCCCGCGCGCCCGCGAACGCGACGGCGCCGGCGAACACCGAGGCGCCGGCACCTCCGCAGGCACCCAGCACCGCGACGCAGCGGCCGTCCGCCGTGGCTCCGCGGGTGCTGTCGGTGAGCAGTCCGATCAGCTCGACTTCCGATCGATGAATCGGCATCGACCGTTCGACGCCGAGTTGGACGCAGAACTCCCACATCGCCTCGGGGGGCGGCACATCGAACACCACAACGACACCGGGCCGGCGCGGCATCCGGGCCTGAACCATGGCCCGCACCAGCATCGCGTCGAGCAGGATGACCGGCGCGGCCCGCCACATGGACCGCGATCCCGGCTCGCGGCTGTGCGCCACCTCGACACCCGCGGCGGCGGCGATCCGTAACAGGTCGTCGAGCAGGGCGTCGTCCGCCGTGACGATCAACGGCCGTCCATCCTCCACCGTGTCCCGCCTCCCGTACCGACCGATTCCGACGACCCGAGGATCGTCCGGATCGGCGCTCGGATCAGCCCGGGGCACCGGAATGTGGATGGAATTCGGACATGTGGACAACTGGACGGGGTCAGTCAGGCGGAGGCAATCGTCCTGCCGGGCAGCCGGAGACGACCGCAGCTGCCCGGGGGGAGATAGAGGGCGGCCCCCGCCAGGGGGGAGGGCGGGGGCCGCAAGGGTTCAGCTCCGGGGGGTTGAGCTGAACCGGGGGTCGGCTCCGGGGGGGTGGAAACCGACGCCTTCACTGTAGACCTGTGACCGTTGATTCGTCACGTGTTGGCGCGAGCCATCTGGAGGAAGATCTTCACTCCGATACGGCGAGACACAATCGGGTGCATCTGAATCGGTCAGGGGCGCTCAGCCGGGGACCGCAGGTTGCCCTGGATCCCGCACACAGGTATCACTGTCTCAGGGACCACCGCAGGGCCAAGGGCGAGGTGAAGAGAAACCCCGTCAACCCCCTCCGGAACTCCCCGTGCAGGTGCCGGAACCCACTCACCGCTATAAGCCGCGGGAGGTACGTCGTCAGGGTCTTCCACGAAGGACGCGGGGCCCGTCACGACGAGTCGTGGTGAAGCTTGGTAGCTGGTTAGCCTGCGCAGACGGCGCTCGACCCTGGTGTCGGGCGCCGTCTTTCATTCCCGCTCGACACCGGCCGACGGCCCTGCGGCGAGTCCCCGCGCCCGGCTGTTCGAGAGGCCACCGGACGCCCGATCCAGCACCGCCGCGCGTCGCGGCCGTGGCCGCCGGATCGGCGACGAATGGAGTCCGTACCGGCCCATCGGGACCGGATCGTTGGTGCGGATCGGGCCGTCGACGAGACCATTTCCGCGAGCGGACCGCGCGGTCCGTCGTCACGGATCGACAAGGCGAGTCCGGTGAGCTACTGAAATTCACCCGAACAGACCTGACCATTCGGGTGGGCCTCGGGTCAGCAACTCTCAACAGAGAGTGATTCCTCGTTACAGAAAGCATTCATCTCAACCTGATGGGTGATGCGGCGGCGAAACATCCCGTGCTGTGCTCGCGCACCTCCCGAACCGGCAGGTGTCGAAATGACTGATTTGTCAGATACCCCGCCATGATCGGTGAACGAGCGTGATCCCCCGGGCGGCCACCGCGGGCAAGCCGAAGCGATCAACCGGAGGCGGCCGCCAGAGCACTGCCCTCGGCCGCGCCAAGGGCCAGCGCTTGGCATTCCTGGACGATCCAGGCGTCCACTTCGGCGGCCCCGCCCTCGGCGTAACCCTGCAGACCGGAGCGGTACGCGCCGGCGGACCGAAGGTGGGCGACCTCGGGCAGGGCCACCCCGGACGGTTCCAGACCCGTGGTGATCATGGTCAACCGAGCGGCCGCCCGCGCGACCACGCCATCGGCCGAGCCGAACGGTGCCAGGGTGAACAACTCGGCGTGCACGATCGCCACCAGCACCGGAGCCGGCCAGTGAGCCCGGGTCAGCAGGTCGGTCAGGGCGGCCAGCCGACCGCTCACCAGATCCGGCGCATCGTCGTCGATCCGGGGACGGCCGAGTTCCTCCGGACCGACCAGGTCGGCCGCGGCCAGCATGTGCAGCCTGGCCAGCGCCTGCGCGGGCGCCCGCCGCCATGTCGCGGCCAATTCGCCGAGCGCCGCGGCCACCCGAACGGCACCGGCCAGCACCGGATCGCTGATCGACGCGGTCGCCAGGTCCAGGGCCAGCGGCACGCCGGCCAGCGCCGCGGAGGCACGGGCGGCCCGGATGGTGGCCGCGGCCGCCACCCTGCCCGTCCGGTCTCGCACTCCCCGTGGCCCGGTCAGCCGGCCCAACGTCGACCGCGCCGACTCGACCGCGCTCGTCAGCTGTCCCGCGTCGTCCGGCCAGGTCGGCGAACCGGTCACCCGGTCGAGCCAGGGCGCGCCCATCGGGCTCAACCTCCATTCCGCATCCGATGACCGGCCGGTGACCGCCCGGCGGATCCGACGAACCGCGTTCGTCCGGCGTCCGTCGCGCCGAATCCGCCGCCCGGCGCACCGCGCCGGCCGCCCACCGACCCGACGTGGCAGGCTGGTCCCGCCGGGGGTTATGTTCGGTCGGTATTCTGCGCGCCCTTCGGACGAACCTGATGACCAGCCCTCGGCTGCGTGCTGGACAGGACAGCCGTCACCCGACATCGCCGTCACCGAGGAGACACCCTGTGAGCGACACGAGTTCCCAGACGCTGGACAATCTGCTGGCGGAGAACCGGACGTTCCCCCCGTCCGCCGAGTTCGCCGCGGAGGCGAACCTGACGGCGGAGGCCTACGAGCGGGCGGAGGCCGATCCCGAGGCATTCTGGGGCGAGCAGGCCCGGCGGCTGTCCTGGAGCACACCGTTCAGCACCGTGTTGGACTGGTCGGACGCACCGCACGCCAAGTGGTTCGCCGACGGCAGGCTGAACGTCGCCTACAACTGCGCGGACCGGCACGTGGAGGCCGGTCGCGGCGACACGGTCGCCATTCATTGGGAGGGCGAGCCCGGCGACACCCGCACCATCACCTATGCGGAGCTGCAGAAAGAGGTCGCCAAGGCGGCCAACGCGCTGGCCTCGCTCGGCCTGCGGGCCGGCGACCGGGTCGCCATCTACCTGCCGATGATTCCCGAAGCCGTGTTCGCGATGCTGGCCTGCGCGAGGCTGGGTCTGGCCCATTCAGTGGTGTTCGCCGGGTTCTCCGCGGAGGCGCTGCGTTCCCGGATCGGCGATGCCCAGGCCCGGGTCGTGATCACCGCCGACGGCCAGTACCGGCGCGGTTCCGCAGTACCGCTCAAGAACGCCGTGGACGAAGCCGTCGAGGCCGACGACTCCCCGGTGGAGAAGGTCCTCGTGGTGCGGCGCACCGGAATCGACGTCACCTGGGGCGAGAAGGACCTCTGGTGGCACGAGTTGGTCGACGGTCAGCCCGACACGCACACCCCCGAGGCCTTCGACGCCGAGCATCCGCTGTTCGTCCTCTATACCTCGGGCACCACCGGCAAGCCCAAGGGCATCCTGCACACCTCCGGCGGATTCCTGACCCAGGCGGCCTACACCCACTGGGCGGTCTTCGACTACAAGCCGGGCGACGTCTACTGGTGCACCGCCGACATCGGCTGGGTCACCGGCCACTCCTACATCGTGTACGGGCCGCTGGCCAACGGCGCCACCGAGGTGATCTACGAGGGCACCCCGAACTCGCCGCACGAGGGACGGCACTGGGAGATCATCGACAAGTACGGCGTGTCGATCTACTACACCGCGCCGACCTTGATCCGCACCTTTATGAAATGGGGCGCGGACATCCCGGCCAAGTACGACCTCGGTTCCCTGCGGGTGCTGGGCAGCGTGGGCGAGCCCATCAACCCCGAGGCGTGGATGTGGTACCGGCAGAACATCGGGCGCGACCGCTGCCCGATCGTGGACACCTGGTGGCAGACCGAGACCGGCGCGATCATGATCAGCCCGCTGCCCGGCGTCACCGCCTGCAAGCCGGGATCGGCGATGACCCCGCTGCCCGGCATCAGCGCCAAAATCGTCAACGACGAGGGCGTCCCGGTCGGCAAGGGCGAGGGCGGCTATCTGGTGATCGACAAGCCGTGGCCGGCCATGCTGCGCACCATCTTCGGCGACGACGAGCGCTTCCGGGACACCTACTGGTCGCGGTTCGCCGCGCAGGGCTACTACTTCGCCGGCGACGGCGCCAAGTACGACACCGACGGTGCGCTGTGGCTGCTGGGCCGGGTCGACGACGTGATGAACGTGTCCGGGCACCGGATCTCCACCACCGAGGTGGAATCGGCGCTGGTCTCGCACGAATGGGTCGCCGAGGCCGCGGTGGTCGGTGCGGCCGACGAGATGACCGGCCAGGGCATCGTCGCCTTCGTCATCCTGCGCGGGGCAGCCAGCAGCGACGACCATGACGTGCTGGTGGAGGCGTTGAAGAAGCACGTGGCCAAGGAGATCGGGCCGATCGCCAAGCCCAAACGGATCCTGGTAGTGCCGGAGCTGCCCAAGACCCGGTCCGGCAAGATCATGCGCCGGCTGCTGCGGGACATCGCCGAGAACCGCGCGGTGGGTGACGCCACCACCCTGCAGGATTCGACGGTGCTGAACCTGATCTCCTCCGGCCTGTCCGGCGGCAAGTCCTGAGCTGACTGCCCGGGCGGCCCTGTCCGCCCGGGCTTGCACTCGACGCCGGTCCCGCGCGCTCAGAAGTTGCTTCTGCTGCCGTCCGCCACCGGTTCGCGCGCGCTCGGCGCCGGTTCCGCTCGTCCCAGTCTCTGCGCGCGCTGGACGCCGGTCCCGCTCGCGCCGGTCCGTGCGTGCGCTCGACACTCGCTGATCATCTCCGCGCTAGCGCGCCCGTTTCGCCCGATTCCGCGCGGATTTGATCAGCCAAGTCCGGCGCGCAGCCGAGGTTCGCTGACCAAATCCGCGTTTGGGCGCCCGGTATGTCCGGTTGGGCGCGGGTTTGATCAGCGAGGGCGCCACGCCTCGCCGGATCAGCGAGCGCCACGCCTCGCCGGACCGGCAGAGCGGGCATCAGCGGGACGGCTGGACCGGACCGGCGGAGGCTGCTGGATCAGCGGGGGCCGACCGGACCGGACCAGCGGATACCCGCCAGGGTGAGATCGGCCGGCCGAACCGGTGACACCCGGACCACAGCGGTAGCGTCACCGCCATGGCCCAGCTGCCCGTTCCCGACGCCCCGGTGATCATCGTGCTCTTCGGCGCCACCGGAGACCTGGCCAAGCGCATGGTGCTGCCGGCGTTCTACACGCTGGCCGGAGAGCAGCTGATGCCCGAGGACTATCTGCTGATCGGCACCGGGCGCGGTCAGCTGACCGACGAGCAGTTCCGCGCCCACATCCACGACGCGCTGACCGAGTTCTCGACCGCGCCGAAGCCCGCCGACTGGGAGCGGTTCAGCGCGCGGGTCCGGTTCGCCGGCGGCGGCTTCAGCGTCGACGACCCCGGCGAGTTGGTCGACGCGGTCACCCGGGCCCGCGCCGAACTGGGCGAGAATGCCCAGCTGATCAACTATCTCGCGGTGCCGCCGGTCGCGTTCGGCGGTTTCACCGCGGCCCTGGGCGCGCACGGCCTGGCCAAGGGTTGCCGCGCGGTGTACGAGAAGCCGTTCGGCAGCTCCCCCAGCGACTTCCGGCAGCTCAACGCCGCGGTGCACGAGGTGCTGGACGAGTCGCAGGTCTACCGGATCGATCATTTCCTGGGCAAGGAGGCCACCCAGGACCTGCACGTGCTGCGGTTCGCCAACCGCCTGTTCGCCGACTCCTGGGACGCCGAGCACATCCAGGCGGTGCAGATCGACGCACCCGAGGACCTGAACATCGACGACCGGGCCGGGTTCTACGATGCCACCGGCGCCATGCTCGACATGATGATCACCCACCTGTTCCAGGTGGCGGCCGAGGTGGCGATGGAGCGGCCGGCCAGCATGGGCGCGGACGATCTGCAGTCGGCCCGCGAGGAGGTCATCTCGGCCTTCCGGCCGCTGGATCCGGCCGAGGTGGTGCTCGGCCAGTACGACGGCTACCGCCAGGTCAAGGGCATCGCCCCCGACTCGACCACGGACACCTTCGTCGCCGCCCGGATGTGGGTGGACAACGACCGCTGGCGGGGCGTGCCGTTCCTGATGCGCACCGGCAAGCGGATGGCGGCCTCGACCCAGCGGGTCAGCGTGATCCTCAAACCGCCGGCACAGGCGCCGTTCGAGGTGCCGGCGGACGGCGGCGTGCTCAGCTTCTCACTGGCCGGAACCGGCGCCGTCGACCTGTCCATGGTGGTCAAGGAGCCCGGGCCGGGCCTGACCCTGGTCGTCAGCGATGCCGCGATCGTGCTCGGCGACGTCAAGGGGGCGGACGCGCTGCCGCCCTATGTCAGGCTGATCCACGACGTGCTGATCGGCGACCGGTCGTTGTTCACCAGGCCGGACGGGCTGGCCAGCGCCTGGAACGTGCTGGAACCGGTCCTGGACAACCGCCCCGCGGTCCAGCCGTACCCGCAGGGCAGCTGGGGCCCCGCAGCGGCGGCGGAACTCGCCGCACCCGACCGCTGGCTGCTCGGGCAGTAGCCGACCGGGCCCGAGCCGCCCGGCCGAACCGACCTCCGCCACGCCCGCCGCGGGACCTGCGCGGGGCCTCGTCCGCCCGGGCATGGCACGATGAACCCCGCCACGAATGCATTCCGGCCGATCCATGGTTGCCGGACGCCGCTCGGGGTACCACCAGGACGGCCCAACGCCGCCGTCGCGACACGCCACCGGCACCGTCGCGGCCGGACGGGCCGGTCTCCGACCGGGACGACCGGTCGGACGTCGACGTGTAGGAGAGGTTTGTGACGACTCCGGGGAGCCCGACGCCGCCGAACCAGTTCACCGTCCCGGGATCGACCGGGGCGCAGATCCCGCTGGTCACCGAGCCCGCGATCGACCGCAACGCCTCGATGGGGGCGCTGGTCAAGGACGTCACCACGCACATGTCGACGCTGGTGCGCTCGGAGATCGAGCTGGCCAAGCTGGAGATCACCCAGACGGTCAAGATCGGGGCGACCGGCGGCGTGTTCTTCGCGATCGCCGGCCTGATCGGCGCGTTCTCGATGTTCTTCTTCTGGTTCATGGTCGGCTGGATCCTGGCCATCTGGCTGCCCACCTGGGCGGCGTTCACCATCGTGTTCGTGGCCATGCTGCTGGTGGCCGGCCTGCTCGCCTTCATGGGCCTGCGCAAGGTGAAGAAGGTGCGCAAGCCGGAGAAGACGATCGCCTCGCTGGAGGCGACCGCGGCGGCCCTGAAGACCGCGGCAACCGGATCCTGAACCCGAACGGAACGGCGAGCTGTCCAGCGTCCCCGACCGCCCCGAGCAAGATCCGGGCCGTGTCCCGGGCGACTCCGGCGACCTCACGCCGTCGAAGCTGATCGGCTCGTCCGTCCGTGACGAGGGGCCGTGGGAGCACCGCGACGTCAGCGCCAACGGCATCCGCTTCCACATCGCCGAGGCCGGCAACGGCCCCCTGGTCGTGCTGTTGCACGGCTTCGGCCAGTACTGGCGGTCCTGGCGCTACCAGATCCCGGGCCTGGCGCGGGCCGGCTTCCGGGTGGTGGCCCCCGACCTGCGCGGCTACGGGGACAGCGACAAGACCCCGCGCGGCTACGACGCCTTCACGCTGGCCGACGACGTCGCCGGCCTGGTGCGCTCGCTCGGCGAGCGGGACGCGGTCCTGGTGGGCCACGGCTTCGGGGGTGTGACGGCGTTCAACACCGCGGTGATGAAACCGGATCAGGTCCGCGGGGTGGTGGCGATCGCCGCGCCGCATCCCATCCGGCTGGCTCGGGTGCGCCGCCCGATCAGGTCGGACCGCTACGGACGGCTGCTGTCCTGGGCGTCGATCCCGGTCTACCCCGAGCGCCGCCTGGTGGCCGGCAACGCCGCTCTGCTGGAGCGGATGGTGCGGTCACAGTCCGGACCGGTGTGGAAGGCCTCCCGCGACTTCACCGACACGATCGCCAAGATGCGGCTGGCGATCCGGATCCCCGGGGCGGCCAGGGGCGCGGTCGAACACCTACGGTGGATGGCCCGCTCCCCACTGCGCACCGACGGGCACCGGCATCGGGAGGCCCTGAGCAGGCCGGTCACCGCGCCGGTGCTGCATGTCGTCGGCGACGCGGACCGGTTCACCCCGGCGTCCTCGCTGACCGACGCCCGGGAGCAGTGCACCGGCTGGTACACCCTGTCCACCGTCCGTGGGGTGGGGCACTTCCCCGCGGAGGAAGCGCCGGACGTGGTCACCCGGCTCATCGCCGGACACGCCGCGCGGGCACAGCAACCCTGACTCGGGACGCGCGCCCCGACGAATTCAGGCGGCGGTGCAGCTCTGCGTCGACGCCGCGGAGTCGTCGGCCAACCCGGCCTGCACCACCGGCGCCACCTCCGCGGCGGTGAGCGCGAACCCGACGTCGGCCTCGTCGATGGCCGCGCCGAAGATCACGCCGAGCACCGTGCCGTCCGGGGCCAGCAGCGGACCACCGGAGTTGCCGGGCTGCACCTGCGCGCGCAGTGTGTAGACCTCGCGGGTGACGGTCGTGTTCGAGTAGATGTTCGGCCCGCGCAGCTGGATCACCGACCGCACCCGGGCCGGCGTCAGCGTGTACGGACCGTCCAGCGGGAACCCGGCGACGACCGCGTCGGAGCCGGATGCCGCCGGGGTCGGCGCGAACCGCAGCGGCGCCGCGGTCAGCTCCGGCACGTCCAGCACGGCCAGGTCGGTCTGCGGGTCGTACAGCACGACGGTGGCCTGCAGGCCGCTCCCGCCGGACTCCACCACCGCCCGGTCGGACCCGGCCACCACGTGCGCGTTCGTCAGCACCTTGCCCGTCCCGATGACGAACCCGGTGCCCTCCATCCGCCGCGCGCACGACTCCGCCACCGCGCGGACCTTCAGGATGGAGTCGGCGGCGGCCGCCACCCCGGCGGAGGCGACCACCTGCTGGTCCGGCGGGTCGACGGCGGTGTTCGGGGTGGGCGCCAGCGGGTCCAGGATCGCCGGGAACCCGGAGTCGTTGAACACCTCGCGAAGCCGGATCGAGACGTCCTGTGCCTGGCTCGGTATCACCTCGTCGACCTTGCCCAGCACGGCCGAGCCGCGAATCGCCGAGGACAGCCACGGGAACGGCACCGCGGCCAGCGGCACCGCGATCAGCCAGATCACCAGCAGCACCGCCAGCGCGTTGCCGAACAGGCCCAGCGTCCGGTCGACCGCCTGCGCCGGCCGCCAGTTGATCTTCCTGGCGATCGCCCGGCCGACGGTGGACCCGGCGATCTCGCCGATGCCCACCCCGACGATCACGCAGGCGATCCCGACCGCGATCTTGGCGGTCGAATCGTCCACCAACCCCATCAGCGTCGGCGCCAGCCAGATCGCGACGATCGCCCCGGCGATCGCGGTGACCAGGGTGAACATCGCGGTGATGAAGCCCTGCCGGAATCCGGCGATCGCGGCCGCGACGACCAGCACGACCACGATGACGTCGACGAGATTGAACCCGGTCACCGCGCCTCGCTCACTCGCAGTGCCCTCCCGGGACACCTCGCAGGCTCGGCCGTCCCGGCTCGCGCACC
>CAZCEH010000011.1:0-84002 GCA_964497705.1 uncultured Actinomycetes bacterium | reverse complement strand
GATGATTCGCTCGGCAAGCCTCGCTCATCGCACGTCCGACAGGTCGAACAGGCGGTCGGTGTCCCATGGCACGGACCAGCCGCCCAGGTCCAGCAGCGAATCGACCAGTCCCGCGGTGAATCCCCACACCAGCAGGTCGGCCACCCGGAACGCCGGGCCCATCCAGCCGTTGGACAGCCGGACCTGGCCGCGGTTGGCGGGGTCCGACAGCTCGGCGATCGGAACCCGGGCCACGGCGGCGGTCTCCGCCGGGTCGACCGGGCGAACCTCGCCCGGATCGCGCCAGTAGGCCAGCACCGGGCTGACCAGGAAGCCGGACGGGGACAGGAACAGTTGCGGGAACAACGCCACCGGCACCACCGACGCCGGCTCCAGCCCGGTCTCCTCCTGCCCCTCCCGCAGGGCCGCGGCGACCGCGTCCTCGCCGGGGTCGTTGGCCCCACCGGGGAAGGCCGGCTGACCGGCGTGCGAGCGCATGGTCGCGGCCCGTTCGGTCAGCAGCAGGTCGGGACCGGCGGGCCCGTCGCCGAACAGCATCAGCACGGAACCGCGCCGAGCGTTCTCCGGGGCGAGGTCGGTCAACCGGCCGATCGGCCCCGGCAGCCGGCCGCCGTCGACCGCCCGGGCCAGCGTGTGCATCCAAACCGGCAGGGTCGAGACGTCGTCGACCAGCCGGCGTCCGACCGGCCGTGCATCGGTCCCGGTCACGCCGTCGCCGCCAGGCCGACCAGGGCCAGCAGGTGCTCGCGTTCGGGCCCCACCACCAGCGCCGCGGCGGCCTCCGGCTCCACCACGCCCGCGCCGGCCCCGTACGAGGGACACAGCGCGGCCAGGAAGCAAGCACCACAGGCGGGCTTCTTGGCATGGCACACCCGGCGACCGTGGAAGATCGTTCGATCGGAGAACGGCGTCCACTGCGCGGGGGGCAACTGGGCGTTCAGGTCGGCCTCGATCTTGACCGGGTCGGTGTGCGAGGTCAGACCCCAGCGGGTGACCAGCCGGGTGACGTGCGTGTCGACGGTGATGCCCGGCACCCCGAACGCGTGGCCGAGCACCACGTTCGCCGTCTTGCGACCGAACCCGGGCAGCGTGACCAGCTCGGCCAGCGTCCCGGGCACCTCGCCGTCGAACCGTTCCACCAGGGCCTGGCCGAGGCCGATCAGCGAGTTGGTCTTGTTGCGGAAGAACCCGGTCGATTTGATCATCTCTTCCAGCTCGGCCCGGGACGCGGACGCATAGTCGGCGGCCGTGCGGTACCTGGCGAACAGCGCGGGCGTCACCATGTTTACCCGGACGTCGGTGGACTGGGCGGACAGGATGGTGGCCACGGCCAGCTCCAGCGGCGTGCTGAAGTCCAGTTCGCAATGGGCGTCCGGGTAACCGAGTTCGAGTTGGTTGGCGATCTGCCGGGCACGACGGGTGCGGGCCAACGGCGTCGCGGGCGCTTTCGCCCTCTTGACCACCGTCTTGTTGACCACCGTCTTGTTGACCACCGCGGTTGACCGTCCTGTTGAGCACCCGGCACTGACCACTCGCCGGCCTACGCTGCCAGGTTGCCACAAGGGTCTGACGTTCACCGCGGGCGCCGGTTGCCCGACACCGAGGGCCGCCGCGACGCCCTGGACGCGGCCGCGCCGGCCGATGAGGGATGATGGGCGCACCATGACCGTCTTCCTGGTGCTGCTGATCCCGCCGCTGCTGATGGTGTTCGCGCTGCTGATGGAGCGGCTGGAGCACCGGTTGAAGGCGGCCGCGGTCAGCGAGGCCGACGTCCAGGAGTTCCTGGACACCGCCAAGCCGGAGGAAGTCAACACGCTGATCCGGGAGGGCTGGACCAAGGCGTTCGCCAAGTTCCGGCTGCGGCGGCGCCCGCGGCGGCTGCGCCGGCACAAGGATCAGCCGAACGAACCGGGTTCGTCGGCGCCTGGCGCCTCCTGACGAGCCGACCCGGTCCGTCCCTGGCGCCCGCGTACGCCCGAGGAGAGCGGCTGCCCTCGACCCCCTAGACTGTGGTCTGCGTCTCAACCCGGCCCCCTGTATCAGGTTTCCGGCCGGCCCCGACGGGGTGAAGAAACAGGAGGACAGGGTGGAAGAAACGCTCGCGAAGGCCGGGATCTTCCAAGGTGTGGACCCGGATGCGGCGTCGGCCCTGGCGTCCCAGCTGGAAACCGTGGAGTACGCGCGGGGCAGCGCGATCTTCTCCGAGGGTGAGCTGGGCGACCGTCTGTTCATCATCCTGTCGGGCAAGGTCAAGCTGGGCCGGCACTCCCCGGACGGCCGGGAGAACCTGCTGGCCGTGATGGGCCCGTCGGACATGTTCGGCGAGCTGTCGGTGTTCGACCCGGGCCCGCGGACCTCGTCGGCAACCGCGGTGACCGACGTCCGGCTGGGCACCATGGACCGGGACGGTCTGCGCGAGTGGATCAACAAGCGCCCGGAGATCGCCGAGCAGTTGCTGCGCGTGCTGGCCCGCCGGCTCCGCCGGACCAACAACGCGCTGGCCGACCTGATCTTCACCGATGTGCCCGGCCGGGTGGCCAAAGCACTGCTGCAACTGGCCCGGCAGTTCGGCCAGCAGGAGGGCGGCCACCTGCGGGTCACCCACGACCTCACCCAGGAGGAACTGGCCCAGCTGGTGGGTGCCTCCCGGGAGACGGTGAACAAGGCGCTCGCCGACTTCGGCCATCGCGGCTGGCTGCGGCTGGAGGGCAAGAGCGTGGTGCTGCTGGACACCGAGCGGCTGGTCCGCCGGGCCCGCTGATCACCGGGCGGTGAACACGCTCACCGTCACCGCCAGGGTCACCTCGGTGACGTCGTCGAGCGTCGCCACGGCCGCCCGTCGCCGGTCGTCCGGCAGGTGATGAGCCGACGGACCCATCCGCACCAGCAGATCGACCTCGTCCGGACGCAGCCGCATGACGTGCCGGACCTGCGCGGATCCGGCGTCCGTCAACGATCCGGCCCACGCCTGCCGGACCCGGGCCGCCTTGTCCGGGTCCACCCGCAGCAGGCCGATCCGATCGCGCAACTCGGCCAGGTGCTCGGGAGTGGGGGTGACCACGACCGCCCGGCCACCCCACCGCAGAACCCGGACGATCTCACCCGGGTCGCGCGGCGCGAACACGCTGAGCACCGTGCCGACGGCAGCGTCCCGGACCGGCAGCCGGGACCAGGCATCGGCGACCACCGACCCGACCCGCGGATGCACCCGGGCGGCACGGCGGGCCGCGTATGTCGAGCTGTCGATCGCCAGACCCACCGGTTCGGTCCCGCCCCGGTTGCGCCGGTCCAGCACGGCCCGCAGATGGTGTCCGGTGCCCGCACCCAGATCGAGCACCGGGCCCTCCCCGATCCCGTCGATCCCGCCGATTCCGTCGGTCCCGACCGCATCGACGATGGCCCGGGTCATCGGCTCGAAGTGCCCGGCATCCAGGAACCGTTGCCGGGCCGCCACCATGTCACCGGTGTCCCCGGGACCGGTGCGAGCCCCGCCCAGCAGCGTCAGATAACCCTGACGGGCGATGTCGAACCGGTGCCCGTTCCGGCAGCCGACCACCCGCTCCTGTCTGCTCAACGCGGCTCCGCAGGACGGGCAGGCGAGCAGCGGCAGCACCAGGTCCAGGGCAGGTGGCGGCGCCGTGGAGGTCATCCCCCGGCCACGCCGCGCAGGTAGTCCAGCTGGGCGGCCACCGAGTGCTCGGCCGCGCCGCGCACCGACGGGTCGACATCGTGGTAGACGAAGTCGGTGACCGGGCCGACGGCGGCCACCTCGGGGCCCAGGCCCAGGTGGATCAGCGCGTCCCGGATCTGGTCGAGCCGCTGCTCACGGTGCACCAGGTACTCGGCGGCGACGGCTCTCAGGTCGGGCAGTCGGGGCCCGTGGGCCGGCAGCACGAACGCCGGGCCCAGGCCGGCGAGCACTCGCAGCGTGCCCAGGTAGTCGCGCAGGCTGCCGTCGGGCGGCGCGATCACCGTGGTGCCCCGGCCCAGGATGGTGTCGCCGGTCAGCACGCTGCCGTGGGGCCGGCCGGCCGAATCGGGCGGCAGCAGGAAGCACAGGGAGTCGGCGGTGTGGCCGGGCGTGGCGAGCACCCCGACGTCCAGACCCGCCGCGACCACGGTGTCTCCGTCCCGCAGCGGATCCGCGCCGATGCAGAAGGCGGCGTCGGCGGCCCGGACCGGCGCCCCGGTGGCCGCGGCGAGCGCCGCCGCGCCCTCGGTGTGATCGTGGTGACGATGCGTGATCAGGATCAGCTCCACGTCCCCCACCGCGCCGAGCGCGGCCAGATGCCCGGCGTCCCCCGGCCCGGGGTCGATGATCACCGAGGACCGGCCGCCGTTGCCGGACAGCACGTAGCTGTTCGTGCCGTCCAGCGTCATCGGCCCCGGGTTGGGGGCCAGCAGCACCCGTGCGTGGGCGGTGACGGCGGCCGGGATCGGGACAGGACCCGTCGCGCTCATCGCGGCAGCTCCAGGCCCTCGTCGGCGAGCAGCCTGGGCACGTCCTCCAGGCGCACCCGGACCTTGGTGACCGTTCGGGGCGCGGCCAGCACGTCGCGGACGGCGCCGAACCCGGCCAGATCGCGGAGCATCACCATGGTCGGCGGCATCAGCTTGGTGCGTCCCGCCGCCCGCTCGGCGAACAGGTCGTCCGGACGCCGCCACTGGCCGAGATCGGCCTCCGTGGTGAGCATCCGGGCCTGCTGACCGACCGGCAGGCCGGCCGCGAAGAAGAATGTGTCGTACCGCCGGCCCTGACCGGGCGGCGTCAACCAGTTCGCCCACGGCCGCAGCAGATCGGACCGGATCCGCAGGCCGGCGGAGTCCAGCAGCTGGGCCAGGGTGGCCCGGCGATCGAGGAGCGCCGCGCGGGCTTCCTCGGCGTCGCGTTCGGCCAGTACCGCCACCGGGCCGTCCGGCTCCCGCCCGGCCAACAGCACTCCGGTCTCCTCGAACAGCTCCCGCACGGCCGCGACCACCAACGCGCGGGCGTCCGCCGGCTCGGCTCCCAGCGCGGTCCCCCACCAGGTCGGATCGGGCCCGGCCCAACCGATCTCGGGGCTCCGATCCGACGGATCGACGCCGCCGCCGGGGAACACCGTCATCCCGGCCGCGAAGGCCATCTGGGCGATGCGCCGGAGCACGAACGTCTCGATCCCACCCGGACCGTCGCGAACCAGCAGCACCGTGGCGGCCGCCCGCACCGACGAGTCGGCGGCGTCCGGAACCTCGTCGTGCGGGAGCTCTACCATCCTGCCAACCTATCCACCCTGCCGACCGGCGGAGTCGGGCGCACGACAAGGGACATCGGCGTGCATCGATCCTGGCAGTGGTTCGTCGCCGATTCGTCGCTGCGCGTCGGGGTGACGACCAGTCGACGTGATCTGACCACCAGCACCGCGGTGCTCGCCGGCGGAGCCGCGCTGCTGGTCGACCCCTCCTGGGATCCGGACGAACTGGCCGGCCTGGCCGCCGACCTGATCGCCCTCGACGTCAGGGTGGCCGCCGGTTTCGCCACGCACAGCCACCACGACCACCTGCTGTGGCATCCCGAGCTGGGTACCGCGCCGCGGTTCGCCTCCCCCCGGGCGACCGAGATCTGTGCCCGCGACCGCGCCGGGATCGTCGCCGAGTTGGGTCCCGACTGGCCGGCGGACCTGGCCGACCTGGTCGGCCGGGTGAGCGCCACCGAGGCACCCACGATCGACTGGCCGGGTCCCGCCGTGTACCCGCTGACCCACGATGCGCACTCGCCGGGCCACACCGCGTTGTGGGTGCCGGACGCCGGGGTGCTGA
This sequence comes from uncultured Actinomycetes bacterium, assembly GCA_964497705.1. Classification (GTDB taxonomy): domain Bacteria; phylum Actinomycetota; class Actinomycetes; order Mycobacteriales; family Nakamurellaceae; genus Nakamurella. The sequence continues at coordinate 78,206 of CAZCEH010000011.1, read as the reverse complement.
TCGCCGGCGACATGTTCAGCGATGTCGAACTGCCGCTGCTGGAGGAGTCGACCGCGGCCGAGTACCTGGCCGGCCTGGACCTGCTGCGCCCGTATGTCGTCCGAGCCTCGGTGCTGATACCCGGGCACGGGCGTCCGGCGATCGGGACCGATGCGGCGATCACTCGCTGGCAGGCCGACCACGCCTACCTGACCGCCCTGGTCGGGGGCACCGACCCGGTCGATGCCCGGCGACACAACAGCGCGATGGCACAGGCGCACGCCGACAACATGCGTCGACGGACCCAGGTGTCCGGGGAAGATCCGGTCGTCTGAGGCGACCGGATCTTCCCCGCGAGATGGCGGACCGCAGCCTCGGCTCCGGCTCCGGCCCCGGCCCCGGCTCAGCGGAGCTGGACGATCGCCTCCACCTCGACCGGGGAGCCCAGCGGCAGCTCGGCCACCCCGACAGCCGACCGGGCATGCCGCCCCGCCTCGCCGAACACGTCGGCCATCAGGTCGGAAGCCCCGTTGAGGACCCCGGGCTGGCCGGTGAAGCCCTCCGCGGAGGCGACGAAGCCGACGATCTTGACGACCCGCTGCACCGAGTCCAGCCCGACCGCGGCGTGCACGGCGGCCAGCACGTTCAGCCCGGCGAGCCGGGCGTACTCCTTGGCGTCCTCCGGGGTGACCTCCGCACCGACCTTGCCGGTGGCCGGCAGCCGGCCGTCCACGAACGGCAGCTGACCGGCGGTGAACAGCAGGTCACCGGCCCGGGCGGTGGGCAGGTACGAACCGGCGGGGACGGCCATCTCCGGCAGCGTGAGCCCCAGCTCGGCGATGCGGTCGACGATCCGGCCCGTCCGGCCGGCCGTCATCCGCGTTCCCGCTTCAGGTAGGCGACCAGCTGCTCCGGGTTCGGACCGGGCACCACCTGGACCAGCTCCCATCCGTCCTCGCCCCAGGTGTCCAGGATCGCCTTGGTGGCATGAGTGATGAGCGGGACCGTGGCGTACTCGAACGTGCGGCGAGGGGGCGCGGGAGTAGACATGGCACAGACTCTAGGACCGGCGTCACCGGCCGGCGGGTCCACCCCGGAGCCGGCTCGGCCCTACCCGCCGGCACCTATCCTGACCCGGTGGCCGACGGATGGCACTGGGCGGCGGCGATCCTGGTCGCCGTGCTGCTGCTGGTGCTCGTCCTGCTCTGGTACGACTCGCTGCGCGAACGTCCCGGATGGTCGCTGGCCCGGGCGACCAGGCGCGCGGCCCCGGCCGCACTGGTCATCCCCGTCGGTTTCGTCGCTGCGTTGCTGCTGCCATTGTGGGTCGGCGGCATCCTCGTCGTCGTCCCCCTGGTGACCATCCTGGTGATGGCGCTCGCGGACTGACCCGCGGATCGGCCGGAGGCACCCCGACGACCCGACGCGCACCCGGCTCGCTGCGGGCACAATCCGAGGATGCATCCCGAGCGGTCGCCTTTCGTGCACGAGGCGGAGTTGACCATGCCGGCGGACGGCGACGAAGGCGGCCCCGGAGCGGCCATCACGCTGGCGTTGTGCGGATCGTGGGAGCATCCGCCGCCGTGCCCGCTTGCGGCGCACCACACCGCTGTTGACAGGTCGAGCGACCGGCTGACGCTGCGGGTCGTGTTCGCGAGCCGGCCGGCCGACGAGTCCGAGGTGCGGCGACGGATCGGCGAGGCGTTGACCGGGCGGCAGGGTCCCGAGTCGGACTGCGTCGAAGTCGGCTGGTCGGTGCTCTCCAGCGGGCCCGGCGCGCTCCGTCCGGACGAGCGCGAACTGGGCACGCGACTGGCGAGCGGTTGATTCCGCCCAGCGGTCGACGAAACGGACCGGCCCGTCGCCTGGCAGGATCGGTGGGATGACGGCCCCACCCGGCTCGATGCCCTCGGTACCTGCGGCTGCCTCGTCCGCGCAGGTGTGGGTGGACCGCACAGGACCCGGTCGGTACTCCGGGCACAACGATCGGGCACACCCCGTCCCGATCGGGATGGCCGGGGCGAACGGTTGCTTCTCCCCGACCGAGTTGCTGCAGGTCGCGCTCGCCGGCTGCGCGGGGCTGGCCGCCGAGCACCTGCTGACCCGCCGCCTGGGCGAGGACGCCGAGGTCAGGATCGCCGTCGTCGCCGATCACGACGCGACGCAGGGCCGGTTCACCGCCCTGTCCTCGACGATGACGGTGGACCTGTCCGGCCTGGACCCGCAGACCCAGGACCGGCTGCGCGCGGCGATCACCCGGGCCGTGCACCGGTACTGCACGGTCGGTCGCACGCTGGAACACGGTGCGCCGGTGCCGATCGCCCTCCGCGAGCCGGCATGACGGCCACGGACGCCTCCACCGACCTGACCGCGTCGGATCCGCTGCCCTGGACGAGCGCCTGCCGCCGGGCCCGCCTGCACGTGGTCACCGGCAAGGGCGGCACCGGCAAGACCACGGTGGGCGCCGCGCTGGCCCTGGCGTTGGCCACGAACGGTCGCCGGGTGCTGCTCGTCGAGGTCGAGGAGCGGCAGGGGATCGCCCGGCTCTTCGACGTGCCGCCGCTGCCGTACCAGGAGAAGAAGGTGGCGATCGCCACCGGCGGCGGCGAGGTCCGGGCGCTGGCCGTCGACGTCGAGGCGGCGCTGCTGGAGTACTTCGAGATGTTCTACAACCTCGGGTTCGCCGGTCGCAGCCTGAAGAAGATGGGTGCCGTCGAGTTCGCCACCACCCTGGCGCCGGGCCTGCGGGACGTGCTGATCACCGGGAAGGTGAAGGAGACGGTCACCCGGCGCGGGTCGGACAACCGCCCCGTCTACGACGAGGTGGTGCTGGACGCGCCACCGACCGGGCGGGTGGTGACGTTTCTCGGCGTCACCGAGGCGATGTCCGGGTTGGCCAAGCGGGGGCCGATCCACAGCCAGGCCGAGGGCGTGGTCCGGCTGCTGCATTCGCCGGACACGATCGTCCACCTGGTCACCCTGCTGGAGGACATGCCGGTGACCGAGACTCTGGAGGCGATCGAGCAGCTCCGGCGCCGGAACCTGCCGGTCGGCGCGATCATCGTGAACGCCGTGACCCAGCCGCAGCTGCCGGCGGCATCCCTGGAGGCCGCCGCCGCGGGCGCGCTGGACGCCGACCAGCTGGCGGACGGTCTGCGCGGCGCGGGCATCGGCGTGACCGCCGAGCTCCTGGACGGGCTGCGGACGCAGGCGGCGGAGCACGCCATCCGGGTGCTCGACGAGCAGGCCTGCCGCGAGCAGCTGGCCGCGTCCGGCCTGCCGATGCTGGACCTGCCGCGGCTGCTGGAGGGCGGCGACCTGGGCGGCGTCTACGAGCTGGCGGATCGGCTGGCCGAGCAGGGAGTGAGCTGATGGCCGACCGCGCGGCGCCGACCAACCCACGGCTGGACCTCGGCCCGGTACTGACCGATCGGCGCACGTCGATCGTGGTCACCTGCGGGTCAGGCGGGGTGGGCAAGACCACGACCGCGGCGGCGATGGCGCTGTGGGCCGCGGACGCCGGCCGCAATGTCGCCGTGCTCACCATCGACCCGGCCAAGCGGCTCGCCCAGTCGCTGGGCCTGCGAGAGCTGGACAACGACCCGCGGCGGGTCGACGTGCCGCTGGCCGACCCGGCCGGTCAGCTGTGGGCGATGATGCTGGACACCCGCCGCACCTTCGACGAGATGGTGGCCCACCACTCCACCCCCGAGCGGGCCCAGGCGATCCTGGCCAACCCGTTCTACCAGGTCATCTCCACCTCGTTCTCCGGCACCCAGGAGTACATGGCGATGGAGAAGCTGGCCAACCTGGCGGCGACCAACCAGTTCGACCTGATCGTGGTGGACACCCCGCCGAGCCGGTCCGCGCTGGACTTCCTGGACGCCCCGCAGCGGCTGTCCTCGTTCATGGACGGCCGGATGATCAGGCTGCTGGCCACGCCCAGTCGCGGCGTGATGAAGCTGGTCGGAGCCGGGTTCGCGTTGTTCTCCCGGGCCGTGACCACCGTGCTCGGCGGGCAGATGCTGGCCGACGCCGCCCAGTTCGTGCAGCTGTTCGAGGACATGTTCGGCGGCTTCCGGGAGCGGGCGCAGGCCACCTACGAGTTGCTGCGCGCGCCCGGGACCAGGTTCGTCGTGGTCTCCATCTGCGAGGGTGACGCGCTGCGCGAGGCCTCCTACTTCACCGACCGGCTGCGGGCCGAACGGATGCCGTTGGCCGGGCTGGTGCTCAACCGCACCCATCCGCCGTTGGCCGACCTGCCCGCCGGCACCGCCCAGGTCGCGGCGACCCGGCTGGCGACGTCGGCTCCGTTGGCGTCCGCGGTGCTGGACATCCACGTCCAGCGGCTGGCCGTGCGGGCGGCCGAGCTGCACATGCGGGCACGGTTCGACCGGGTGCACACGGACCTGCCGGTGGTGGAGGTGCCGGCGCTGCCGTCGGACGCGCACGACGTGCCCGCGCTGCGGGAGATCGGCCGCCGGCTGACCGCGGCCGGGTAGAAACCGCAGTCAAGTAGGCCGCGGTCGGGCAGGACGCGCGGAGCCCGGTCCAGGTTGCCGCCGGCGCTCGTGATGTGGCATGCGCCCGTGGATCACCGTTCCCACACGTCACCGCCGGTAGCCTGATTCGGTGCGTGTGATGAGCGGCCTCGGGCGCCTGGTTCTGGGCACCCTGCTGGCCGGGGTGCTGGTGGCCGGGCTTCTCCTTCCTTATACGGTCGGGATGGGTATTGCCACGAACGCGGTCACCGACGCGATCGCCGACGCCAACGCCGACCCGCTCAACGCGGACATCCCATTGCGGACGACGATCACCGACGCCACCGGGGCGCCCATCGCCACCATCTACAAGCAGAACCGGGTGTACGTCCCGCTGTCCTCCATTTCGGATTACCTGCAGGTGGCCGTCGTGTCCATCGAGGATCGTCGGTTCTACCAACACCAGGGCGTCGACTGGCGGGGCACCGTCCGGGCCTTGCTGCGCAACGCGCAGGACGACTCGTCGTCACCGCAGGGCGGATCCACGCTGACCCAGCAGTACGTGAAGAACTACCTGTACCTGGTGGAGGCCAAGACCGAGGCGGAGAAGGCGGACGCCATCGCGACCACGCCCATCCGCAAACTCAAGGAAGCCAAGCTCGCCCTGCAGGTGGAGCAGAAGCTGAGCAAGGCCGAGATCCTGGAGCGATACCTGAACCTGGTGGCCTTCGGGCCCTCCCAATACGGGGCCGAGGCGGCCTCGGAATGGTTCTTCGGTACCTCGGCCGACAAGCTCACGCTGGCGCAGGCGGCACTGCTGGCCGGCATGGTGAACAACCCGCCCAAGTTCAACCCGCTCGACGAGAACCATGTGCAGGACGCCCGGGACCGGCGCGACCTGGTGCTGGACGTGATGGTCGGCACGGGCCGGTTGTCCAAGGCCACCGCGGACGCCACCAAACAGCAGGATCTCGGGCTCAATCCGAACCGCACCCGCAACGGGTGCATCCCGGCGGACAACTCGCAGACCAACGGCTATTTCTGCCAGTACGTGCTGGACTACCTGGCCAATGCCGGCTTCGACAACGACACGGTGGCCGGCGCCGGGTGGACGATCAAGACGACCATGGACCCCGCTGTGATGGCCTCGGCCAAGGCGGCGGCGACGGCGAACGCGGACCCCTCGCAGCCCGGGGTGGACCGCATCGCGAACGCGGTCGCAGTGGTGGGCAAGGACGAGCCGCGCAAGGTGCTGGCGCTGGCCGCGAACAGACCCTACGGTCTGGACCCGTCCAAGGGTGAGACGGTCCAGCGGCTGCCCACCACCTTCGCCCCACTGGGCGCCGGGTCGACGTTCAAGATCTTCACGGCCGCGGCGGCGATGCAGATGGGCCTGGGCACGAACGCCACCATCGACGTGCCCGTGCAGTACAACAGCCCGCTGGTGCCGTCGGCGACCTTCCGCAACGCGGGCAGTTATCCGGGCTCGATGACCCTGGCCCAGGCCCTGGCGACCTCGCCGAACACCGGGTTCGTCGCGCTCGAGGACCAGGTCGGCCTGCAGAAGGTGGCCGACATGGCGGTCGCGCTGGGCATGAAGGGGTACCTGCTCGACGCCGGCGACGTCGATCCGGCGTTCGCCAGCGCCGGCACCAACTACCAGGCGCAGATCACCGCGCAGAAGATGGCCTCGTTCACCCTCGGGGTGTCGCCGGTCAGCCCACTCGAGTTGGCCAACGTCGGCGCCACCCTCAACTCGGACGGCAAGTGGTGCCCGCCGACGCCGGTGGACACCATCACCGACCGCAACGGCAAGTTCGTCACCTGGGACAAGGCGCCGTGCGAGCAGGCGGTGCCGGCCGATCTGGCCCGCACGCTGGCCGTGGCGATGGAAGGCGACCTGAAGGCCGGCGGCACCTCCAACGCGTCCGCGTCGGCGGCCGGCTGGACGTGGACGGCGGCCGGCAAGACCGGCACCACCCAGGAGTACAAGTCGTCGGCCTACGTCGGCTTCACCCCGGAGATGAGCGCGTCGGTGATTCTATGGGACTCCGAGCCGCGGCCGCAGTCGATCTGTCGAGACCCGATCCGGTCCTGCTCGACCGACGAGGCGATGGCCGGCAACGGCGTGTCCGGTGGGTCCGTGCCCGCCGCGACCTGGTTCGCGACGATGAAACCGCTGAAGGAGGGCCAGCCGGACACCTTCTTCCGGCCGGCGTCGTCGGCCTACATCAAGGGCTCGGCCAGCACGCAGGTGCCCAATGTGGTCGGCAAGAACGTGGACGACGCGAAGTCCCAGCTGACGGCGGCCGGATTCACGGTCAGCGTGGTGCCCAAGCAGGACACCGGAGCGTCGGTCAACATCGTGGTGGACCAGAGTCCGAAGGGAACCGCGCTGCCGGGTGGGGCGATCACCCTTTCCGTGTCGGCGGGTACCTGACCGGCGTCTGACGTCGACCTGAGGTGGCCGAGCGTCGGGAGGGCCGGCCGGATGGCTCGATCGATCGGATGGGAGCGCCGAGCGGGGTGACGTCGCGCGATGGTTAGGCTGCCGATCATGGTTGACTCCGCCGGCCCGATATCCACCCGCACCGCGCCCGGACGATCGGCGGGCGCGCGGGTGGCGGCCGGGATCGGCGGGCTGGCCGCCGCTGGCGCCGCGACGGCGGCCTGGTCGATGCTGGTGGAGCCGAGGTCCTTCGCGCTGCGCCGGGTCGACCTGCCGGTGCTCGACCACGGGGCGTGGCCGATCCGGGTGCTGCACGTATCCGACCTGCACATCGTGCCGGGGCAGCAGCACAAGATCCGGTGGGTGTCCGCCCTGGCCGACCTGCGGCCGGACCTGGTGATCAACACCGGCGACATCCTGTCGCACCGCAAGGCCGTGCCGGCCGCGCTGGCCGCGTTCGGCGACCTGCTCGACCTGCCAGGCGCGTTCGTCTTCGGCAACAACGACTTCTACGCGCCGACGCCCAAGTCGCCGCACCGGTACTTCCTGCCCAGGGATCCGACGCCCCGCCTGGGCCCCGGGCTGCCCTGGCAGGACCTGCGCGCGGGCATGGTCGAACGCGGCTGGACCGACCTGAACAACGTGCGGACCGCCCTGGACCTGCGCGGGCAGCGGATCGCGCTGGCCGGCGTCAACGACCCGTACACCCGCCGCGACCGCTACGAGCTGATCGAGGGCCCCGCGGAGCGGGACGCGGTCCTCCGGCTGGGCGTGACGCACACACCGGAGCCGCGGATCCTGGACCGATTCGCGCTGGACGGCTACGACCTGATCCTGGCCGGGCACACCCATGGTGGTCAGGTCCGCGTGCCGGGCATCGGCGCGCTGGTGACGAACTGCGGGCTGGACCGGTCACGAGCCCGCGGCGTGTCCCGCTGGGGGTCGCACACCATGCTGAACGTCTCCGCGGGCCTGGGCACCAGCCCTTACATGCCGATGCGGTTCTGCTGCCGGCCGGAGGCGACGCTGCTCACCCTGCGGGCGCGGCCCGCGTAGGTGTGGTCGGGGCGGGTCCGATCATCGGCTAGACTCGTTCAGGCTTTCGGGGTGTGGCGCAGCTTGGTAGCGCGCTTCGTTCGGGACGAAGAGGTCGTGGGTTCGAATCCCGCCACCCCGACCAAAGCCGAGGCCCTGACTCGAACACTCGAGTCAGGGCCTTCGTGCTGTGAGGCGACGTGGGGGCGTCAGGGCCGCAACGGACGGCACCGTCGAGGGGCCGGATGCGCTCCTCCTCTGGCTACGCCGCGTGCTCAGCCGTCCCCACTGAAGATGACGGACGGCTCTCCCGCCTGCCTGATAAAGGCATAAATGAGAATCGCATTCTTCGGCTGTCGACGCATCCAATCGAATACAGCCGGCCTCGTTCTGACGATAAAGACGGCAGACATCCGGCCACCGTCACGAGTCGTCGCCGCACCCGTACTGATGATGCCCCAATCTCGCGGAACAGCATCGCGAACAGCATGCGCGACGTTCGCAGCAACGCCCTTCTGGTAGGCCGACTCATTCCAGTCCGCCGGAATCTGACCAAGCGGAGACCACGAAGAAATGTGCAGATCGTGACCTGACAACTCACCTTCGGCGGATACATTCTGACCGAGCGGTGGCACATTCGAGCCGCGGATGTTAACTGCACAGTCCGTTCGCAATTCCGCAATTCCCACCGGAACAGCGGGTACCAGCGTGACGAATCCGTCGTCGTTCAATACTACAAGGCCCTGCACAACTACCGTCTCCATCGGTCCGCACGCCCCAATCGCGTTCAGGTAACCTTATCGTCGGCATGACTGCATCCGACTTCGCTGTAATACCATCCCCCGGGTACCAATCCTTGTCCCACCTTGCCCGCCATACGAGAGGTTGGCTTGACGTTTCTGTCCGCAAGTGCCCCCGGAATGCTACCTGCGTACGTGGCCATCCGTTCTTGAGGCCCGCCCCTTGAGCCGCGTTCGGGACGAAGAGGTCGTGGGGTTCGAATCCCGCCACCCCGACCAAAGCCGAGGCCCTGACTCGGTCGAGTCAGCGGCGGCCGAGGGCTCGGTACTGCCAGCCCGCGGCCCGCCAGGCGTCCCGGTCGAGTGCGTTGCGTCCGTCCAGGATGCGTTTGCCGGCGACGATGCCGCCGAACTCGACCGGGTCCAACGTGCGGTACTCGTCCCACTCGGTCAGCACCATCACCAGGTCGGCGTCCCGCGCGGCAGCATGTGGTGTCTGCGCGTACTCCAGGTCCGGCCACGCCTTCTGCGCGTTGGCGACCGCCTGCGGGTCGGTGACCACCACCGACGCGCCCTGCAGCTTCATCTGCGCGGCCACGTTCAACGCGGGCGAGTCCCGGATGTCATCACTGTTGGGCTTGAACGCCAACCCCAACACGGCGATACGACGCCCCACGATGGAACCACCGAAAAACTCCCGGGCCAGGTCGACCATCCGGACCCGGCGACGCATGTTGATCGAGTCGATCTCCCGCAGGAACGCCAACGCCTGATCCGCGCCCAACTCACCGGCCCGGGCCATGAACGCCCGGATGTCCTTGGGCAGACAACCCCCACCAAACCCGAGGCCGGCGTTGAGGAAACGGCGCCCGATCCGCGGGTCGTAACCGATCGCGTCGGCCAGCTTCGTCACGTCCGCGCCGCTGGCCTCGCACACCTCGGCCATCGCGTTGATGAACGAGATCTTCGTGGCCAGGAATGAGTTCGCCGCGGCCTTGACCAACTCCGCGGTGGCGTAATCGGTCACCACCAGCGGCGTCCCCGACGCCAGCGCCGCCGCATACACCTCGTCCAGCAACGCCCTGGCGGCCTGACCGGTCTCGTCGTCCGGCAACCCGTACACGATCCGGTCCGGGTGCAGCGTGTCCTGCACCGCCAAACCCTCCCGCAGGAACTCCGGATTCCACGCCAGCATCGCGGTGGGCTCCGCGTCCGCGACCACGTCCGCCAAACGATCCGCGGTGCCCACCGGCACCGTCGACTTACCCACCACCAACGAACCCGGCGACAAATGCGGAGCCACCGCGTTCACCGCCGCATCCACATAAGCCAGGTCCGCGGCGTACTCGTTACGTTTCTGCGGGGTCCCCACACACACGAAATGCACCAGCCGCCCATGCGCCTGCGACACGTCGGAAGTGAACCGCAACCGCCCGGACTCGAGCGCCTCCCGCAGCAGTTCCGGGAAACCCGGCTCGAAGAACGGAGCCACGCCCGCGTTCAACTGCTCGACCTTCCAGCCATCCACATCGATACCGACCACGTCATGACCCAACGTGGCCATACACGCGGCATGCACCGCCCCCAGATACCCACACCCGATGACCGTCATGGTCGTCATAACCCGCGCACCCCCTGGCGAAACGCATCGATTGGTCGAACGGCAAGGTCGCACACCGATGGTGTCATGCGACTTCGCCGCAGCAGAAAAATCACGTCACACATCACACATCACACGGCCTCGGCCGAGTCGCCGGAGCCCGGGGAAACATCGGTCGTCTGGTGCGACCGAAGCTTCCCCACGACCGCGCTCCAGCGACTACTCGCCGGCGCCATCGTGACCCGTGGCCTCAGGGTCCAATTCCTGCTCCGGATCCGGGGATCCGTCGCCCGGCGGGCGGACGGCCGTGGAAGCGGGCCGCACGCGAACACGTCGAGGGTGGGTGCTGTCAGTGCCGGCGAGATGGGCGAGCGCACTCCGTCCCGCCACCAGCCGAACAAGAGCGGCGAGCACATTACGGGTGCGGGCCACACGCACCAATCCCGCCGGAGAAACCGTGATTGTTGAGCGGATCCATCGACATCGGGCCGGCCGGCGGCAGGCTGCCCGGCACGAATGCAGGTGTTCGGTTCACCGACAGCCCCGAGAACTGCACGCATCCGACGCACGGCCGCCGCTCCCCGCATTCTGCTAGGCCCACGCGACCTGGCTGAATCTGCCAGTGTTCAGGGCTCCTGGATTCTGGCTGCCCACCGCGAGCCCGACGTCAATCCTGTCGGGCAGGTCAAGCGTCGTACGTCCGACCGTCACCCATGTCTTGCCGTCCACCGACTGGGCGGCGGTGAACATATCGCCCGTGCGAACCAATCTCAGCCATCTCGGCGGAATGGACGTCGTCGACCAGTCCACGTTGGTCGTCCCACCGTTCGTCGCCGTTCGCTGTATCAGCTTCGCTCCGTCGATCGCGACCGGAGTCTGCGCGAACATGACATGTCTCGCCCCGGCAGCCAACGACTCACGAGCCATCAAACCTGCCTTGGCATAGGTGCCGGTATTGTCCATCGCGTCCACGCGCGCGACAAAGATGAAGTCGCCCGTCCGCGGTTGAGAGACGAACCGGAACGCGTCTGCCACACCCGTAATGCCGGTGCCGGCATTGCTGATCGTGAACGTTCCCGAACTGAAACTCGCTGAGCCCTCCGTGGTGACCGTGCCGACCGATGCGCTCGTCCAGGGCGCCGGCACCGGGTTGGCCTGGCCCGTGACAACGATGTTCTTGATGACCGTCGAGGTCGCTCCCAGCTTGTCGGTCACCACCAACTTGACCGGATACGTACCCGGGAGGGGGTAGTTGAACGTCGGCGTCGCCGATGGCGACGTCCCTCCGCCCTTTCCGTCGTACCAAAGATAGGACAACGCATCGCCTTCCGGATCCGAGGAATCCCGGGCGTCGAAACCGACCGAGAGCGGCGCCGCTCCGGAGGTGGCACTGGCCTTGATCACCGCGGTCGGCGACCGGTTCTCGAAGACGGCGGTGAACGTGGTGGGCGCAGTCCCGACGGTAAAGGTCCGACTCCGCGAGGTGTTTCCGTCGGACCATCTCACGAAAGTGCGGCTCTGCTGGATCGGGTCGACCGACAGGGTCTGGACCGAATTCACGATCGGATTGATGATCGCAGGCCCGATCAGTGCTTCGCCCTCGTCCTCGTACTGGACGGTCATGCCCACCGGAGACGTCGCCACCGTGTACGCCGTTTTTCTTGGCTTGAGATCGATGCACTGCGTATCCGACACGTCGGCGCTCGCCCTTGCGGTCAGGCAGACCTGGTAATAGGTCTCGTCCCCGTGGTCGTCGGGAACCAGCGTCATGAGGCTGAGGTTCGGGTCGGTGGGCGATGCGCTGGATGCCGGGGTCGCGTAGTGGAAGTGCTGATTGTGGCCCTGGCGGATCTCCCAGGAAAGCGCGGACGCGGGCAAGGGTTTGCCGTCCGCGACACCCTTACCGGAGAAGCGGAGGACATCGCCGATCGCATAGGTCGTGTTGTTCGCCGGACTGACGATGGTCGCCAGCGGTGGCGTCGTTCCTACGGTGATCCGGACGGTATCGGTCGACTTGGCGCCGGGCGGAGATGTCTCGGTCACCGTCAGCGAGACGTCGTACACTCCGGACTTGGTGAAGGTGTGCTTCGGGTTCGCCTCCGTCGACGTCGCGCCGTCCTTGAAGTCCCACCGATAGCTCAGGCCTTGCCCGTCGGGGTCGTGGGATCCGACGCTCGAGAAGGTCACCGCGAGCGGGACCTGCCCGACGGTCGGCGTACCCCCGACGACCACGGACGGGGGCGTGTTACCGCCGGCGACGTAGCGAATCCGACGGATCTCGCCCCCGGTTCCGCCACCGCCGTAGCGCAGCCAGTACAGGTTGGTGTCCGGCCCGACCACGAGCTGGACCGGGCCGGTACTACCGTCGTCGACGGCGAACGGGCTCACCGTGGCCGCGCCTGTCGAATCGAATCGCATGACCTTGATGAACCGCCGGTTGTAGTCGGCGAAGAACAATGCTCCCTTGTAGCTGGCGGGATAGGTGCCGCCCGGATAGACGGCACCGGCGTTGGCCGACGCGCCGGTTCCGTTGTGGCTGTACGCGTAGACGGGAGCCTGCACCGCCTCGAGTCCCTTTGCGTACAACGTCGCGCACGAAGCCGCCGTCTGGGTGTTCGTCCGGTACGAGCCCTGCTGAAGGCTGACCGTCGACGCGCCTTCCACTGCCCCACCGGCTGCTCCGCCCTCGTAACACGGCCAACCGAAATTTGCACCCTTCCCGGTATTGATCTCCTCCCAGGTGTTCCAGCCCACATCGCCCACGTAGGCCTGGACCGCGAACGGGCTGACCGCGATGCGGAACGGATTCCGGAGACCCAAAGCCCATACCTTCGAACGGTTGTGGCTACCGTCACCGTCGAAGAACGGGTTGTCGGGCAGCCCGGCACCGGTCATCGGGTCGATCCTAAGAACCTTTCCGTTGAGGCTGTCCACCATCTGCGCCCGCAGCGCTCTCGGATCCACGCCGCCGTAGTTGGATCCGTCCCCGTCGCTGACGAAGAGTGATCCGTCCGGCGCAAATGCCACTGAGCCGACCGAATGAGAATTCTCGTCGGAAGCGATGCAGTCGTTGACGGGTGCACCCGCCATCGTCTTTCCGGTCATACACGAAGCAAACTTGGTGTTCCGACCGTCGGTCTCGCTGCCGATGTTCTCCCTGGTGCTGTTCGTACCGAGCAACACCTTCTCTGAACCCGGTTTCGCGGTGGCGTAGCCGGTGGCCGGGTCGGCCTCGACTCGGAGCAACTGGGAGACCCGGCCGACGATTCCCGGATCGTCGGGGGTGACTCCGGGCGGATCATAGGTGTAGAGCAGGTAGACGTAGGGCTTCTTCGGAAACTCCGGATGGATTGCCAGGCCCAGCAGGCCGCGATCGTGGTTGTCGTGGACCCGATCGCCGATGTCGATGAATGGCGTAGGCAGGGTCACCCCGTCCTGGACGATTTGCACTTTTCCGCTCTTGAGCGCGACGAAAATCCGACTATCCGGCGCGAACGCGATCGTCGTCGGGTAGAGCAGACCCTTGACGATGGTGTCGTCCGTGAACCCGGCGGGGAGCCCGGAGAGGGCGGCGTCCGCCTCCGGGAGCAGGCCTGCGGGTCCGACGATCGGGGCCAACGACGCAGTCAGCACGGCGGCCAGCACAACAGCGACAGCTCGTCCGACGGTGGTGTGAACAGCCTTCATTTTTGCCGCCAGTCTCGATTCGGGACAGGCGCGCCGAGTCTCAATGGCCGAGGCGATTGCAGGCACGACGACGCGGTGATCGGTTCACCTGCGGTCGCGCAAGCCCGCAGCTCGCCGGCGGTCTCCCGGCTGCCGTTCAAGCTCGGCCGATGCAGGCTGACGTAATGCCGTCCCCTGGCGTCCGAAAGCACCAAACCGCTTGAAGGTTGCGCATATCGTAGAACATGGCCCGTCAATCCGCATACTCGCAGGCGCCAGGAGCCGGGGAGAGACCGGAAGAGTCACCCGAATGGAACAACGCCTGCCGGATCGGCCCACACCGGCCCGGACGGCAGCAGCCGAGAAGGGCCGCGTGAACGCATTCCTCGACCTCAGCCGTTGTGTTCGGATCCATTCCCAGGGCCCGGATCCGTCGACACCGCTGTGCCGGCCCGCCGGCGACGGAGAACAGCATATGTCGCTGCGACGGCACACAACGAGCCGATGATCAGCAGCCAAACCCGCCATGAGCTACCGGACGCCGTCACATCGTCGGCGGCGGACTCCGCTGCGGCAGCCACCGTCGGCGCACCGGCGACGGAGCTGCCTGGCGTGGGGCGGGGCTCGAGCGAGTCCTCGGACTCGGTCGCATCCGAGAGAAGATTCTCGGTCGTCGCCGGCGTCGACCCGTCCGTGACCGGATCTTCTCCGGGCGTGCTGTCCGGAAGAGAGGTATCCGGAATAGCAGGCTCGAATGTCCCGACGAAAGGGCCGCCCTGGGTGGTCGTTCTCGCGGTGGGGCCTGTCGACCCGACCCCGCCTCCGTCGGCACGTGCCAACACGCTCTCCTCGGCGGTGCTGAGCGAAAAGTGCGTCTCACCGTCCACGACATGACCATCCGCCGCCGCCACGGTGAAGGCGACGGTGAACTCCCCTCTGGTGAGGATCGGTCGAATCGCCACGGCCACCGTCGAGCCGTCGACGGTGGGGCGTCCCGATTCGTAGGACTGGCCGTCCGTGCCGAAGACCTGGACATCGGGTTCGAACGGATCGACCGGCCCGTCGAAGGTCAAGCGGACGACCGTCGGCGCCGTCTCCAACACCACGCCGTCCACAGGGTCGCTCTCCACGAGCGAGACATGGGCGGATACCGCACCGACGAGCAGCGGGACGCCGATGAGAACGGCCGCGACCAGCGTCAGCAGCCGCGCCCGCGTCGGCGATCGATCCGACCCCGTTCCGGGCGCGACAGGCAAGGTCGGGCATGCGACGTCGCCTCCGGCGCGCTGCGAGCTCATCCGGCGCCGCCCTCGGTCCGAGTCTTCCCGCGCAGAAGGGAGACCACATCCCTGAGCCGCTCTCGAGCCCCGACGCTCGACCCCGCCGGTGCGTCGACGAGTCTCAATTGGCGCAGTCGCCACAGGAACCACGGCAGGCAGACGACTGCCACCGCCATCCTCGCGGCGATCCACGGGGCGGTCTGGGGCAGGAACAAGCTCCCGCCGGCGACAAGGCACGCCAGGAGACACTGGCTGATCAGCTTCACCGAAGGGCGCTCATCGGCGTATCCACGCGGAATGCACGCAGATTGCCAGACCGCCTGCGCGCTGAATGCCAGAAAGGTCCCGATGGCGGCGCCCGCCGTCCCGATCACGGGGATCAGCGCGATGTTCAGGCCGATCTTGACGGCGACGGCTAGCACGGCGGCCAACGATAGAACCCGAGACTTTCTCAACGTGAGCAACATTCGCCCGGACGCCCCCACCGCGGTGACCGGGAAGGCACAGACGGCCACCAGGAACACGATCAACGACAGATCTTCCTGACGGAAGCTCGGTGGCGCCAGCACCCGCAGGAGCAGTGGGGCGGCCAGGGCCACGCCCAAGGTCGCCGGAATCAGCAGTCGATAGATGCCGTCACGGGAAACCCGGATCACCGACCACCGCTCGTGGGGGTCTTCGATCGCAGCGAGCCGAGGCATCCACGCGCGATTTGTGAATGACAGGATCAAGACCACGACATACCCGAGCGTGTAGGCCAATTGGAAACGTCCGACCTCCTCCGTCCCGAGTACTCTTTGAATGATGAACCTGTCGCCCGCGTTCAGCAGGAAGATCGACAATCCGGTGAGCATGAGCGGGAATCCGATTTGAAACGCCCGACGACTGACGTCCCATTGGCGCAACCCGCCCGGGCTCGGACGGGTCAGGCCGAGGCCGATCAGCACGGCGATCAGCTGGCCCACCACACCGCCCAAGGCGTAGTTGACCGCGGTCCTCCCCAGGATCGGCAACAATGCGATTCCCAGCACCTGGCTGCCGACCGTGGAGATGACGCTCACCGTCGCGAACGCCTTCAGCCGGTCCTCGCTCTGTAGCAGACCGAGGATCATCATGACCGCGGCACCGGGAGCGGTCCACATGAGCGTGATGGCGACCATTCCACCCGGACCGGGGAAACCCAATTCGGTCGCCCACAGGGGAGCGGTCACCGCCGCCACCACGGCCGTGAACACCGCGAGAATGATTCCAAGGAAAAGGATTCCGCGTGCGGCGCGGTTGTCCTGGTCCTCCGCCCGCTGCAGTTGCAGGGCCTGATCGAGTCCGAATACGCACAGCACGATCAAGACCTGGTACAAGGCGATCGCCGAGGCCAGGGAGCCGAACTCGTGCGGACCCAACGCGTAGGTCAAGATCGGCGAAATCACCGTCGCGGCGACGACCTGCAGCGACCAGATGACGACATAGAGCATTCCCCGTCCGAACAGGTCGCGGTGGCGGGAATCAACCGTCGGCTCGGCCGACAGTCGATCGGGCGAACCTGCTCCGGCGTCTGTCGGGTCCTCGAGTCGAGCGGATTCCGCGCTCTCGACGCGTTCGCCCGTCACGTCGCCCTCGCCGGCACGCGCAGCTCTGCGTCGATCCGATCGAGAAGTCCGGCCGAGTCGACGGAGTTGAACTTCCGGGCGAAGAAGACCGGCAGCGCCTGCTCGTCATCCGGAAAGCGGGCCCTGGCCAGGCGTTCGAAGTGCTCGTCCGCCAGCACCGGTGGGCTCTTCCGCCGGACCCCGTTCCACGCGATCACCCACGGTCGGTGATCGATGCTCTCGGCCGCCCAGTCGACTCCGAACTGAGGGCTCAGCAGCAATGTCTGCATGAAGGTCTCGTCCGAACTCCAAGTCCGGCGCCAGAACCGGACGAGGTCCGGCCGGGTGTCGTGCAGGGACACGATCAGCTCGGCGTGGCTGCGCGACAAGATCTTCTGGTGCCCGCCGCCGGAAGGCACGATGCCGGCGGGCAACCGTCGCGGTACGGGAATCCGGATCATTCGCTTGCGCCAGCCGTAGTGACGGTAACGAAGCCGCGCCAGGCCGCCAGAACTACCCCAGTTCGGCAGCGGCATCGGGGCGTACTTGGCGACCGACTTTCCCGGATGGTCCGCCAGAAACTCGACCAATTGGCTGACCGGCGCCAACGGATAGTCCGATCCGGTCAGCACCACGAAATGCTCCGCCTGGCAGGTGCGCAGCGCCAGCCGCAGGGCGTTCACCTCGGCAGCCACCAGCCCCCATTGCGCCCAGTCGCACGCGAGCCTCGGCTCGACCCAACGCTCCGGCGGAACTCCTTCCCGCATGGCCGCCAACTCGGCGCCCGTCGTCCGCGCATCCACGTGGAGATAGACCGGCAACGGCGACAGCGCCGAGATCAGTCGCCGCACCTGATCCGGGTCGGCGTGGGCAAACACGACACAGGCGACGGTCGGAGCGTCGGACTCGGTCATCATGAGTTGAGCTGCTCCCCCAGTTCTCGTTTCCGTCGAAATCTTCAGTGCGATGGTTCGGTCGTGAGGCGGTAGAGAGTCGCATTCGAGGTCGACAACAATTCGGTCCACAGCGGAGACGACGCCATGGCTGCCTTGAGCCGCTCGTAGTCGTCGAATCGTTGGAGGCCATAGCGATCGTCGTAGGCACCGATCGAATCGCTGACAAGTGCATAGTGAACGGTCGCGCTTTGCCGGGAGAATGCCTGGGTGAAGGCCTTGACGTCGAGGTCGGGGTCGTAGGCCGGTCCGATCGCGTCGGGGAAACCACCAACGCGATCCCGGCTGGTGTAGCCCACGTCGCCATATCGCTCCGTGATCCGCGTGGGCGTCGCGTTCTTCGTCCCCACGCTGAGCAGGAGAGATCCGTCCGGTGCCGAGCGCTCGAAGCTTTCGACCGCCCGCACGTCGTCGGTTCGCACGATCCGGGCCCAGTCGAGCGCCGTCTGGCCGTAGACATTCACGGCCATCATCACGGCGAAGCCGACGCTGAGTGCGACCCGGGCCGCGAGCGACGAGAATGTGCTTGTCCGAGCCACCAGAATCGCCAACCATGGCGTCGCGAAGAGAACGACACGAAAGACTCCTTCCTGACCGTAATTGGTGCCCAGGGCCAGCCCGAGGGGGCTCACCATCGCCGCGGCCAGCCCGAAAGCCCACCGATCCCGCGAGCGAGCCACCCCGATCAGCGCGATGACGCCGAGAACGACCAGGGCCGCGGCCGGGACCAGAAACGCCATCCGGGTGACCTCTGGCATCCCCGCGACCGGATCGGGGTGATCAGGAGGGGCGATGTTACCGAACAGGCTGCCGATCGCACTCAGATCGATGTACCGCGACAACGCCTGGTAGTTGAACACCGCCCAGGCAACCGCCGGGACCAGCACCAGCAACGGCAACCACCACGGCGCCACCAGCCGGAAGAGAACGAGCGCAATCAGCGCAAAGCCCAGCATGTAGGGCGTGATCTGGTGAGTCACGACGATGACCAGCGAGAGAACGACGACGGCCGAGATCCGCCCCACCCGTTCTCGAGGTGTCTGCGCCTGCGGGGGATTCAGCACCAACGACAGGACGGCGATCGCCAGCAACAGGCCGGCGACCTGGGGCGCGAAGTACATCGAGTTCACCGCCCCGGCGACGGCAAAGACACCGGCGGCGATCCACGCTCGGTCGGTCGGCAGTACCCGGCCGGCCAGCACTCGAACGCCGAGCACCAATGCGGCCGACACGACGACAGGCCACACCGTCGCGTACGACAGCAGGTCCGGGTAGCCGCTCGCCGCGGAGACCCAGGCGGTGCCGGCGAAGAGACCGGGCCACGCCTGGTAGATGTCGTCGGCCGCGGTCACCCCACCGTTGTCGACGATGAACCGGGTCAACCCGATGTGTCGAGCCGCAGCCATCACGGTGGGTGCGCCATACACGATCGCCTGGGTGAGGATCACGACCGTGCCCGCCGCGACCACCGGGATCGCCGGACTGCTGCGCCGGAGCACCGCGACGCAGAATGATGCGGCGATCAGGCCGTAGCCGAGAAACCACATCGGCCCGACCGTGCCAAGCAGCCCCGATTCCATCGGCGGCGTCCCGGAAGCCACTGCCTCGACCACGCACAACGCCAGGCCGAATAGGGCTCCGGCCGCGACGACACACCGATCGATCGGCGCAATCAGGCCCTGAACAGCGGCTCCGATCTGGCCGGACTCCAGGCTTCGCCCGTCGCCGACGAGGTGGATGACCACCGTACCGGCGGTGGCGATACCGGCGATGACCGCCGTCGGGCCGACCAACGACCACCATCGGAACTCGGCGAGGACGAAACCGACCGCGACCGGAAAGGCGACGCCGGCGGTGATGGCGAAGAATCCGAACTCGGCGGCGGTCAGCCGTCGGAACCACAGGCAGATGGCCGCACCGACGCCCACGCTCAGATAGGCGGCGAACAACGGAGCAGCAACGTCTTCCAGACCGAGCACCTTCGCCACCAGCGCGGCGAGACCCACTATTCCGACGAGGGTGCCGACCAGCATTCTCGCCACGGCCGACAGCGGCGCGCCTCGGTCGACTGCGCGAGGTACCGGCAGACGCGACCAACGTGCGACCAGGCCGCGGTGCTCGGGAGCCGGCGTGGCACGCCCTGGCAGCTGGGTGTCGAGGCTTGTCGTCGTCACGGTCTCCCCTGTCGTTGTCGTCGATGATTGCCGATCGGCCGGTACGCCTCGGTCCGACGACGTTCGCCGCCGGCCCGTACCGTCCCCGCGTGCACTCATTGGCGGACGGCCGCTTCCATCCAGTCGACCTGCACACGCGCGTGAGTGCCGTCGGCCGGAACGGTCTCACCCGTGCTGCCCGTTTGCAGGACCCAATGCATCGAGCGCGCCGGAACCGCCTCGGTCGACGTGCCGACGACCCGACCGTCGATCAGGAATCGAACCGATTCGGGGCGCCACTCGATCTCCGCCACGTGCCAGACCCTGAATCCGGCGCCGGTCGAGAACGAATCCACTGCGCCGTTCTCACTGGCGTGGTGAGCATATGCCGATATCTGGCCACTGAACTCACCTTCAGGAAAGTCGATCTCGCCGTCCCGGGGCCACCGTTCCGAATCCGGCCAGAGCAGGAACGCCATCCCGAATCCCGGCGCGGGGTCCGCGCGGAACCGAAGCGAGTACCTGCCGTATGTCTGCCCGTAGGTCGGCAACGTCGGCAGCACGGCGGCGCCCCACACCTGACCATCCACCACTCGCATATCCCAGGTGAGCATGCCGTCCTCGACCGAAAGCACCTCGCTCGGCCGGTAGACACCACGACCACTGGTGTCCGCCCATCCGTCGGGGTAGACCGAGAACCGTTCACCATAAACCGATCCCGGGAACGTTCCGATCCCAGTGGGGGACGAGAAGTCTTCGTGAAACACGACCCGCCACTCCGGCGCCGGCTCGTCGGTCGACAGAACCACAGAAGTCACCACGACGGTGACCGCCGCCGTCACCATCGCAGTGACCAGCGCCGTCACAATCATCCACAGCCCGACGATCGGGCGCCTGGCCGGCCGCCGGACTACCGGGTCGACCGACGGAGGCGAGCCGACTATCACGCGTTTTCCCCACAGTCGTCTACTAGCAGCGTTCGTTCGACTGCGTCGTCGACCGTGATGAACGGACCGAAATGCTCTCCGAGGCCGGCCTCGTCAGGCGTTGACCAACCTGACGTCCGGCAGGTCCGCCGACGAGACCCCTGGCGCAGGCCTCAGATTACGCGGCCGGCATGCCGCGTCGGATCCGTAGGTGATCTGCAGGACGACCCTCTCGGTCTCGGTCGCCTGCCCGCCGCGATGGATGCCGCGAGTGTCCGCGAACACCACCGTGCCCGCCGGACCTGCGGCCTGCACGATGTCACCGGTGTCGAAGGACGTGGCGACATCGCTGTCGGCCAGGCGGAAGCCGACCCCGTCGAACTCGGTGTCGAATCGCTGCCGCCGGCCGGCCGACGTGTTCGACTTCCGGACATACTGAAGTGGTCCTGCGCCCGGTGGCACGTCTTTCAGGTAGACGAAGCACTTGACGATGTCGTGGTCCTCCGGCAGGTCGCGGTGCCACCGCTGGGATTGCTGTGCGTTCCCGCCCTGTGGCGCGTTGATCCAGACGTTGACGTCCTGAACCTTCAGCTTCATGGCAGAGTACCCCTCCGCAACGCCACGAATCTGCGGGCTCAACGCAAACCGCAGGAGCGGGTTCTCCGGATTCAGCTCCGGACTCGACCCCAACAACTCCGTCAAGTACGGCTTCGACGAGTCGGGCCGAGCCACACCGGAATCCCGAAGGCCCTGCGTGTAGCGAAGGATCAGGTCGAACTGATCGTCGACATCTAGCTGGCCGACCGAGGTCAGCACGACGCCGTCGTTGGAAAGGTCACGCACGATGGCCTGTCCCACCGTATCAAGGACGATCGCCTCCGAGCGGAACCTCCGAACCGCCGCCCGGTTGAACACGTGCCGTGAAACGAACCTGCTCTCGCAGCGGACCCGGGCAATCATCAGGCGAACACGCTGGCGCACCGACGCGGTGCCCTTGGTAGACGAACTCATCGATCACGCACCTCCCATCCGTGGCGTTTGTGCACAGTCTCTTTGGCGGCCACTGACGTCGCCCGCCGCAACGGGCCCGGGACCTCCGGGATCGATCAACCGGTCTGCGACCAGTGCCCGACCCAATCGATGTAAATTCTCGAATCATCAGGAGTGCGTGAACTCACGCACTCCCCGAACGACGTCGGGCACTTCTTCGCACCCGCCTGGAGGCCGATCCACATCGGAACCTGCGGGGTCCCGGCGTTGTCAATGGTCGTCCAGATCTTACCATCGATCGTAAATTGAGTGAGATTGTCCTGCATGATGACACCGTACGTATGCCATTGGGTCACGTCCACCGAGTAGTTGAACCGCGAATCCGTATTGTTCTCGGCGCCCCAGTGTAACGTCGACATCAGCCGCGGACCTCCGGCAGTACCTTCCGCAAAATCGACCTCAGGTGGCCAGGAGCCTCCCTTCGGATACAGCAGGAACGCGTACCCGATCCCGTAGGCCCGATCGAACTTGGCCCGAATCGCCCACTTTCCCTTGACCGCCCAAAATCCCTTGGCGCCGGACACGCCCGCGCTCCGCCAGTCACCGCCGCCCGCATCGTAGGTGCGAAGCACCAGCTTTCCGTCTTCGACGTAGGCATTCGTGCGGTCATACTCCGAGAGAAGCCCCATACCTGGCGATGAACTGTCATACCGACCCCATACGTCGAGATTGAGCACGTTGAAGTCATCGGCGAAATCCTGCCGCCAAATACCCATGTTGCCCGGGACCACCAGGTGTTCGGCACCGGCAGATGCCGGCGGCGCGGTCATCAGCGACGCAATCGCCGCGATGGGCACGGAAACCAGCCAGAATCGCATGAACTTTCGGTACAGCTGGGCGCGGGGCCGACGCGCCACCTCTATTGCCGTCAAAGCTGGACTCCTTCGCGCTCGACGTGGATGCACCCCCTGCCTCGCCCGACGGGCGATCTGCTGTGAAATGATAGCGGACCGTGACTCTAATGTCACGCTCGGTGACTGCGTTCGTCATTGATCAGCCGGGCTTGATGTTTTCGACCAGGTAGACGTTGTCCTGGTAGTCGTAATTGATGCCTGCGTAGTCCTCGGCGAAGATGAAGGACCCCGGCACGGCCGCTCCCGCGCCATCACGCAGCTGCCAAACCCTGACATGCTGCCCGCACTGCGCCGCGGTACAGCCGGCCGCCCGATCGGGAGCGGAGTCATTCAGCGTGGGATCGGAGTACTCGTTGTCCAGAATGAACCCAAAAGTACCCGATGGCTGGAATGTCGCCGTTCCGGCCGCCCAGGCGCTGTTGCGCGGGAGAATTGACTGAGCGTCGAACTTCAAGCCCGTCAGAACTGTCGCGGGTGCACCCGGGGCACCCTTGGTGTACGTCCTGAACTTGCTGTCCGAAGCATAGCCGCGCCAGGCCGCCAACTGCGTCACCCGAGCCGTCTTTGCCGGGTCGAGCAGGGTCCAATACGGCGACAGCATCTCATCCGAACTGAACTTCTGGTACGCACCGCGACTGTAGATCGCGGCGGGCATGACGGTCCCGTACCCGAAGTTGCTCACGATGTCCGGAAGACGAGGCTCCAGGTTGTGCTCGGAATACTTTTGCCAAAACCCGGCAAGGCCGATATTCGTTGTCGAACCCGTGGTGGACGACGATTTGATCGCCAGGTTGCCCGACTGCCAGGTGCCCGTGGTCGCCGTGAATTGCACGACGATGTCGACCGTGGAACCGGTGGTCAGTTTGAACGGCAGCATCCATGGCGACGTTGCCGTGAACGCACCCTCCGTCACCGCGATCGACGACACGGTCAGCGTCGTCGAGCCGGTGTTCTTCAGGCGAAGCGTCGCCTTGTCGTGGAACCGCTGGTAGCTGTCCGCAGGATTCTGGATCCTGCTCAACAACACTCTGGAGTCCCCCGGCGCGGGATCGGTGTTGGTCACCGAGAGTACTCCCGAACCCGTGGGTGCAGGCGCCGGAACAGTGGTCGGAGGGACCGGTTGCAGTGCGACCGCGCCGGCGTCGGCTCGAAAATAGTCGAAGTAGAACGGCAGGCCGGCCGGGCCGACCTGCCAGTTGCGGCGACTGCTGGAAAACAAGCCGGCGTAGTTGCCCGATGCGTTGGCACCGGAGGCGGTGAAGAACGAAGGCGGCAACGACAACGAGCCGACCGTGCGCACCGCTCCGCCGTTGATCGAGTACGTCCCCGTCACGCGGCTACCCGCCGGATCCACGGCGACGGCGAACTGGACGTCGTCGCCCGGTGCGGCCGTCGGTCCGTTCTGCTCATCTGCCGCAGAACTCAGACCGTTGACCTCCCGGGCGAGCTGCACCTTCATCAGGTTTCCGGCGGTCGCGACGGCCGTGAACTTCACGTAGTTGTCCTGATCGGCGCCCAACCAGAGCCCGGCGGCTTCGCCTGCGTTCAACGTGTCGGGCAGATCCACCACGCGAGTCGCGACCGTCAGCGACTTACTGGAGTCGACCTTGATACCCAGACCATTGTCGAGCGAATTGCCATTGGTCGTGGTGGTCGGCGTCAGATAGCTCGTACCGCTGGTCGCGGCGATCCTCAGCAGGCCGGCCGACCTGTCCACCGACAGCATTTCCGGACGGTAGGTTCCGGACGCCGACGGCTGAACCATGGTGAAGCCGGTGCCAACTCCCGACCCGTCGACATAGCCGCCGGCGTCGGTACCGAAGTCGAGCGAAAACGGCACCGCCGGGGTCAAACTGCTGCAGCTCAGCTTGGAGACGGGCGGACATCCCTCGGCGGCGGCCGCAGGTGCCACGACACCACCCACCGCAACGACCACCGTGCCGGCAATGAACGCCAGCCTCATCGGAAGGATTCTCGACAACGCAACTCCCGGCTCACAGGAAAAATATCTCCAGGGCACCGACGCCCTGACGACCACTATCCAGGGTCATTTCGCAGTATTCGCGCCAAGCATACCATCGATCGCGTTCGGCTGATTGAGGTATTCACCACATCCTGGTTCACGATCGTATTGCATCGGGCCCCGCTCTGCCCGGCGCAGGACGCTCTCGATTCCGTCGACCGTCCGCGACAAGTTGAACATGGACACCACATGGAGCCTGGCACGCTCACCGAGATCCGGTTCGCCAGAGCGCCAATCGCCGACCGATCTGATCAGATCAGCCAGCCCCTCAACACTGGCGGACTCGAAAAGGAGCTGCTCCCAGGGGCCGGTCAGAATCTCGGGAATGCCGCCGCGCCTGGACGCGATCACGGGAAGTCCCGATGCCATGCTCTCGATGACGACACGCCCGAAGGGCTCCTCCCACAACGCAGGCAGCACGGAAACATCGGCGGCTGCCAACAACTCGACCACCGAATCGCGACGAGGGAGGACTCTGACTCCTGGCAGACCGGCGCTCTTCATCGACACCTGCGCGTCCGCGTCGCCGACCATGAGCAGCAGCCAGTCTCTGGGAGTGCTTGCGGCTTGCCAGGCGTCGAGCAGCAGGCAGGTTCCCTTCTCCTCCGTCAGTCGCCCGTAATGCAGGAAGACCGTCGAACGTTCCGGGAGGCCGAGTGCCCGTCGCGCCGCCTTCCGGCCCTGATGATCGGAGGGCGGATAGTCTGCCGGATCGACACCGTTGTGGACCACCTCGATCCTGTCGGCGGGCACCCCCACGTCGGTCCACTCACGCCGGACGAACTCCGACACTGCGATGTACGCCTTGGGAACTCGGGCAAGGGCGCGAACCGCTGGCCGGGTGAACGGATGATGACGCAGGTGGCAGACGACCGGAGCGCCCGTCGCGAGCGCGGCGGCGCCGGCCCAGAGGACCTGTTCGGCACGATTCACATAGATGACGTCGGGGTCTGCCGCGCGAGTTGCCCACACGGCCGCCGGCAGCGTGCGCAAACCCGGCCACGGTCGGGCGAACTCGACGGTGAATCCTGGAACTTGTCGCATGCTCGCGGCGAACGCAGACCATTGTGCGGCCAGTCCGCCGTCCCGCGCGTACAGCAGATCCACCTGATGCCCGCGTGCGGCCAATTCCCGGCAGACCTGAAGGGTACTGAGCTCGACACCCCCAATTGGACTGAGGGTGTCCACATTTGCCAGGATCCGCATCGCCGTCAGCCCTCCTGAACCCCGGCCACCGCACGCCGGCGCGCCAGCTGGTGCCGACGGCGAACAGCCATCCGGCCCCGGACATACAGCCAGGGCCCGAGAAGAAATCCCATCCATTCCACCAAGGTGAGCCGGAACGGATAGTCGGGGCTCTTCCGATTGTTCTTCTCGGAACTCGGCCGAAGGAAATGGCTCAGCCCCGGGCCCACCCGCCGCACGATGTCGAACCCCTCGCTGATGTCCGTGACGAGTTGCTTCGTGACCATCGCCGACAAGCCCGACCCGTACGAGCGGATCTGCGCCCGAAGCGCCGCCGCGTCGGCCCTGTGATGGTGTTGCACCAGGGCACCCGGCTCGAACACCACCACCTGCCCCGAACGGATCAAGCGAATGAACATGTCGAGGTCCTCACCGCCCCCGCTGGGCGTCCCGGCACCCAGCGCTTCGTCGAACAATCCATTTCGTTCGAAGACGGACGCGCGGAAGGCCATGTTGTTCCCGGAACCGTAGTCGCCGGTGAAGGGATAGATTCGCGAGTGGTGCCCGTCGGGAGCCGGCAAGTCGGAGCCGGCGGGCCGCAGGCCGGGCTTGCGCCAGACGACCCGCTCGTCGCCGCGATCGAAGCTTCCGAACTCCTCGAATTGGCGTTCCAACTCCGAACTGTCACCGAACGCGACGGTTCGCCCGGTCACGCAGTCGACGTGGCGGTACCCGTCCAGGATGTCGCGAATCGCGCGTATCCAGTGCCGGTCGGCCACACAGTCGTCGTCGGTGAATGCGAGGACCTGGCCGCGGGCGACCCGCACACCGCGGTTGCGCGCATTCGACAGGCCGTGTTGCGGCTCCGGGACGTACCGGAGCCGTCGATCGCTCTCGTTCCGGAGCAGGTGACGAACCTGTCCGGTCTCAGGGCGGTTGTCAACGACGATCACCTCCAGATCAAGCCAACTCTGGTGCAGAACGGATGAAATCGCGTCCCGCAGCGTGGCGCTCCGCCCCGTGGTACAGATGACGACGGATGTCAATTTGCCGTTCGCATCCGACGACCGATCGTCGACCGGAACCTTCGCGCCCGCCGGCCGACGCGCCTGCGACGGCCCCGGCATTTCCGCGTCCGTACTCGCTGTGGGGTGGACGAAAGAGTCCGCGACGGGATCGCCGAGGTCGGCGGCGCTCGCTGATCGGATCGGCCGCACGGGACAGGCGCTCACGCCGCCTGGGCCGAGCGTAGACCCGACGGATAGGAATCCGATTGTGGTTCGCTGCCGAGCCACCCATCCATCAGTCTGTCCAGTCGAAGCGCCTGATCGTCGAAGTACGCCTTGACGACGGAAAGGATCCGCTCGCGATCCTGGCGGAGCTGCTGTACTCGCTGCTGGAGGCCGGCGGCAGTCAGCCCGCCCAACGGGATCAGGAGTTCCGGAAGTCCCATTTCTTCGACGATTCCGCAAATTTTTCCATGTTTGTCGGGATCGGTGACGACGACCGCCAGCGCGCCCTGCGAGAGAGCGAACAAGAATGAGTGCAGGCGATTGGTCAGGACCAGATCGGACGCCCGGTACGTCGCGAACACCCGATCGGCCGACGCCCCGCTCCGTTCGAAAGCGACACGCCCCACACGCCGATCACCGCCGACGACCCGGTCACCGTAGCTGCTGTCGCGAACAACCTGGGCGCACCAGCGCACGGGTGTGTCCGACTCGTGCAACAGCTCGACGTACGAACTGAGCAGCGGAGCAAGCCTGCTCGCGTAGCTCGGCTGCGGGTGGCCATCGGTCGAGCCTGCGAAGCTGAGGGTGACTCCGGAGCGGGCGATCGAACGATCGTCGACGACGCCCAAGGTGTAGGCCAGATCGGTCGACCGGCCGGTGGTTCGCAAACCGGCGCTCTGTGCGTAGCTCTCGCTCACGACATCTCGAGGCGCGTAGATTGCTTGCATCCACGACTGGGCGCGCTCGATCTCCAGCAGGGGCGACTTCAGATCGTCAACTGAGAAGCCGAGCCGGATGACCGGCACACCCAGCACCTTGCACAGAGCAGTCAGACCCAGCAGGCCGAGCCGTGCAATGGTCCTGGAGAACTCGTATCGACCGCCGATGTGCCCGGGTTTCAGCACGATCGTCGCCGTGTCGCTGGTCAACCGCAACCGTCCCCGCAGTCCGATCGCAAGAGCGCGGAGAGTGAACCCGCGACGGCGATCCGCGGTCCGCGGATCCACCTTGATCGTCTCGACGGCCCAATCAGGCACCTTGCGGACGTCGACATGAACCGTCGACCGTGCTTCGAGCAACCGCAGCAGTTGCCGCAGAATGACATCGTCGCCCAGATTCTCGATCTGCGTGGCGGCGTCGATGAAACAGTGATGTTGCGCTGCCATTCGTCCTCCTGTCCTCGAGCGAGACGGCACTTTGCCTACCGATCGTGCGCGCAAGCTCATTCCGTGTTCCGGGACCTGATCGCCTGGACCGGGAGCAGGATCGACCCTTCGACCAGCCCGATGAGTTCGGCTCGCGCCAAGGATGGCGGGAATGCCGCTGTCCGGCCCGCGTTTCGGTCGGAGCCTGAGGCCAGGAGCCGGCGGGTCCCGGCCGGCAATCGGCCGAGAATCTCGCCGAGTCGGCGCGGGTCCGACAGCGCCCACTTCAAGATGACGGCCGACAAGCCCCGGCCGTAGCTTCTGATCTGGGTATGCAACTCGCCCATCGTCCGGCGATGACTGTGCCGAACTCTCGCCCTCGGTTGGTAGACCAGCGTCCGGCCACCGAAGAGCAGGTTGAGGAACACGTCCAGGTCCTCGCCGCTCTTGAGCAGTGTTCCTGGGCCCAACTTGGGGTCGTAGCCGCCGATCTCGGCCAAGACGGACTTGCGGAACGCCACGTTGTTACCCGACCCGTAGACTCCTGGTGAGTACGGGTACAGCGGCTCCGCCGCGCGGTGCCGACCGAGGTCGTAGCGAGCGGGCACAAAGCCTTTCCCGAATCCTCCGAATTCCTCGAAGAGCTCCTGGGCGGGCGTGTCGAAACCTGCGGGCACGACGAGTCCGGTGACGCAGTCGACCGTCGGATCCCGGAATGCGGTCACCAATTCGGACACCCACGTCTCGGCGGCGACGACGTCGTCATCGGTTGCCGCGATCAGCTCGCCGCGGGCTTCGAGTGTTCCGCGATTGCGGGCGAAGCTCACCCCGCGCCGTCCTTCATGAACGATGCGAACCCGTTCGTCAGCCAGGAGAGCGACGACGGCCTTGCCCAAGAAGCCCGGGTCGTCGTTGTTGTCGACGATCAAGATCTCGATGTTTCGGTAGGTCTGCGCACGCAACGATTCCACGCAGCGGATCAGCTCCGACGCTCGTCCCCGCGTCGCGACGACGACGGTGACCAGGGGACCGCTCCCGTCCAACTCGACCGACTCGGCGGCGGGCGGCCGTTGTGTCGCAAGGTCGAAGCCGACCAGCGCGGCCAGGGAGGCGGTGTCCGGAATGGGTTCACCCATTGCGAGATCCACGAAGGACAGTGGGTTGCCCTCGGCGAGCACCAGCAGCCGGGCTCTCTCGCCCGGTTTGAGGTCCCCGACGATCCGGCCCGTGACCAGGTCGAACTCGATCAGGCGCAGTGGGACCCAGCCCGCGGCGGCTGGACCGCCCTCGGCGGGCAGCGGGCCGGTCGCGCGGGCGACTCCCCGGGCCGACAGATAGCCGAACGCCGTCGCCGAAAGGCCGGCGCCGATCGCGATCGAACGAGCGGGCCCGGACCAGCGTCCGTGCAGCGGGCCGGCCAGACCCAGGGCGAAACCGGATGTCAGCGTCCTGGTGACGTAGGTCCGCTCGGCGCCCAGCCCGTCTGCGGAGCCGAGCCGCGCAGACAGAATGCGCTTGGATCGTCCCTCGTGGTAGCAGCGCGACAGGAAATAGCGGACCTGACGCCGTGCTGCCGGGACGAAGTGCCGGACACGAGCGTCCGTCGTGCGAACGATGCGCAGGCTCGGGTCCATCTGGGTGACCCGGATGGACAGGTCCGTCTCCTCACAGCCGACGGGCTTGGTCCCGACACGACCGACGTCGGTCGAAAACCCGCCGACCGCCTCGATGACCTTCCGCCGAATCCCCATGTTCGCACCGATCGGGTTGCGGATCGGTGCCTCGTCGCCGGGTAGGCCGCGGTAGTCACATCCCACCACCCAGCCGAACTCGTCGGGGAACCACCTCGGTGCTGATCCACCCTCCCACAGCGCATCGACGGCACCGGCGACGACCGCCGTACGCTCCTCCGCGAAGGCGCGTCGGTACGCCGACAGCCAGCCATCCTCGGGGCTGGCATCGTCGTCCAAGAAAATGACCACGTCGCCGCTTGCGACGGCCACTCCCGTATTGCGAGCGCCCGACAGGCCGCGGGGTCCCGAGTTTTCCACAATGACGGCCACCGCGAATGAATTTCGGGCGCGCTGATAGAGATCATCGTTGTGATCGATGACCACGACAATCTCATCTCCTGGGCACAGTTGGGCCAGGCAGGCAAGGTACCCGGCCGTCAGCAATGACCACCGGGCCTCCGTATACGCGCAGATCACGACCGTACAGGATAACGACGACAATTGCACCGAAGCTCCCACTCGAGTTAGTTATCCCTCTGTCGACCCGGACGTTCTCGCTCGGCAAAGCCAGATTTCCGCGACCGTTTGTCGGCACCGACCTCCATGACGGCGGCCATTTCTTGGAGCGGGGACCCCGGCCGGGGGGGACAGCCGGGGCCCCGCGTATACCGGGCAGCGGCCAATGCGCGGAGGCCTACCCGGCCCCTTCGACCGGAGCACCGAGAGCGCCAGCGGCAGCCCGGTCGAAAGTGGTTTCGACGACGAGCCGTCGCCGACCGGCTTGCGCCGATGTCCCCGATACCGGCGTTTGCGCACTGCGGGCAACCCGGCCGAGTCGACGCCGACGCTCGCCGGCGGAACTCAGGAGGCCCGCTCTTCGCCTTGCCGCCAGGACTGCTCGGCACGCAGCGGCGACAGCGTGACGACGGGTGCCTTGTGTCCGTGACTGCGCATTCTTTCGCTGGCGATCGTGCGCAGGACCCGCAGCCCGTCCTTGACGGCGTGCAGATTGCTTTCGCCGTGAATTCGTTCCTTTTCGATGCTCGCGACCTCGACGACCCCGCGCGGATACGTCCGGGCCGCGCGGATGTTGATCAGAGTCTCGATCTCGAAACCATCGCCCCACAACTTCGAACCGTCGGCGGGACCGGGCAGCCGGGTATCCGGTAGATCCAGGGCAGGCAGCAGGTCCCGCCAGAACGCGTTGTACCCGTAGCAAAGGTCCGAGAAGCCGGTCCCGAACAGAACATTCACCGTCCCGTTCAAGAACTGGTTGCCCAGCCGCCGTATTCCGGTGATGTCGAGGCTCTGTCCACCGAGCCGAAATCTTGTGCCTTTGGCGAAGTCGGCGCCGGCAATCAGCTTCGCGACGAACCGCGGGATTTCCGAAGGATCGGTCGAGCCGTCGGCGTCGATCATGACGATGATGTCGCCGGTGCATCGCTCGAACCCGCACGCCAGTGCGTTGCCCTTACCTCTGCGCGTCTGATGCACCACCATGATGTCCGGCATGAGCCGCCGAGCCACGTCAACCGTGCCGTCGATCGAGCCGCCGTCCACCAGGATCACTTCATGCAGATCCGCCGGCAGGTCGGCGAATACATACGGCAGGTTGGCGGCCTCGTTGAGCGCAGGAATGACCACGCTCACCGTGGGGCTTTCTGGCCTGCTACGCGCGTGAGAATCTTTCATCAATTTCGGTCACCGGGGCCTTTCAGCTCTGGGTCTGTCAAAAGTTTCTTACCCAAACGAGCGAAGGCTGTGCCTGGCGCCCGTTGCTGGCCTCATCAGCGAGGAACACACGCGGCGCCGCGTGACAGGCAATAGATTAGCGCACCACGGACCTCACAGCTAAATCATGATCACGTGAGGGCAGTCACACCCATTTGCCGATGTGATCGTTGGGCCGAAAGGTGCATGTAGTTCCGGGCTTTCGCCGCCTTTGACCGCCGATCACCGCACCATCGTCGCGCCCGATTACCTCGGGATGAATTTCTTGTGAGCACCATTCGTATGACGTTGAGCCCGACTCCGCCAACCGCGTGAACATTCACCCACTCGTGTGGTTGCGCCTGGAGCCGCCGGTCCGCGTCCTACCCCCCGGCAGTGGGACCGGCCTGCAGCGGCACACGATCGGGGCCGACACCCATTGGTCGCGACTGGTCGGCGGGCTTGGTCACATGAGCTCCAAACCTTCGGCTATCAGGGCATTTTGGACATACGCGTGGTAAGTGTCGTCAAGTGATGACGGGTGGTCGTGGCCGGCCAGCTGTTCACCGAGAGTGTTGACTCACTTGCAGATCGTGAGAGTCTTTGCCGGGCAGGCTATTTGTGGGTGTCATCTTCGGCGTGGTCCGGACATGGTTTCCCTCCCGATCGTCCGGCGCGCGCCGATCCCACATCGCGAATACTCTTCATCGGGAGGGTGCCTTCCCGTGCGGATGTCCCGAACGTTTCAGCACGCTGTACCGTCTCGTTACGGGACAGGCACTTTCGACTTGCAGCAACGCATCGCCCGCCAGCCTCGAACACTCTCGCATGCGCGATCCAAGATCGTGCTGGTATCATATCTTCGCGTATTCGACACATGGCCCAACTTTCGGCACGACCAGCCGGCGGGCATCAGATTTCATATTGCAAGACGATGGCGCCTGCCAGGCTTGCACTGGGGAGGACCACCGTGGACCGGCCTGATCGATCGACCCTGGGCGGCAGAGTCGCGCTCCTGGTTCCTCCCGATCGGCCCGAGAGCTCACAACCGGAGGACACCCGCGCCAGTATCGTCGACCTCTTTCGCTGGCTGGCCGGCTATTTCGCCACAACGGCCGACAGCGTCTCGGCGCAGGCGCTCACGATCGCCCAACGCCACTCCAGGGAAGCGGTCGCATTGATTGACCTTGCCGAAATTATTGATTCATTCGCTGCGCGGGACCGTCATTTCCGGTATCAATTGATGTCCCGGCTCACGCGAATCGATTACTTGCTGGCGGATCGGAATGACCGGAATGGTCGGTCGCCGAAGCCGGGCTGATCGGAGCGCGGCGCCGGACGGCGGATCCGGCTGCCGTGCCGTAGCCGAGATCACGGCCCGGCATGGGCTGCCGACCTACGTCAAAGCCGGTCCGCCGCGCAGTGGGCTGCCGCTGGTGTTCGGCGTGCGTGGCTCACCGGATCAAGGATGTCGCCGGCCGCCCGGCCGGGTCGGCCGGGGCCGATGTCCGTGAACGCGTGAACCGATCACAGCCGCCAGGCGCGCACAAGGCGCAGTCGCTCCCGCGTCGGTAGTGTTGGTGTGCCGCGCGGGGATGCCCGCAGGTGCACAGATCGTCCTCGTTCGACACCCGCCCAATATAGGGTGCGTCCGGGAACTTGGCACCCGACGGACCGCGTTGACCGATCCTGCCGGTGGACGGCGGCGCTACCGGGCCACCAGCACCGCGGTAGCGCCGGCCGAACAACCGACCACCTCGAGGTCTAGGACGTCGTCGAACCCACCCCCGGGCGGGGCCAACCCGCTGCGGGTCTACGCCTGGCGAAAAACATCGACCGGGTCTCGTTCGGCACCGACCACGACACAGCCGAGTTCGCCGTGCACACCGTCGACATCTGGTGGCAACAGATCTGAAGCCCGGCGCACTCTCGTGCTTCCCCGACCGGTAATCCACTTCACATGTGAGCCATCGACTCGCATGTGCGGCGTGGGCTAGCATGGTGGACGTCGGCCGTCGGGCTGACCACTTGGGCGATGATGCACAGGCTGCTTTTGCCCACGCCTCGACGTGTGTTCACAAAATCTGGCTCCCGTTGGACCTCTTTCCATTTCGTCGCGATGCGACGGGGACGCCTGGTCCATCGTGCCGAAACCCACTTGCCCCGAGGGGATCGAACCTGAATGACAGCCGCAGAGAAGACACGTGCGGAAAGCGGACCGATGTCGCCCGGCGCGCTACTTGCGTCGATCGTCAAGGCGTACGACGTTCGCGGACTGGTCGGTACCGAGTTGACCGCCGCCGGGTCCGAGTCCCTCGGCTTCGCGTTCGCCCGGCAGGTTGCCGGTCCTGCCCACCATGCTCGATCGATCGTCGTCGGGCATGACATGCGTGACTCGTCGCCGATGCTCGCGAATGCCTTCAGTCTGGGTGCCAGGATGGCGGGCTTGGACGTCGACTTCATCGGGTTGGCTTCGACCGACATGCTGTACTTCGCCGCCGGTGTGCTGGACAAGCCGGGTGCGATGTTCACCGCATCGCACAATCCCGCCGCCTACAACGGGATCAAGTTGTGCCTGGCCGGTGCCAGACCGATCAGCCTCGAGACCGGTCTGGCCGCCATCCGCGATGAGGCGATGGCCGCGCTCGACGGGGCTCGTGGGTTTCCGCGGGAACCGATCGGTCTGCAGAGTGAACGGCCGATGACTGACGCCTACGCCGATTTCCTTCTGGGGTTGGTGGACCTGTCTCGGGCTCGGCACCTGACCGTCGTCGTCGACGCCGGCAACGGAATGGCCGGGTACACGGTACCCACGATCTTCGATCGTCTTCCGTTCACCGTCGTGCCACTGTACTTCGAGCTCGACGGCAACTTTCCCAACCATGAGGCGAATCCGCTGGACCCGGCCAATCTGATCGACCTGCAAGCCCGGGTACGCGAGGTCGGCGCAGACATCGGGCTGGCGTTCGACGGCGACGCGGACCGCTGCTTCGTGATCGACGAGCAGGGCGAGCCTGTCCCGCCGAGCGCGATCACCGCGCTGGTGGCGACCCGAGAACTGGGCCGCCGACCCGGATCCACGGTGCTCTACAACCTCATCTCCTCTCGCGCCGTGCCACAGATCGTTCTCGAAGCGGGGGGTCAGCCACTTCGTACGCGGGTCGGTCACTCGTTCATCAAGGCCGAAATGGCCAGGACCGGAGCGATCTTCGGTGGCGAGCACTCGGCCCACTACTACTTCGACGAATTCTTCGGAGCGGACAGCGGCATGCTCGCCGCACTGCACGTGCTCGCGGAGCTCGGCGGTGTGAACACGCCGATGTCGGAACTCGCCAACGTCTACCAGCGGTATGCGGCCTCCGGGGAGATCAACTCGACCGTGCACGATCCATCGGCCGCGCTCGCGAGAATTCGTGCATGGGCACAGGCCAACGGCGCACAGGTCGATACGTTGGACGGGCTGACCGTGTCGATAAGCGACACGGCCTGGTTCAATGTTCGTGCGAGCAACACCGAACCGCTGCTTCGACTGAATGTCGAAGCAGCGACGGACGCTGACATGAAGTCCATCAGAGACGAGATCCTGGACATCATCCGCGCATGACCGGTGCGTCGCCCGGCGGCGACCGACGTCCCGACTTGTCCGGGCTGACACCATCAGTCGATCCGAGAGGAAATCCGGTATGTCGTCAACCTCACCCGTGGACGTCGATGCAGTCGTTCTCGTCGGAGGTAAGGGAACACGCCTTCGTCCGCTGACGATGTCGACTGCCAAGCCGATGCTACCGACGGCCGGTGTGCCCTTCTTGGAGCACCTGCTGTCGCGGATCCGGTCGGCCGGAATTCGGCACGTCGTGCTCGGCACGTCATATCGAGCGGAGACCTTCGAGGAGTACTTCGGCGACGGTTCCGGTTTCGGACTCGACATCGAGTACGTCGTGGAGGACGAGCCGCTCGGTACGGGTGGTGGCATCCGGAATGTGTACGACAGGCTTCGATGCGACAACGCGATGATTTTCAACGGAGACGTTCTGTCCGGCGTCGACTTGCATGCAGTGCTTCGCACCCATCACGATGCGCTGGCCGACGTGACACTGCACCTCGTGCAGGTGGACGACCCACGGCCGTTCGGCTGCGTCCCCACCAGCGCGGACGGGCGCGTTCTCGGATTCTTGGAAAAATCCGAGAACCCACCTACCGACCAGATCAATGCCGGGTGCTACGTGTTCCGTCGTGAGGTGATCGCAGGGATACCGGCCGGCGTCCCGGTGTCGGTGGAGCGCGACACGTTCCCGTCGCTCTTGGCTGCGGGGTCGCGGCTGGTCGGTCATGTCGACACCTCCTACTGGCTGGACCTGGGCACACCGGCGGCGTTCGTGACGGGGTCGGCCGACCTGGTTTCCGGTAACGCCCCTACGGCCGCGCTGCCGAAGGCCCAGGTTCACGACATCGAGCGATTGATCCTGACCGGGGCCGAGGTGGATCCGGCAGCCGTCGTCAGTCATGGTTCGACGGTCGGCGCGGGAGCACGGATCGACGCAGGCGCGGTGGTCCGCGGGAGCGTCGTGATGGACGATGCGCAGATCGGTGCGGCAGCGAACGTCACCTCGAGCGTGATCGGCCGCGGGGCGCGGATCATGCCCGGCGCGGTACTGGTCGACGCCGTCGTCGGCGACCGCGCCGTCGTCGGCGCCGGCTGTGAACTGCGCGCCGGCGCTCGGGTGTGGCCAGGCGTCGAGCTGGCGGACGGCTCCATACGCTTCTCCGCCGGAGCCTGACCCGAATCGCAAGGGCCGTGGGCTGTCGGTATCGAGTCCGGCTGCTATCCCGCCCAGATGAGCTTCGCGCGTCTTGCCGCCACCACGGCCTCCTCGCGACTGGACACGTGGAGCTTGCGGTAGATCGACTTGACGTGGCTGCGGGCCGTGTTGACCGAGACGAACAGCTCAGCGGCGATCTCGGGGGCCGTCATATCGGTCGGCAGAAGTGACAGCACCTCGAGCTCGCGATCGCTGAGTCGCGGGCGGGGATCGACGATCGCTCGCTCGATGAGCAGGCGACTGCGCAATGTCGCGATCCGCTTCGGCAAGTCGCCGGCATCGACGGCACCACTGCTGATCTCTTCGGCCTGGGTAAGGGCTACGGAGGCCTGCGCCACCTGCTGCAAGGCGGAGTTCGCCCTGGCCACCTCAATGAGTAGGTGCGGCACGATGAGCACGACGTCGACGACCGTGCGGGCGATCTCCAGCGATCTGACAGCGGTGGCGAGTCCGAGTTCGGGCTGGCCGTGCTCGGT
Organism: uncultured Actinomycetes bacterium; assembly: GCA_964497705.1. GTDB lineage: Bacteria > Actinomycetota > Actinomycetes > Mycobacteriales > Nakamurellaceae > Nakamurella. The sequence goes on along the minus strand of CAZCEH010000011.1, from coordinate 41,130 downwards.
CTGCAGCCTCGCCGAGGCGAGCTCCGAGGGCAGGTAGATCGGGTCAGCGCCGATCCCGAAATTGATGCGGGCATCCCGGCAGCGCTCGACCGCGACGGCGGCCGATTCCGTAGCGCCGAGTTCCAAATGGCACAACGCCTGGTACGCCGGCACGAACAGGTGAAGCGGGCGCGTCAGGGGGATGCCTCGATCAAGATCACCGAGCACCTTCAGCGCATCTTCACACCGGCCATCGAGGTAGAGCATGGTCGCATACCGCAGCCCCGCGGTCTGGCCCAGCGGATGATCCAGCCCGTACCGCGCGAGAAACCGCTCGCCTGCCCGCAGCGCACGGCCGACGTCGTCATAGCACGACGACCCGAGGATGAAATCCTCGACGTCATCCCAGTTGTGGAAGAGGTCGATCGGCTGGGTGGGCGCCGCAGACCGGCCCCGGGCGAGGGCCTTGTCGCGCTGTGCGGCATCCCCGGCGGTGGTCAGTGCCCAGGCCTCGTAGAACGCGAGTCGCGGATTGCGGGCGAGCACGGATTCCGGGATCCGATCGAGCCAGCTGAGGCCGAGCGCCTGACGCGGCACACTGAAAGTCGTGCGCACGTTCGACAGGATGTCGGCGATCGCGTCGTAGTCTTCGGCGCCGAACAGATGATTGACCGTCGCCGAGATGTCGTGCCGACGTTCCATCTCGCGCGCAGAGCGCCCGTGGAGCTCCCGACGCAGTTGGGGTTCGTCCCGGCCGAGGTCGGCCTGTAACCGTTCGCGGACAAGGTGGTGCATCCGCCACCATCGACCCTCGTCGTCCAGCGCCACGATGAGACCGGTGCGCTCGGCGACCTCCATGGCGACCGCCCACGCCCGGTCGTCGCCGATCACCGCGCTCAGAAGATCGGCGTCGAATCGCTCGAGAACCGACATGCGCCGCAGGAGCTCGTAGTCCATTCCGGTGCTTGCGGCGAGGCCCTCTCGCACAAGGGCGTTGATGCTGCCGACACCCCTTGAGCGCGGAGACGCAATGCGGTCGAGCGAAACGCCGCGCTCCACGGCCGAGCCGACCAGTGATACGGCTGCCGGCCATCCGGCTGTCAGGTCTTCCACTCGCTCCAGCTCAGCAGCCGTCAGATCCAAATCGTGCAGCGAGCGGAGCAGCTCATCGATACCCGAGCGGTCCAGGCGAAGCTGTTCAGTCGACAGTTCGAAGACGGTGCCGTGCGCGCGAAGGCGGTCAAGCGCCGGCAATTCCGGCGGCATGCGGCTGATGAGCACGATCGTCAGGTTCTCCGGACCGTGGGCCATGAACCAGTCAAGGCTCGCCATCGTCCCGTCGGAGGTGATGCGATGTAGATCATCCAGAACCAGGATGCCGTGTGTCGACGCGTCCGCGAACGCGTTGAGCAGCGGCACCATCATCGATGAGCGCACGGCGTTGGCATCGGCGCCGTTCGGCTGCAGGCCGGCCACCCCTGCGAGACTCGCCCCAGCGATGACGGCTCCCCAGAGCCCCGCCACGTCGTCATCATCCTCATCGAGGCTGACCCAGATCGTTGGCCCGGTCGCCCGGACGCCGGACCGAATCCACTGCGCGACCACCGTCGTCTTGCCGTAGCCTGCCGGCGCTCGGACCACAACGACGGTGTGCGGCCGGGTATCCAGCATCCCGATCAGGTCGTGCCGCAGGATCGCGCGCGACCCGACCGATGGCGGTCGGAACTTGGTTGCCGGATACATCGCCTCCATTCTGGTGGACATCACCTGGGTGAATCGCTCACGCCCAGCCAGGGGCTCGACAAACTCTGCTGCAGCCACCGGCGAACACCGTCGTCTTGCCGTATCCCGCGGCGTCCCCGACGCCATCAGGCGACAGGCTGGTCGCCAGGTCGGAATCACCTAGGTGAATCAGGACAACCGCCAAGGGAAGGCGCCGTCCCCTGACCGGAGCGGCCATAGGCTCCCGCCCGTGCCGCCAACACCATGGCTGAAATTGAGGAGCCGTCGATGACGAGTAGTAGTCCGCCGCGAACCGGCCGTCAGCTGCCCATCTGGGGATACGTCCTCCTGATCATCGGGTATCTCGCCGCCATTCAGCTGATCCCACGACTGACCGCCCCGGGCGGCGACGAGTACGCGTCCTTCCCGACGACCGAGTCGGTCCTGGGCGGCCTGTGGGTGACGGTGGGCGTCGGCTCGCTGATCGGACTCGTCGCGGTCGCGGTGCTCGGCTGGTGGCGGCCCGTCTTCATGGACGACCGGCGGCTGCCGAGGTGGACGTGGCTGGTCCCGGCGGTCATGCTCGTCGCGATCGTCGCCGGGATCAGCTACGGCAACCTCGCGGCGAAGGGCCTGACCTACACCCTCCTGCTGCTCGTTGGCTGCCTGTTCATCGGCGTGAGCGAGGAGCTGATGTTCCGCGGGATCGGGGTGGCCGCCTTCCGGCAGGCCGGGTTCACCGAAGGCAAGGTCGCGTTGTGGACGTGCGTGTTGTTCGGTCTTGCGCACTCCACCAACATCTTCAGCGAGGGCGTCTCCGCGCTGGTGCAGGTGCTGATCACCGCGGTCGCGGGGTTCTTCTTCTACGTCATCCGACGAGTGTCCGGCTTGCTGATCGTGTCGATGGTCGTGCACGGGCTGTGGGACTTCGGGTTGTTCACCAACAGCCTGAGCACGCCGCCCACGCTCGGCATCGTCGCCTTCATCCTGGCGGACATCGTCCTGGCGATCGTGGCATTGGTGACGATTCGGAAAATCTTTCCACGCAGTCGCACCGCATCGGAGCCGCCGTTGACGACGGGCTGAGCCAGACGGTCTCACCGAATGTGGAACGGACAGCCGGACCTGGCTGATCGAGAGCACTGCCTGGCCCGAAAGTCGCAGTGCAATGCGAGACCGACTACCGCGGGCGACGTCCGGTTCTGCGGATGCAGCGGATCCTCACGTCGGCCGATCGCGTTCTGCTGATCGACGATTGGGCCGAGCGCGGCAGTCAGGCTCGGGGCGCCGCCGATTTGGTCGCGCTCTGCGGTGCGACCTTCCTCGGCGTCGCGTTGATGGTGGATCAACTCGATGACGGCGTGCGGGCCACCCTCGGCCGGGTCACCTCGATCGTGACCGCCGATGAGTTGACCCCTGATCGGCCGGCGCCGCCGCAGCCGGAACGGCGCTAGCTCAGGATCTACCGAGCCCGCGCAGCAGCGCGGTGAGGCCGGCCTCGAACTCGTAGTCTTGGCCGAGCGCCACCACCCGCCTGGTGATGTCGATGACATGGCTGGCCGACGCATCGGTCCGGTCGGTGTCGATCACGATGTCGCCGCCGTCCCGGGCCGTCTGTTGTTCGATCGCGGAGCCGATGGTGTAGCGCGAGACCGCGATCAGCGCCAGCACCGCCTCCGCGCCGTCGAAACCTGCCTTCTCGAGCAGGGCCACCTGGGCGACCGCGTGGTCGACGTGGGGGCTCCGGGAACCGGTGGACGCGATCAGCCTGGCCCCGTCACGGACGCTCAGCATCGCCCGGCGCAGGCTCCGCGCGTTCCTGGCCACGAACTCGTCCCAAGGCTCGTCTGCGCGGGGCAGTCGGTCGGTGTGCCAGCGATCGAGAAGCTCCTCGGCCATGGCGTCGAGCAGCGCCGCCTTGCTCGCGACGTGATGGTAGAGGCCGGGCTGGCGAACGCCCAGGCGTGCCGCGATCGCTCGGAGCGAGACGCCGTCAAGACCCTGCTCGTCCATGACCTCGATCGCCGCCGACACGATGGACTGTCTGTCGACGCGGCGCGGATGAGGCACGCGTCGACCATAACGCCGGACGCATCCAAAATTATCGGTGATAACCTTCGGGATGCGGAACCGATCGAGGGGAGCGACATGGCACGAGAAGAGGCATGGAGCGCGACCGTGGTGAAGAAGTCGCGCGCGCTGCTGGACGGCTCGAACCTGTACCGAAGGGTCACCGTCCGCAAAGACGACGGCCGGACCGACACCATCCGAGTCGACCGGACACTGTGGAAGGAGCTGACCATCGGCGACCGGCTGGTGAAGGACCCCGGTCAGGAGCCTCGCCGCGGATGACGAACTCATGCAGACCGGACCACGTCCACATCGCCGCCTAGGTTGAGGACCATGACAACGAACAAGATCATCGTCTGGATGCAGTCGTCGCTCGACGGCTTCACCTCCGGTCCCAACGGCGAGTTCGACTGGCCGCTGATCGGCGACGAATTGCACACCCACTTCGTGACCACTCTCCGCGAGGCCGGACTGTTCGTGTACGGCCGCAAGGTGTTCGAGATCATGTCCGGATACTGGCCGATCGCCGACACCCTGCCCGACAGCACCCCGAACCAGGTCGCATATGCGCAGCTCTGGCGGCCGATGCCCAAGGTGGTCGTTTCTGGCACGCTCCGCTCGGCGGACTGGAACTCCACCGTCATCCCGGACCCGGCCGGGCTTCGCGAGCTGGCCGACGCCGCCGACGGCAACACGTACGTCTTCGGCGGATCCCGGACGGTCGCCGCGCTCACGGCCGCCGACCTGATCGACGAGTACCAGATCTTCGTGCACCCCGTGGTGCTCGGCGGCGGCACCCCGTTCTTCCCGCCGCTGGCCGACCGTCAGGTCATGACGCTGGTGGAGTCACGCACCTTCGACGGCCGGGTCGCCGGCCTCCGGCATGCCCGCGCCCGGGCGGCGTCATGACGGGCGTGGTGCCCGACGAGCTGGTGTCTCTCGACGGGTCCGCCGACGACCCCGGGTGACTGCTCGGGACGGTCCGGTTCCACCGCTCCTTCGACGGGGTGGTGCCCGGCACGCGCGGGCGGCTCGGCAGGATGCACGTCATGCCAGACGACCCACTGCCCGACCGTCACCCGGCCGCCACCGTGCCGGAGCGGCTGTTCGACGATCCCGAGGCGGAGAGCCGGTGGCGTCGCCGCTTCACCGCGACCCGGGTGGGCCTGCCGCACCGGTCCCGCGACCGGGCCGACCGCACCTGGTACCCCTCCAACGCGACCGGCCGGACCGAGATCTGGTGCTGGGACGTCGCTTCGGACCGCCATGTGGTGGCGACCGACCGGCCGGACGGCACCACGACGGCCACCCTGTCCGCCGACGGATCCACGCTGTGGTGGTTCGACGACCACGAGGGTGACGAGTTCGGGTCCTGGCGCCGCCAGCCCTTCGGGTCCGGCCCGGCCCACGATGCATCAGCGGCCCTGCCGCAGGTGCCGTCCGGTTACCCGGTCGGCCTCGAGGTGGGCCGCCACGTGGCGCTGGCCGGGTTCGCCGACGACGACGGGTGCCGAATCCACCTGTCCGTGGACGGCGCCCCGGCCACCGTGGTCTACCGGCATGAACAGGATGCGTCGGTCGGCGCGCTGACCCCCGACGAGAGCATGTGGGTGCTGGCGCACACCGAGCACGGCGACGCGCGATACCCGGCGCTGCGCGCCATCTCGGTGCACGACGGCCGGGTGGTCGGCGAGCTGTCGGACGCGCCGGGCAAGGGCCTCGACCCGCTCGCGGTCAGCCCGATCGCCGGCGACCAGCGGATCCTGGTCGGTCACGAGCGACGCGGGCGCGACGAGCTGCTGTTGTGGGACCCGGCCGGCGGCACCGTCACCGAACTGGCGCTGGACCTGCCGGGCGACCTGGACGCCGACTTCACCCCGGACGGGCAGGCGCTGCTCGTCCTGCACACGCGTGCCGGGCGAACCACCATGCACCGATACGATCTCGCGTCCGGTTCGTTGTCCGCGGTGCCGACGGCCCGCGGAGTGGTGGTCGCGGCGACCGCCCGCCCGGACGGCAACATCTGGTACCGCTGGACCGACGGCGGCAGCCCCGGCCGGCTGCGGGCGCTCGGGCCGGACGGCGCCGACCGAGAGCTGTTCCGGCCGCCCGGCGAGCCCGCGCCGGGCAGCCGTGAGCTGCGGGACGTATGGGTGGACGGTCCCGATGGCCGGATCCACGCCTTCCTGGCTTTGCCCGATGCCGCCTCGACAGTGCCTGTGCCGACGGTGTTCTCGGTGCACGGTGGGCCGGCCGCCGCGGACGAGGACTCGTTCGATCCGACCCGGGCCGCGTGGCTCGACGCCGGTTTCGCGGTGGTGCAGGTGAACTACCGCGGCTCGACCGGATACGGCTCGGCCTGGCGGGACGCGTTGACGCAGCGGGTCGGTCACACCGAGCTGGCCGACATCGTCGCCGTCCACGACCATCTCATCGGCGCCGGCGTCGTCGATCCGCGACGCTCGGTGATCGCCGGCTATTCGTGGGGCGGCTACCTGACGCTGCTCGCGCTGGGCACCCAGCCCGAGCGGTGGGCGGCGGGCGTGGCCGGCGTCCCGGTCGCCGACTACCCGGCTGCCTACGAGGACGAGATGGAACCGCTCCGCGCCTACGACCGAGCGCTGTTCAAGGGCTCACCGCAGGACGTGCCGGCGGCCTACCGCGACTCGTCACCGCTCACCTACGTGGATCGGGTGCGTGCGCCGGTGCTGATGCTCGCCGGGGAGAACGACCCGCGGTGCCCGATCCGGCAGATCGAGAACTATCTGGACGCGCTGGCGGACCGGGGCGCGTCGTATGCGGTGTACCGGTACGACGCGGGACACGGATCGGGCGTCATGGCCGAGCGGATGCGCCAGCTCGCCTGCGAGATCGCCTTCGTCCGGCGGGTCGTGAAGCCCTGACCGTCGGGAGTCGACCGGTCCGCTGCCCGGCACCGCGCCCCTTCGGGCAGGTGTCGCCGGCCGGCGATGGGTCATGCTGGTGTGATGCGTGGTCAGCTCGCGGCCGGGCGGACGCCGGCGACGCGCCGCGCCGCGGCCACACCGACCCGATCCGCGTCCGTCGAGGCCGGGCCGGCCCAACGCATCCTGCTGTGGCAGCGGCAGGCCGGCAACCGCGCGGTGACCAGGCTGCTCACGCAACGGCACGACGCGGATCTCGCCGGCCGCGCCGTCCAGCGGGACACCCGCAGCCACCGGGAGAATCCGCCGGTCGGCGCCCTGCAGCCGGCGGGTACCCTGAGCGAGGCGCAGTGGACGACGGCCTACCGGGCGGCCGCCGGCAATCCCTCGACCGAGGCCTACCAGCCGCTGTTCCGCGACATCGCCCTGACGGCCGGAATGGACGGCCTGGGCACCGGATTCGTGCCCGGCACGATTCCGGTCAGTGACGGCAAGACCGCTCGGCCCGGGCTGAACATGACCCTGGACCGCGGCAGCGAGCCCGGGCACACCGGCTGGGTGGATCGCGGTGGTGCCTTCGGTGTGCCGTTCAAGCTGGACAAGGCCAAGCCGCCGGACCTGACGATCGCCGTCATCCTGTCGCCTGGAGCGCTGAGCCCGGACAAGGGGCTGTCGCTGCGCACGGTCCGGCACGAGATGGTGCACGCCCGGCACAAGCAGAAGGTGCTCGACGCGGTGCGGGCCTGGCAGTCGACGCCGGCCCGCGGCCGGCCCGGGTTCGACGACTGGCTGCGGCAGCAGGCCGGCCGGACGAAGAATCCGATGTCCGCCCTGGACGTCGCGCTGATCGGCAAGGGCGTCCGGGACGGCGCGGCCGACACCGAGGTGCTGGCCTACGTCGAGGGATTCACCAACGACTTCCATCGACGGCCGGCGACCCTGGCGCAGGCCGGGCCGTCGTTCGCCGAGCTGCTGGGCGCGGTGGAGACCACCAAGCTGTTCACCTGGAAGCAGGCCGATCCGGCCGTGCAGGCGGAGGCGATCACCCGACTCCGTGAATACCACCCGACGCTGGACGTCGACCACCAGCGACTGTGGAAGCAGTGGCTCGACCAGCAGCTCGGCCGGTCCGGAAACGACAAGCCCCGCAAGGACTTCCTGCAGCGGCTGGCCGCCTTCGTGGTCTGACCGGCGGCCGGGCCGCCGACCCGGCGCAGGTCAGCGCAGTTCCGGAAAGTCCTCCACCGAATACTCCCGGCCGCCGCCGGATGCGCCGGCGCCGGCCGTCGCGCCGTGCAGGTCCCGCTCCCGGCCGCGCAACTCCACCCGGCGGATCTTGCCGGAGATCGTCTTCGGCAAGGCGCCGAACTCGATCCGCCGGATCCGCTGGTAGGGCGCCAGCCGGTCCCGGGAGTGCTCGAAGATCAATCGCGCGGCCACCCGGTTGTCGTGATAGCCGTCGGCCAGCACGATGTAGGCCTTGGGCACGGCCAACCGGATCGGGTCGGGGGACGGCACCACCGCGGCCTCGGCCACCGCGGGATGCTCCAGCAGCACCGACTCCACCGCGAACGGCGAGATGCGGTAGTCCGATGCCTTGAACACGTCGTCGTCCCGGCCGACATACGTGATGTACCCGTCGGTGTCTCGGCTGCCCAGGTCACCGGTGTGGTAGTAGCCGCCGCGGGTGGCCCGGGCGGTCCGTTCGGGCTCGCCCCGGTAACCGGTGAGCAGCCCGACCGTGCCCGCGGACAGGTCGAAGCAGATCTCCCCCTCGTCGCCCGGTTCCCCGGTCGCCGGGTCGATCAGCGCCACCCGGTAGCCCGGCATGCCCAGCCCCATCGACCCCGGCCGGACCGGCATCCCCGGCGAGTTGCCGACCGCGAGGGTCATCTCGGTCTGTCCGAAGCCGTCCCGGACGGTGACCCCCCATGCCCGCCTGACCTGCTCGATCACCTCGGGGTTGAGCGGCTCGCCGGCGCCGACGACCTCCCGGGGCGGGGTCCGCAGCCGGGACAGGTCGGCCTGGATGAGCATCCGCCAGACGGTCGGCGGGGCGCAGAAGGTGCTCACCCGCTGCTCGTCCAGCACCTGCATCAACCGGCCGGCGTCGAACCGGGTGTAGTTGAAGATCAGCACCGTCGCCTCGGCGAGCCACGGCGCGAACAGGCACGACCAGGCGTGCTTGGCCCAGCCCGGCGAGGAGATGTTCAGGTGCACGTCGCCCGGCCGCAGGCCGATCCAGTACATGGTGGTCAGGTGCCCGATCGGGTACGAGATCTGGCTGTGCTCGACCAGTTTCGGCAGCGCGGTGGTGCCGGAGGTGAAGTACAGCAGCAGTGGGTCGTCGGCCATCGACACCCCGTCCGGTTCGAAGCCTCGACCCGGTGGGAACCGGAACGCGCGGGCGTCGTCGTACTCGATCCAACCCGGTACCGGGCGGCCGACCGCGACGCGCACGAACGTGCCGGGCACGTGCAGGAACGAATCGGTGTCCACGTCCCGGGCGACGACGAACCGTGCGCCGCCCCGGGACACCCGATCGGCCAGGTCGTCCGGCGTGAGCAGCGTGCTGGCCGGGATGATCACCGCACCTAGCTTGATCGCCGCCAGCACGATCTCCCACAACTCGACCTGGTTGCCCAGCATGAGCACGATCCGGTCGCCGCGCCGGACCCCGTTGGCCGCCAGCCAGCCGGCCACCTGGTCCGACCGCTGCGACAGCTGCCGGTACGTCCACGAGCCGACCGACCCGTCCTGCTCGACGATCACCAGCGCCGGCCGGTCCGGGTGGTCCGCGGCGACCACGTCGAACCACTCGACGCCCCAGTTGAACGTGCGCGGCCGGGGCCAGCTGAACCGCTCGACCGCCGCCCGGTGGTCGTCGCGGTACTCCAGCAGCAGGTCCCGGGCGGCGCGCAGCGCCTCGGTGGCCGGCGTCGGTGCAGCGGTCATGATCGTCCTCCCCGGCGGCCACCACGACGTGCACCCGCCGAGATCGAGGATGGCACCGGCCGTGCGGGCCCGCACCCTCCCGGGACGGTCAGCGGCCGCCGGGGTGCGCCGGCTCCGCATCGGCGGAGCGCGACCAGCGACGGGCGAAGTCGACCAGCTGCGCCGCCTGGGTCAGCACCGACGCGGCCACCGCCTCGTCGTCGGTGCTGCCGTCCGCGCGGAACGTGGTGACGCTGCTGTTGATCGCCAGGCCCAGCGGCGTCGGCCAGCCCCGCAGCGCGTGCGCCACCTGACGCAGGGTGCCCAGCGTCGACACCGCCGCCTGCCAGCCCCGCGCCACCGCGATCAGCCCGACCGCCCGCCCGTCCAGGTAGGGCCGGCTGTCGTGGCGCAGCTCCTCCAGGTAGTCCAGGGCGTTCTTGACCAGGCCCGACACCGTGCCGTGGTACCCGGGTGAGCTGATCACGACGGCATCGGCGCGGCGCACGGCATCCATGTAGCCGTTCGCCGCATCGGGCAGCACCGCCCCGGTGTGGTACGGCGGCAGGTCCAGGTCCAAGCCGGTGAACATCCGCACGTCGGCGCCGAGGTCGGCGGCCCTGGACAACACCGCTCGCAGCACCCGATCCGACTGTGACTGCTCGTCCACCGACCCGCCGATGCCCACGACGTTGATGTTCACCCGTCGATCCTGCCTCGTCGGCCGCGATCATGTCCGGCGCGTGCGGCAAGTCACTGCGCCCCGGCCCGACGCGATGCTCGATACGCTCGGCACCGATGAGACGGCGCGGCACCGGGCTGATGGTCGCCCTCCTGCTCGGCGTCACCGCCTGCTCACCCGCGTCGGACACCCCGGCGTCGGCGACCGCCGCGGTGACCGGTTCACCCGCGGCGACCACGACGAGCCCCGACCCGACGAGCCCCGACCCGACAGGCACGGTGCCCGGGGTGTCCCTGCGGGTGGTCCAGCTGGCGCCGGGGGTCTCGGACGAGGCCAGCGGCATCGCCGCATCGAACAGCCGACCGGGCACGTACTTCCTGGTCGACGACGCCGCCGGCACCGGCGGGCTGGTCCTGGTCGACGAGCGGGGCGCGCTGGTGACTCGCGTCCAGCTGGCCGGCATGTCCGCGTCGAACGCCGAGGCGCTGTCCGCCGGGCCGTGCGGTCCAATGCCGCCGCCGGACCGCGGCGCCGGCACCGCCGGCTGCCTGTACGTCGGCGACATCGGCGACAACCGGGACCGGCGGCCGGACGTCACCGTCTACCGGGCCGCCGAACCCGACCTGTCCGCCGCGGATCTCGACCCCTTGATCACGGTGGCCGCCGACGAATGGCACTACACCTACCCGGACGGGCCGCACAACGCCGAGTCGATGATGGTCGGGCCGGACGGGTCGCTGATCGTCGTGACCAAGCCGCACGACGACGCACCGCACCGCCTCTACCGCGGCGACCCCGGCGGCGGCACGTTGACCTTCGTCCGCGAGTTCCGACCACGCGGCTCGCAGCTGCCGATGCGAACCATCCTCACCGGCAACGTGGCCACCGACCTGGCCTTCTCCCCCGGCCGCGTGCTCCTGCTGACCTACGACGACGTGCACGAATACACCGCACCCGACCCCGCGGCGGACCCGACGACGTTCCCCGACTGGCCGAACCGGTCGCTGCCCTTCCCGCCGCTGCCCCAGGCCGAGGGGATCACCGGCACGGCGGACGGTTGCGGCTACGTGACCGCCTCGGAGGCCGGGCCCGGCGGCAGCGCCGGATCGCTGGGTTTCGCGACCTGCGGGTGAGCGCGTCACGGACCCAGCCGCATCACCAGCGACGGCGCCGACCACTGGCCGGACACGTCAGCGGCGACGACCACGTCGTCCAGCCAGGTCAGGTAGGGCGGCACCGACGGCTCCGGCACCGGCAGCGGCACCGTGAGCACCCGGCGACCGGAGTCGACCTCCATGACGATCAGCGAGTAGCCGGTCGGCAGCTGTGCGGTGAGCGCGAGATAGCGACCATCCGCCGAGAACGCTGCCCCCGCACAGGATCTGGAGTCGCCGAGGACGCGGGCGGGCTGCCGGGTGTCGACCACGATACCGACCGTGGCGCCCAACTGGCCGTCCGCCTTCCGCGGACAGGTCAACGCCACCCGGCCGGACGCGTCCACGGCCGACAACACCAGGGAGCCACTGTCGTCCGGAAACCGCCCGATGGACTCGACCGATCCGCTGCCCCAGTCCAGCCACCACAGCGTCTGCTTGTCGGCGCCGCCGTTGTTCACCAGCGCCATCCCGTTCCGCGTGGTCCACAGGCTGGGCCGGCCGTTGGCCAGATCCGCCGGCAGCGACGCGATCTGGGTCACGGAGCGTTGGGTCAGGTCGGCCGACAACACCCTGCCGAGGTCCCCGTCGGCATGCGGCACGATCACCACCGACGACCCGTCGGACGACCAGGCCACGCTCGACAGGCCCCATCGGGCCGGCTCCCCGTCCCGCAGATCGGCCACCGCGTCGGGTCCGACCACCCGGACCGTCCCGGTGTCGCTGTCCACGACGTAGATCGCGCGCGCGGGCGAGCCGTCCGGCCCGGCCACCACCAGCAGCAGCCGGCCGTCCGGCGAGAACGCGGCGAACGCCGGAAGATCGCCCGCGGCCAGGTCGCCGCACGGCGGAGCACCGGCCGCGTCGACGGGCCGGAAGCACACCCGACCGCCGGCCAGCTGGGCCGTCGAGCGGCCCGTCGGGGACGGGATTCCGGCCTGGCCGAACGTGATGTGGGCGAAAGTCCACCCGCCGGGCGCGGAATCGGCGGGCGTGGAATCGGCGGCCGACGACGGCGGTGACGATCGCAACGACGGCGACGACAACGACGGCGACGACAACGACAACGAGGGCGGGGTGACCGACTGACCGGCCGGTTCGGCCGAACCCGCCTGCACGGCGGTACAGGCAGCCACCAGCGGTACCACGAGCAGCGTCAGGCACAGAATTCCCACACCGACACGGCGGAAACGAAACACCATGTGGCGAACGGTAGGCAACCGCGCCGACAGACCGGCGCGGTTGTCCACATTCCGGCGAACGCCACGATCGGTGTCCACAGCAGGACCGACCGGGGTTGACCGAAACGCTGCGGTGAGCTAGCGCGCCGCGGCGACCACTTCCGCGATCTGCACCGCGTTCAACGCCGCGCCCTTGCGCAGGTTGTCGTTGGACACGAACAGCACCAGCCCCCGCCCGTCCGGCACCGAGGAGTCCTGACGGATCCGACCCACGTACGACGGGTCGGATCCCGCCGCCTGCAGCGGGTTCGGCACGTCGGTCAGCTCCACCCCGGGCGCACCGGTGAGCGCCTCGGTGGCCTGCGTCACGGAGATCGACCGGTCGAACTCGGCGTTGATGGACAGCGAGTGCCCGCTGAACACCGGCACCCGCACGCAGGTCCCGGAGACCAGCAGGTCCGGGATGCCCAGGATCTTGCGGGACTCGTTGCGCAGCTTCTGTTCCTCGTCGGTCTCCAGGCTGCCGTCGTCGACGATCGACCCGGCCAGCGCGATCACGTTGAACGCGATCGGCCGCACGTACTTCTTCGGCGCCGGGAACTCCACCGCCGACCCGTCGTGGGTCAGCGCGGCCGGCGACACCGGTCCCTCCACCACCGAACGGACCTGGCCCTCCAGTTCGGCGACCCCGTCCAGGCCGCTGCCGGACACCGCCTGGTAGGTGGACACGACGAGCCGGCGCAGCCCGGCCAGGTCGTGCAGCGGCTTGAGCACCGGCATCGCGGCCATGGTGGTGCAGTTCGGATTGGCGATGATCACGCCGGGACCCTGCTCGGCGATCGCGTCCAGCGCCGCCCGCGGGTTCACCTCCGAGACCACCAGCGGGATCGAGGGGTCCTTGCGCCAGGCCGAGGAATTGTCGATCACCGTGACACCGGCGGCGGCGAACCGGGGCGCCTGCGCCCGGGACAGGGTCGCGCCCGCCGAGAACAGGGCGATGTCCAGTCCCGCCGGATCCGCCTCGGCGGTGTCCTCGACGACGACCTGGCGATCGCCCCACGGCAACGTCCGACCGGCCGACCGGGCGGAGGCGAAGAACCGGATGTTCTCGACGGGGAAATTCCGCTCCGCCAGGATGCGCCGCATCACGCCGCCGACCTGGCCGGTCGCGCCGACCACCCCGACGTTCAGCCCGCCACTGAGCCCACTCACGACCGCCTACCTCCCGGTTCCCGCGTACACCACGGCCTGCTCGTCGCCACCGAGCTCGAACGCGTCGTGCAGCGCCCGGACCGCGGTGTCCAGTTCCACGTCCCGGACCAGCACCGAAATGCGGATCTCGGAGGTGGAGATGATGTCGATGTTCACGCCGGCCCCGGCCAACGCCTCGCAGAACGTCGCGGTGACCCCGGGGTGTGACCGCATGCCGGCGCCGATCAGGGACACCTTGCCGACGTGGTCGTTGTAGACGATCGTCTCGAACTCGATCTCGGGCTGGCGTGACTCGAGCGCGGCGACCGCCTTCGGGCCGTCACCCTTGGGCAGGGTGAAGGTGATGTCGGTCTTGCCGTCGACGGCCTTGGAGATGTTCTGCACGACCATGTCGATGTCGATCTCGGCGTCGGCGATGGTGCGGAAGATCCGAGCGGCCACGCCCGGATGGTCGGCCACGCCGATGATCGACACCTTGGCCTCGCCGCGATCGTGCGCGACGCCGGTGATCAGGGCACTTTCCACGGGTAGGTCCTCCATGCTGCCTTGCACGAACGTGCCGTCGAGGTCGGAATACGAGGAGCGCACGTGCACCGGCACGCCGTAGCGGCGCGCGTACTCCACGCACCGCAGCATCAGCACCTTGGCCCCGGACGCGGCCATCTCCAGCATTTCCTCGTAGCTGATGGTGTCCAGCTTGGCAGCGTTCGGCACGATCCGGGGGTCGGCGGTGAACACGCCGTCGACGTCGGTGTAGATCTCGCACACGTCCGCGTCCAGCGCCGCGGCCAGCGCGACCGCGGTGGTGTCCGAGCCGCCCCGGCCCAACGTGGTGATGTCCTTGGTGTCCTGGCTGACGCCCTGGAACCCGGCCACCAGGGCGATGCTGCCCTCGTCCAGCGCGGAGCGGATCCGGCCGGGGGTGACGTCGATGATCCTGGCCTTGCCGTGGGTGGAGTCGGTGATCACGCCGGCCTGCGATCCGGTGAACGAACGCGCCTGGGCACCGAGCGTGGAGATCGCCATCGCGACCAGCGCGTTGGAGATGCGTTCCCCGGAGGTGAGCAGCATGTCGAGCTCGCGGGCGGGTGGCGACGGCGACACCTGCTGGGCCAGGTCCATCAGCTCGTCGGTGGCGTCCCCCATCGCTGATACGACGACGACCACATCGTTACCGTCCTTGCGGGTCGCCACGATCCGCTCGGCCACCCGCTTGATCCGCTCCGCCGTCCCGACCGACGAACCGCCGTATTTCTGGACGACGAGGCCCACCACCACTCCCAACCTCAGCTGCGCTGTCATCTACCGTCTGTCGCGAAACGCACCCGGATCCCGGGCCGGTAGGGATTTTACCGGCTGCCCCTTGGACCTCCGGCCCTCAGGACATGGCCAGCAGTGCGACGACCGCCACGCCGTTGAACACCACGTGGGTGATCATCGCCGGACCCAGCCGCCCGGTGCGCACGGTCAGCCAGCCCAGCACACACCCGGCCAGGAACAGGCCCGGCAGCAGCGCCAGCGCGGAGGTGGCGTCGTTGATCTCGGAGGCGTGCAGCAGGGCGAACACCAGGGCGGTGACGCCGATGGCCAGCCGCACCCGGCGGCGCGGATCGGCCAGTCCGGGCCGGATCGCGCCGTAGCGGAACAGGCTCGCCAGCGCCCCGCGCAATCCCACGCCGCGGAAGAAGATCTCTTCGATCACCGGGCCGATCAACCCGATGGCCAGCATGTTGACGACCAGCCAGACGCCGGTGCCCAGTCCGCCGTCGCCCAGCACGTCCTGCAGGTTGCCCTCGGGTTGTCGGCCGGTGATCTGCATGCAGATGACGGTCCAGACGCCGATGGCGAATCGCAGGCCCAGCCCGGCGCCGAGCCCGATCGCCAGGTCGACCGGCCGGATGCGGATCGCCAGGTCCGGCAAGGGATTTCCGCTGCCGTGCCGGCGGCACGCCCAGATCGCGGTGCCGAGCAGGCCGATCCACACCGGCAGCGCCGACACCAGCAGGTTGGCCGCGCCGAGGTCGACGCCGGATAGCCGGACCACGGCGGACAGCGCGGTGGCCAACAGCAGCACGACGCCCAGCCCGGCCAGCACGTCGACGAACGTCCACGGCGTCGCCGCGAGCCGCGGCTTGCGGGCCGGCGTCGTCGCGGGCGGGATCCCCGTCACGGCCACCAGCGGCTGGGTCGGCGGATCGTCCGGCTGCACGTCCCCATGGTGCCCCGTGTCGGTGCCGTCGAAGTCGGTACTGTCGAGGCAGTTGCGCCGACCCGCCGAGGGGAGCCGAAATGCCGCCCGACGCCAGCATTCGTTGCCACGCCGGGTGGTATCCGGACGGCGACGACCCCGCGGTCGACCGCTGGTGGAACGGCACGCAGTGGACGACGCATACCAGGGTCGCCCGGTCGGCAACCGACCTGGTCGATCTGACGGGCGAGCCGCCGCGCGCCTGGTCGACCGCGAGCGACTCCAGGCTGGCCACCGTCGACGAGCCGTGCCCGGCCGCCGGGATCTCCGCGCTCCCGGACCCCACCGACATCCCGGCCGGCTGGCATCCGGATCCCGACGGGCTGCCCGCGCAGCGCTGGTGGGACGGTTCCGCCTGGACTGAGCACACCGCGCCGCCGGCCGGGCCGCCGGCGGTGACGCTCGTCCGCGACCGATCGGTCGGTGTCGCGCTCGCGCTGACGTTCTTCTTCGGCCCGTTGGGCATGCTGTACTCGACGGTGTCCGGGGCGTTGATCATGCTCGCGATCCTGTTCGTCGGCGGCTTCCTGGTCTTCGGCCTTGCCTGGTTGCTGCTCTGGCCGCTGGCCTGGGCCGGGTCGATGGTCTGGGGCGCGCTGGCCGCCGCCCGGTCGCGCCGCGTCGTCGGGTACCGGCGCTGACCCGTGCGGCCACTCCCGCTGCTGGCACCGGACTGTCCGCGGTGCTCCGGACTCTGTTGCGTGGCAACGAGTTTCCGGAAGTCGGCGGATTTCGCCATGGACCGGTCGGCCGGCCGACCCTGCCCGAACCTGGAGCCGGACTTCGGCTGCGGCATTCATGACCGGCTGCGGCAGGAGGGGTTTTCCGGCTGCGTGGCCTTCGACTGCTTCGGCGCCGGGCAGCGGATCACCCAATCCACCTTCGGCGGCCGGACCTGGCGGGACGAGCCGGCTCTCGCCCCGGACATCTACCGGGCCTTCATGATCATGCTCGACCTGCACGAGGTCCTGTGGCACCTGGACCGGGCCCGGCGGCTGCCGGCCGCCGAACCGCTGCGGGACGAGGTGGCCGCGCACATCGAGCGGATCGACGCGCTCGGTGACCTGCCGCCGGACGACCTGGCCGGCGTCGACGTGGCGGTGCTGATGGCGCCGGTGGGCGAGCTGTTGGAGCGGGTCAGCCGGCTGGCCCGAGCCGGGGTGCCGGCCGCGGCCGATCATCGGCGGGCCATGCTGCTGGGCGCGGACCTGCACGGATCGGCGCTGCGCGGGGCGGACCTGCGCGGTGCCGTGCTGGTCGGGGCCGACCTGGCCGGGGCCGACCTGCGGCTGGCCGACCTCACCGGTGCCGACCTGCGCGGCGCGAACCTGGCGGGGGCGGACCTGACCGGCGCGCTGTGGCTGCGGCAGGGGCAGCTGGAGTCGGCGCGTGGGAACCGGCGGACCCGGCTACCCGCGGATCTGCGCCGGCCCACGCACTGGGGCTGAGCCTCGGCAAGGCCCAGCAGGAAAGTGTGTCGCTGCGCGGGCACTTTCCTTCTCGACGTCAGGGCAAGGCCCCGACGGCTCAGCACGGCGCAAGCCGCCCGGATGCGCCCACCGCCGGGACCGAGGTACGCTGCCCAACGTGGTGCGCACCGCAGCTCCTGGCGTCCGCGTGACGTCCGGCCTGCTCCTTCGCCGCCGCGACGGAGCCTGATTCCCGACTGGCTCCTCCGTCGCGGTGTGTTGTGCTGCCGGTCATTCCCCCGCCCGGGCCGGATTGATCACGAGCGCCGACACGGGCCTCCCGCTAAGGACACCGAGCAAAATGGGTACCCCCGCCGCCTCCCGCCTGCGCACCCCCGCCGGCGACATCCCGGCCGATCAGGCCGCCTACAACCGGCAACGGCCGAGCGCCATGCCGATCCACCGGTACACCCCGTTCACCCCGATCGACCTGCCCGACCGCAGCTGGCCGGCCAAGGTCATCACCAAGGCGCCGCAGTGGTGCGCCGTCGACCTGCGCGACGGCAACCAGGCGCTGATCGACCCGATGACCCCGGCCCGCAAGCGCCGCATGTTCAACCTGCTGGTGGCGATGGGCTTCAAGGAGATCGAGGTCGGCTTCCCGGCCGCCAGCCAGACCGACTTCGACTTCGTCCGGGAGATCATCGAGCACGACGCCATCCCGTCCGACGTGCGCATCCAGGTGCTGACCCAGGCCCGGCCGGAGCTCATCGCCCGCACCTTCGAGGCCGTCGAGGGCGCGCCGACCGCCCTGGTGCACCTGTACAACTCCACCTCCACGCTGCAGCGGCGGGTGGTGTTCGGGCTGGACCGAGCCGGGATCCGGCGGATCGCGACCGACGGCGCGGAGGAGGTCGCGCGCTGGGCGGAGAAGTACCCGGACACCGACTGGCGGTTCGAGTACTCGCCCGAGTCCTACACCGGCACCGAGCTGGAGTACGCGGTCGAGGTGTGCAACGCGGTGTCCGCCGTCTGGCAGCCCACCGAGCAGAACCCGATGGTGGTGAACCTGCCGGCGACGGTGGAGATGGCCACCCCCAACGTGTATGCCGACTCCATCGAGTGGATGCACCGGCACTTGGAAAGGCGCAGTGCGGTGGTCCTTTCTCTGCATCCGCACAACGACCGGGGCACCGCGGTGGCGGCGGCCGAGCTGGGGTACATGGCCGGCGCCGACCGCATCGAGGGGTGCCTGTTCGGCAACGGCGAGCGCACCGGCAACGTCTGCCTGGTCACCCTGGGCCTGAACCTGTTCAGCCAGGGCATCGACCCGCAGATCGACTTCTCCGACATCGACGACATCCGCCGCACCGTCGAGTACTGCAACCAACTGGGAGTGCCCGAGCGGCACCCGTACGGCGGCGACCTGGTCTACACCGCGTTCTCCGGCTCGCACCAGGACGCGATCAAGAAGGGCTTCGACCACCTCAAGCGGGACGCCGAGGCCGCCGGGGTGGCCGTGGACGATTTCACTTGGCAGGTGCCGTATCTGCCGATCGACCCGAAGGACGTCGGCCGCACCTACGAGGCGGTCATCCGGGTCAACTCGCAGTCCGGCAAGGGCGGCGTCGCGTACATCATGAAGACCGAGCACGGCCTGGACCTGCCGCGCCGCCTGCAGATCGAGTTCTCCCGGGTGGTCCAGGAGCACACCGACGCCGAGGGCGGCGAGGTCGACGCCAAGACGATGTGGGCGTACTTCGCCGAGGAGTACCTGGAGCGGACGTCACCGGTGCGGCTGGTGCGGACCCGGTTCGAGACACCCGAGGACGCCGAGGGTGACCGGGTCTACGACCGGATCTCCGCGACCGTCGTCTCGGGCGGCGAGGAGGTCACCACAGGCGGAACCGGCAACGGGCCGGTGGCCGCCTTCTGCGCCGCGCTGAACTCGATCGGGCACGACGTGCGGGTGCTGGACTACGTCGAGCACGCGCTGTCGGCCGGCGGTGACGCGCGGGCCGCGGCCTACCTGGAGTGCGCCATCGACGGGCAGGTCGTGTGGGGGGTGGGCATCGACTCGTCGATCACCACCGCGTCCCTCAAGGCCGTGGTGTCCGCGGTGAACCGGTCCTCCGCGGTCGCCGCGCGGGGCACCGACCTGTGAGGCGTGCCCGCCACGTCGCGCACCCCGGGTGAACGTCGCACCGGCCGGGCGGACGTTGCGCGTTGCCGGTGAACGTCGCACGGCGTATGCGTGGTGCGACGTTCACCGGCGTGGTGCGACGTGGTCCGGGGCCGGCCCGCCGGACAGATCACCGGCCGCCAGGACACGCTCGACCGGCCCCGCCGCGCCCGCCTGCGCGCGGCGCAGCGACGGCAGGAAGGCCAACCCGACCAGCAGCGCACCCAGGGCCGACCCGGAGGTCACCCAGTAGGCGGTGCGGGCGCCCACCTCGTCGATGATCAGTCCGGCCAGCGGCGAGGCCACCGCGATGCCCACCGCCACCCCGGAGGTCACCCAGGCCATCGACTCGGTGAGCCGGGCGCCGGGCACGACCCGCTCGACGAATGCCATGCCCGAGATCAGCACCGGCGAGCAGGCCAGGCCGGCCACGAACAACCCGGCGGCCACCTGCCAGACCTGCGGCAGGAACGGCAGCGGCGCGGTCACCAGCGCCAGCACCGCCACCGCGACGGTGAACTGGCGCAGCAACGAGGCCCGCACGGCCAGCGCGCCGAAGACCAGCCCGGCCAGCAGCGACCCGCCCGCGTACAGCGCGAGCACCACACCCGCCGCCTCCGGCACGCCGGCGGCCCTGGTGAACGCGACCGTAGTGACCTCGAACGAGCCGAACAGGCCGCCCATCATGACGAAGACCGCGGCCACCCCGGGCACGCCGGGCAGCAGGATCGCCGGCCTGCCCCTGGCCGCGGCATGCCGTCCGGCCGGCTTGGGTTCGGTGGACCGCTGGGTCAGCAACAGCACCGTGCCGATCAGCAGCATCACCGTGGCCAGGATCAGCGCGGCGCTGGAGTTGATCTGCAACGCGACGATGGTGGCCAGCGGCGGGCCGAGGATGAAGACGGCCTCATCGATCAGCGACTCCCAGGCGAACGCGGTGCGCAGCAGGGGGCTGCCGTGCAGCTGGGCGGACCAGCGGGCCCGTACCAGCGGGCCCATGATCGGCTGGGAGGCGCCGGCGACCAGCGCCAGCAGGTAGATCGGCCAGGTCAACGGGGTGAACAGGGCGATCGCGATCATCGCGAAGACCGTCGGGACGTGCACGGACAGCTGGATCGGCACCACCCTGGACTGACCGAACGAGTCGATCAGCCGGCTGACCTGCGGGCCGATCAGCGCGTTCGACAGCGCGAAGATCGCCGACACCGCGCCCGCGATGGCGAAGGACCCGCGTTCGGCGGACAGCAGCATGACGGCGCCCAGCCCGACCATCGACATCTGCATCCGGGCCAGGAACCCGGCCGCGGAGAATCGAGCGGCGCCGGGCCGCCGCAGCACCTGGACGTACGAGCCGAACACGTGAACTACCCCATACCTTGCGACTGGCGGCCGGCAACCAGCAGGTCTCTGTACCGACCGGCCGGTACAGTATAAGCGATCGACCGGCTGTCGGCGACCCCATTGACGTCACCACGGCCGTCTCCGGTCGGCCGGGGCAGGGGTGCGCGCCGCCGTGGCGCGCTGGGCCGCTTGGGCTTTGTTAGCCTTACCTAATGGATCCCCGAACCGCGTGGGACGGCCACTCCGATTCGGGTGACGAGTGACGCTCGAGGCCCAACGGGGCGCCGTCCGGACCGGCGCCGGCCGCAAGGCCACGGCCGTGATCGCCGGTGTCGCGCTGCTGATCGTCCTGGTCGTCGCCAGCGTCTTCATCGGATCGGGCGACATCGCGCCATCGGCAGTGTGGGCGGCCCTGTGGCACGACTCGGGTAGCTCGACGGACCTGATCGTGCGGCAGTTCCGGATCCCCCGCACGCTGCTGGCGGTCGTCGTCGGGATCGCGCTCGGCCTGGCCGGGGCGATCATCCAGCCGCTCACCCGCAACCCGCTGGCGGACCCGGGCATCCTCGGCGTGAACGCCGGCGCCTACGCCGCTGTGGTGTTCGTGGCTGCCTTCCTCGGGTCCGCGGTGAACACCACCCTCGTCGGGTTCGCCCTGTTCGGCGCCCTGCTGGCGGCGCTGATCGTCTACGGCGTTGGCAACACCGGGCTCGCCGGTGGCACCCCGACGAAACTGGTGCTGACCGGCGTCGCGCTGAACGCGGTGCTGACCGGCATCAGCTTCGCGGTCACCCTCACCCTGCCGCAGGTCTTCGACCGGGTGCGGTTCTGGAGCGCCGGCTCGCTGCAGGGCCGGCAGTTCGACACGCTGTGGGCGGTGCTGCCGTTCATCGTCGTCGGCGCTGTGATCGCGCTGCTGATGCCCAGGGCGCTCAACGCCCTCTCGCTCGGCGACGACCTGGCCGTCGCGCTGGGCTCGCGGCCGGCGGTCACCAAGACCGCCGGCGTCGTGGCCGTCACCCTGCTGTGTGGCGCGGCCACCGCGGCCGCCGGTCCGATCGCGTTCGTCGGGCTGATGGTGCCGCACGCGCTGCGCAGCATCGTCGGGCCGGACCAGCGGTGGATCATGCCGATGGCCCTGCTGGCCGCGCCCATCTTGATGCTCACCGCGGACATTCTCGGCCGGGTCGTGGTGTCCTCCGAGCTGCCGGTCGGCGTCGTCACCGCATTCCTGGGTGCCCCGGTGCTCATCGCGCTGACCCGGCGCAAGGGAGCGCGTGGGCTGTGAGCGGCGTCCAGACCCCCGGCCAGGTGCGAGCCCTGCGCTGGCCGCACGGGCTGAGCCCGGTTCGCGTCGGGTCGCTGAGCATCCGGATGGAGGTCCGCGCGGCCGTGCTGACCGCGGTGTTCCTGATCGCCGCCGTGGCCGTCGGAGTCTGGTCGCTGACCGTCGGCAGCGCCGGCATCGGGCTGTCCGAGGTGATCTCGGCCTTCCAGGGGTCGGCGAACGCGGGTGTCAGCCGGATCGTGCTGGAGTGGCGGCTGCCGCGCGTGGTCTTCGCGCTGCTGGCCGGGGCCGCCCTGGCGGTCGGCGGCGCGGTGTTCCAGTCGATCACCCGCAACCCGTTGGGCAGCCCCGACATCATCGGTTTCAGCTCCGGGGCCTACACCGGGGCGTTGCTGGTCGGGCTGGTCGCCACCGGCAGCGCCGTGGGCACGTCGCTGGGCGCGCTGGCCGGCGGTTTGCTCACCGGGGTGGCCGTCTACCTCCTGGCGTTCAACCGGGGCATCTCGGCGACCCGGATCATCGTCATCGGCGTCGGCCTGAGCATGTTCCTGACCGCGTTCAACGCCTGGCTGCTCACCACCATGCGGCTGGAGCAGGCCATCTCCGCGGCGAGCTGGGGCGCCGGGTCACTGGCCGACATCGGCTGGGTACACACGATTCCCGTCGTCATCGGGATGTTCGTCTGCCTGCCGGTTGTGCTGTGGTTCGCCGCCGACATGCGGATGCTGGAGATGGGCGACGACGCCGGCCGCGCGGTCGGCGTCCGCGCCGAGACCGTCCGGGTGGTCATGCTGCTGATGGGCATCCTGCTGGTCGCGCTGGTCACCGCGTCGGCCGGGCCGATCGCCTTCGTCGCCCTCGCCGCACCGCAATTGGCCATGCGGTTGACCGGCACGCCCGGCGTCCGGATCATCCCGGCCGCCGTGTTCGGCGCCCTGCTGCTGGTCACCAGCGACCTCATCGCCCGCACCGTCATCGCGCCGGCCGAGCTGCCGGTCGGCGTCGTGACCTTGTGCCTGGGCGGGGCCTACCTCGTCTGGTTGCTCGCCACCTCCGGAAAGGGAGCCCGCCGATGACCTCGCGCGTCGACCCGCCGCCAACCGTCGGAGCCCGCCTGCAGGCCCGGACCTTGTCGACCGGCTACGGCGAACGCCGGATCATCACGGAGCTGGACGTCGACGTGCCCGACGGCAGCTTCACGGTGATCATCGGC
Source organism: uncultured Actinomycetes bacterium (assembly GCA_964497705.1). Lineage (GTDB taxonomy): Bacteria > Actinomycetota > Actinomycetes > Mycobacteriales > Nakamurellaceae > Nakamurella. The sequence continues at coordinate 17,612 of CAZCEH010000011.1, read as the reverse complement.
CCGAACGGCTGCGGCAAGTCGACCCTGCTGCGCTCGCTCGTCCGGCTGATCAAGCCGACCGGCGGCGCCGTGCTGCTGGACGGTGCCGACATCGCGCACACCAAGTCCAAGCAGCTCGCCCGGGAGATCGGGCTGCTGCCGCAGACCTCGATCGCGCCCGAGGGAATCACCGTCATCGACCTGGTCAGCCGCGGGCGACACCCGCACCAGAGCGCGCTCAAGCGGTGGAGCGACCACGACGAGAAGGCCGTCCAGGAGGCGCTGGCGCGCACCCGGCTGACCGACCTGACCACCCGAGTCGTCGACGAACTGTCCGGCGGCCAGCGGCAGCGGGTGTGGATCGCCATGGCGCTCGCGCAGGAGACGCCGCTGCTGCTGCTCGACGAGCCGACCACCTACCTGGACATCTCGCACCAGATCGACGTGCTTGACCTGTGCACCAGCCTGCAACGGGAGGGACGCACCTTGGTGGCGGTGCTGCACGACCTGAACCAGGCGGCCCGCTACGCCACCCATCTGATCGTGGTGCAGGACGGCCGGATCGTCGCCCGTGGCGCTCCCGCCGAGGTGGTCACCGAGGAGCTGGTCCGGCAGGTGTTCGGGGTCGGCGCGCGCGTCATCCCGGACCCGGAGACCGACCGTCCACTGATCGTTCCGCACGCCCCGGTCTTCCGGTGACCGCCATCGGTCGACCGGGCTCCCACCCCATCCCAGATCCGGAAGGACACCGATGAAACTCGCCCGCCTGACGATCGCCGCGGCCACCATGGCCGTGGCCGCGCTGGTGCTCGGCGCCTGTAGCAGTGGCAGTAGCAGCAGCTCCGGTTCCGGCACGAGCGGGTCCACCGGTTCCGCCGGCGCCGCCAGCAGCGCCGCCGCGGGCTCGGGCCTGCCGGCCACCGTCGACACGATGTTCGGCCAGGTGCAGGTGCCGGCGCCGGCGGACGGCGACCTGACAGTGGTCGCCCTGGGCTGGTCGGATGCCGAGATCGCGCTCGCGCTCGGGGTGAAGCCGGTCGGCGTGTACGACTGGCAGGGCTTCGGGGAGGCAGACAAGGGCGTCGGACCCTGGGCGACCTCGCTGTTCGGGGATGTCCAGCCGACGATCCTGCAAAACGTCGGCGACGCGCTGGACTACGAGGCCATCTCGGTCCTGCAGCCCGATCTGATCCTGAACACCCGCTCGTCCGGCGACCAGACCCAGTACGACCGGCTGTCCAGCATCGCCCCGACCGTCTCCCCGCCGGCCGGAACCGCCGCCTTCGGCACGAGTTGGGACACCCAGACCCAGCTGGTCGCCGACGCGCTCGGCAAGTCGGACGAAGGCAAGGCTCTGGTGGCGAAGGTGCAGGACAAGATCGCCGCGACCGCGCAGGCGAACCCGAGCTTCCAGGGCAAGACCGCGGTGGCCGGGACCAAGTTCGGTGACGGCTACGGCGCCTACATCGCCGGCGACGCCCGCTGGGACGTGCTGCAGGAACTGGGCTTCGTGCAGAACCCGCCGGTGCTGCAGCTGCCGGCCCAGGGCTTCTACGTATCGGTGTCCGCCGAACAGATCAGTGCCTTCGACGCCGACGTGGCGGTGCTGTTCCCGATCGGCTACACCCTGGCCGAGCTGCAGGCCGACCCGCTGATCTCCTCGTTGAAGGTGGTGCAGGACGGCCGAACCGTGTTCCTGGCGTCGGACGACCAACTGTCCCAGGCGTTCAGCGCGGCCAGCCCGCTGAGCATCCCGATCGCGGTGGACGGCATCGCCCCGCAACTGGCCACGATCACCGGCTGATCGCCGGCACCGATCCGCGTATCGGTGCCGCCCCTTGCCCGCGACGGCAGGGGGCGGCACCGCCGCTCAGTCGAACTCGGTCGGCAGCGACCGGTCCCGATGGTGCGCGACGATGCGGCCCAGTTCGAAAGCGCTGATCCGGCCGGTGGACAGCGGGGGCAGATCGTCCAGGCCGAACCAGCCGATCTCCAGCGTCTCCAGGGCCTGCGGCGGTCCGACCTCGCCGGTGGCCTCACAGAGGAAGAACAACTTGTAGATGGAAAACGGCAGGGTGGGCAGGTGCCCCTGGGCGTCCCGGTCCCAGCAGCCGACCAGCTTGACGGCCTTGACCCGGTAACCGGTCTCCTCCAGAACCTCTCGCTCCGCGGCCACCGCCGGGGTGTCCAGCGGATCGGCCCAGCCGCCGGGCAGCGACCAGAGCCCGTCGCTGCGCTCGCGCATCAGCAGCAGCCGTTCCCGTTCGTCGACCAGCGCGCCGCGGACGTCCACCTTGGGCGTGGCGTAGCCGCGGTCGGCGCCCAACTGCGCCCGCCAGCCGTCCGCGGACCCGCCGCCGGCCACCGCCAGCAGGTCAAGCGCGACGGTCGCCACCTTCTGATACCGGTCGACGTCGTACTCGTCGTTCGCGTAGTGCAGTCCGCTCTGCGCGATGGCGCCGAGCGTGATCGCGGCGCGGCGCACCACCTCGGCGGGACCGGCCGCCGGCCGGTCGGTCGATTCGGTCACCGTGATTGCCGCATCAGCCACACGACCGTCACGGTAACGCGGAGCCGGCGGTGTCCGGTCACGGTGTCAGCCGACGGACCAGCGCGTCGGCGACGGCGCGCATCCCGGCCGGGTTCGGGTGGAACGAACCCGCGGTGCGCCGGGGTTCGGCGATGAAGTCGCAGACCCAGGGCTCGGCGGAGCCCACGCCGTGGCCGCGGCTCAGCTCCGACACCGCCAGCAGGTCGGCACCCGAACGTTCGGCCGCGCCGGCGATCCCGTCGGCCAGTGCCGCCTGCAGGCCGCGGAAGGCGGACAACTCCTCGTCCCGGTAAGCGACCATCCCGGATCGGCTGTCCGGGTCCAGCACGGTCAGGTAGTCGACCAGCACGATCCGGGCCCGCTGCGCGCGCGATCGGATCGCGTCGACCACCGCGGCCAGGCCGTCGGCCACCGCCCGCACGGCCGCCGGCGTTGCCACGGGGATGCCGCCGGCGTAGTCCGGACGCATCATCGCGGCCATCGGGCCGGTGGGGTCGTGCCGCGACCAGGCCGTGTACAGCATCGAGCCGATGAAGCGCAGGTCGTTGCCGCCGGCGGTGACGGTGACCAGGTCGGCGTCGGCCGGCATGCCGGTGACCTGCGGCGCGAACGAGACGCCCGGCGCGATGACCTGTGGCGAGTCCAGGACCGTCGCCACGGTGGCGCCGGAGACGGTCAGGTCGACCAACTCGGCGCCGAGCGATTCGGCCAGCAGATGCGGATAGTTCCGCGCCGAGCGCATGGCGGCCCGGTCGGCGACGGGTTCGAGGGTCGGGCCGGCGGCGAACGAGCTGCCCAGGGCCGCGATCAACACCGCCCGTGCCTGCTCATCGGCCTGACCGCCGGGAGCGGCGCCGCAGCACCCGCAGCCGCCAGCTGCGGCGCACCGCCCCGGCATCCCGGGTGATCGACATGCCGACCAGCACGCCCACCGCCACCGCGAAGATGGAGATGCCGGTGATCACCAGGTCCTGCGCCCCGCCGGTGACCCCCATCGCCAGGCTGGAGACCCCGCGGAAGCCGAGCGCACCGGGCAGCAGCAACCAGAACGCCGGCAACAGCAGCACCGCCTCCGGCGGGCTGTGCGGAAACTTGGCCAGCAGGTGGGTCAGCGGCACGATCACCACGCCGCCGAGCAGGCCGGACAGCGACGGCTCCAGCAGCGCCGCGCCGACGGTCTGCGCGGCGTACGAGCCGTACAGGGCGATCCAGAGGAAGACCAGCGACCCGGGCGGGGCGCTGGAGAACAGCAGGTAGCCGACGCCGACCAGGGCGACGCCGGCCCACGGCGCCCAGGCACCGGCCTGCGCGGCACCCGACTGCTCCGGGTAGCCGAGCAGGTTGAGCCCGGCGAACACCCCGAACGCCAGCAGCAACAGCTGCGACATGCCCCAGACCAGCCGGCTGGCCCCCGACACGATCTGGGCGCTGGCCAGCTCGATGGTGGCGATGGTCAGGGTGGCGCCGGGGAAGAAGGTGACCAGCGCCGGGACGACCAGCCGGATCGGGTCGTCGACGACGTACGGGGCGACGAAGGCCACCGCCAGCACGGTGACCAGGAAGGCGGCGATCACCGGCAACGCGACCGACAACGTGCCCCACCGGCCGGCCAGCAGCCGCAGCACCCCGACGAACAGACCCAGGCCGGCGTAGAACGGCAGGCCGAGCAGGTCGGGGTTGAGCAACAGGCCGAATCCGACGGCCAGGATCATCTGCCCGACCAGCGACACCCACGGAGCGAACCGCGGATCGGAATTCAGGATCCGGTCCAGCCGCTCCAGCCCGGCCGTCGGGCTGATCCGACCGGTCCGCAACACCGCGACCAGGTCGTTGACCTGGGCGATCTGGTCCAGGCGCAGATCCCGATTGGGCACCGTCACCAGGTCGACCTCGGAGCTGCTGGACCGCAGCAGGATGCCGGTCGGCATGACCATGGCCTGCAGGTCGACCTGGTAGGCGGCGGCGACCTCCTGCAGGGTCTGCGTGGCGGTGGCCGCCGAGTCCGCGCTGTTGAGCAGCGCCACCCCCAGCGCGCGGAGCAGTTCGAGCAGATCGGGCGGCGTCCGGACCGGTGCCGGCGCGATCCGCGGCATCGGCTGGGTGTCGTCCGGGCCGAGCGCGCGCAAGGTGTCCCGGAGCTGGTCCCGCCACCGGTACACCGGTCCGGTCCCGGTCGAACTCGCCGGGTCGGCCGCGCCGTCCTCCGGCTCAGGCATCGACCGAGCGACGGCCCGCGAACGCCCGGCCGAGGGTGACCTCGTCGGCGTACTCCAGATCCCCGCCGACCGGCAGACCGCTGGCCAGCCGGGTGACCGTCAGGCCGGGAAACGGCTGCAGCAGCCTGGTCAGGTACGTGGCGGTGGCCTCCCCCTCCAGGTTCGGGTCGGTGGCCAGGATGACCTCCCGTACGCCGGGCTCGGCGATCCGGGTGAGCAGCGGCGCGATCCGCAACTGGTCCGGCCCGATCCCGTCGATCGGCGAGATCGCGCCGCCCAGCACGTGGTACTTGCCACGGAACTCCCGGGTGCGTTCGACGGCCGCGACGTCCTTGGGCTCCTCGACGACGCAGATGACGGCGTCCTCCCGGGCCGGGTCGGCGCAGATCCGGCAGGTGTCGTCGGCGGCGACGTTGCCGCACACCTGGCAGAACCGGACCTCGTCCTTGACCCGCTGCAGCGCCGCCTGCAGCCGGGTCAGGTCGGCCGGATCGGCGGTGAGCAAGTGGAATGCGATGCGCTGCGCCGACTTCGGGCCGATCCCCGGCAACCGGCCGAGCTCGTCGATCAGGTCCTGGACCGGACCCTCGTAGACGGCCACTCAGGATCCGCCCGGGCCGGGCCGGGACCGCGGCGGCTCCGGTGTGTCGACGGTGTTCGTCTCGCTGGGTCCGGTTGTCTCGGTGGCCTCGTCTGTCTCGACGGTGATCACGTCGAACTCGACGATCTCGACGTCCTGCTCGTCGTCGTCTTCATCTTCTTCGTCATCGTCGTCGTCATCGTCATCGTCGTCGAAGTCGGCCTCGTCGTCGGCCGGGCCGAACCCGGGCAGCGACAGGCCCATCGCCGACAGATCCAATGAGCCGGCCAGCCCGCTGGCCACCCCGCCCATCGTGTCGTTCGCAACGTCCTGAGCGGCGCGGCGGGCGTCATGCACCGCGGCCACCACCAGGTCTTCCAGCGTCTCGACGTCGTTCGGGTCGACCACCGACGGGTCGATGGACAGCCGCAGCAGCTCGCCCCCGCCGTTGAGCACCGCGGTCACCAGGCCGCCGCCGGCGGTGCCGGTGACCTCCTGCTCGGACAGCGACGCCTGCGCGCGCTCCATCTCGGCCTGCATCTGCTGGGCCTGCATCAGGATCTGGGAGAAGTCAGGCATTCCGGGCAACATGTGGTTCTCCGTTCGGCGGGCAGCGCACGACCCTCGTCCGTCACCGGCCACAGTAGTGCGCGGGTATCGCGGCAAACGCCGCCGGACCTACGCGGACGCAACGCGTCGCGATGGCACAGTGACACCCATGAGTCACTTGGCCCCGCGGCGGCGTCGCGGACGATTCGGCGCGGCCATCGCGGCCGCCGCAGCCTTGCTCCTCGCCTCCTGCGCCGCACCGACCGACCAGGCGACCCCGCCCAGCACCAGCTTCACGGCCACCTCCAGCGCCGCGTCCTCGGCCAGCCCGGTCACCGTTCCCGGCCTGTCCACGGCCTCCTCGAGCAGCAGCGAACCGCCCAGCCCGTCGCCGGAGACCACCACCTCGTCCGAGGAGCCCACTGCAGAGTCGACGCCGGAACCGATCGACGCACCCGAGGACGACTACACCGAACCGGCCCAGCCGGCGCCACAGGAACCGCCGCAAACCGCCGACCCGGCCCCTCAACAACAACAACAGCAGCCACCGCCGGCCGCCTCGGGCGGCGGGCGAGTGGTGGTCATCGACCCCGGACACAACGGCGCCAACGGTGCGCACCCGGACGTCATCAATGCGCTGGTGGACGCCGGATTCGGAGACACCAAGCCCTGCAACACCACCGGCACCTCGACCAACGACGGCTACCCGGAACACGCGTTCACCTGGGGGGTGGCGACCCGGCTGGAGTCCCTGTTGCAGGCCAGGGGATTCACCGTGGTGATGACCCGGGACAGCGACGACGGCGTCGGGCCCTGCGTGGACCGGCGGGCCGCCATCGGGAACGACGCGAACGCCGCCGCGGTGGTGTCGATCCACGGCGACGGCGACGACGCGTCCGCCCGCGGCTTCTACGTGATGACCGCCGAGCGGGATCCGGCGGGCGCGGCGATGGCCGCCCAGTCGGCCACGCTGGCCGGCACCATGCGCGATGCCCTGGTGAACGCCGGTCTGTCGCCCTCCAGCCACCTGGGCTCGGGCGGGTTGTGGAAGCGCAGCGACCTGGCGGGACTGAACCTGTCCACCCGGCCCACCGTGATGATCGAGATGGGCAACATGCGCAACTCCTCGGACGCCGACCTGATGAGCTCGTCCGGCGGGCAGCAGCAGATGGCGCAGGGATTGGCGGACGGGGTGAGCGCGTACCTCGGCGGCGGCTGAGCAGACTGCCCTGCTGCTCTGCTGCCCTGTCTCGGCTACCGGCTACCGACTTCCCGGCTACCGACTTCCCGGCTTCCGGCTGCCCGGCTCCCGGGGCAGGCCGAGGCCGGCGGGGCGCCGGCTGCTACGCCTCGGGCTTGACCTCCAGCTCACCCAGGCGGGACCACTCCTCGCCCGGGACGGAGAAGTTGACGATTCGCGGTGTCTCCACCAGGTACCGCGGCAGTTCCGCCTGCGCCTGCTTGAAGTGAGCCGACGTCACGTGCGCCGCGGCGGCATCGTCCCGGAACGCCTCGACCAGCACGTACTCGTTGGGATCCTCGACGCTGCGGGACCAGTCGAACCACAGATTCCCCGGCTCCGCGCGGGTCTTCTCGGTGAACTCCTTGACCAGATCCGGCCACTGGTCGGCATTCTCGGGCTTCACCGGAAACTTGGCGGTGATAAAGATCATTTCGGACGCCCTTCCATCGGTTCTTCGCAGCGGCACTACCAGGCCGGTCGGGTGCCGGCTGGCCGGGGAACATCCGGCTGCCTCTGACGACCGGAACTTCCCCACGCCCACGGCGGCCGCACCGGCGCGTAGACGCACGCATGAGCCGGGGAACATCCGGTCGCTCCTGGCGACCGGAGTTTCCCCGAGCCTCGGCGGGTCACGGGCAGGAGACTCGACGGGTCAGTAGCCGCGGCTGCTGTCCGCCAGGTCCTCCTTGCCGGACAAGGCGTCGGCGAACGCCGCACCGGTGGTCGGGCGGGAGAACATCGGGTAGTCCTTGCTGATCGCGTTGTCGTGCTCGGCCTGCGAGGTGGCCGCCACGCAGTCGGTCAACGTGAACACCTGATAGCCGCGCTCGTACCCGGAGCGCATGGTCGATTCGACGCAGCAGTTGGTGAGAAACCCGGCCAGCGCGATGGTGTCGATGCCCTTGGAGCGCAGGATGAAGTCCAGGTTGGTCGATGCGAAGGCATCGAGGCCGCGCTTGCCCTCGATCACGATGTCGCCCTCGGCCGGCGCGAGCTCATCGATGATCGCGGCACCCCAGCTGTCCTTGACGAATGAGTTCGACTCGACGACGCCGGCCAGGATGCCGTACGGCTGGCTGGAGATCTCTCCGTAACCGGCGGCGAAGCTGATCGGCGAGTGGATCACGGTGGCGCCGGCCGCCCGCGCGGCGTCCACCACGTCGGCGGTGTTCTTGAGCATGCCGGTCGACTCCATGACGTCCTTGACGGCGCCGTGCAACGTACCGCCCTCGGAGGTGAAGTCGTTCTGGTACTCGATCAGCACCACCGCGGTGCGCCTGGGATCGATGGTGGGGGTTTCGGACATCGATGTCTCCGTTCCTCGGCTGACGGTTCGACGGTAGACCCGGCGCGGGCCGGGCGACCAGATCCGGCCGTGCCGGTCGACGTTTCGCGAACCACGCGTCAGCGGGCCTCGGCTGCCGGCCGAAACCGGTCTGCGGAAAATCCCGCCGGTCGGCGAACACGACCACCTGTCGACTGCCGACGATGCGTACCGGGCGTACGCGCGCAGGCACCTGCCCACCCGGGCGGCGGCATGCCGCACGGCTTCCTCACAGGCAGGCACACTGCGCCGCATCCGCTCGACCTGCCCGACAGGGCGACCGATCCGACGATCATGCCATTGCCGCCGCGCACACGGGCGGTCATGCACACCAGGTCCGGCCGACCCCCTCCTTTGGGGCACCCCGCGCGGTCACCGTGAGCAGGCGTCCGCTCGCGGCGGCCCTCTCACGCGCTATGTCGACGCATCATCACAGATCACTCGAACGAGTGGTGTCCTGTTACGGTACGCTGTCATCGATAGGCTGAACGGGCTATCGCCTGCCCCAACGGCCAGGCCTAGTGACGAAAAGTACGGGGGCGCGGGGTGTCCGGTCGCCATGCGACGAGTCGCACATGGATCGTCGGGGGGCGGGTGCTGGCTGCGCTCGTCGCGGTAGCCGTCGTTCTGGTCAGCGGGGCCGGCTGGTGGTACGTGAGCAGCGCGGACGACCGGCTGCGCAGCCACGCGGTATCCGCGTTGGTCCCGGACGACCCGAACATCCGCACCACCGAAGGCGGCGGAACCACCGGGGACGCCGGAACCGCCGGGACCACGGACGGCACCGGAACCGCCGAGAACATCCTGATCCTCGGACTGGACACGCGACCGCCCGACAAGGTCGCGCCCGGCACGGGCACGTCGCAGTCGGACGTCATCATGATCGCGCACGTGGCGGCCGACCGGAGCCGGGTCGACCTGGTCTCGATCCCGCGCGACCTGATCATCCCGGCGCCCACCTGCAAGGCGTGGGACTACTCGACGAACACGCTGTCCGATCGCGACTTCGACAATCCCTATGCCGAGTGGAAGATCACCAACGCCTACGCGGTCGGCGGCCCGCAGTGCACCGTCAAGGCGGTACAGGCGCTGACCGGGCTGCGCGTCGACCGGTTGATCGTGCTCGACTTCTCCGGGTTCAAGTCGATCGTGGACGCCATGGGCGGGGTCACCATGACCTTCGACGGGCCGGTGATCGACAACGGCCGGACGGTGATCGAACACGGCGGAACCCAACTCGTCAACGGCGACCAGGCGCTCGCGCTGGTGCGGGCCCGGCGGGTGGCCGGCGATCCCACCGGCGACCTGGGCCGCATCGGCCGGCAGCAGGCACTGCTGACCGCCATGCTGTCCCAGGCGACCAGCAGCGGCGTGCTGAGCAACCCGGCCAGGCTGGACAGCACGGTGCAGACCATCCTGGACCACTCGACGACCGACAACGTCACCGTCCAGGACCTGGTCGAGCTCGCCCTGTCGCTGCGCGGCGACAACGGCACCGTGGACGACCACACCCTGCCGACCGTGCCGGATACCGGCACGGACGGGCTGCGGGCCGCCGACACCATGAGCAGCTACCTGGACGCCCTGGTCGCCGACCAGCCACTGCCGGCGAACGGCTGATCCAACCGCGGTCGGCACCGCCCGCCGGACGATCCGCCGGCCGTCACCGATGCCGGAGACCGGACCGGCAGCCGATACGGTGGGTGCCGGGAACGGCGGGCGACCCCGCCGCGCAGGCGCCCACCCCTCTGGGCGCGACTCGAGGGAGAACCTTCATGACGACCGATGTCGCCGCGGTGACCGCGTCCGGTGACGCGACGCCGCGCCACAACACCCCCTGGCCGGGCCTGAACGCACCGCTGGAGATCGCCGACCCCGAGGTGGCCGAGTACGTGGCCAAGGAGGTGCGGCGCCAGCAGCAGACCCTGGAGATGATCGCGTCGGAGAACTTCGCGCCGGTCGCCTCCATGCAGGCCCAGGGCAGCGTGCTCACCAACAAGTACGCCGAGGGCTATCCGGGTCGGCGTTACTACGGCGGCTGCGAGAACGTCGACGTCATCGAGACGCTGGCCATCGAGCGGGTGAAGGCGCTGTTCGGAGCCGGCTTCGCCAACGTGCAGCCGCATTCCGGCGCGCAGGCGAACGCGGCTGCCATGGCCGCGCTGATCAAGCCGGGCGACACGATCCTGGGCCTGTCGCTGGCCCACGGCGGCCACCTGACGCACGGCATGCGGATCAACTTCTCCGGGCTGCTGTACAACGTGGCCGCCTACGAGGTGTCCAAGGAGGACTACCGCGTCGACATGGACGAGGTCGGCAAGCTGGCCCGTCAGTACCAACCGAAGCTGATCATCGCCGGCTGGTCCGCTTACCCCCGGCACCTGGACTTCGAGCGCTTCCGGGCGATCGCCGACGAGGTCGACGCCTACCTGATGGTCGACATGGCGCACTTCGCCGGCCTGGTGGCGACCGGGCTGCACCCCAACCCGGTGCCCCACGCGCACGTCACGACCACCACCACGCACAAGACCCTGGGCGGCCCTCGCGGCGGCGTCATCCTGTCCAACGACCCGGCGATCGCCAAGAAGATCAATTCGGCGGTGTTCCCCGGCCAGCAGGGTGGCCCGCTCGAACACGTCATCGCCGCCAAGGCGGTGGCCTTCAAGATGGCCGCCGACCCGTCGTTCACCGAGCGGGCCGAGCGGACGCTGCTGGGTGCCCGGCTGCTGGCCGAGCGGCTCGTCCAGGCCGATGTCGCCGGAGCCGGCGTGCGCGTGCTGACCGGTGGCACGGACGTCCACCTGGTGCTGGTGGACCTGCGGGAGTCCGACCTGGACGGGCGGGCGGCCGAGGATCGGCTGCACTCGATCGGGATCACGGTCAACCGCAACGCCGTGCCGTTCGACCCGCGGCCGCCGATGGTCACCTCCGGCCTGCGCATCGGCACACCCGCGCTGGCCACCCGCGGATTCGGCGCCGGCGACTTCGTCGAGGTGGCCGACATCATCGCGCAGGCGTTGACCGCGCCGGTCGGCGACCTGGAGCCGGCCGTGCAGACCGCGCTGCGCGCCCGGGTGACCGCGCTGGCCAACGCGCACCCGCTGTACCCGGGCCTCGGGGTGGTGGCGTGACGACCGGGATCGAGAAGGTCGTCACCTCGGGGACGTTCAGCCTGGACGGCGGCACCTGGGACGTCGACAACAACGTCTGGCTCATCGGCGACGACGACGAGTTGATCATCGTCGACCCGGCGCACAACGCCGACGCGATCCTGTCCCGGCTCAACAGCCGCCGGGTGGTCGCCATCGTCTGCACGCACGGGCACAACGACCACATCGGCCAGGCCCCGACGCTGGCCGAGTGGACCGGTGCGCCGATCCTGCTGCACCCGGCGGACGCGCCGCTCTGGGGAATGACGCACCACGACCGCCAGCCCGACGCCGACCTGTCCGACGGACAGACGATCTCGGTGGCGGGCGTGGAGATCCAGGTGCTGCACACGCCCGGCCACTCGCCGGGATCGGTCTGCCTGTACGCACCGGCGCTCGGCGCCGTGTTCACCGGCGACACCCTGTTCGCCGGTGGGCCCGGCGCGACCGGGCGGTCGTTCTCGGACTTCCCGACGATCATCGACTCGATCAAGCACCGGCTGCTCACCCTGCCGGCGGACACGGTGGTGCACACCGGACACGGCGACGACACGACGATCGGGGCCGAGGCGCCACAGCTGGACGACTGGGTGATCCGGGGGCACTGAACACCCGAGCGGGTGGGTCCCGGCGGGCCGGGACCTGTGCTCCAATGTCCGGGTGACCGAATGGGGCCGACCGGGTGCTCCGGGGCCGGGTGCACACGGACCGGGCGCTGCCGGGTCGGGCGCGCAGGGATCGGGTGTTCCTGGGCCGGGTGTTCCTGGGCCGGGCGCGGGTTCGCCGGGTTGGTCGGGTCGGCCGCCGCCCCAGGGCGGGGTCCCGCCCTGGGCGCCGCAGCCGCCGGCCGCGGCGTTACCACCGCAATCCAGCTCGGGCTGGCCGGCGCCGCCACCGCGCACGCGCGGCCGGGCGGCGGTGTGGTGGGCCGGTATTGCCGGCGCCGGGCTGGTCGGGCTGGCGGTGGCGGTGCTGACGCTGACCGGCGTGATCACGTGGGGCGCCTCGACAGCGGCCGGGACGACCGGCGGAACCGGGGCCGCCGGCGACACCCGGGCCGTGTCGATGCCCGATCGGGCCGGGTCGTTGCTCACCCTGCAGGACGCGACCGCCGGCCGCGGTGGCACCACCAAACCCAGCAGCGCGTTGGACTATGCCGCCTCGGTCGAGCGGCTCACCGCCGACGCGGTCGGCCGGGCGTACGGCGGCGCGCCGGTCGGCGTGCGCAGCTACGCGACGGACGACCTGATCAGCACGGCAGTGGCGTTCGCCGTTCGCGCACCCAGCCCGCAGCTCGAGGTGCTCCCGGCCCAGGATGCGGAGCTGCTCGGCCTGGGGGCGCCGACACGTGAGGTCGTCACCGAGGGCGACGTCCGGTGCTTGATCAACAACGGCACCGTCACGGCCGGCAACAAACCCGATCCGGACGACATCCGCGTCGAGCAGTGCCAACGCACCGGGTCGGCGCTCACGGTGGTGGTCTTCCCCTCGGGTGAGCTCACCTCCGCGCAGGTCGCGGCCGCGGTGGACGATATCTGGCGCAGCGCGTCCGGCTGACCCGGCCGATCCGACCGCCACCCGGCCCGGCACGATGGTCGTCATGCCATCGATGGTCAAGGGAGCCAACCTTCCGGTGTCCGCGCCGGCCGTGCGCTGCGTGCTGCGCTGGTCGGCGGGCCCGGGCGTGCCGGACGTCGATGCCTCGGCGCTGCTGCTCGATGAGCGGGGGCGGGTGCGCGGGGACCACGACTTCGTCTTCTACAACCAGCCGACGCACCCGTCGGGAGCTGTCGGTCACCAGGGAAAGCTTTTCACCGCAGGGGGTTTCACCGACACACTGACGGTGGACCTGACTCGTCTGGAACCCGGGGTGGATCGGGTGGTGCTCGCCGCCTCCGCCGACGGCGGCACCTTCGGGCAGGTGCCCGGGCTCTCGCTGACCATCACCGATCCGTCGGAGGCGCCGATCGCCGAGTTCTCGATCACGGATGCCTCGGTGGAGACCGCGTTCGTGTTCGGGGAGCTGTATCGGCGGGGCGGCGCCTGGAAGTTCCGCGCGGTGGGCCAGGGCTATGCCAGCGGGCTGCGGGGCCTGGCCACGGACTTCGGCATCGGCGTGGACGACGAGTCGGCGCCCGAGTCGGCCCGGCAGACACGACCGGACGCGCCGACACGGCCGGACGCCACTTCGCAGACACCGGACGCCACTTCGCGGACACGACCGGACACCAGCCCGCCGACCCGGCCGCCCGTTCCGTCAGTCGGACCGCAGGCTTCGCCGACCCGGCCACCCGTCCCGTCCGCCGGCCCACCGGCTCCACCCGCTCCACCCGCTCCACCCGCTGCGTCGCCGACGACACCGACCGGGTCGCCGAGACCCGGCGGCGCGCTCGTCCCCACTCGACTGCCGAGCGGGCCGCCGACCGCGCCCTATGTCCCGCCGCCGCCGACCAGGCTGCCGAGCGGACCGCCGCCGCCGTTCACCCCGTTGACCCCCACGCCCCTCCCCGGCGTCACGCCGCCGCGCACCGGCCACTGAGCCTCGCGCGCGGAACGGGTCAGGATTGCGGATCCAGCGGCCGCGCGCCGAGCTGCGCCGACAGCAACTCAAGGGCCATCGCCTCCGGGTCTCGCGGCGCGCTCGCGACCGAACCGGGTTCGGAAGGCTCGCCGTAGTCGTCCGGGATGTCGTCGTCCGAGGGCTCCGCGGGCGGCTCCGGCGGCGGCGCGTCCGCCCATTGGTCCGGCGCGGGCGCGGCTCGCCGCTCCGGTCCGGATTTTCGGCCGCTCGACCGGGCGCCTCCGGCCGACTCGGCCTCGCACTGGATCCGCCAGTCGACGCCGAGCACCTGTTGGAGCCCGGCCCGCAGCAGGTCGGCGTTCGCCGGTTCCAGCACCCGCCGGGCAAGCGCGGCGGACGGCATGGCGAGCCGCAGTACGCCGGCGTCCAGCGCCACGACGGTCGCCGACTCGAGCAGGATCTGCGTGGTCCGGCGCTGCTGCTGCACCTTGGCCAGCACCTCCGTCCAGACCCGCCGGACGTCGGCGACACCGATCTCGGCCGCCGGAGTCGGGCTGGCCGTCGTCCCGGTCCGGTCCGTGGGCGGTTTCACCGGGGAGGATGCGGCGGGTGTCGACCGTGGGGGCCGTTCCGGACGCGGGCCGGGGCCGGGCTCGGTCGAGGCGGACGGCTGCGGTGGTGCGTCGGCCGGGCGATCCGTCCTATCCGCCCGCGCCGCGGCAGCCGCCGGCGGGCGCCCGGTCGGCGATCGGTTGGATCGAAGGTTCGGCGGTGCGGGCAACCCGAGGTCGGGTCCGGCCGGCACGGCCCGTTCCCGAGGACGGGCGTCCGGCGGCGCGGGCGGCGTGGGTTCGGTCCGGGCGGCGGGTTCGGCGGGCGGGCCAGACGGCCTTCGGGGTGGCCGCGGTGGGGCGGGTGCCGGTTCACGGTCGACCGAGGCGTCCTGCGCGCCCGGGGACCGCGGGGCCGCACTCCGGTCCGGCGCGAGATCGTGCTCGGCCGCGATCTCCATCCGGCGTTCCATGCGCTCCAGTCGCTGCAGGAGGGCGCCGTCGCCGTCCGCGGCGGCCGGCAACAGCATCCGCGCGCAGAGCAACTCGAGGACCAGCCGCGGCGACGTGGTACCGCGCATGTCGACCAACCCGGTGTGCAGTACCTCGGCCATCCGGGTCGCCGTTGCCGCGCCGAGCCGGTCCGCCTGGGCGGTCATGGCCTCCAGTTGGTCGGCGGGGGCGTCGATCAGCCCCTTGCCCGCGGCCTCCGGGACGGCGGACAGGATGACCAGGTCCCGCAGCCGCTGCAGCAGGTCGGTGGCGAACCGGCGGGGGTCGTGGCCGGCTTCGACCACCCGATCCACCGCACCGAACACCGAACCGCCGTCACGGGCGGCGAGGGCGTCGACCACCTCGTCCAGCAACGCCGCGTCGGTGACCCCGAGCAGCGCCACCGCGCTGCGATAGGTGACCCCCTCCGGCCCGGCCCCGGCCAGCAGCTGGTCGAGCACGGACAGGGTGTCCCGGGCGGACCCGCCGCCGGCCCGGATGACCAGCGGGAGCACCGCCGGCTCGACTACCGCGGCCTCCTGCTCGCACAGCCGCTCCAGCATGCTGCGCAGGGTGCTCGGCGCGATCAGCCGGAACGGGTAGTGGTGGGTGCGGGAGCGGATGGTGGTGAGCACCTTGTCCGGCTCGGTCGTGGCGAAGATGAAGACCAGGTGTTCCGGCGGCTCCTCGACGATCTTGAGCAGGGCGTTGAAGCCCTGAGTGGTGACCATGTGCGCCTCGTCGATGATGAACACCCGGTAGCGCGACTCCGCGGGCATGTAGAACGCCCGGTCGCGCAGGTCGCGGGTGTCGTCGACGCCGCCGTGGCTGGCCGCGTCCAGCTCGACCACGTCCAGCGACCCCGGACCCTCGGGGGCCAGCGCGACGCACGAGGAACATTCCCCGCACGGGTCGGGCGTCGGGCCGTGCACGCAGTTCAGCGAACGGGCCAGGATCCGGGCCGACGAGGTCTTTCCGCAGCCGCGGGGACCGGAGAACAGGTAGGCGTGGTTGATCCGGCCGGCGGCCAGCGCGGTGCGCAACGGTTCGGTGACGTGCTCCTGCCCGACCACCTCGGCGAAGGTCGCCGGACGGTACTTGCGATACAGAGCGAGCGCCACGCAAGCGAGGCTACGGCAGCCCTACGACAGTCGGCCGGGCCGTCCACATCCCGATCGCCGGGCTACCCGTCCGTGCACCGATCCGGGTGTTGATCGGCGGCGCCGGAAGGCCTGACGACTCCGGAAAGCAGGGGACCCCCGCACCCGCCAGAGCTCACGGACCCTTGCTGCCTTCCGGCCCTGGGGGGGTTGATGAGATGGACGCCGCGGGGGTCCTCGGACGAGTCTAATGGCTCGCCGAGGGTGCCGGGGCCAGGCCACCGTCGAGGCCCGATGGCGGCCTCCACGCAGCCGATGGCAGCGCAGGCTAACCTCACCCCGGCTCGGACCCGTACCCTGGCTGGGTCAGCAGTCGGGCAGCGTCGACAGGGGGGCACGGATCGGTGGCCGCGACCGGATTCCCCCAACGCGACGGACGGTGACCGATGCCGACCTGGTTCGACGGGATGCCGTTCGGGATCACCGTAGCGGCCCTGTTCGCCATCGTGCTGCTGCGAGCGCAGGCGACGTACTGGATCGGCCGCGGCGTCATCGCCGGCGCGCTGCGCACCCGATTCGCCGACAAGCTGACCGGGCCGCGCACGACCCGCGCCGTCGAGTTGCTCACCAAGTGGGGACCACCGGTCGTCACGGTGTCGTTCTTCACCGTCGGGTTCCAGACCGTCGCCAACGCCGCCGCGGGCCTGATCCGGATGCCCTGGCTGCGCTACACGATCGCGATGCTGATCGGCTGCGTCGCCTGGGCACTGATCTATGCGACCATCGGCTTCGCCGCCTTCGACGCCGCCATGGCCCTGGCCGCACACTCGCCGTGGCTGCTGGTCGCCGTGATCCTGGCGCTCGTCGCCGTGGTCGTCGCAGTCATCGTCCGACGCCGCCGCAAGCGCTCGACCAGTCCTCCGGATCTGACCGAGGACGCCCCCACGCACTGAGGCCGGCCCCACCGCTCGCCGATTCTGTCCTGCGCTCGCGGACCGATACACTCTCTCGGCAGCACCAGGAGGATTCGCCTAGTGGCCTATGGCGCACGCTTGGAAAGCGTGTTGGGTTAACCGCCCTCGGGGGTTCGAATCCCCCATCCTCCGCCCGTGACCAGCAAAGACGCGACACGCGCCGAGCGAGGTCCCGCGGCCGAATCGGTCGTAGTCTCACTTGTCATTCCGGACGGGTCCGCTCGTCGGACCACAGCAGGCCGCCGACCTGGTCCGCGACCTGCCGGCGGATCGGGTCCGTGACGTGCTGGTAGCGCGCGGCCATCGCGGTGCTCGACCAGCCCATAATGGGCTCTTCCGATTTGAGGGTGTAGCGCCCGGCGCGTCGGTGCCGGTGTAGAGGC
>CAZCEH010000010.1:0-141814 GCA_964497705.1 uncultured Actinomycetes bacterium | reverse complement strand
ATGCACAGACACAAGCTTTCGACAAACACGAATCGCCCGCTTGGGCCGGATCTCGGACGAGGTGGTGTCCGTGACGGGGCTGGTCGCGGGACAACGCCCGTCGTCGGTTGACCAGCGCCGCGCTGCGCCCGCCGGGGACCGGCCGGGCCGTCGAGACCCGGCCCCGCAAGCCGCGGGCGAACAGTTCTCCCCCGACAGCCCTGCCCGAGGTGCGCAAGGGCGTCCGGATCAAGGCCGGCTGACGCGCTGCTTCGCGGGCATTCCTACGTGAAGCATGGGTCGTCCTTCGCGGGCATCTTGACATGAGGCATTACGGCCGCCCAGCGCATCGAGATGGCGTCTCGGATCGAGCTCGGCACGACAGCATCAGGACCGGCTGGGGACTGAAGAACGCCGAGATGGCGATCGTCAAATGGCGCCGCAAAGCCCCTTGACGGCACATCGGTTCGGTCGCGCGGGACGGCAGGATGATCACGCCGGATGGCTCGGGCGGAGGCGGCCAGGTCTCGGCAAGCCAAGATGCTGATCTTGGGATCGATCCGGCTACTACCCCCTACGTTGGCGGCGCATTCCCGACAGACCCGCATATCATCAACTTCCGGTGACAGCGGCACCGAAGCCCAGAACCCGGACCGCTTTCGGTTGCACGGTGCACGAGAGCGGCAGCGGGGCAACACGCTCCCCGTCCGCGTAGGCCACCACCGACGGGGCGGTGAGGGTCACCGAACGGCATCGCAAGGTCAATACCTCGGGCCGGCGGACGTGCGTGCCCGGGTACACCGACGGAAACAGTCGCACCAGCTTGGCTCGACTGATCCGAGTCACCACCGTGATGTCCAGGAGTCCGTCGTCGGCCACCGCGGCCGGGCAGATCCGCATCCCGCCGCCGTAGCTGACCGTGTTGCCGACCGCGACCAGCATGGCCTCGCACTCCAGCCGTTCACCGTCCACCGACAGTACGAACGGCAGCGGGCGGAACGCCGCCAACTCGCCGATCAGGGCCGCGTGATACCGAAACCGGCCGCGCGGCCAGGTCATTGCGTTCATCCGCTCGTTCACCCGGGCGTCGAACCCGGCGGCGACCACGGTGCCGAACCAGCGGTCACCCACCCGGCCGAGATCCACCCACCCGGCCGCACCCCGCGACAGCACCCTGGCGGCGGCGACCGGGTCCCGCACGGGCAACCCCAGCCCTCGCGCGAAGTCGTTCCCGGATCCGCCGAGCAGCACCCCGAGCGGCGTCGAGGTGCCGGCCAGCGCGGGCAACACACCGCCGACCGCGCCGTCGCCGCCGCAGACGACCACCGCGTCCCGGCCGTCGGCGACCGCGCACTTGGTGGCGTCGCAGGCGTGCGCGGCGCTGCGGGTGACCACTACGTCGACCCGGACACCCAGCCGCCGCAACTCGGCGACGGCCACTCCGGCCACCCGACGTGATCGGCCGCCACCGGCGTGCGGGTTGACCAGCACCGTCACGTCGCCGAGCACCCGCTCACCCTACGGGCGCCGCGCTACGGGCGAACCCCGGACTCAGGCCGATGTCGCACCCGCGGCCACCGCCGAATCACCGACAGCCACACCGCCAGCCACACCGCCAGCCACACCGACAGCCGGGGCCGAGTCCGCCGGCACGACGACGACCGGGCAGGTGGCGTGCCGCACGCATTCCGCCGACACCGACTGTCCGACGACGTCCACCACGCCGGTTCGGTGACCGCGACCCACGACCAGCAGGCCGGCCTCCCGCGCCTCCTCGACCAGCACCCTGGCCGCCGCGCCGTGCCGGCTACGTTCGACCACTTCGGGCTTGCCGCCGACTGCTCGTTCGGCCTCGGCCACCGCCGCGACCAGCATGCAGACGGACGCCCGCTGCGCCTCCACGTCGGACATCCGCTTGACCTCGTGGCCGACCGGCTGGCCCCACGCATGCACCACGGTGACCGGCTGCCCACGCACCAGCCCCTCACGCAGCGCCCACTCCAACGCCGCCCGACCGGCCGCCGTTCCCTCGATCCCGACAACGATTCCGACCGTCTGCGTGCCCATCTCACCGCTCCTCGTCCGGCCCCACCGGCACCGGGGCCCGCCACTGACGCTAGGAGCGGCCCGACCCCGCCGGCAGGGCCGAAGGTCCCCGGGCCCCGCGTAGGCTGACATGTTGTGAATCTCGACGACGCGGCTGCGGTCAAGGCCCTGGACACCACCCTGACCAGCATCGAAACGGTCATGGATGTCCAGAAGCTGCAGCGCACCATCGACGAGCTGTCCGAGGCGGCCAGCGCGCCCGACCTGTGGAACGACCAGGAGAACGCGCAGAAGGTCACCAGCCGGCTGTCCCACACCCAGGCCGAACTCAAGCGGATCAAGGACCTGCGGCAACGCCTGGACGACCTGGAGGTGCTATTCGAGCTCGGCGAGGAGGACCCGGACACGCACGCCGAGGCCCAGCAGGAACTGCTCGCCCTGCAGAAGGAGATCGACGCGCAGGAGGTGCGCACCCTGCTGTCCGGCGAGTACGACGAGCGGGAGGCGATGGTCACCATCCGCTCGGAGGCGGGCGGGGTGGACGCGGCCGACTTCGCCGAGATGCTGCTGCGGATGTACCTGCGCTGGTCGGAGCGGCATGGCTACCCCGCCGAGGTCTACGACACGTCCTACGCGGAGGAGGCCGGCATCAAGTCCGCCACCTTCCAGGTCAAGGCCCCGTACGCCTACGGCACGCTGTCGGTCGAGCAGGGCACTCACCGGCTGGTGCGGATCTCCCCGTTCGACAACCAGGGCCGCCGGCAGACGAGCTTCGCCGGCGTCGAGGTCGCCCCCGTGGTGGAGACCAGCGACCACGTCGACATCGACGAGAAGGACCTGCGGGTCGACGTGTACCGCTCGTCCGGCCCCGGCGGCCAGGGTGTGAACACCACCGACTCGGCGGTCCGCATCACCCACCTGCCTACCGGCATCGTGGTGTCCTGCCAGAACGAGCGGTCCCAGATCCAGAACAAGGCCTCCGCGATGGCGGTGCTGCAGTCCAAGCTGCTGGAACGCCGGCGGCAGGAGGAACGCGCCGCGATGGACGCGCTCAAGGACACCGGCAACTCCTGGGGCAACCAGATGCGCTCCTACGTGCTGCACCCGTACCAGATGGTCAAGGACCTGCGCACCAACTTCGAGGTGGGCAACCCGACCGCGGTGTTCGACGGGGAGATCGACGACTTCATCGAGGCCGGCATCCGCTGGCGCCGGTCCACCGAGGCACCGGACTGAGCGGGAGCGTTGCCGGAGGTACCGCGAGGACGTGGGCTGAGGTGACCACCACCGCACCTCCGGTGACGTCCGTTCACGGCTCGCCGATCACGCACCAGGCGGTCGCGTCGATGTCGAACGGCGCCGGCGGCAACAGCTCCACACAGCGCCGGCGCAACGCTTCCCGGTCCGGTTCGGCCAGCCCGGCGACGTACGACCCGGCCGGCCCGACGCCGAGAGTGTAAGGCTCCCAAAACTGTTCGAACGTGGAATGCCGCACCGTGACGGTCAGCGCGGTGTCCACCAGAACACCGAGCCCGGCCCGGCGAAACAGTTCAGGCAGATGGCCGGCGCGGGAGCCGGCGAGCCCCGATTCGTCCGGTGCGTCCGGGTCGAGCGACCGCACGGCCCGCCAGAACGTCGAGATCGGCCCGTTGCCGCCGGCGTGGTCCCACACGGTGGCCGCCACCGTGCCGCCGTCTCTGACCACCCGGCCCATCTCCCGCAGGCCGGCGACCGGTTCCCGCATGAAATGCACCACCAGGGAGGCCACCGCGACGTCGAAGCTCCCGTCGGGCCACGGCAACTCCTCGGCCCGGCCCTGACGGGCGTCGAGGCCGGGAATCCGGTCCCGAACGGCGGCGACGAACGACGCCGACGGGTCGACGGCGGACACGTTCGCGACGCCGAGCCGGTCGACGAGCCGGGACGTCAGCGCTCCGGGGCCGCACCCGACGTCGAGGGCGGTCCGGCCGGAGGACAGCCGCAGCAGGTCGACCAGCCGATCGGCCAGGGGTTCGGAGTAGCGGCCCATGAA
The DNA here is from genome assembly GCA_964497705.1 of uncultured Actinomycetes bacterium. GTDB lineage: Bacteria > Actinomycetota > Actinomycetes > Mycobacteriales > Nakamurellaceae > Nakamurella. The sequence continues at coordinate 137,757 of CAZCEH010000010.1, read as the reverse complement.
TTGCCCGTAGGCGGCCGCGGCCACATCGAAGCTCATCGGTTCCTCTCCAGGATCGTCAGCGACGTCGCATACGCCGCCGCCTCGGCGCGGCTGCGCAAACCCAGCTTGGCCAGGATCGCGCTGACGTGGTGTTCGATCGTCCGCACGGAATTGTGTTGCCGGGCGGCGATCTCGGCGTTCGACAGGCCTTCCCGGAGCAGCTCGAGCACCTGCGTCTCGCGCGTCGACAGGCCTGCGGTGGCGTCGGCGCGGACCGGCCTGGCTTGCACCGGCACCCCGAGATCGGTGAGCAGGGCCGCGGTGTCGGCCGCGGACGGCGCCCCCAGCCGGTCGTAGGTCAGGTGCGCGGACCGGGCGGCGTCGATCGCCGCCGCCCGGTCGGAGGCGGCGAGCAGGCGCGCGAGGGCGACCTGCAGCTCGGCCCGCAGGATGGGCCACCGATGGTCGGCCAGCGCGGCCAGGCCGTCGGCGAAGGCGCGGGTGGCGGCCTCGGGATCGCCGGCCGCCCGCGCCACCGCTCCGCGGGCCAGGGCCGCCCTGGCCCGCAGCACGGGCGGGTCCCGGTCCGCGGCCAGCCGATCCAGCCGCGCCGACGCCGCCCGGGCGGCCTCGACGTCGGCGAGCGCCAGGTCGGCCTGCACGCAGATCAGCAGGAGCCGGGCGACCCGCATCCGGTCGTCACCCATCTGCTCGATGCCGCGGCGAGCCACCGCGGCCGCGTCCGCGTGGCTGCCGCACGCCAGCTCCAGCGCGGCCAGCGGCAGCACGCTGTCCGGGTGGTCCACCCGCCCGGCCAGCAGCCGGCGCGCGTCGTCCAGACGGCCGCGGGCGATCCACAACTCGGCCAGCGCGGCCATGGACTGCCCGGCGATCCGGGCGCCGCCGTAGGGCGCGCGGCCACCGCCGAGCCGCAGCGCGGTCTCCGCCTCGTCCCACCGGCCCACATCGCACAGGATCAGGCCCAGGTGGGTGCGGCAGTGTGCGTACAGGAACGCGGGGCCCCGGTCGACCCCCAGCCCCAGATGACGCTCGGCGGCCCTGGTCCACTGGTCGGCCCGGTCCAGGTCGCCGACCCGGGCGCACGAGCTGAGCAGGTTGCAGACCACCTCCACCGCGGCGATCGGGCTGGCCGCCTCGCCGGACAGCACCATCGACATCGCCTCGTCCAGCAGCGTCATGCCCTCCTCGACGTACGCCCTGGACACCTGCGCCGTACCGAGATCGGCCAGCGCCTTCGCCTCGATGTTCGGTTCCCGCCATGCCCGGGCGATCGCCAACGCCCTGGTGGCGTCCTGGTGCAGGCGTCCGACGTCCGGCCGGTCGCAGCCCGGCAACGGCAGGGCGACCAGCGCGGCCTCCTGGCCCTCCGGCTCGGCGGCGACCAGCCGCCTGGCCCGGGCGAACCATCCGTCCGCGACCGCGGGGCTGTCGAATCCGAAGAAGTGCAGGCGGCCCAGGAACACCGCGGCCACCGCCGCCCGGGCGGGCCGCCGGGACGCGAGGTCGCGCAGGCTCTCCGACAGCGCCGCCACCGCCCGCTCGCCCTGCCCGCTCATCGAGCAGCAGATCCCGATCACCAGCTGGCGCTCCGCCGGGTCGACGTGCACCGCGCTCTCGGCCAGGGCGACGGCGTCGGCCAGGTCGCCGGCGGCCAGCGCGGCGTCCAATTCCGGCCAGACGGGTCCACCCAGGTACGCGGGCACGGTGTGATCCTGGCAGGGGTTGCCCGACGCCCGCAGCAGGTGGCCCGGCGCCGGCAGGAATAGGTGGTGGATTGGGTGGTCCCACCGGTCCGTCCACCCGGCGAATCCGGCCATCCTCTACGCCATGACCCGACCACCCGCCGACGTCGCCCGCTCCTTCGCCGCCCCCGCCCGGGGCTACGACGCCCTGATGGGCCGGTATCTGCCCACCCTCGGCCCCGCCTTCGCCGACACCGCCGGCATCGGCCCGGGCCAGCGGGTGCTGGATGTCGGTTGCGGGCCGGGCGGGCTGACCGGCGAACTCGTCGCGCGGACCGGTGCCGGACGGGTCGCGGCGATCGATCCGTCGGAGCCGTTCGTGCTGGCCTGCCGGGAACGCCATCCGGGGGTCGACGTGCGGGTCGGGGTGGCCGAGAACCTGCCCTTCGACGACGACGCCTTCGACGCGACCCTGGCCAGCCTCGTCGTGGGCTTCCTGTCGGACGCCACCGCCGGGGTCGGTGAGATGAGTCGGGTGACCCGGCCCGCCGGCGTGGTGGCGACCTGCTTCTGGGACCTCGAGCACATGCAGGCGCTGCGCCTGTTCTGGACCGGGGTGACCGAACTTGCCCACGGTCCGCGGGGCGAGGTCGCCCGGCTGGGCAGCCGTGAGGGCGATCTGGCTGCCCTGCTGACCCACGCCGGCCTGCACGACGTGCGCGAGGTCACGATCCGGGCGCAGGCCCGGTACGCCGACTTCGACGACTGGTGGGAGCCGTTCACGCTGGGCATCGGGCCGGCCGGCATGTACTGCCGCGCACTCGAACCCGCCGACCTGCAGGCGCTGCGGCAGGCATGCCGGCGCCAGCTGGAGCGTCCGGACGAGCCGTTCACCCTGACCGCCCGCGCCTGGTGCGCGGTCGGCGAGGTGCCCGCCTGACAAGGAGGTCCCGTGCCCACCTCAGTCCGGGATCTCCGGCGGCGCGAAGATCACCAGCACGGTGAGATCCTCGGCGATGTCGGCGAAACCGTGCTCGACCTGCCGGTCGACCGAGACGATGCTGCCGGGGCCGACGGGATGGTCGTGGCCGGCCACCCGCAGCGTCGCCCTGCCGTCGACCACCAGGTACACCTCGTCCGAGTGGTGCGGGTGCTGGTGGTCGGTGCCGCCGGCGGCCAGCCGGTAGACCCCCAGCGACATGCCGGGCCGACGCAACAATTCGCGATACGGGCTCGTGCCGGTCGGTGGCAGGTCGTCCGATTCGAATGCCTGGAACCCCGTCATGGTCAAGCCCTCTCGTGGTTGTGGGTGTGTCCGCCGCCGGGGTTCACACATTCCCGCCGGCCAGTTCGATGGCCGCCCGCTGCGTCGCCTTGGCCCGCTGGATGTGATCGACCATGACCCGTTTGACGCCGGCCAGGTCGCCCCGCCGATAGGCATCCACCAGCCGGCGGTGATCGGCGATCAGGTGCCCGCTGACCTGCGAATCGGCCGACAGCGTTCGCGTCATCAGGTCCGGCAGGCTCAGTCGCCGATAGGCGTCCAGCAGGGCCGCGATGCCGCAGGCCTTGATCGGAAACGTGTGGAATGCGTCGTTGGCCTCGATGTAGCCGACGACGTCGGTGAGGTGATCACCGGCGACGTGGCGGGCGGTGGCCTCGGCGAGACGGTCGAACTCGTCGAGTTGTTCGGCGTCGAGGCGCCCGACGGTCAGCTCGGCCGAGCCGAGTTCGATCGCCAGTTTGGCGTCGTGGGCGTCGTCGGACGTGGCCACGTCGACGGGCCTGACGACGTGCCCCCGGTCCGGGTCCCGGACCACCAGGCCGTCCCCCACCAGCCGGGTCAACGCGTAGTACGCCGACGACGGCGACGAGCCGATCCGCTCGGCCAGCCCCGTCACCGCGACGGCGGTACCGGGCGGCAGCTCGCGGGCCAGCACCATCCGGCGCACCTGTTGATAGGCCTGGGCGTCGCCGTCGATCTCCAGCTTGCCGAACCGGCCGCGGAAGTACGCCAGCGGCGAGCCCTCGACCGCGTCGGCGTGCAGGACCCGCGCCAGGAACACCCGATGCGTGCCGCCGGTGACCGCCTCGGCCACCTGGCACTCGACCACGGCCAGGGCGCCGTCCAGCAGCGGCACGCCGGTGTGCCCGAGGCGGTACCCGACACCGTCGAACTTGTCCGGCAACCCGGACCTGGCGAAGCGCTCGGCGAGCGACCCCTGATGCTCGGCCAGGATGTTGACGGCGAACAGACCGGTCCGCCGCACCACCTCCTGCGTGCTGCTCGCGGAGTTCAGGCACACCAGCAGCATCGGCGGATCCAGCGACAGCGACGACACCGCACTGACCGTCATGCCGTACGGCTGGTCGTCCCGGCCGGCGGTGATGACCACCACGCCGCTCATGAAACTGCCGATCACCCGGCGGAAGACGGCCGCGTCCAGGACCGGCGGCCCGGCCTGGTCGGCCGACCTCTCGAGCGTGCCCACCACACCTCCCGCGCCCCGGAACGGCGGTCGACCGGCCGGATCGGCCGGGCGAACAGGGACAGGCTGCCAGGCCGAACCGTCCCGGCCGGCCGGCGGCGGCGGACTTCCCGTCGAGTGAGAAGTCGAGTGAGAACGAGCCGGGTCAACCGGCCTTCGACGTGTCGTCGGCGAACAGGGCGACCAGCTCGGCGCGACCGGAGATGCCGAGCTTGCCGAACACGTGGGTCATGTGGGTCTCCACCGTGCGGCGGGTGACGTAGAGCCGCTGCGCGATCTCCCGGTTGCCGTGGCCGGCCGCGGCCAACGCAGCGACCTGGTGCTCGGCGGGAGTGAGCGAGTCGACGCCGGTCAGGGTGGTACGGCGGGGTCGGGCGCCGCAGGCGTGGAGCTCGGCCCGCGCCCGTTCCGCGAGCCGGCGCATGCCACCTCGTTCGGCCTGATCCAGCGCCTGCCGCAGCGGCTCGCGGGCGTCTGCGCGCCGGTTGACGCGCCGCAGCGCGGCGCCCAGCTCGACCAGGGCCCTGGCGTACTCCAGCCGCGCCGAGCCCGGGCGCACCAGCCGCACTGCCCGATCGAGCAGGTCCACGGCGTCGGCCGGCTCCGCGGTGCGGGCCAGGGCCCGCAGCCCCGCCGCCCGCGGGCCCGGCAGGCCCGTGCGTTCGGCCAGCGCGAGGTGCTCCAGGGCCAGGCTTCGTGCCGACGCCACGTCACCGAGCAAGACCAGCGCCTCGCAGTCGTCCACCCGCCACGTAGCGAGCGCCGGGTGCCGCACCCGCAGCCGGTGCCACCAGGTGGCCGCGCGGACCAGATCGGCGTGCGCCTGCTCCGCGCGGTGCTGGGCCAGCCGCAGGTGGGCCCGCCGTTCCAGCAGCATGGTGCCCGCCAGGCAGGCGTCCGGCGGATCCCCCAGCCGCTGGCCGATCTGCAGGGCGTCCTCGGCGGCGTCGCACTCGCCGAGTTCGGTGAGCGCCTCGACCAACGGGAACAGCGACCAGACGAGCGCCGCGGGCGGGCTGTTGCCCCGCTTGAAGTCGAAGGACAGCTGGGCGTCCGCACGCGCGTCACGGACGCGGCCGAGCTGCAGCAGGGCGAGCGCCCGCATGAAGCTCCCGTGGGCCAGCGCGATCAGCCAGCCCTGGCGTCGGGCGAGTTCGATCAGCGCGTCACACATCCGGCGGGCCGTCTCCGGTTCGCCGTTGACGATCAGCACCAGCTTCGTACAGGTGCTGAGCAACGACTCGGCGTGTCGCGGCGGGGTGACCGCGGCCAGGGCGGGCCGCAGCAGATCGTTCACCTCGGTGGCCGGGCGGGCGGTGTTGACCATGGCCCAGGCCGCGACCACCCGCCACAGCTCGTCGTCGGCCGACCGGTGGCGGCGGATCAGCTCCAGGCCCTCGTCGACGGTGCGGGCGTCCAGCAGCATGCCGCAGGCCATCTCCAGCTCCAGCGACTCCCGTTGCCGCCCGCCCGCGTCGACCGGCTGCCGCAGACCGAGCCGGGCCAGCGTGATCGCCCGGTCGAAGTGCCCGGCCATGCCCAGCGCCCGGCTCCCGACCAGGGCGATCCGCAGCCGCTGCGCCGGCGTGGCCGCCAGTTCCACCGCGGCGGCGAGGGAGTCGTCCGCGCCGGGCAGGACCTGCGCGGACAGGCAGAGGCCGAGCTCGCTGTGCAGGTCGGCAGCAAGGTCGGCGGCCTCGGGCGGTTCCAGCAGCGCCCGCCGCAGGAAGACGGCGGCGCTCTCGGGCGCACCTCGCCTGTTGACCCGGTCCGCGGCCTCCCGCAGGACGGCCACGGTCCGCTGATCCCCGGCCGGCTCCACGTGCAGCAGGTGCAGCCCGACGGTCTCGACGTCGACCCGCTCGCCGGCCAGCACGGTGGCCGCGCGGCGGTGCAACAACGCACGCTCGCCGCCGGGTAGCCCGCGGTAGAGGGCGTTCGCGACCAGCGGATGAGTCAGCGCGTACCCGTCCCCGGCGCGGTCGAGCAGCCCGCAGGCGGCGAGCGCGTCGGCCACCCGATGGGCGTCGAGCACCGACAGCCCCGCCACCGCGGCGGCCTGCCGCAGCAGGGCACCCCGGCCGAGGATCGCGAATCCGCGGGCCAGCTCGACCGCTCCGGCCGGCAGCCGGGCGAGCTGCACCTGCACGCTGCGTGCCACCTGCTCGGGCCCGAACGTCACCAGCCGGGCAGCCACCACCGCGGACGGCGCCAACCCCTCGGCGATCACCTGGTCGAGCAGCGCGCCCAGCAGGAAGGGATTGCCGGCGCTGGCGGCGTGGCAGGCCGCGACGAAGGCCTGGTCGGCGCCGGGCAGCCGCTCGGTGACCAGGGTCTCGACCGCGTCCGGGCCCAGCGGCCCGGGCCGCAGCGGCGGCTGCGACGCCGCCGCCAGCAGGTCGGCCAGTGTCTCGGGGTCGGTCGTCGGCTCCCCCGATCGCACCGCGCACAGCACGCCGAGCCGCAGGTCGGCCAACTGCCGGCTCAGCTGGGCCAGCCAACGCAGCGACGGTCGGTCGGCCCAGTGCACGTCGTCGACCACGAGCAGGGTCGGCGACCGCTCGGCCAGCCCGTAGGCCAGCCAGGTCAGGCCGTAGGACGCGGCCTGGGCGGCCTCCCCCACCGGCGCCGGCTCGACCGGGTCGGGGTCGATCGCCCGCCGGGCCAGCGCGGCCGCCCCGACACCGAAGCGCTCCCAGTTCACGCCGGCGGCGATCGGCCCGAACAGCTGGCGGGCCACGCCCCAGCCGGCCTGCTGCTCGAGGGGTCCGGCCCACGCGCGCAATACCCGCACGCCCGCGCCGTCGGCGGTGTGCGCGGCGGCGCGCAGCAGGCTCGACTTGCCGACGCCGGCCGGTCCCTGGACGACGATCAGCCGGCCGGCCCCGGCACGGACCTGCCGGACCTGCCGTTCGAGCGCGGCCAGTTCCGTGCTGCGCTGCAACAGGCCACGGCGCATGCGGCCAGTCTGATCCGGGCACCGGGCCCTGTCCATCGCGATCCGATCGCGATTCGTCACGGCGGAAACCTCGTGGTGCCCACCACGATGCATCCGGCGCCGCGCGGCGACACCGTCGGGGAACCAGTCCCCACACCCCCGGAGGCCGCGATGACCGTGGACACCGACGTCACCGGTTCGGCCTACGTTCTCGGCACGACGAGTCGGGAGTACGAGCGCGTCCGGCGCCAGGCACAGCTGTGGTGGCGTGCCACCGAGCGGGTGCTCGACCGGGTCGATCCGCCGCCCGGCGCCCGCTGCCTGGATGCCGGCAGCGGACCGGGAGTGACGATGCGTCAACTCGCCCAGCGGGTCGGACCCGAGGGACGCGTCGTGGGCGTCGACGCCGACGAGCTGCTGGGGGTGCTGAGCATCGACCGCCTGCACGCCGACGGCCATCTGCAGTGCGAGTTCCACGCCCACGACCTGCTCGCCGACACGCCGGTCCCGGGCGCGCCGTACGACGTGGTCTACGCGCGGCTGGTGCTGTTCCACCTCCCGCAGCGGGTGGCGGTGCTGCGCCGGCTGTGGGACGCCGTGGCGCCGGGCGGCCACCTGGTGGTGCAGGACTACGACCTGTCCGCGGTCGGTGCGGCGCCGGCCGTGCCGGCCGTCGACGGGTTGATGCGGCTGCTCCTGGACGCCTTCACCGTGGTCGGCTGCGAGGTCCGGACCGGATCGTTGCTGCCCCGGCTGTTCGAGCAGGCCGGCATCGGGAGTCCGGACGCCACCGACGTCGCCGGGCGGCTGGACCCGCTCCGCGACGCGGCGTGGCTGCTCGAGGAAACGATCCGCAGCCTGCTGCCGGCCGCGATCGGGCACCGGCTGGTGACCGAATCCGACGCGCATACCCAGCTCGCCCGGCTGCACGACGAGATCACCACCGACCCGGAGCACCCCGTCCTCATGCCGTTGCTGCTGGGCGCGTGGAAGCGCAAGGACCGCTGAGCGGGCCGGAACCATGTGGCCCAAGCCTCGCGATACGTCGGCCGCGCGCGGCGACGTGCTGGACGTGCGCCGGATCCGTCGGCATTTCGACTTCCCCCGGCTGGGCCGGGTGGTGACCAACAACGCGGCCAGCACCCAACCACCTCGCGAACTGCTCGACCTGCTCGCCTCGCTGAGCGCGGGCTACGAGAACGTGCACCGCGGTCAGTCGGCGGCGTCCCGGCGGATGACCGAGCTGTTCGAGGCGTCCTACGACACCTTCGCCCAGTGGTTGGGCACGCCGAGCCGGCGCAGCATCGCGACCTACCGCAACACCACCGAGGCAATCAACGCGGTGATGTACTCGCTGCTCACCGAGTTCCGGGACGGCGACAACGTGGTGACCACGATGCTCGAGCACAACTCGGACTTCGTGCCCTGGTACGGCCTGTGCCGGGAGATCCTGCCGCGCTTCGGGCGTCGGGTGCAGTGCCGCCTGGCCCGGTTCGACCACCGCACCGGTGAGCTCGACCTGGACCATCTCGCCGAACTGGTCGACTCCCGGACGAAGCTGGTGTGCGTCAGCGGCGCGTCGAACTTCCTGGGCAGCAAACCGCCGCTGGCTGCGATCCGGGCGATCGCCGACGGCAGCGGGTACGCCCGCGACGACGGCGGATCAGGATCGCTGCTGCTCGTCGACGCCGCGCAGCTCGTTCCGAGCAGTCACGTCGACGTGCAGCGCCTCGACGTCGACTATCTCGCGTTCTCCTGCCACAAGATGCTCGCCCCGTTCGGGGTCGGGGTGTTGTACGCCAAAGTGGAGTTGCTGGCCCGGGCGCGGCCCTTCCTGTACGGCGGCGACATGATCGCCGAGGGCCGGGTGACCCCGGACCAGGTGGAGTACAACCAGCTGCCGTGGAAGTACGCGGCAGGCACTCCCAACATCCTCGGCGTGATCGCGTCCGCGCAGGCGCTGCGGCTCGTCGTCGACCTGGTCGGCGTGGATCGGTCGACCCGCTGGTTCACCTCGGCCCGGCCGCTCCCGGCGCCGCTCGTCGCGGCGACGATGGACCGGGTCGGCCGGCACACCGCCGCGCTGACCGATCTGGCCATGCGAGAGGCCACGACGATCGACGGGCTCACCTGCTACGGCCCGCCACCGGGCGTGCCGCGGTCGCCGCTGTTCGCCTTCAACGTGGCGGGCATCGACCCGTTCGGCCTCGCCGAGGCCCTCGGCCGGGAGGGCATCGAGGCCCGGGCCGGCTGCCACTGCGCGACGCTGGCGCACCGGGACCTCGGCCTGAACCCGCCGGCGAGCTGCCGGCTGAGCTTCGCGCTGTACACCGATCAGGACGACGTCAGGCGGGCGATGGACGCGGTCCGCCGGGTGACCGACCGCCTGCGGCATGGCGCTGGGGTGCCCGTGATCGGGTGAGCATCCGCGGTGCTACGGCCGGGCCGCGAACGCCCGCGCGGTCTGCTCGGTGTCCTCCGACCCGCGGAAGAACACGATCTTGCCGTCGGCGAAGCGATACCAGTGCTGCATGTACATCGACGCCGACCGGCCCGTGGCCCTGACGGTGTAGGACCACCGCACCACCGCCACGACGTCGGTGTCGTTGGACATCATGGTGACGACGGTGAAGTCGGTGACGTCGACGTTCTCGCCGATGGCGGCGAAGAAGCCGGGAACGGCGGCCCTGCCGCGGTAGGGGCCATGCCACGGGCCGGAGTCGCCGGCGGCTTCGGCGGCCCAGTCGACGTCGTCGGCGAGGTCGGCGACCGCGGCAGCGACGTCGCCCCGGAAGTAGGCGTCGTAGAGCGCCGAGACCGCGTCGAGCTTGGGATCCGTGCTGGTCTGCATGTCATTGGTCATGGTCCAGACGCTAGGTTCGGAGCGTGCTCGGCCGCATCGGGAGAACTCCCCATGACCGGACCGCACGGTGACGGGTCCGCCAGCCGAGTTGCGTGTCGGCGAGCTGGTGGCGATCCTCGCCCTGGGTCAGGACCATGCCTTCGGGCAGCCGCCCGGCGCGCAGCTGCGCAGCTGTGTCATCGCGACCCGCGTCGCGGCTCGGATGGGTGTGTCCGCCCGGGACGCCGAGACGGTCTACTGGGTCGCGTTGCTGCGCTATCTCGGCTGCACCGGCCACGCGTACGAGGTGGCCGCGGTGTTCGGCGACGACATCGCGACCAGGTCCCGGACAGTCGTCAAGGACCTCACCGATCCACGGGAGGTGTTGCGGGAGATCCTGCTACACGCCGGCGACGACCGGGGCGGGTTCATCCGCGTCCGCGACGTGCTCTCGATGCTGGCCGGCGGCCGCAGCTACATGGAGATGAACTTCCGCACCGGCTGCGAGGTGGGCGACTCGCTCGCCCGCCGGCTGGGCATGTCCGACGATGTCCGGGTCGCGCTGGAGCACACCTTCGAGCGGTGGAACGGACGTGGGCTGCCGCGCGGCGTCGCCGGTGCGGCGATCCCGCTGCCCATGCGGATCGTCCACCTCAGTCACGACGTCGAGGCGATCGCCCGGATCCAGGGCTCCGACCGGGCGATCGCGGTCGCGCGCCGACGCAGCGACAACACCTACGACCCGGCGGTTGTGAACGCTTTCGAGATGGTGGCGGACGAGACCCTGGGAATGCTCGACGACCTCGATCCGTGGGATGCGGCCCTGGCCGCCGAGCCGCCACCCCACCGCCTGCTCCGCGGCGGCGCGCTGGACGAAGCCCTGCTGGTCGCAGCCGATTTCGCCGACCTCAAGGCACCGGCCCTCGGCCCGCACTCGCGGGTCGTCGCCGAGCTGGCCGCGCGCGCCGCGACGTCCCTGGGCATGACGCCGGACGACGCGTGCGCGCTGAAACGAGCCGGCCTGCTGCACGACCTGGGCCGGACCGGGGTGCCCACCACGATCCTGAACAAGCTCACCGGCCTCACCAGGGCCGAGACCGACCGTCTGGAGCTGCATCCGCTGTTCACCGAGCAGATGCTCCGCCGCAGCCCGGCCCTCGCGACGCTGAGCCCGATAGCCGGGTGCCACCACGAACGCGTCGACGGCTCGGGCTATCCGAAGGGCCTCACCCGCGCCAACCTCGGCCCGGCCGCGCGCATCCTGGCCGCCGCCGACTGCTACCACCTGCTCGCCTGCGCCGACGCGTCGTCCGCGGCCGCACAGCTACGGCGGCTGGCCCGAGACGGCCGGTACGACCAGGACGTGGTCGATGCCGTGCTGAGTTCGGCCGGCCATCGGGAACGCCGATCCCGACCCACCTACCCGGCCGGTCTGACCGCACGAGAGGTCGAGGTGCTGCGGCTCGCCGCGGTCGGTCGGACCGCCCGGCAGATCGCCGCCGACCTGTTCATCACCGCCAAGACGGTGGATCACCACATCCAGCACATCTACGCCAAGATCGGAGTCTCGACGCGTGGCGCCGCGGCGTTGTGGGCGATGGAGAACGACCTGATTCAGCGGTGACGCTCGGGTCGGGCTCGTTCGAGACAGGCCTGCCGGCATGCACAGCCGGCCGTCGGCGGGTTCGGCACAATGCTCGACATGGCCCGACCCGTTCCGACCACTCGCCGGACGTTCGTGTCCGGCGCCGTTGCCGGCGAATGAACTTCAACGGAAGATAAGCACGACCAGTCGTGCTTATCTTCCAACTTCACGGACGGAACGCCCAATAGCCGCGCGCGCTTAACCGCCGATAGCTCAGGTGCCTCCACTGGCACGCTGCGTGGGACCATGACCGCGTGGACGTCGTGCCGCTGCTTCGTCGCACCAGAGTGCTGCGTGACCTGAGTGCGGCCGAAGTCGCCGAGCTCGCGCCGCACACGCGGCAGCGTTCCTTCGCGGCGCATCAGGTGGTGTGGGTCCAGGGTGATCCGGTCAACGGGCTCTACGTACTCGTCGAGGGAGTGCTCAAGTCCCACCGCGCCAATCCTGACGGCCAGGAGTTGATTCTGATCTTCAACGTCGTCGGGGACGTCGTCGGCGAGGTAGGACTGTTTCACCCCGCCCAGATCCGGCATGTCAACGTCACTGCCATGGCTCCGACCCGCTGCTTGTTCATCCCGCGGGATCCGCTGGTCGCCTTCCTCGGGCGACACCCGCAGGCCATGATCCGCATGCTGGAGCAGGTCGCGACGATCGCGGTCAAGGCGGCGACGTCGTACACCGAGCTCGCATTCCACGACATCCGGGCGCGCGTGGCAGCGGCGCTGCTGGCCCTGGCCGACGAGTACGGCGAACAGACGCCCACCGGCACCCGGATCAGGTTGCAGTTGTCGCAACCAACCTTGGCTGCACTCGTGGCCGCGTCGCGCGAGAACGTCAATCGTGCGCTGGCAAGTTTCCTCGCCTCCGGGGCCGTCGTCCATGCCGGTCGCCAGTTCGAGATCCGTGACCGTGGCGCCCTGCTCGCCGCGCAGGACATCTCCCGACGGTGACGTGCAGCACTGCGCGCCCAAAGCTTTCCTGATGATCTGATGTTCATGGACACCACGGACCGGGTGCGCACCGGCCTCATCACCGCCGCCGACGGCAACGCGTACGACGAGGCCAGACGCGTCTTCAACGCCATGTTCGACCGGAGGCCACGGGCGATCGCGAAGGTGACCTCGGCGGACGACGTCGTGGCGGCCATCCGATACGGACGGGCGAACAACCTGCGTATCGCGGTACGCGCGGGAGGACACTCCGTCGCCGGCTATTCGACGGTGGACGACGGCCTGGTGATCGATCTGCGCCCGATCGATCACATCGTCGTGGATCCCGAGCGCAGAACCGTTCGGGTCGGCGCCGGAGTCGTGTGGGGTGAGCTGGACGCCGCCACCCAGGCGCACGGCCTGGCAACCACCGGCGGCCGGATGACGACGACCGGGGTCGCGGGGTTCACCCTCGGAAGTGGCAGCGGCTGGTTGGAGCGCCTGCACGGCCTTGCGTGTGACAACCTGCTGGCCGCGCAGGTCGTGACGGCCGATGGCCGGGTGATCAGCGCCAGCGAGACCGAGAACCCCGACCTGTTCTGGGGAATTCGGGGCGGCGGCGGCAACTTCGGCGTCGTCACCGAGTTCACCTTCGGTCTCCACCCGGTCGGTCCGATCATCCACGCCGGTTTCGTGATGCACCCACGCTCCAAGGCCCCGGAAGTCGTGCACTTCTTCCGCGACTTCATGGAAGAGGCGCCACGGGAGATTTGCGGAGGGGCCATCTTGATGACCGCCCCGCCCGCACCATTCCTACCGCCCGATCTCCGAGGTCGCCCGGCCGTTTCGCTCTTCGCGGCCTACATCGGGCCCGTCGAGGACGGTGTACGCGAGCTCCGGCCACTTCAAGAATTCGCCGCGCCCGCCGTCGACACCATCAGTTCCCGCCCGTATGTGGAGTTCCAGGCCATGACGGATCCCGGCAATCCGCCGGGCCGACGCAATTACTGGCGCTCCGGATTTCTTCGCGAACTCTCCGATGAGGCCATCGACGCATTCCTGGCCTGCGCGGTCGGCGTCACGTCGCCGTTCAGCGTTCAGGTCCTCGGACGAGCCGGCGGAGCGATCACGGACGTGCCGGACGACGCGACACCGATCAGTGGGCGGTCGGCGCCATGGCAGTTCCACTGCTACGGCTCGTGGGAGCACAGCGACGACGACCCGCACATCGCCTGGGTGCGGGCGACGGAGCAGGCGATGCGGCCGTGGACGATGGCCGGCATGTCGCTGAACTTCTTCAGCGCCATCGACCCTCAACTCATCCGCAACACCTTCGGCGCCGAGAAGTTCGCACGACTCGTCGCCCTCAAGACCACGTATGACCCCGAGAACGTCTTCCGCCTCAACCAGAACATTCCGCCCGCGCCGAGCCCGCGTTCCGCACCGGCGACGGCCAACTTCGCCGGAGCGTCGGTGACGTTCTGACCCGGTTGGCCAACGAGCAAGGTCCGGACGACCCGACCTTGGTCGGCCGCCCAATGCAGATATAGCCGGGGTCGTCTACCGGCGAGCGCTACGGTGGTGGCGTGTCCGGCGGCTCGGAACTCCCTCAATATCTAACGACGCGGCAGACTTCGCGTACGCTGCGGACCGCATGATCGCTTCCCCATAAGGGCTTTTGACGCTGGGCTCCGACCCAGCCAGTTACCCGACCAGGCCGCCAGCCTGCTACCGGGCCTCCTGGCAGCTACCCGGACCGGACTCTCACCGGCAAGCGACGACAAGCTTCAGACCAGAACACGATCCTGGACGATCACCTCCTGATCCCTGGGCGCACCGGCTGCAGTATTAAGCCGGGGGTGCACAAATCCCTGAAATCTTTCAGGCTCGAGAAACTGTAACCCGTTGGGGCGCTTCGGGTGTCACTCAGGCCCGACCGGTCGTCAGGGCAAGGGCCGCAATTCCGCATGGGTTCCCGCGGTCGGTGTCGGGGTGAGCCATCCGCTCGATGCACCGTCCAGCGCGATCAGGGCCAGCTGGCGACTCCCCATGCCCGCTCCGTCGAGACGGGTGTAGGTGACGCTCGAACCATCCGGCGCCACCCGCGGCTGCGATGCCCTCGGCCCACCCGTGGCGAACTGCGTGAGCTGAGTCAGGTGGGTGCCGTCGAGGTCGACGATCCACAGGTTGGCAGGGCCGGCAGCCTCCGGGAACACCATGATGTCGAAGGTGTCGAAAACAATGCGGGAATCGGCCGTCCAATCTGGATGCATGGCGACCATCTCCCATGGTGTCAACCGCCGCTCAGCGCCGCCGGCCAGGTCAGCGACGAAGAGGGCAGCGTCGATCTCCTTGCCAGGGACCTCGCGGACTCGCGTGTAGGCCACCTGCGTACCGTCCGGTGAGATCCTGGCCTGCTCGGCTGACGGGCCGTCTGTGCGGGTGAGGACCGTTGCCGTGGCGTTGTCGGCCAGGTCGTAACGCTCCACCGTGAACCTCGTCGGTGGGCCGTCTCCGACAACGTCTGCGCTCGTCCCGAAGTAGATCGCCGAGCCGTCGGGTGACCAGTCCGGGTAGCCGATCTCGTTGCACGGCAGCTCGCAGCGGTAGAGCATGCGCGCACTACTCCCGTCCGCGTCCACTGTCCACAACTCGGTCCGGTCGTCCGGAGTGCGCTCCACGAAGGCAAGGTGGCCTCCGTCTGGAGACCAGTCCGGATGCCACTGCTCGCCCGATTCGTCGGGTAGGAGTTGATGCTTGCCTGATCCGTCCGGGCGAATGAGCAGGACGCTGTCGCGGCCGGCTTCGCCCCGCCACTGGTACGCAATCCAGGACTCGCCGGGTCGAACAGCGACGTCGCCGCCCGGGAGGGTCGACTCGGAAGTAGGAGCTGTGGTGCTCGGCAGACCGGATCGATCGACCGAACCAGCGTCGCAGCCTGCCAGCGACAGAGTCACAGCGATGCTGACGAGCAAGACTGCGCCAGCAGTCGAGTTGCGAGGAAGAATCACGTGTACCCCACAGGTGATCGTCGGCCACCTCGCGGCTGGAATCGGGTCCTCTTGACCGCCAGCTCCAAGGGGGTTACCAAGTCAGGTGTCCGGAATACCACGGCAAGCCCCTTCATGTGACAGGTGCGCCTGAAGCGCGCAGGAGCGCTAGAACGGCAAGGACGCGTCGATGGCTGTCGTGGTCCTCCGCGATGTCGAGCTTGATGAGTACGCCGCGGACGTGCCCTCGACGGTTCGTTCGCTGACGGTCAGGCGCCGGGCGATGCCGCCGTTCGTCAGTCTTTCGGCCATCAATTCGAGGACTCGCCGTTGGCGTTCGGACAGACTGGACAGTGGGTCGGTCCGGCCGGTGGCTGTCAGCAGACGGGCAACGACGTGTGGATCGAGCGCGGATCCTCCGTCGGCGACGCGCTGCGCCGATCTCGCGAACTGCGTCTTCGAGGGTTCTGTTCACCGGCGACGGGCCGAGTTCGTGTTGGGCGTGCCGCAAGGTCAGCGCGATCTCTATCGCCAGACCGGCCCGATCCAGCACCTCATCGACACGGGCAGACTGGCCGGTCTGCAACGACGACGCGACACTCGTGCTGTAGGCGACAACGGCCAATCGCGTGCCGGCCCGATCGACTGAGGAGTACACCCGCCCGTCGGACTGGTCCAGGCTGACGTCGAAGCCGGCGGAGTCGACGAACCTGCCGGCCTCTTCAGGCACGACGTAGTAGATGTCAAGGTCCGGCAGGTTCAACACCTCGGGGAGCAACGGCTGCAGACCTTCGGGGGCGGCTCGACCCCCGCGCAACTCCTCGAGAAACGTCGCCACCCGCCCGAGGGCGTCGTAACGGGCTTTGTGGAAGCGATTGACGCTGTTCTGAACTCGCCTACGCAGTGGACGAAAGACCGCGACTGCGGCGAGCGTCGCGCCAGCCGTGACCCACGCCGGATGCGGCGCCCCGACGACGGCACCCGGAACGAGGGCGGTGACCAGCGACGACCACGACGGTGACGACGGTGACGACGCCGTAGACGACCGTACGGTTGATGATGATGTCGATGTCATAGAGGCGATATCGCAAGATGGCGACGCAGACCGCGATCGGCCACGCTGTCACCACGACGGCGATCGCAACCTGAACGGCGACGCTGTCGAAGTAGAACGCGATCGCCAGCGGACCGACCACCGCCAGAGCGCACACGACATATGCGACCCATTTGAGCTGCTGACGTTCGATGCCGGTCGAGTGGTGGAACCGGACGATCAGCGACGCCACGGCTCCCACCAGTGCGGCGGCGAACAGCACCTGCCCCACTGTGTAGACCACTGGCATCAGCGGCCCGTCGATGGCGTAGGGATTCGCACCGAACCGGTTCTCGTCCGCCGCACGTCCGAACGCCAGTCCGACCGTGCCTTCGCCTTCTCGAGCAGCGCGAAGCCACGGAGGCGGAGAAGCTCAGGTTGCTCCGGGAGGCCACGCACGCCGGATTCGATGACATCGCCGCCGGCCGCTACGTCGACATCACCAGCGAAGAGGGCGACAACGCGTTCTGGGCGGGCGTCAACGCCGAGGTGAACGCTCGGCTGGCAACGCGCGACACGTGAGGGCCCGCCGACTCTCACAGCATGCCCGCTCGGACATCATCGAGATGCTGGTCTGGTCGGCGGAGCATTTCGGCGCCGACGCCCGCGACCGGTATCAAGCCGTCATCGCCACGGCGATCAACGACATCGTCGCTGATCCGACGCGGGTGGGGAGCAAAGCTCGACCGGACCTCGGCGAAGGCGTCCGCTCCTGGCACCTGCGGCTCAGCCTCGACCGCCCAGCCGAGCGGCTCGAACAATCGGTGCGCGACGTCCGATCCGCCGCGGCAGGGCAACACCGGGATCATGATCTCCAGCAGGATCGCGGAGTCGGCCAGGCTCTGCCTGACGTCGCAGCGGCCGCTGCGGGTGGTGGAGAAGACATCGGCCATGGCGACACCGAGCAGCGAGGACGCTGCGTAGGAGCGGTCGTTGACGTACTGGGCGAGGCTGAAGTCGGTGGCGTTCTTGCCGCGCGACCGGGCGAGCCTGATCGGGTCGATCTCCAGCATCAGCGCGGCCGTGCAGCGCTCGTGGGTTGCTTCAGGGTAGAAGACCGTCGCGGTGCCGAAGGACTGCTTGAACTCCTGCACTCGGTCGGGGTGTTTGTGCAGGAGGTAGCCGAGGTCGGTGGCCGGCTGGTAGGTGGTCGTGACGGTCAGCAGCACAGCGCTCATCCTGCCTGAAGGAGAGGGTTGATTCCGGAGAGTCGGCGCGCGGCAAGGCCCGGTCGCCCAAACCGTGCCCAGGACACAGGTCGGCATGTCCGCGTTGGGAGGTCTTCAGTAGTGATTGCCCGCGCAGCGGGCACGGCGACACCGATCTGGTGCTCTACTCGCTGCGCAAGTACCTGCGGCTGGCGATCAAGGGAAACCCGACCGTCATGCTTCCGCTGTTCGCGCCGGATGAATCGCTGGTCGTCGTCACGCCCCTGGGCGAGGAACTCCGCACGCTCAGGGGAGCCTTCCTTTCGCAACTCGCTGTGGAACGGTTCCTGGGCTACATGCGCTCCCAGCACGGACGGATGCTCGGCCGGTCGAAACGGAACGTACCCAACCGTCCCGAGCTGATCGAGAAGTACGGCTGGGACGTGAAGTACGGCAGCCACGCTCTCCGGCTTGCCTACCAGGGGTACGAGATCGCCAGCGAGCGGCAGCCTCAGCCTGCCGCTCCCGGATCGCGAGCGCGCACGCGTGCTCGCCGTGAAGCGGGGCGAGGTCGACCGCGACGAGGTCTCGGCCGAGATCTCTCGCCTGGATGACGAGGTGCGAACTCTGCTCGACGGTGGCCGGTCACCCTTACCGCACATGGCCGATCTGGATCGGATCGGCGCCTGGGCGATCGACGCGCAGCGGCGTCACTGGGGCTACTAACCGACTTGGGCCTCGCTGGCGGCCCATCGGGTCCTCCACCCCGCGCCGCGGCGGGCGTGCCGGATCGCGACGCAGGCCAGGTCGGGCATTCCCATCTGGCATGCGCCAAGACCTGATCAAATCCCCAACAGCCGTCTGGCCGGGAATCCGTTGGATTCCCGGCCAGATTTCGTAGCGGGGGCAGGATTCGAACCTGCGACCTCTGGGTTATGAGCCCAGCGAGCTACCGAGCTGCTCCACCCCGCGCCGTCGGGCCTTGCGGGCCCTGTCACCGCCGAAAGCCCTGGTCAAGTCGATCTGCCAGCGCTCCATGGCGACCTACTCAGCATACCGCACTCCCCGACCGGCTCGGACCGCCCAAGAGCTTCTCCACACATGCCCGTCCACCCACACCCGCCGGAACTCGCCCGCCGGAACTCGCAGCCCGGATGAACCTCCGCCCGCCGGCTCAGGCCCGTTCCCGGCCGTCGCTTGTCCAGTTGGGGTCGTCGAAGTCGGATCGCCTGCCGACGACCTTCGCGGCGAGGTCGTCGATCAGCTCGACATCCGCCGGCTGGAGGTGGATCGCCGCCGCGGCGGCGTTCTCGTCGACGCGTCCTGGCCGGCGGGTGCCCGGGATGGGGACCACCGGAAGTCCGAGGCGTTCTCCCGCCGCGAAGAGCCAGGCCAGGGCGATCTGCGCGGGGCTGGCGTCGTGGTCGGCGGCGATCTCGGCCAGGGCGGTGACGACCGCCTGGTTGGCGGTGAACGCGTCACCGGTGAAACGGGTCAGGCCTGCCCGCCAGTCGCCCGCGAACGTCGTCGGATCGGCCAGCGTCCCGGTGAGGAAGCCGCGGCCGAGCGGCGAGTACGGCACGAAGCCGACGCCGAGCCGCGCGGCCGCCGGCACGATCTCGCGCTCGACGTCCCGGCTCCACACCGACCATTCGCTTTGGACCGCGGCGATCGGGTACACGCGGTGCGCGGCTTCGAGTTCGGCCGCGGTGACCTCCGACAGGCCCAGGTGGCGCACCTTTCCCGCCGCGACGAGTTCGGCCATCGCACCGACGACATCCTCGATGGGCACGGTGACGTCGCGTCGGTGAAGGTAATACAGGTCGACGACCTCCACCCCGAGCCGGGCGAGGCTGGCGTCGACGGCCTGGTGGACGTAGGCCGGGTCGTTGCGTGCACGCATCGTCTTCTGCGAGATCGAGCCGACGATGCCGAACTTCGTCGCGATCGTCATCTCCGCCCGCCGGGTCCGCGCGACCCGCCCGACCGTCCGCTCACCCTCCCCACCGCCGTAGATGTCGGCCGTGTCGATGAACGTCACGCCCACGTCCAGCGCGTGGTTCAGCACCGAGAGGTTCTCCGCCGATGTGCTGTCCCCGTACACACCGGTCAGCGCCATCGCCCCGAAGCCGACCTTGCTGACCGTCAACCCAGCTCCCAGCGCGGTCGACGCCACGCCGCCTCCGCGGATTGCCTCGCTCATCGCTGCCCTCCGTCCGTGCCGGGCAGCGTCTGCTGTGCCCGCACCGCCGACGAAACGGCACGCCCGTCGCAGTCCATGCCCTCGGCGATCAAGTACCGGTAGTGGGCGACCTTCTCCTCCAGCGAGACCAGGTGCGCCTCGAGTCGAGCCTGGTGCCGGCGGATCCGCTCCCGGTGGCTCTCGAGCAGCGCCAGCCGGCGTCCGTGCGTCGCCGCCCCACCGGAAACGAGACGGGAGAACTCACGCATGTCCTCGGTCGGCATCCCACTCGCCCGCAGCTTCGCGAGCATCTCCACCAGCGCGGCGTCCCGGCGGGTGTAGCGCCGCCGGCGATCACTGCCCCGCCGCACCGCCGGCAGCAGGCCCTCACGCTCGTACCAGCGCAACGTGTCCTGACTCAGCCCGCTGAGCCGTGCCACCTGCGCGATCCCGATACTCGCGTCGCTGTCATCCAGGACTTCAAATGCCTCGACGGCCTCGCTCATGACGCCACGCTATGTCCTGGAGTCCACTCCAACGCAAACCCGACCGGCTGCGCGGTCCGCCCGTCACCGCCCAGCCGACCGGCGGAGTCAGTACTCGTTCTTGAAGGCGAAGTAGGACCCGCGGATGGTCCCGGCCAGCTTCGACTTCTGCCTCGCGAACTTGAACCTCGAGGCGAGCTCCTCGGGGACCTCCATCCCGTCGGAGAGCTTGAACCCGACGGCCCGCTTCGCCGGGTCGTCGACGGTGTACATCACGTTGATCGACAGGCCGCTCTCGTAGAAGACGTAGGCCATGCGGATGTTCGCGACCTGGAAGGCCGTCGCCTCGAGCGGGCGGGAGGAGATGACGATGTCCCGCTCCCGCTCGAGGATCCGGTGTACCCAGTCGATCGTGTCCTTGGCGTCACTCGCCGGCTGCACGGTGAACACGTGGTCGTACTTGTTCTTGAAGTAGCGGGCCTCGTTCGCCCGCAGACCGGCGAGCGCACCCGCGACCGGCGACGACTCCAGACCGACGGTCGAGACAGTGGTGAAGTCCACCGGGTAGGGCACGACGCGCTACCCGCCGGCCGACGGCACGGGTCCGAGACTGGCGCTGGGTATCGAACCGCCGCTCAGGGACAGGTATGCCTTCACCGCGTCCTCCAGCTTCTGGCTGGCCGCGCCGATCTGGCCGAGGTCGCCGGATGCCTTGGCCTGATCGAGCGCGCTGGCCGCCGCGTCCATCTGCGCAAGGGCGGCCGCCTGGTCGGCCGGGGGCGCCGCCGAACTCGTCGGCGGCGACGCCGACGAGGTCGCGGTGTCGGTGGACAGGTCGCTGAGGATGTCCCCTCCGTCGCCGGTGGCCGGCGTCTGCACCGGCGCACTCTGCGCCGCCCTGGTGAGCGCCTGGGTCAGGCTCGTGCCGACGCCGACCCGCCCGGCGTACCACACGAGCACCCGGTTCAGCTGCGGGAACGACGACGAAGACGACGCCTGGCCCTGGATGTAGAACGGCTCGACGTAGAGCAGGCCGTCATTGACCGGAAGGGTCAGCAGGTTGCCGAAGATCACCCGGGAACCGCCCTGGTTGGTGGCCAGGGTGACCAGGCTGCTGATCTCCTGAGTCGTTCGGAACAGCTGCTGCACCTGTTGCGGACCCGGCGTCTGGGTGGACGTGGGTAGTCGCAGCACGGTGAGCTTGCCGTAGTCGCCCGGATCCGAACCCGCCGACACGTAGGCGCTCATGAACTCCCGCTGGAATCCGGTCAGCACGCTGGTCAGCTGGAACGACGCGTTGTCCGACCCGGGCAACTTGACCTGCAGGTAGTAGGGCGGCTGGGCCGCCTGCACGGTGCTGTCGCTCACCGTCGGGTCGTTCGGCACGCGCCAGAAACCCGAGCTCTGGAAGAAGTCGACCGGGTCGTCCACGTGGTAGCGCACCAGCAGCGACCGCTGCACCTCGAACAGATCCTGCGGATACCGGAAGTGGGCCCGCAGGTCGGGACTCACATCGCTGCTCGGCTTGATCAGCCCGGGGAACACGCCCTCCCACGCCTTGAGCACCGGGTCGGACTCGTCCACCGCGTACAGGGTGACGGTGCCGTCATAGGCGTCCACGGTGGCTTTCACCGAGTTACGGATGTAGGAGACCTGCGCGTTCGTCTGGCCGGCGGCGGCGCCCCGAGCGGCCAGCGAGTTGTTGGTCGCGTCGGACAGCGTCACCTCCTGCGAGTACGGGTAGTTGATCGCCGTCGTGTACGCGTCCACGATCCACACGATCCGCCCGTCCACCACGGCCGGGTACGTCTTGGTGTCGGTGGTCAGGAACGGCGCCACCTTGTTGACCCGCACGATCGGATCACGGTTGTAGAGGATCTTGGAGTTGGCGTTGATCTCGGAGGAGAACAGGAAGTTCTGCTCGCCGTACTCCGTGGCGAACACCGCCCGCTGGAACAGGTTGCCCACCGGCACGCCGCCGCTTCCGGTGTAGGTGTACCTGGAGCTGTCGGTGTCGTACTCGCGGGGCGGCGCGCCGTCGCTGCCGACGATCGCGTAGTCGGTGACCAGCTGGCCGTAGTAGGCGCGCGGCTGTGTCACGGGAATCGCCGTCGACTGCCCACCGGCCTGCTGTCGTTGCAGCGCCGCCAGGTCGGACACCACGTAGTCCGGATACCCGTTGACCACGGTGTTCGCCGGTGCGGCGACGAACCCGTCGCCGTGGGTGAACACCATGTGCTCGTTGATCCAGTTCTTCTGCGCGTCGTTCAGGCCGGCCGCGTTGAGCTCGCGGACCGCGACCACGTAGTCCTGGGTGCGCCCGTTGACCGTGTACCGGTCCATCGCCAACTGGTCCGGGAAGCCGTAGAAATTGCGCAGCTGCTGTTGCTGGGTGAACGTCGGCGACAGCACGTTCGGATCCAGCAGCCGCGCGTTGGGCACGGTGTCCTGGTCGGCGATGACGTCCGTCGGGTCGCCGGTCAGCTGCCCGGGATAGTCGATGTAGTTGATCTGGTCGTCGCGGATCTTGTAGGCGGTGCGGGTGGCGTCGAGGTTGCGCGCGATGTACTCGGGCTCCCGGTTGATCCCGTTCGGGTTCACCACCACCTGCTGCAGCACCAGCGGCCACACTCCGCCGATCAGCACGCTGGAGAGCACGAGCAGGCCGAGCGCGATGGCCGGCAGCTTGATCGACCGGGTGAACGCCCCGACCACGAAGCCGATGGCGCAGATCAGCGCGATCAGCATCAGGATGAGCTTGGCCGGCAACACCGCGTTGATGTCGGTGTAGGACGCCCCGGTGAAGGTCGGATTGCGGTTGGAGAACAGCAGCTCGTACCGGTCGTACCAGTACTGCACCGCCTTGAGCAGCACGAACGCGGCGACCAGCAGCGAGAGCTGCATGGTGGCCTGCGGGGTGACCCGGCGGCCGGGACCGGACAGCCGGATCCCGCCGAACAGGTACTGCACCACCGCGACCAGCACGAAGCACACCGCGATGATGACGAACAGCCAGCCGAGCACCAGCTGGATCATCGGCAGGGTGAAGACGTAGAACCCGACGTCGTTGCCGAACTGCGGGTCGACGGTGCCGAAGTCGCCGCCGTGCAACCACAGCTGGGCGGTCGACCAGTCCGCCTGGGCGGACAACCCGCAGATCAGGCCGACCAGGCCGGCGATGCCGAACGCGAAGAGCTTCGGGCGGCTGGTGACGATCGACCGGTAGGGGGCCAGCGGATCGCCCTCGTTGCTCGGCACGAAGACCGGCCGTGAGCGGTAGGCGACGTACATGGCCAGGAACACCAGGGTGGCCGAGCCGACGCCGCCGATGAGGAACATCACGATCCGGCTGACCGCCTGGGTGGTGAACACGCTGCGGAAGCCGACCTCGCCGTACCAGAGCCAGTCGACGTAGATGCCGACGAACTGGAACCACAGGATCGCCAGGACCGCCAGGCCGACCAGCGCGATCAACACCCGCTTGGTGCGCTTGGACATGGTGGGCAAACCAGCTGGGGGCCGCATGGCCACGGGTGAACTCCTCGGGTCGTCGCTCGTGCCGAGCCGGACGATGATCGCCGCCGGGCAGCTCCGGACAACGGCCGGGCGTCCAATCGGGTCGAGTCGAGTCGTGCGCGCTCGCACCCTCAACTGTAGGCATCGACCTGAGGTTCCCCGGATCGGGCAACGATCAGGCAACTCTCATGCAGGCCCACCCCCGGGGCGGCACGTGCGAAGATCACCACGATGAACAACCCGGATTGGTCGGAGGACCCGGACCTGGCCGCCGCGGTGGCCGAGGTGGAGGAGTTCGCCGCGGCCGCCGGCTGGGACGCGGCGCCGCAACTGTTCGCCCTGGTCCGCACGGACGAGTTGGCGTCGGCCGAACCGTCGCTGGCGGCCGGCCTGGGTGCGTCCGCGTTCACCCCGATCGCCCAGGACGCCCTGCCCGACCGGGACCTGGAGCGGGCGCTCGGGCAGATCTCCTGGCCGGCCGCGGTGGCCGGGTGCGTGCTGGTGCAGGAGATCCTGGTGCTCCCGCCGAGCGCGCAGGACGCGCTGTCGGCCGACCCGGCGACCGCCGCCCGGCAGGCCGCGGAACACCCCGAGCGGACGGAGGCCCGGCTGGTCGCCGGGGTCCTGCGGGACGGCCGGCGGGCCTGCCTGCTGCGGATCCGCCAGAACGGCCATCGCGATGGTCGCGATGACGGCCACGGTGATGATCGGGATGATGGTCGGGGTGACGAGGAGCTGCCGCTGGTGCGCGGCGCGCACCTGGCTCCGAACCTGCTGGACACGCTGGAGTCCACCCTGCAGGACTGACCCGGCAACCGGCCGGTGCCTGCGGGGCCGTCAGCAGCCGGGCGGGGTGCCGCCCTCCCGCAAGGTCTGCAGCGCCGAGGTGGCATCCGACAGCGTCGCGACCTTGACCAGCTGCAGCCCGTCCGGTACCTGGGTGAGCGCCTCCGCGCAGTTGTCCGCGGGGACCAGGAACACGCCGGCCCCGGCCTCCCGGGCGGTGATCATCTTCAGCAGCACGCCGCCGATCGGCCCGACCGTGCCGTCGGCGTCGATGGTGCCGGTGCCGGCGACGAACCGGCCGCCGGTCAGGTCCTGGTCGGAGAGCCGGTCGATGATGCCGAGCGCGAACATCAGCCCGGCGGATGGCCCGCCGATCCGTTCCAGCGAGATGGTGATGTCGAACGGCGCCGCGGGCCGTTCGACGGCCCCGATGCCCAGCACGCCCTGCGTACCCAGGGCCGGATTGCTGCCCAGCGTCACCTTCTCGGTGACGTTCTGGCCGTCC
Organism: uncultured Actinomycetes bacterium; assembly: GCA_964497705.1. GTDB lineage: Bacteria > Actinomycetota > Actinomycetes > Mycobacteriales > Nakamurellaceae > Nakamurella. Next base: position 112,527 of record CAZCEH010000010.1, on the reverse strand, counting down.
CGGTCGACGGTGACCGACACCGTCTGTCCGGGACCGGTCCCGGACAGCGCCGCCTGCAGGGAGGCGAAGTCGGTGATCGGGGTTCCGTCCAGCTCGACGATCCGGTCCTGCGGCGCCAGGACGCCCGAGCTCGGCGAGCCGTCCGGGATGTCACCGACATAGACGACGTTCGGATAGTGCAGGTAGCGCAGCGCGGCGATCTCCGCCGCCGATTGGGAGTCCTTGAACGCCTGCGCGTTCTGCGCCTCCACCTGCTCGAGCGTCTGGTCCGGGGGGAAGTAGTCCTCTCGCGGCGCCAACGCGTACCGGCCGGACGCCCACAGTCCCAGTCCCTCGAACAGGGTGACGCCGTCGCTGATCGAGATGGTGGTCATGTTCAGGTGACCGGCATCCGGGTCGCTGCGGTCCGCGCCGGCCGGCACCGCGTCACCGGTGAAGCTGATCACCTGGGTGCCCTCGACGGTGCCCAGCACGTCGTACGTCACGCCGGGCGAGACGGCGACATAGGGAATCGGAATGGCCACCGTGGCCGCCAACAACACCGTGCTGGCCGCGCCGCCGACGACGAGGGTGCGACCGCGCAGGGAAAGCCGGGTGAACCAGGACATGGCTGTGAGGGTAAGGGGCGCTGCGCAGGGTCAGGATCGTTCACACCCGCGCCACCCAGAACGGGCGAATGTGCGTAACGTGGGCCGCATGACGAACCTGCCCTTCGGATTCACGCCATCCGGAGACGACGACCCCGAAGGCAAGCCGGGCCAGGGCCCGGGGCCGGGCGGTTTCGACCTCGGCCAGCTCGGCTCGATGCTGTCCCAACTGGGGCAGATGATGTCGCAGGCCAACGCCTCGGGCGCGACCTCCGGACCGGTGAACTACGACCTGGCGCGGCGGCTGGCCACCTCCCAGATACCGGCGTCGCATCCGGCGTCGGCGGTCGACGTCGGCAAGGTGGCCGAGGCGATCGGGCTCGCCGAGGTGTGGCTGGACGGCGCCACCGCGCTGCCGGCCGGCGCTCGCACGTCGACGGCCTGGACCCCGCGACAGTGGATCGACGCCACCATGCCGACCTGGGAGAAACTGTGCTCCCCGATCGCCGAGCAGGTGTCCCGGGCCTGGGTGGACGGGCTGCCCGAGCAGGCGAAGGCCCAGGCCGGCCCGCTGCTGGCGATGATGGGGTCGATGGGCGGCATGGCCTTCGGATCCCAGCTCGGTCAGGGCCTGGCGCAGCTGGCCACCGAGGTGCTCACCTCGACCGACGTCGGCCTGCCGCTTGGCCCGGACGGCACCGCCGCCCTGCTGCCCCGGTCGATCGTCGAGTTCGGCTCCGGGCTCGGCCTGCCCGAGGACCAGGTCCGGCTCTACCTGGCGGTCCGCGAGGCGGCGCACCACCGGCTGTACGCAGGCACCCCGTGGCTGCGGGACCGGGTGGTCTCGCTGATCAACGACTACGCGCGGGCGATCTCGGTGGACTTCTCGGCGGTCGAGCAGCTGGCCTCCTCGATCGACCCGTCGGATCCGTCCAGCATCGAGGCGGCGCTCGGGCAGGGCATGTTCGAGCCGACGATCACGCCCGGCCAACAGGCGGCGATGGCCGAACTGGAGACGCTGCTGGCGTTGGTCGAAGGCTGGGTGGACACGGTGGTGGCCGAGGCGGTCGGCGACCGGTTGCCGGGCGCCAACGCGCTGCGGGAGACGCTGCGCCGCCGCCGCGCCACCGGCGGACCCGCCGAGCAGACCTTCGCCACGCTGATCGGGCTGGAGTTGCGGCCCCGGCGGCTGCGTGCCGCCGCGGAACTGTGGCAGTTGGTCGGCCGATCCCGGGGCATCGAGGGCCGGGACGCGCTGTGGGCGGACCCCGGCCTGCTGCCGTCGGGCAAGGACCTGGACGATCCGCAGGGCTTCGTCGACCGGGACCGCGAGTTCGCCGAACTGCTGTCCCGGCTGGACGACGTCGAGAGCGAACTGCTGGGCGCCCCCGAGTCGGACGACCCGGCGCCGGCCGCGGACCCAGCCACACCGACGGACGAGACCGGCGAGACGGACGAGCCGGGCGACTCCGGCCCACCGCCCCGGCCGGTCTGATCCCGGGGCCCGTCACACCGAACTGGACGGCCTCCACAGATTGATGCCGGACTCGACCGCGTGCGCCTCGATCCGGCTCAACTCGTCGTCGTCGAAGGCCAGGTTCTCGGTCGCGGCGAGGTTGTCCTCCAACTGCCGCACCGACGACGCGCCGACCAGCACCGAGGTCACCCGGTCGTCCCGCAGCGCCCAGGACAGCGCCAGTTGGGCCAGCGACTGACCGCGGTCCGCGGCGATCTCGTTCAGCGAACGGATGTGACGCAGCGCCTCGGCGGTGAGCAGATCGGTGGACAGCGAGCCGCCCCGGGCGGCCCGGGAGTCCTCCGGGACGCCGTCCAGGTACCGGTCGGTGAGCATGCCCTGGGCCAGCGGCGAGAACGCGATGCAGCCGACCCCCAACTCGTCGAGGGTGTCCAGCAGGCCGTCCTCGATCCACCGGTTGAGCATCGAGTAGGACGGCTGGTGGATCAGCAGCGGCGTGCCCATGTCGGCGAGGATGGCCGCGGCGCGGCGGGTCCGTTCCGGCGAGTACGACGAGATGCCGGCATACAGTGCCCGTCCCGAGGTGACCGCGGTGTGCAGGGCGCCCATCGTCTCCTCGAGCGGGGTGTCCGGGTCGGCGCGGTGCGAGTAGAAGATGTCGACATAGTCGAGCCCCATCCGCGTCAGCGAGGCGTCCAGCGAGGCCAGCAGGTACTTGCGGGAGCCGTGGTCGCCGTACGGCCCCGGCCACATGTCGTACCCGGCCTTGGTGGAGATGACCAGCTCGTCCCGGTACGGGCGGAAATCCTCGGCCAGCAGCCGGCCGAAGTTGATCTCCGCCGAGCCGTACGGCGGGCCGTAGTTGTTGGCCAGGTCGAAGTGCGTGACGCCCAGATCGAACGCCCGGCGCAGCACCGCCCGCTGGGTGGCCAGCGGGTTGACGTCACCGAAGTTCTGCCACAGGCCCAGGGAGACGGCCGGCAGCAGCAACCCGCTGCGGCCGGTCCGGCGGTACGGCATGGTCTCGTAACGATCGTCCGCGGCGGAATATGGCATGCGGGACAGTCTGTCAGCCGGGTCCGACATGGGGGCGCCCGGGCGGGCCGGCAAATCCCCGGTCCGGCGCGGACCGCCGGGTACGGTGAGCGCCGGTCCGCCGATCGAGCGGATGCGGGCCGCCGGCGATGGGGGCACTCAGCCGCCGGGCCGCCGCGACGAAAGGAAGGCCGATGGCCGAGACGTACAACGGCTACTGCGTCAAGTGCAAGGAGAAGCGGGACTTCGAGGGCGAGGTGGCCGAGACCAACGGTCGCCGGATGGCCAAGGGCACCTGTCCGGTCTGCGGCACCAAGATGAACCGGATCCTCGGCAAGGCCTGAACCTTCTCCCGACCGGCGTCGCGGTCCGGCTGATCCGTGCCGGACCGACGTCGGGGGCCAGTTATCCACCGGTCCGGGCGCCCGTGTGGACAACTCGGCGGCGGTCCGGCGTCATCGGTCACCCTGGTGGGCGGGGTGATGGTCCAGTGACGCAGTACGAGATCCTGTGGGCGGACGCCACGCGGGACGACGCCGTGTGGGCCGAACCCGCGCAGATCGACATGTCCGCCCGGTACGCGCTGTCCGCGGACGTTCCCGTGGTGGCCAGGGCGAGCGACGAGCTGCAGATCGGGGTCGAGGAACCCCGCCGCATGCTGCTGCGCAACGCACCGGCACGGGCGTCGGACATCCTGGCCGCGATGGACGGGACCGAGCCGGTCAGTGCGGTGCTGATGGCGCACGGCGCCGATCCGGTGGTGTGGCGCACGCTGCTCGGCGAGCTGTTGGCCGCCGGGATGCTCGTCCCGGTCGGTCCGGCGGCCGTTCGGCGACCGCGCGCCGGGGCGGCCGGTCCCAGCCCGGGCTCCGGCCATCTCTCGCAGGAACGCATCGGCCTGTCGCACCGCCACGGCCAGCTCGCGGCCGGCCGGATCCTGCAGGCGCGCCAGGACGCGCTGGTCGTGATCCGCGGCGACTCGCCGGCCGCCGCCCTGCTCGCGACGCTGCTGGCCGCGGCGGGCGTCGGGCATGTCCATCACGATCCGATCCGGTCCGGCCTGTCCTCGGCGGACGGGCCGGCCACGCCGGAACGGGCTTGGCCCGGCGGCACGCCCGCGTCCGCGAACCCCTTCGTCCGCACCCACCGACCGGCCCCCCACCAGTCGCCCGCGCTGGTCGTGCTCGCCGGCGACCCGATGCCCGATCCGGGGCTGGCCGCGACGCTGGTGCAGCAACGCGTCCCGCATCTGGCGATGCAAACCCAGGCCGGCCGGGCGCTGGTGGGCCCGCTGGTGCTGCCCGGCCGGTCGAGCTGCCTGGGCTGCGTGCATCGGCACCGGACCGAGGCGGATCCGGGCTGGCCCGCGGTGGCCCGCCAGCTGTCCCGGCAGTCGCCGCGGGCGCCCGCGACGATCTCGGCCATCGCGGCCTGCTTCGCCGCCGTCCAGGTCCTTGAACTGCTGGACGGGACGTCCACACCGGCGACCGTGAACGGGACGGTGGAGTGGACACCCGACGGCCTGTCCGCCCGCCGGCGCACCTGGCCCGGGCACCCCGACTGCGGCTGCCGCGCGTCCTGAAGGGAGTCCGACCGGCGGTCCGCCGCGCCGGCTCGGGCGGCCCGGCGACCGCATCGGCTTTGTCACAATGGTCGGGTGGCCGACATCCCCCGCGGTGCCCTGAGTCGAACCGCGCGTCTGGCCAGCCTGCCGCTGTCGGCCGCCGGCCGGGCCACCCTCGGCCTCGGGCAACGGCTGGCCGGCCGGGACCGCCAGGAGGTCACCACCGAGCTGCAGCGGCGGACCGCCGAACAGCTCTTCGAGGTGCTGGGCACGCTCAAGGGCGGCGCGATGAAGTTCGGCCAGGCCCTGTCCATCTACGAGGCGGCCATCCCCGACGAGTACGCGGCGCCCTACCGGGAGGCGTTGACCAAGCTGCAGAACGCCGCGCCGCCGATGCCCGCCGAGACCGTGCACAAGATCATGGCGCACCAGTTCGGCACCGGGTGGCGGTCCCGGTTCGCCGAGTTCGACGACACCGCCGCGGCGGCGGCCAGCATCGGTCAGGTGCACCGCGGGGTGTGGCACGACGGGCGCCCGGTGGCGGTGAAGCTGCAGTACCCGGGTGCCGAGGCGGCCCTGCGCACGGACCTGGACCAGCTGGTGCGGGTGGCCCCACTGCTCGGCGCGGTGATCCCTGGGGTGCAGATGCGCCCGCTGGTGGCCGAGTTGCGCGAGCGGATCCTGGAGGAGCTGGACTACGCCAAGGAGGCCGACAACCAGCGGACGTTCGCCGCCGGTTACGCCGGCGACGAGAGGTATCTGGTGCCCCGGGTGGTGGCCAGCGCCCCGAAGGCGATCGTCGCCGAGTGGGTGGACGGGACGTCCCTGAACCGCATCATCGCGACCGGCACGCCGCAGCAACGGGACCGGGCCGGCAGCCTGCTCACCGAGCTGCATTTCGCCGCCCCGGGCCGAGTCGGCCTGCTGCACGCGGACCCGCATCCGGGCAACTACCTGCTCACCGACGACGGCCGGTTGGCCGTGATCGACTTCGGATCGGTCGCCCGGCTGCCCGACGGCGCGCCGCCGATCATCGGCCGGGTGACCCGGCTGGCGCTGTCCGGGCACGCGGACCGGGTGGTGGACGCCTTGCGCGCCGAGGGTTTCGTGCCGCCGGACTACCACCCGGATCCGGAACTGCTGATGGACTACCTGGTGCCGTTCATCGAGCCGTTGCGACACGAGACGTTCCACTTCACCCGGGCGTGGATGCAGGCGCAGGCGGCACGGATGTCGAACTTCTCCAGCGAGGAATCCAAGCTGGCCCGACGGCTGAACCTGCCGCCGTCGTACCTGCTGATCCACCGGGTGACGTTCGGCTCCATCGGCGTGATGTGCCAGCTCGACGCCACCGCGCCGTTCCGCGAGATCGTCACCAGGTACCTGCCCGGGTTCAACGACCCCGACGACCGGATCGCCCGGCCGGCCGCGGGCTGAGGTCACCAGTACTCCGGGTCGAGCTTGGACTCGATCGCCCGCAGGTTGGTCCGGGCGCAGACCGGGCAGGTCCAGGCCGTGCCGCGCGGCGTCCGCTCGACCATCCAGGTGACCGGGGAGTCCGGGACGGGAACTGCGCACAGCTGGCAACCCGGCCCTGCCGAGGTGACCGGTTCGTGCGGTTTGCCCACTGGCCCACCATAGTCTGCGACGTGTTTGTCCGCGCCCCGCGCTGGACAACGTTGTCACGGAGTAGTAACACGCCGTAACACAATGAACGCAGGCAGCGGCTTGCATGGGTCCGGTCATCGGACAACGTTGCCTGTATCGAGGAGGTCCCCCCGTGACACAGACCGAACCACGGCCCCCACAACCCGCCCCGCACCTGGACGCCGAGCAGGAGGGGTACAAGCAAAGCCTCGGCCGCCGTCAGGTGCAGATGATCGCCATCGGCGGCGCGATCGGCACCGGCCTGTTCCTCGGTTCGGCCTCCCGACTGCACAGCACCGGGCCGGCCCTGCTGTTCAGTTACGCCTTCGTCGGCGTGATCGCCTACTTCCTGATGCGCGCGTTGGGCGAGCTGGTACTGCACCGCCCGACTTCCGGCGCCTTCGTCTCGTACATGCGCGAGTTCTACGGCGAGTCCGGCGCCTACATCACCGGCTGGATGTACTGGCTGAACTGGGCATTGACCGGTATCGCCGAGTTGTCCGCGGTGGCCCTGTATGTCCAGTTCTGGTTCCCGACCATGCCGGCCTGGGCCACCGTGCTGATCGCGCTGGTGGTCGTGCTGATCATCAACCTGCTGTCGGCAAAGGCCTTCGGCGAGTTCGAGTTCTGGGCGTCCATCCTCAAGGTCACCGCCATCGTCGCCTTCCTGATCGTCGGGATCGTGGTGGTCGTCGGGCGCTTCCAGATCGGCGGCCACCAGGCCGGTTTCGAGAATCTGTGGAGCAACCCGGGCGGCTTCTGGCCGAGCACCGGCGACTTCGCCTGGTACGGCCCGATCCTGGTGATGTCCGGGGTGGTGTTCGCCTACGCCGCGATCGAGATGGTCGGCGTGGCCGCAGGCGAGATGACCGACTCCAAGCGGGAGGTGCCCAAGGCGGTCAACGCGGTGATCTTCCGGATCGGCGTGTTCTACTGCGGGTCGATCCTGCTGCTCGTGTGCATGCTGCCGACCAGCGCGTACACGGCCGGAACCAGTCCGTTCGTCACGGTGTTCGGGGACCTCGGACTCACCTGGATGGCCGCGCTGATCCAGGGCATCCTGATCGTCGCCGCCATGTCCAGCCTCAACTCCGGGCTGTACTCGACCGGCCGGGTGCTGCGCAGCCTGGCCATCTCCAAGCAGGCCCCCGGCTTCACCATGAAGATGAGCGCCTCCGGCGTGCCCTGGGCCGGCATCGTCTTCACCTCGGTGGTGTACGTGTTCGGCGCGGTGCTCAACGCGCTGGCCCCGGACGCGTTCGAGATCGCGCTCGAGGCGGCCGCCATCGGCGTGGTCTTCACCTGGTCGACGATCTTCCTGTGCCAGTTGCGGCTGCGCAAGCTGTCCAACCGGGGCGTCATCCCGGCCAGCTCGTTCCCGATGCCCGGCTACCCCTGGACCAGCTACATCGGCCTGGCCTTCCTGGCCTTCGTCATCATCGGGATGGCCATCTCCGGCTGGCAGAGTTCGCCGTACTTCTGGCACAAGACGAATTTCATCGTGATCGTCTTCGGCATCCCGATCATCGCGATCGTCTTCATCGTCGGGTGGTTCATCGTGAAGCCGAAGGTGCACGCGCACACCGGCGGCCGGATGAAATCGGCCTGGACGAACGACGGCCCGCGCTACGAGAGCGTGGCGGCCACCGAGCACACGCTGGACGCGCTCGACCACTCGCAGGACGTGGCGCCGCCGGCGGGCAGCGACCTGGACGACCCCGCGCCCTCCGGCGAAACGGGACGGTGAACGGAATGCGGATCGCATACCGCCGGCGTGCCGGCGCCCTGCTGCTGGCGCTGGCGCTCACCGGGCTGGCCGCCTGCGGGTCGGGATCGGGCAGCGTCGGCACACCCAGCACGGTCTCGGGCGCGACCACCGACGGCAAGCTGACCATCGGCATCTCCTTCGACCAGCCCGGTCTCGGGCTGCAGGACGGCGATTCCTACAGCGGGTTCGACGTGGACACCGCGACGTATGTCGCCGCCGCTCTCGGCGTGCCCAAGGAGAACATCACCTGGGTGCGGGCGGACCCGGCCGATCGGGAGAAGCTGCTGGAGAACGGTGACGTCGACCTGGTCTTCTCGACCTACTCGATCACCGACGAGCGCAAGAAGGTGGTGGACTTCGCCGGACCGTACTTCGTGGCGCACCAGGATCTGCTGGTGCGGCGCAACGAGACCGACATCACCGGGCCGGAGACGCTGGACGGCCGGGTGCTGTGCTCGGTGACCGGGACGACGTCCTCGCAGTACATCAAGGACCACTACCTGGGCCGGATCACCCTGACCGAGTACCCGCGGTACTCCGACTGCGTGGCGGCGCTGGACAACAGCGAGGTCGACGCGGTCACCACTGACGACGTGATCCTGGCCGGCTTCGCGGCGCAGGACCAGTACAAGGGCAAGCTCAAGGTGGTCGGCAAGGGCTTCACCGACGAGCTCTACGGGGTCGGCATCCCCAAGGGCGACGGCGATCGGGTCGCCCAGGTCAACGAGGCGCTGCGGCAGTACGTCGCCGACGGATCGTGGAAGGCATCGCTGGACGCGACGGTCGGCCCGTCCGGGTACGCGATCCCGGGGCCGCCGACGCCGGGCTCCGCCTGACGCCGCCGGCGGCCGCATCGGGGGCGTGAGGCAAGGGAGAATGCCGGCATGGACTCCGCCGAACTCAGCGGCGTGCTCGCCGGCTACCCGCCCTTCAACCGCCTCGATCCGACCCGGCTGGCCGAACTGGCCGGCCGGGCCCGGATCGTCGACTACCCGCCGGGCCGGCCGCTGCTCGACGCGTTCGCGGCACCGGTGCGCGACGTGCTGGTCGTGCTCGACGGGCAGGTCGACCTCTGGACGGAGACCGGTGCCGGGACCACGTCGCCGGACGAGACGGTCGGCGCCGGCACGGTGGTGGGGCTGGCCAGCGCGATGGCGGAGCGACCGGTCGGGCCCCGCGCGGTGTCGGTCACGGCGGTGCGTGCGGCCGCGCTGCCGGTGTCCGCGGTGGCCGGCGCCTTCGCCTCGCTCGGCGGTGCCCGCTACCTCGCCGCCCGGGTGCCGGCGGGCAGCCGGCCGATTCCCCCGCTGTCCGCCTACACCACGGTCGACGAGCTGATCCTGCGGGATCCGCTGGTGCTCCCCGAGAACACCACGGTGACCCGGGCCGCCGCCCTGATGACCGACCTGGACGCGCCGTGCGCGGCGATCCAGGTGCCCGGTGCCGGGTACGCGATGATCACTGACGCGCTCATCCGGCGCGCGCTGGCGGTCGACGGCGCGCTGCCGGCGACCCTTGCCCTGGCCATCGCCGACCGGAACCCGCCGACCGTGGTGCTGGGCGACTCGGCGGCCGAGGCCCTGGTCGTCATGCTGGACCGCGGTGCGGACTTCGTGCTGGTCACCGATCGGGCCGGCGGGTTGCGCGGAGTCATCGCCCCCCGCGACTTCATGGTCTCCCCCACCGCCGTCGGCATCTCGCTGCACGAGCAGGTCCGGCGGTCGGCGACGGTCGACGAGCTGTGCCAACGGGCCCGCCGGCTACCCGCCGTGCTGGACGAGCTGCTTGCTCGCGGCCTGACCGCGAGCAAGGTCATCGGGGTGCACTCGGCGATCATCGACACGATCGTGCGTCGCGCGATCACCCTGGTGTTCGACCACCATCCGGAACTGTCGGTCGACGCGTTCACCTGGCTGGCCCTGGGCAGCAACGGCCGGCACGAGGCGGTCCTGAGCTCGGACGTGGACTCGGCGGCGAGCTTCGACGATTCCCTCGATCCGGCGGAGATCACCGCCTACCGGGCGGCTTTTGCCGAGGTCGCGGACATCTTGGACGGGGCGCGGCTGTACCGGGACAAGCGCGGGACCTCCGCGCAGAACCCGTTGTTCGCCCGGACGAACGCGCAGTGGCGGGCCGCCGCGCTGGAATGGATGGCCACCCCCGACCGCAACAACGGGGCGATCATGACCTCGCTGCTGGTGGACGGCCGGCCGATCCACGGCGACCCCGGCCTGTCCGAGGTGAACCGGGTGTTCGCCGATGTCCGGCACCATCCCGGGACCATGCGACTGTTGTTGCAGGAGATGCTTTCCCGCCGGGCGAAGCCGCATGCGTGGCGGGAGGCGTTGCGCCGGCCGCCGGAGTTCCTGGACATCAAGTCCGACGGACTGCTGCCGCTGGTCAACATCGGCCGGTGGGCGGCGCTGAGCGTCGGGTCCGCCGCGCTGCCGACGGTGCAGCGGCTGCAGGCGGCCGCCGGCTCGGAGATGCTGCCGCAGGAGCGGGTGTCCACCTTGATCGAGGTGTTCGGTGAACTGCAGCGGCTGCGCCTGCGCTATCAGCTCATGCAGTGGCAGGCCGGCGAGTCGCCCACGGATGTTCTGGTGATGGAACGGGTGTCGCCGATCGACCGGAGCATCCTGTTCCAGGCGATCCGGGAGGTCGCCGCGGCGCAGCGGCGGATGGACAACGTCGCGGTGTACGTGCCGGTCGACGAATGGACGGCGCGCCAGGGCGCGGGCACCTGACACGCCGTCCACGCCCGTCAGCGGGCCTTGCGAGCGGCCTTCGCCCGGCGGACCTGCCGGGTACGTTCGGTGTCCCGCTCGATCTGGCGTATCCGATCTCGGGCGAGATCTTCGATGAGAGAACTCATGTCATGCCTCCGTGAATGGTCCGCCGTTCGGCGGAACGCAGATGTCTTGGACAGTTCGGGATGTGGTGACAGCCGTTGTCGGGCAACGACTGCCGTCCACGGCGTGGGCGCGGACCCGCGACGCACCGATGGGACCGGGCCGCCGCGCCGGACGGTGGTGGTCATGCCGCGACCTTCCGCGGGCGACCACGGGGCCGCTTGCGCGCGATCACGACGCCGTGGTCGAAGATCTCCCCGCCCCACACGCCCCAGGGCTCGCCACGGTCGAGCGCCGCGGCCAGGCACTGCGGCCGGATCGGGCAGTCGACACACAGCGCCTTCGCCCGTTCCAGGTCGTCCGGCCGTTCCGCGAAGAACAGATCCGGATCCCCGGACAGGCAGGGCAGGTCGTCGTGCGGTGTCGCGGTACTCAGTTCGAGCAGTTGCATCACGGTGGGCCTCCGTGAGGTGTGGATGGTAGCCGCCCGGTCCCGGGCAGGGGCCGGCCTACGGCACGGAGTCGGTCACATGCCCGTGAGATACAGGGCACAGGAAACTGGGCGGGAATTCGCCCGATGGCGGGAACAGCCGGCGGCGCGCGAGCGCCCGGTCAGGCCGTGAACGCCCCGAACCGGCGCCGCGCGTCGGCGCCGACAACGGCGACCTGATCGCGGCGCGGGCGCGCCGGCAGGATCGCCGGTCCCTCGATCCGCCAGGACGGCGTGACACCGAGGCCGAACCCGCCGCTGATCATCCGCATATCGGTCATTCGGCACCTCCTCGGCATCCGCGCCCCGCGTTGGCGGAGAGCATGTTTCGGTCTTCCATTCCGGTTCCGCACCGTGCGGGCCGTAGCCCGGGCACACCAACCGCAACGACAGTAGGTCGGACCGACGTGGCGGCGCAACCGTATTTCGCAGAAAGTTCTCAGCAACCTCGCATGCCGACCCGGCCGACGATCTCCAGCACGTCCGACCCGTAGGCGTCCAGTTTCGCCCGGCCGATGCCGGGAATCGCCAGCAGCGCGGCGTTGTCGGCCGGCTTGCGCTCCGCGATGGCCAGCAGGGTGGCGTCCGAGAACACCACGAACGCGGGCACCGAAGACTGCGCGGACCGGTCCTTGCGCCAGGCGCGCAGGGCCTGCACCAGATCGGGGTCCGCGTTCGACGGGCAGCTCGCGCACCGGCCGGCCTTGATCTGGGCGGTGGTCAGCAGGGCGGACCCGCAGACCCGGCATCGGCCGGGCGCGCGCCCGGTGTGATCCGGCCGGGCGCTGTCGGGCGCCAGGCCGGTGAGGAACCGGCTGCGCCGGCGGGTGCGCTTGCCGCCCTCGGTCCTCGACAGCGCCCAGGACAGCGCCAGCCTGGATCTGGCCCGGGTGACCCCGACGTAGAACAGCCGGCGCTCCTCCTCGATGTCCTCCGGTGTCTCGGCATGCTGGATGGGCAGGGTGCCGTCGGTCAGCCCGACCAGGAACACCGCGTCCCACTCCAGGCCCTTGGCCGCGTGCAGCGAGGCCAGCGTGACCCCCAACGCGGACGGCGCATGCTGCGCCTCCGCCCGCTGGTCGAGCTCGCGGACCAGGTCGGGCAGGCTCGTCGACGGGTCCGCGCCGACCAGCTCCTCGGCCACGCCGACCAGGGCGAGCAGCGAGTCCCAGCGGTCCCGCAACGCGCCGGGCGGCGGCGGCTCGTCGGTGAGGCCGACCTGACCGAGCACCTGCCGGACCCGCGGCACCAGACCCGGCGTGCCCACGGCATCCGGCGCTTGCCCGTCGGATGCCGTCCCGTCCGGTGCCGGGCCGTCCGGTGCCGAGCCGTCCGGTGCCGAGCCGGCGGCGGCCCGCAGGGCGCTGACGGCCTGCCGCACCTCGGAGCGGGCGAAGAACCGTTCACCGCCCCGCACGACGTAGGGGACGCCCGCCGCGGTCAGCGCGTCCTCGTGGCCCGACGACTGCGCGTTCATCCGGTACAGCACGGCGATCTCCGCGGCCGGGGTGCCGGCCTCGATCAGCGCCGCGCAGGCGGCCGCCACCGCCCGGGCCTCGGTGGGTTCGTCGGGGTGTTCGTCGAAGGTCACCGCCGGGCCGTCCGGCCGGGCCGCGACCAGCCGCAGCCGGTAGCGGGTGGTGGCGCCGGAGGCGCCCGCGATGATCCGGTTGGCCAGGCCGACGACCTGCGGGGTGGACCGGTAGTCCCGTTCCAGCTTGACGACCTCGGCGTTGGGATACCGCTGCTGGAAGCCCAGCAGGTACCGCGGGGTGGCGCCGGCGAAGGAGTAGATCGTCTGGTTGGCGTCGCCCACCACGGTCAGCGTGTCCCGGCCGCCGAGCCAGGCGTCCAGCAGCCGCTGCTGCAGCGGCGTCACGTCCTGGTACTCGTCGACCACGAAGCAGCGGTAGCGGGCCCGGAACTCGGCGGCGACGTCCCGGTCGTCCTCCAGCACCGCGCAGGTGTGCAGCAGCAGGTCGTCGAAATCGAGCTGCTCGGCCTCCCGCTTGACCTGCTCGTAGCCGGCGAACACCTTGGCCACCGTCTCGGCCGGCAGCGGCGTGTCCCGGCGGGCTCGGGCCACCGCCGCCAGGTACTGCTCCGGCCCGGCCAGGCTCGCCTTGGACCACTCGATCTCGGCGGCCAGGTCGCGCAGGGTGGCCGCGTCGGTGCCCGCGCCCACCCGCCGGGCGGCGACCGCGACCAGCCGCAGCTTGTGCTCCAGCACCGGCCAGAGCGTGCCGCCGACCGCGCGCGGCCAGAAGTAGCGCAGCTGTTTGAGCGCGGCCGAGTGGAACGTGCGGGCCTGCACGCCCGGCACGCCCAGGGCCCGCAGCCGCAGCCGCATCTCGCCGGCGGCCCGGGTGGTGAAGGTGACCGCGAGCACCTCGGACACCGGGTGCGCCCCGGCGGCCACCAGGTGCGCGATCCGGTGGGTGATGGTGCGGGTCTTGCCGGTGCCGGCCCCGGCCAGCACGCACACCGGTCCGGACGGGGCCAGCACGGCGGCGCGCTGCCCCTCGTCCAGCTCCGCCAGGTGGTCCACCGTCACCGTTTCATGCTCGCACAGCCGTACGACGGGTCACCCGGCGGCGACCCAGGCGTCGATCATCCGGCGGGCGATGGACACCGGTCCGGGCAGCACCGCGGCGAACGCCGTGCCGGCGTCCACCGGGGCGGCGTTGGCCCGTTCCCGGGCGGACAGGCCGGGCGACTGGCTCGGCACCGGTGAGAGCCAGTCGTCGCGTTCGGACTCGATCAGCCGCCGGACGGTGGCCCGGTCGACCCAGCGAGCCGATTCGATCTCCCCGACCCGCGGCCTGAGCGCGTCGTCGTGGTCGGCACGGGCGGCGAAGCCGAGCATCAGCGAGCGCGGGAACGGCCAGGGCTGCGACCCGAGGTACTCGACGTCGCGCACCCGCAGGCCGACCTCCTCACCGATCTCCCGGACGACCGCGGCCTCCAGCGACTCCCCCGCCTCGACGAAGCCGGCCAGCACCGACACCCGGCCGGGCGGCCAGATCGGTTGCCGGGCAAGCACGATCGAATCGGCGCCGTCATGCACGAGGACGATGACGGCCGGGTCGGTGCGGGGGAAGTCCTCGTGCCCGTCCGGGCAGATCCGGGACCAGCCGATCAGCGTCGGCGTGCTGCGCTGCCCGCAACGCGGGCAGTACGGCGCGGCGGCGTGCCAGGTGAGCAGGGCGGTCGCGGTGGTAAACAGCCCGGCGTCGGTGTCCGGCAGCAGCGCCCCGATCTCCCGCAGCCCGGCCCAGGAATCCGCCCCGGGCTCGCGTCGGCCGCGAACCGCCCAGTGGTCGACACCGTCGATCTCACCGAGCAGCACGCCGTCCGGCGGCGGCTCGTCGGCGAACGCGGCCGCCGAGATCAGGTGCAGTGCGGCTCCGTCCCACCGCGCCCGCCCGGCGTCGTCGAGCACCAGCACCCGCGCGGCGGGCCAGGCCCGCCGTACCCGGTCCGGGTCGCGCACATCCTCGGACCGGTCCGCGATCCCGCGGGACAGCACCGGCACATCCATCCGCAATCCGCTCCTCACGCGGCCGGCACCGGACCCGTTCACGGCAGGGTCACCGTGCCCAGGCCGCGCAGGCCCGGAGCGATCGCGTCCAGGTCGCCGACCACCACGCCGGTGAAGGCTGCCGGCGCGAGCATCGTCGCCGCGGCCTGCGCGACCTGCTCGACGGTCGTCGCCGCGAGCCGACCCGGGTGCTCCCGCAACCAGGTCTCGTCGAGCCCGCTGCCGGCCAGCATGGACAGCGTCGACGCCAGACCGGACTGGGTGGCCAGGGAGGTGGCCAGGGTGCCGAGCGCGTAGTTCCGGGCCGACCGGACCTCGTGTTCGGTGGGGGGTCGCAGGCTCAGCCGGCCCAGTTCGTACTGCGACTCCAGCAACGCCGGCGCGGTGGCGTCGGTGTTGGTGTCGAAGCTGACCGTCACCGCCGCCCGCTCCGGCCAGAACTCCAGCGTCGACCGTGCATGGTAGGTGAAACCCTTGTCCTCCCGGAGGTTCTCGACCAGCCGGGAGGAGAAGTAGCCGCCGTACACCAGGTTCGCCAGCTGATGCGCCGGGTACGCCGGGTCCGCCCGGGTCACCGCCGGACCGGACAGCCGCACCTGGGACTGCACCGCACCGGGCCGGTGCACCGCGAGCACCCGGTCGCCGGTGATCACCGGCGGTGGGGCGAGGACGCGGGCCCGGCCGCCGGCGGTCCAGCCGGACAGTGCGGTGGCCGCGCCGGCCAGGGCACGGCTCGGGCTCAGGTCGCCGACCAGGGTCAACGTCGACCCGTCGGGCACGACCGCCCGGCCGTGCAGCCCGCGGACCGCGGCCGGCCCCACCCCGGCGACCAGCTCGGCGGACGGGACGTCCCAGGCCGCCGGATGCTCGCCGAACCGGCGCTGCTGCAGCAACCGGTGCGCCACCGACGACGGCTGCGCGGCGGCGATGGCCAGGTGCTCGACCAGCCGGGCCCGCTCGCCGAGCACGTCGGACCGGCGGTAGGCGGCGCCGGTCAGGCAATCGGCCAGCACGTCCAGCAGCACGGGCAGCCCGGCGGCCAGCACCGAGCCGGACACCAGCAGCCGCTGCGGATCGACGTCGGCGTCCAGGTGACCGCCGACCGTGGCCAGGTCGGCGTCCACCTGGCGGCGGTCGCGCCGGCTCGTGCCCAGCAGCAGGGTGGCGGCCAGCAACTCCGCCCGGGCGGCGTGCAGCCGGCTGGTGCCGGCGAACGGTACCCGCAACCGCACCTCCACCAGGGGGCTGCGCGGCTTGCGCACGGCCAGCACGGTCAGCCCGCCGTCCAGCACACTGCGGGCGACGGTGGGCACCTTGCCACGCGCGCCGGGCACCAGGTCGGGCACCTGCCGCGGCCCGAGCGGCGTGCGGCCGATCTCCTGCGCCGACCGGCTCATGACGCCGCCCGCCCGCTCGGGTCGGGCAGCACCCGCAGCACCGCGCACCGCTCGGGGTCCAGAGCGGCGGCCGCGGCGGCGATGTCGTCGGCGCCCAGGGTGGACAGCAGGTCCGGCAGCTCGCCGAGCAACTCGGCCCGCCCGTGCAGCAGCTCCAGCGAGCCCAGCGACCGGGTGCGGCTGGCGATCACGTCGTTGTCGCGGTAGAGCGAGGCGGTGAACCGGGCCAGCGCGCGCCGCAGTTCCTCTGGCTCGGGCCCGTCGGCGGCCAGCCGGCCGATCTGGGTGGCGCACGCGTCGACGACGTCGTCGGCCGGTACGTCGGCCGGGTGGATCGCGCCGAGCACGAACACGTCGGGGTCACGGGCGTCCAGCGGGCCGCCGAGCAGGCCGGGGGTGGCCCACAGGTCGGTGGCCAGGTTCTGGTCGGCGACGATCGTCGACTGCAGCCGGGAGGACTCGCCGTCGGACAGGATGCCGGCCAGCACCACGAACGCCAGATAGCGGGGCAGCTCGGCCACCGGGTCCGGCAGCCGCCAGCCGACGGCCAGGGCCGGCGCGGGCGCGTGCGGGTCCAGGTGATCGGCGCGCCGGACCTCGGTCGGTGCCGGCTCGGCGAACGAGGGACGCACCGGGGCCGGCCGGTACGGGATGTCGTGGAAGTGCCGCTCCACCCATTCCCCGGCCTGCGCCGGGTCGAAATCGCCGCACACCGTGAGAACGGCGTTGGCCGGCGCGTAGTAGGTGTCGAAGAACTCGGCGCAGTCCGCGACGGTGGCCGCCTGCAGGTCGACGAAGTCGCCGTACCCGTTGTGCGCGTTGGGAAATGTCGTGAACAGCACCGCCGGCAACTGGACCCAGGGGAAGCCGCCGTAGGGGCGGTTGAGCACGTTGAGCCGGATCTCCTCGCTGACCACGTCGACCTGGTTCGCCAGGTTCTCCGCCGTGATCATCGGGGCCCGCATCCGGTCGGCCTCCAGGAACAGCGCGCGCTCCAGGGCACCGGCCGGGACGACCTCGAAGTAGTCGGTGTAGTCGGTGTGCGTCGAGCCGTTGAACACGCCACCGGAGGACTGCACGAGCCGGAAGTGCTCCAGCTTGGGCAGCGACTCGCTGCCCTGGAACATCAGGTGCTCGAAGAGGTGGGCGAACCCGGTGCGGCCCTCGGGTTCCGACCGGAAGCCGACGTCGTAGTGCACCGCGACGCCGACCACCCCGGCCCCGGGATCCGGCGCGAACAGCACCCGTAACCGGTTGCCCAGCACGGAACGCTGCACCGGATAGTCGGCGCGCGGCAGTCTCGATGCCCGTGGGCGGCTCGGCCGGCGGCCGCCCGGACGGGCCGATGTGGTGGCGGCTCGGGCCGCGACGGTGGGCACCGGGTCACCCTAGTCGGCCGAGCAGGCGAGGCCGCCAATCAGCACAGCGGGACAGCCCTGATACGGACCCGGTGACGCAGGAACCGGGTCCGTCAGGGCAGTCCCTGTCGGCCGAGTGTGCGAGGCCGCCAACGAACACGGCCTCCGGCGAGCGGGGTCAGACGCCGGCCGGGGTGCGGTGGGTGAACAGCTCGTCGTGCAGGCTCTCCGCCAGGCGGTCCCACGCCGGGAACAGCAGGTCCAGATCGGATGACGGGTTGACCAGCGCGGCCACCGGGTCGTCCGGCACCACCGGCGGTTCGTCGTCGTCGACACGGGCGTGCCGGCCGTGCCGTTCGGCGACGTCCGGGTGCGCGGCCGCGCCGTCGGCGAATGCCTGTCGACGCCGGCCGTCCCTGATCACCGCGACGACCGCGACCGCCCCCAGCACCGCGGCCAGCACGATGCCCAGCATCAACCCTCGACCGGTCGAGTCGCCGTCCGCGGCGGCGGTCGCGGCCGGCACCACCCGGCTCGGATCGGCCTGGGAGTAGTCGACGGCGATCACCTCGCCCGCCTGGTGGCCACAGGAGTCCAGGGTGGCCCGGCGCGAGGTGCCCGGCGGCTGGCCTGCCGGATCCAGCAGATCCACCACGGTGCCCTCGTCGCCGTTCTGGCAGGCCAGCGACGACACGACGACGGCCGAGCCGCGCACCGTCGAGCCGTCCGGAATCGCCCCGTGCAGCGCCCACCACGACCCGGCGGCAACCACCAGCACCGCCGGCACGACTATTCCGACGGCCTTGACGACCGTCCGCGAACGAGCAATCCCCCTGGCATGCCTGCCCATACCGGGATGATGGCACATCGACGGGTTGCCACGCGGGCGATTTCTCAGGTGTCGCGATCGGCCGACCGGCCGGTCACCGAAGAAGGCACCGTTTCAGTCGCCGAAGCCCAGTTTGCGCAGCTTCTTCGGATCGCGCTGCCAGTCCTTGGCGACGGCGACGTGCAGGTCCAGGTAGACCTGGGTGCCCAGCAGCGGCTCGATCTGCAGGCGGGCCCGCCTGCCCACCGCGCCGAGCCGAGAACCCTTGTTGCCCAGCACGATCGGCTTCTGGGACGGCCGCTCCACGAACAGCGTGACGTACACCTTGGTGACTTTCTTGGCCGCGCCCGGCTCGGGCGGCAGCATTTCGGTGACCACGGCGGCCAGCGAATGCGGCAATTCGTCGCGGACACCGTCCAGGGCGGCCTCCCGGACGAGTTCGGCGATTCTGGTCTCGATCGGCTCGTCGGTCGATTCCGCGTCCGGATAGAGCATCGGGCCGTCCGGGAGCCGCTTGATCAGCAGATCGACCAGGACGTCGACGCCGTCGCCGCGCACCGCGGACACCGGCACGATGTCGGCATGCGGATCCGCCGCGATCAACTCGGCCGCGGCGACCAGCTGCTCGGCCAGCCGCTCCCGGGACACCTTGTCGATCTTGGTGAGCACCCCGATCACCGGCGTCGAACCCGCCCGTTCGGCCAGCTCGGCGGCGATCCGCCGGTCCCCGGGGCCGATCCGTTCGTCGGCGGGCAGGCACAGGCCGACCACGTCCACATCGGACCAGACGCTGCGGACCAGGTCGTCGAGCCGCTCACCCAGCAGGGTGCGGGGGCGGTGCAGGCCGGGAGTGTCGACGATGACCAGTTGGGCGTCCGGCCGGGTCAGGATGCCGCGGACGGCGCGCCTGGTCGTCTGCGGCTTGTCCGAGGTGATCGCGACCTTCTCGCCGACGATCGCGTTGAGCAGGGTCGACTTGCCCGCGTTGGGCCGGCCGACGAAGCAGGCGAAGCCCGACCGGTACTCGCCGGCGGGCGGGACGGCGTTCAGTTCCCGTCCCCGATCCGGCTGCGCACCGCGCCGTCGGGGCCGGCCAGGATCAGCACCGCCGAGCCCAGGTCGGCGACCGCCGCCGCGGACGCCGGATCGACCGCGTCGGCCGTGCCGACCACCACGGCCGCTTCCAGTCCTTGCGCACCGGAGGCGACGGCGGCGGCGACGGCCGCCTGCAGCGCGGTCAGCCGCAACGACGGCAGGGTCACGGTGGCGGCGGCGTAGGTCCGGCCGTCCTCGTCCCGGACGGCGGCCCCCTCCGCCGCCCCGGCACGAGCCCGGGCGCCCCGGGCCAGGGTCACCAGCTTGGCGTCCTCGGCGTCCAACGGGCCCGGTGCGGCGTCCTGCGTCGGCTGGTCGGTCATCCGGCTCTGTTCCGTTCTGCTCGTTCGATCTGTCGCCCGGCGGCCGGGCTCGTCTTCGCCCCGTCCCGGCCGGCCGGTCGGGGTTGCCCGCCCGCCGCCGAATCCTCGGCCGGCTTGCCCTTTTTCTTCTTCTTCCGGGCCTTGTCCGGTTTGCCGCCGCCGTCCGGCTGGGCCGACTCTGCCACCTCGGGTGCCGGCGGCGCGGCGGCGGGCTCCGCCGGTGCGCGGTCCGCAAGCTCCTCGGCCCGCCGCTGGTCGGCCCGATCGCGGGCCTCGCGTTCGGCCTCGACCTCGGCCGCCGCCACCTCCTTGCGGGTCATCCGGCGCACCAGCACGGTCTGCACCCGCGGGCGCCCGCGGCGGTCCACGCCCGGCTCGCCGAGCAGGACCAACCCGGCCACCATGGCCTGGGAGCCGGGCAACGGCACCCGGCCGAGTTGCTGGGCGAGCAGGCCGCCGACGGTGTCCACCTCGTCGTCGTCGAGCTCCACGTCGAAGAGCTCGCCCAGGTCCTCCACCGGCAGCCGGGCCGACACCCGGTACGCGCCGTCGTCCAGCGCCTCGACCGGGGCGGGCTTGTCCGCGTCGTACTCGTCGGTGATCTCGCCGACGATCTCCTCCAGGATGTCCTCGATGGTGACGATGCCGGCGGTGCCGCCGTACTCGTCCACCACCACCGCGAAATGGCTGCGGTCGCGCTGCATCTCGCGCAGCAGATCGTCGACGTTCTTGGATTCCGGCACGAACATCGGATCCCGCATCATGGCGGTGAGCACCGGGCCGCGATCGGCCGGATCGAGGGTCATCGCGTTGGCGACGAGGTCCTTGAGATAGGCGACGCCGACGACGTCGTCGACGTCCTCACCGATCACCGGGATCCGCGACATGCCCGACCGGGAGGCCAGCGCCAGTGCCTGGCGCAGCGACTTGTCGTGCTCGATCCACACCATTTCGGTCCGCGGCACCATCACCTCGCGGACGATCGTGTCCCCGAGGTCGAAGACGCTCTGCAGCATCTCCCGCTCCGACTCCTCCACCACCCCGCGGCTGCCGGCGATGTCCACGAGCTCCCGCAGCTCGATGTCGGAGGAGAACGGACCCTCGCGGAAGCCGCGACCGGGCGTGATCGCGTTGCCGATGAGGATCAACAGCGAGGCGACCGGCGCCAGCAGCTTGGCCAGCACCCGGGTGGTGCCGGCCAGCGCGAGGCCGACCGTGTACGGATGCTGTCGCCCGATGGTGCGCGGCAGCACGCCGATCACCACATAGGTGACCAGCACCATCACCACGACCAGCACGACGCCGACCCAGAACTGGAACCCCAGGGCGGTGAGCGCGACCTTGGCGACCATCACCGTCGCGGTGATCTCCGCGGCGACCCGCAGCAGCAGCAGCAGGTTGGTGTACCTGGGCCGGTCCTGCGTGATGGTCAACAGCGACGACGCACCCCGGCGGCCCTCCCGGTCCATCTCCTCCAGCCGGGCCGGGGACACCATGGTGATGGCAGCGTCGGCGGCGGCCAGCAGGCCGGCGATCGGCACCAGCGCGGCCGCCATCACCAGCAACAGCACATCGAGGCTGTCCACGAGGGATCAGCTCCGCCCACTCGTCTCGGGATCGGTCGGGCCGGCCAGGCCGACGGTGTCCAGGACCGCGGCGTCCGCGGCGGCCAGGCGGGTTCGGCGGGCCTGCGCCGCCCGTTGCTCCCGCCAGGTGTCCAGCAGCTCGTTCTGCAGCCGGAACATCTCCCGTTCCTCCGCGGGTTCGCCGTGGTCGTAGCCCAGCAGGTGCAGCACGCCGTGCACGGTGAGCAGGTGCAGCTCGTCCTGCAACGCGTGGCCCGCCTGCCCGGCCTGCTCCGAGGCCACCGCCGGGCACAGCACGACGTCGCCCAGCAGGGCCGGTCCGGGGCCGGACTCGTCGGGCCGACGGGCGGTGTCCAGTTCGTCCATCGGGAAGCTCATCACGTCGGTGGGTCCGGGCTCGTCCATCCACTTGACGTGCAGCTCGGTCATCGCGTCGGCGTCGACGAGCAGGATGGACAGCTCGGCCAGCGGATTGATCCGCATCCGGTCGAGCACGTACCGGGCCACCGACACCAGGCTGATCTCGTCCAGCCGGTAACCGGACTCGTTGGCCACCTCGATGGTCAT
Organism: uncultured Actinomycetes bacterium; assembly: GCA_964497705.1. Lineage (GTDB taxonomy): Bacteria > Actinomycetota > Actinomycetes > Mycobacteriales > Nakamurellaceae > Nakamurella. The sequence continues at coordinate 90,411 of CAZCEH010000010.1, read as the reverse complement.
GGGGCCGGCTCCGTCAGACCGGCGCCGCCGGTGGGGTTGCGATGGGCGGCCGAGGTGTCCGAGCGCTGGGTGGGCCGGCCGGGCCGGCGGCGCCGGTGCTCTCGCGACCGGTCGGGTGCCGGTGCGTCGTCCCGGTTCTGCCGGTCCCACCGCTCGTAGGCGTCCACGATGTGCCCGACCAGCCGGTGCCTGACGACGTCGGCCGAGGTCAGGATGGAGAAGGAGACGTCGTCCAGGTCGGACAGGATCTCCCGGACCACCTGCAGGCCCGATCGCTGGCCGCCGGGCAGGTCGACCTGGGTGACGTCGCCGGTGACCACGATCTTGGAGCCGAAGCCCAGCCGGGTCAGGAACATCTTCATCTGCTCGGGCGTGGTGTTCTGCGCCTCGTCCAGGATGATGAACGCATCGTTAAGCGTACGGCCACGCATGTACCCCAGCGGGGCCACCTCGATGGTGCCGGCGGCCATCAGCCGCGGGATCGACTCCGGGTCGAGCATGTCGTGCAGCGCGTCGTACAGCGGCCGCAGGTACGGGTCGATCTTGTCGGACAGCGTGCCCGGCAGGAAGCCGAGCCGCTCCCCCGCCTCGACCGCGGGACGGGTCAGGATGATCCGGGTGACCTGCTTGGACTGCAGGGCCTGCACCGCCTTGGCCATCGCCAGGTAGGTCTTGCCGGTGCCGGCCGGGCCGATGCCGAAGACGATGGTGTGCGCGTCGATCGCGTCCACGTACCGCTTCTGGTTCAACGTCTTGGGTCGGATGGTCCGGCCCCGGCGGGACAGGATGTTCAGGCCGAGCACCTGGGAGGGCGACTCCACGACCGGCCCGGTGGTCGCGGGGACCGTGGACAGCATGCCGATGGTGTGCCGGATGGTGTCCGGGGTGATCACCGAGCCGGCTTCCTGCAGCGCGAGCAACTCCCGGATGGTGCGCTCGGCGAGGGCGACGTCGGCGGCTGCGCCCTTGAGGGTGACCCGGTTGCCCCGCACGTGGATGTCAGCGGCGAGCCCCTCCTCGAGCAGGCGCAACAGGGAATCGCGGGAGCCCAACAGGCCCATCATCTGCCGCTCGTCGGCCACCACCAGCGTCGACTCGCTCGAGATCGACGCGCGCTGGCCGAGGGATTCCGCGTCGCCGCCGCGATCGCCGGTCAGGTCGCGGGGCAGGTCACGGCTGCGGGGAAGGTCGGTACGCGCCGCGGCCGACGGGGAATCCGGCACCTGGTGATTGCCTACTTTCGCTGGTTCGAGTGGCTGGTCGACCACCCCTTGATGGCACCGATTCTACCGGCGCGAGCCCCGGACGCCGCACCGTATTGATCATCTCGGCATCGATCGTGCGGGAGCGCCTCCTGGCCATCGATTTGCCACATCCCGCCCTTCGCCGGGCGGATCCGGGGCCGAACCTGGCAAATGGATGCGCGGGCAACCGGCGTCACGTCAGCCGGGCGGCCATCCCATGGACCGGCCGCCGAGCAGGTGCAGGTGGGTGTGGAACACGGTCTGCCCGGCCTCCGGCCCGGTGTTCGTGACGAGCCGGTACCCCGACCGGTCGATCCCCTCGGCCTCGGCTAGCGCACGCGCGGTCGTCACCAGCGCGGCCAGGCCGGACGGATCGTCGGCGGCGTTCTCGGCCGCGTTCTCGTAGTGGGTGGTGGGGATCACCAGGATGTGCGTGGGCGCCTGCGGATTGATGTCCCGGAACGCGACCACGTGATCATCGCGGTGCACGACGTCGGCCGGCACGGCGCCGGCGACGATCTTGCAGAACAGGCAGTTGTCGCTGGTGTAGGGCATGCCGGACAACTTAGCCTGCGATCGACCTCGGCCGGCCGGTTCGTGACGTCGTCCATGGCCGGCCGGATGGCCGCCACGGCGACCGCGCGCATCCCGGTCAGGAGGGTCTGGTGTCGGGCGCCACCAGACCGCATTCGTAGGCCAGCACGACGGCCTGCACGCGGTCGCGCAGGTCGAGCTTGGTGAGCAGCCGCCCCACGTGGGTCTTGATCGTGCTGTCCTCCACGACGAGCCGCTCGGCGATCTCCCGGTTGGACAGGCCGGCCGCGACCAGCCGGAGCACGTCGATTTCCCGCGGCGTCAGGACGCTCAGCCGGGACGGGATCCGGTCGGGTTGCGCGGCCGGCCGCAACGCCCGGGTGAACGCCCCGATGAGCCGCCGGGTGACGGCCGGGTCGATCAGCGCGTCTCCGGCGGCCACCGCGCGGATCGCACCGATCAACTGCTCGGCCGGCGCGTCCTTGAGCAGGAATCCGCTGGCGCCGGCCCGCAATGCCTCGTACACGTACTCGTCCGAGTCGAAGGTGGTCAGGATGAGCACCTTCGACGCGGTCCGGGCCAGCACCGTGCGGGTGGCCTGCAGCCCGTCCAGCCGGGGCATCCGGATGTCCATCAGCACCACGTCGGGCGACGTCGCCACGGCCCGCTCGATCGCGTCCACCCCGTCGGCGGCCTCACCCACCACCTCGATGCCGTCGGCGGCACCGACGATCACCCGGAAGCCGGTGCGCACCAGGCGCTGGTCGTCGGCGATCAGCAGCCGGATCGGCGGCGGGTCGGCTTCCTGCACCGGACCAGCGTAGGTCCGGGTCGGCGGCCCGGGAGTCCGCCGCTGGTCGGATGATCGACCGACGGATCCTCCCCGAGTGGGAGATCGGCGGCGGCGCGCCCACCTCCGCCTCCCGGGGGACGACGGCCGCCAGGATCATCCCTCGCGGCGACGTCCTCGCCGGGTTCGCGGCGCCACACTTCCCGGCATCGTTCGGGCCACCCCGGCCCGCCCGGACCACCAGGAGTCGCCATGACCAACCTGTCAACCCGACGGATCGATGCCGACGCGACGGCGCCGGGTGCCTCGACCGGCGCGCTGCTGCCGCGTCTGCGCTGGCTCGGACCGACCGGCATCGTCGTCGCGATCGGGCTCAGCGTCGTCGAATGGCTCGTCGTCCGCGGGCCGGACAACGACGCCACGATCATGGCGGCGCTGCTGGCGCTGACCATGACCCTTCCGGTGATGCTGGCCCGCCGGTGGCCGGTGCCGGCGGCGGCCGTCGTCGCGGCCGCGGCCTTGGTCAACGGCCTGCTGTTCCCCGATCTGGTGCGGTGCGCGGGGGCGTTCCCCGCCGCGGTCTTCATCGCCTACGCCGTCGGGGCCTGGTCCCGCGAGCACGGCCGACGCTGGGCCTGGCCGATCGCCGGACTCCTGATCAGCGTCGGCGGTGTCCTGGTCCAGTACGTGTGGGATCCGGCGCTGCACGCCGACCCGTTCTTCCTGGTCTTCGGGCCCGGCGTGATCCTCATCGGCTGGGCCGCCGGCATCGGCTGGTCGATGCTGGTCGCGCGGCGGGCGGCGTCCCACACCGCCGCCTAGAGCTCGCCCGGGACGGGTCCGCCAGGGGGTGGACCCGTCCGGGGCGTATCGGAACGGCCCGGATTTGGTGACAATTCGAACGGGAGGCGTCATGCGCACACCGCGACGCCCGACGCCGCCGGCCTGGTTGGAGCCGATCGGGGTCGGGAACCTGCTCGCCACGGCCGTTCTCGTGGCGGCCGCGTTCCCGTTGGTCGCCGGCCAGCCCACGGTCGGCCCGATCGCGTACCTGCTGGTGCCGGCGACCGTGCTGCCCCTGCTGGCCATGCGACGGCACCCTTCGGCCGCGCCCGTGGCCGTGGCGATCGGCACGCTGCTGACCCAGCTCGTGGCCGGGCCGATCGTCACCTGCGGGGTGGTGGTGCCGGCGACGCTGATCATGTCGTTCCAGCTGGGCTCGCGGACGGTCTCGACCCGGCAGCTCGGCATCGGGGGGCTCGGTCTGATCGCCGTCGGCCTGGTCGAGGTGCTGCTGGACCCGGTGCTGCGCACCCTGGACGCCGCGGTGTTCGTCTTCGGCCTGGGCAGCACCCTGTTCATGGCCGGTCTCGTGGTCCGCTCCCGGGTGCGGATGGCGCAGGCGCTGCGGCGGCGCACCAGCGAGCTCGCCGAACAACGGGACCGGACGGCCGACCTCGCCGTCGCCACGGACCGGGAGCGGATCGGTGCCGATCTCGACGTCACCGTGCGCGCCCGGGTGGCCGAGATCGCCCGGATCGCGGCGGCCGGCCGGTCGGCCGCGGCTGCTCCGTCGCCGGCCAGCCGGGACAGCGCGCGCGAGATCCTCGGCGAGATCGAGCGCCGCGGCCGGGATCTGCTGGTCGAGATGCGGGCGGTGGTCGGCACCATGCGGGACGCGCCGACGGTTCCCCCGCCCGACCTCGGGGATCTGGCCGACCTGCTCGGGCAGGACGCGCGGCTTCGATTCCTCGGCGAGCCCCGGTCGCTGCCGCCGAACGTGGAACTGTGCGCCTACCGGATCGTGGAACGGCTGCTGACGGTGATCGGGAGTCGGGACCGGGTCCCGGTCGTGGTGACGGTCCGGTTCGAACCCGACGCCCTGTGTCTCGACGTCGTGGGCGCGACCCCACTCGATCGGGCGGCGCCGGACGAGGCGGCGGCGACGGCGGCGCTGTCCGCCGCGCGCACCCGCGCGCAGGTACTGGGGGGTCGGCTGGCCGCCACGGCGCAGGCGCACCACCGGCCGCGGGTCGAGGTCGTGCTGCCGGTTCCGGCCCTCACGGGTGAGCATCTTCATGGGTGAGCACCTCGGTGAACACGTCGTGGATGGGCAACCGTGACCCGCGCGGCGGCGCCCGCCGTCGACCTGGCAGCGGCCTCGCGTCGGCGAGACCGCGACGACGTCGACCGCACGATCACCTGGCCGGTCGTGCTCGTCGCGGCGGCGGTGACCGCGCTCCTGCCCATCACCGCGTTGTTCGCCGTCGGAGCTCGGCCGGCCGGCACCGAGGGGTGGCTCGTCCTGGCCGGACCGGTGCTGGTCGCGGCCGCCGTCGGGCTCTCCCCGGTGGCCGTCGAATGGGCGGCCGGCGTCCTCGCCGTCACCATGGCCTTCCTGATCGCCCCGGCGAGCGCGATGTTGGACGGCGCGGACTCGTGGGCATCGGTCGCCGGCATCGCCCTGTACCTCGGCGTGTGCTGGGTGAGCTGCGCCGTCGGCCGGCAGCTACCGCCGGGCCGGTCCGTGGCCTGGATGGCCGGCGTACTGCTGGCCATCCTGTGGGGGACGGGCCTGGACGTGCCGATGGTGCTCGGCGCAGGCTGGTGGCTGGTCGGGCGCACGCTGCGTCACCAGGAGCAGGTGACCGTGCGGCTGCGATCGCGCGCGCGGGAGTTGGCCGCCGAACAACAACGATTCGCGGCCGAGGCGGTGCGGCTCGAGCGGGCCCGGATCGCCCGGGAACTGCACGACGTGATCGCGCACTGCATGACCGTGATCGTGATCCAGGCCCGAGCCGGCCAGCAGCAGGCCGACACCGACCCGGCCGCCGTCACCAGCACGTTCGACGCGATCGTCGAGTCCGCGACGGAGGCGACGGCCGACCTCGATGCGTTGGTGACGGTGCTGGAACCGCACCGGCCCGCCCGCGGTCCGCTGCGCCGGGAGTCGCTCGAGGCGCTGGTCAGGCGGGCGGCGGAGACCGGGACGACCGTGTCGCTGGACGTCCGGGGCGATCCGGAGGTCCTCGACCCCGCCCGCGCGGCGGTGGGCCTGCGCGCGCTTCAGGAAGCGGTGACCAACGCGCTGCGGCACGCGCCCGGCAGCGAGGTGACGGTCTGCCTGGACTGCCGGCGCGGACTCGCCCTGACCGTGCGGAACGGCCCGCCGGTCGCCGCGGGGCCGGCGACCGTCGGCACCGGTGGCGGGCTGGCCGGGATGCGGGACCGGGCGGCCGGACTCGGCGGGTCGACGTCGTGGGGTCCGACCGCGGATGGCGGCTGGCTGCTGCAGGTCACCCTGGACTGACCGGCCGAACCGTCAGACCATCCGCAGCACCTGGCTGCGGCACACGTCCCAGGCCGGATGCCGCACGTCGATCAGCTCGAAGTGCCCGGTGCCGGGCAGCACGATCAACGACGCCGGATCGCCGGCCCGTACCGCGGCCTCCACGTACCGCTCGGACTGGGACAGCGGCACGGTGTCGTCGATCTCGCCGTGCACGCACACCACCCGGGCCCGGTCGCCGACGTGGGCGATCGGTGACGCGTGGTGGTACCGCTGCGGCATGGACCGGGCCTCACCCTCCATCAGCGCGGTCACCGCGCCGTTGCCGAGCCGTTCCACCGAGGCTCCGACCAGGTCCAGCAGGCCCGCCTGGGCCACCGCGCCGACGATCGGCACGTGCGCCTCGCCGGGTCCGACCGATCCGGCGGTGCCGGCGCGCAGCGACCCTCGGTGCGCCAGCCAGGCGGCCAGGTGCCCGCCGGCCGAGTGCCCGACGGCGGCGACCCGGTCCAGGGCCAGCCGACCGTCGGCGACCTGCTGGCCGGGTCCGGCCAGCGAGTCGACGGCCCTGGACACGTCGGCCAGCGTGGTCGGCCAACCGCCGCCCTCGCCGACCCGCCGGTATTCGATGACCGCGGCCGCCACCCCGAACCGGGTCAGGTCGTAGCCCAGTGGCTCGGCCAGTTCCATGCCGTACAGGGAACGCCAGTAGCCGCCGTGGATGACGACCACCACGGTCAGGTACCGGCCGGAGGGCAGGAACATCCGGATCCGTTGGCTGGGGTGCGGACCGTACTCGTAGTCGCGGATGTCGACCCTCATGTCCACCTGCCGGTGAGCACACCCAGGGCACCGAGGGCGACCGCCGCGGCGGTCGAGGTGCGCAGCACCTGAGGACCCAGCCGCACGGCGGTCGCGCCCGCCGAGTCGAACACGGTGAGCTCCTCCTCGGTCAGTCCCCCTTCCGGACCGACAATCAGTACCACGTCGCCGGAGCGGGGCAGGGCGGCCGTGGCCAGCGGCGTGGTCGCCGACTCGTGCAGCACCAGCGTGGTCGCGGCCGCCACCAGAGCGCCGACGTCGGCCGTGGTCGCCAGGTCGCGGACGTCGGGCACCCGAGCGCGGCGGGACTGCTTGGCGGCCTCGCGGGCGGTGGCCCGCCAGCGCCGCCGGCCCCGGTCGACCTGATCGGCGGTGCGCCAGCGGGCCACGCACCGCCGCGCCGCCCACGGGACGATCACGTCCACCCCGGCCTCGGTGGCCAGTTCCACGGCCAGTTCGCCCCGCTCGCCCTTCGGCAGGGCCTGCACCAGCACCACCCGGACCGGGGGCGGGGCCACCAGCACGGCCGGCCCCACGTCCAGCGCGAGGTCGGAGCGACCACCGGCGGTGACGGTGGCCGGCGCGAGCCGGCCCGCGCCGTCGGCGAGCACCAGCGGCTCCCCCACCCGCAGCCGGCGGACCGCGGCCGCGTGCCGGCCCTCGGGACCGTCCAGCACGAACGATCCGGGCGCGGGCAGCGTGTCGACCAGGAAGAAGGGTTCGCCCCGGGATCCGGGCGGGAGGCTCGGCAGCTCAGCGCCCGGCGAACGAGTCACGGATCCGCGAGAAGAACCCGCCGTTGTGCGCGCGGGCCGCCAGCTCCGGCTGCTCCTCGCCGCGCAGCGTCGCCAACTCGCGCAGCAGCTCCACCTGCCGCGAGTCGATCCGCATCGGGGTGACCACCTCGATGTGCACGTGCAGGTTGCCCATCCCGGAGCCGCGCAGCCGGGGCATGCCCTGCCCGCGCAGGGTGATCACCGTGCCGGACTGGGTGCCCGGCTGGATGTCCAGATCCTCCACCCCGTGCAGCGTCTGCAGGGCCATCGAGGTGCCCAGCGCGGCCGCCGTCATCGGCACGTGCACCGTGCAGAGCAGGTCGATGCCGTCTCGGGTGAACCGCTCGTGCGGCTGCTCCTGCACCTCGACGTACAGGTCGCCGGGGGCGCCGCCGCCCGGGCCGACCTCGCCCTGGCCGGCCAGCCGCACCCGGATGCCGTCGCCGACACCGGCCGGGATGTTCGCGCGGACGGTCCGGCGGGTCCGCACCCGGCCCTCGCCGTTGCACTGCCGGCACGGGTCCGGGATGACCTCGCCGAAGCCGCGGCAGACCGGGCAGGGCCGGGAGGTGACCACCTGGCCCAGCAGGGACCGCTGGATCTGCTGGACCTCGCCGGAGCCCTTGCACATGTCGCAGGTCGCCGGGCGGGTGCCCGCCGCGCACCCGGAGCCGTGGCAGGACGTGCACAGCGTGGCGGTGTCCACGGCCAGGTCCTTGGCGACGCCGGTCGCGCACTCCTCCAGCGTCAGCGCGACCGGGATCAGCGCGTCCTCACCCTGCCGCACCCGGGAACGCGGGCCGCGGGACCGGGTGGCGCCGCCGCCGAAGAAGGCGTCCATGATGTCGCCCAGGCCCATGCCGCCGAACGGGTCGCCCATGCCGGCGGCGCCGGGCCCGTTGCCGCCGCCGCCCAGCGGGTCCCCGCCGAGGTCGACGACCTGCCGCTTGGCCGGGTCGGACAGCACCTCGTAGGCCGCGGTGACGTCCTTGAAGCGCTGCTGGGCGGCCGGGTCCGGGTTGACGTCGGGATGCAGTTCCCGGGCCAGCTTCCGGTAGGCGCGCTTGATCTCATCCTGCGACGCGCCCTTGGCCACGCCCAGCAGGCCGTAATAGTCCCGAGCCACCCTCTGCACCAGTTGCCTTCCCGCGGGCCGGAGCCCGCACCGCTCCTGCGGCGAGTTCGTTGCTGTATTGCACACCCGCTGACCAGCCCGCCGACAGGGCTGTCGGGCGGTCACCGCCCGGCGACGATCTCCCCGACGTATCGGGCGACCGCCCGGACGGCGGCCATCGTGCCCGGATAGTCCATCCGGGTCGGGCCGACCACGGCCAGTCCGCCCATCAGGGTCTGTCCGCGGCCGTAACCGGCGGACACCAGCGCCGTCGTCGACAGGTTCGCGTCGTCGTTCTCGCTGCCGATCGACACCACCACCGCGTCCGGTGTCTGCAGGGCGGCGAGCAGCTTGAGCAGCGTGACCTGCTCGTCCAGCGCCTCCAGCACCCCCCGCAGGGTGGCCGGCTGGTCGGCCCAGGCGCCGGTCGCGTGCGAGGTGCCGGACAGCACCAGCCGCTCCTCCGGATGCTCGACGAGCGCGTCCAGCAGCACGTGGACCGACGGCACCACGACGCTGCGCACGGCCGGATCCACGCTCGTCGCGGTGGCGGTGATCGCGCTGGCCGCCTCGGCCAGCCGCCGGCCCACCACGTGCGTGCTGAACAGCGACCGCAGCGCGAGCAGTCCCTCGTCGGTGACGTCGTCGTCCAACTCGACCAGCCGCTGCTCGACCCGGCCGGTGTCGGTGATCACCACCAGCAGCATCCGGCGCCGGTCGAGCGCGACCACCTCCACGTGCCGGACCGACGATCTGGACAGCGTGGGGTACTGGACGAAGGCCACCTGCCGGGTCAGCTGGGCCAGCAGCCGAACCGAGCGGCGCAACACGTCCTCGAGGTCCACGGCTTCCGACAGAAACGCCTGGATGGCCCGCCTCTCCCCCGCCGACAACGGCTTGACCTGCGACAACCGGTCCACGAAGAGCCGGTAGCCCTTGTCCGTCGGGATCCGGCCGGCCGAGGTGTGCGGCTGCGCGATGTAGCCCTCGTCCTCCAGCACCGCCATGTCGTTGCGGATGGTCGCCGGGGACACGCCGAGTTGGTGGCGCTCCACCAGCGACTTGGAGCCGACCGGTTCATGGGTGGCGACGTAGTCGGACACGATCGCCCGCAGCACCTGGAACCGCCTGTCGTCGGCCGACATGATCACCTCCCGACCGGTTTGGCACTCCTACCACTCGGCTGCCAAGTGTAGTCGTCCGCATCGGCATCGGGCCGCCGCGCGGGCGGGCCCACCACCCGGTGCGCCGCACACGTCATCACCCGGTGACGACCGGCGGCTAACCTGATGGGTGAGCATGTGCCGGGCAGTGGAGGCCCCCATCGATGATCTTCAAAGATGTTCGCGAGGGACGACCCTATCCGGAGCACGGCCTGTCGACCCGGGACTGGGCGCGGATCCCGCCCCGCAAGGTCCGGCTGGACGAACTCATCACCACCAAGCGTGAGCTGCGGCTGGACGCGTTGCTGGACGAGGCGTCCACCTTCTACGGGGACCTGTTCCCGCACGCGGTGCAGTGGCAGGGGCAGCTGTACCTGGAGGACGGCCTGCACCGGGCGCTGCGCTCGGCGTTGCAGCAGCGGACGGTGATCCACGTGCGGGTGCTCGACCTCGACGTCCCGCCCGTCACCGGCGGCGTCGTCCAGGGTGCGGGCGCCGGCGACCACGGTGCGGCGGTCACCCGGCCAGGCTGACCGCGATCCCGTCGGCCAGCAGCCGGCCGCGCGTGGTGAGCACCGCCCGCCCGGCGGCCAGGTCGTCCGGGTCGAGCGATCCGTCCGTCGCGGCGTTGGTCGCGGCATCGCGTCCGGCGGCGGTCAGCATGCCCAGCGGCAGCCCGTCCACCAGCCGCAGCCGTAGCAGGACGTCCTCCAGGTGCCGGGCCTCGTCGCCGAGGACCTCGCGGGCGTGCCCAGGGCTGCGGCCGGCCGCCAGCCGCCGACCGTAGGCGGCCGGATGCTTCACGTTCCACCACCGCACCCCACCCACGTGGGAGTGCGCGCCGGGGCCGATGCCCCACCAGTCCTGCCCGGTCCAGTAGGCCAGGTTGTGCCGGCACCGGCCCGCCTCGCTGCGCGCCCAGTTCGACACCTCGTACCAGTGGAATCCGGCCTCGCCCAGCAGGTGGTCGGCCAGCAGGTACCGGTCGGCCAGCAGGTCGTCGTCGGGCATCGCCAGGGCGCCGTCGCGGACCCGGCGGGCCAGCCGGGTGCCCGGCTCGACGATCAGCGAGTACGCCGAGACGTGGTCGACGCCGGCGGCGACGACGGCGCGCAGCGAGCCGGCGAACTCGGCGTCGGTCTCGCCGGGGGTGCCGTAGATCAGGTCGAGGTTCACGTGCTCGAACCCGGCCGACCGGGCCCAGCCGACCACGTCCAGGGCCCGGCCCGGCGTGTGGGTCCGCTCCAGCACCCGCAGCACCCGGGGCGATGTGGACTGCAGGCCCAGGGACAGCCGGGTGAAACCGGCTTCTCGCAGGCGGTGCAGGAGGCCGGGGTCGGTGGACTCCGGGTTGGCCTCGGTGGTCACCTCGGCGCCGGCGGCCAGGCCGAACCGTTCGTCGAGCGCGCGCAGGATCCGGGTCAGCGGCTCGGCGCCGACCAGCGAGGGGGTACCGCCGCCGAAGAACACCGTGGACACCGGCCGGTCCGCGCCCAGTACGCCCGCGGCCAGGTCGATCTCGGCGAGCGCCGCGTCCAGCCAGGACTGCGGCGAGGCCGCCGAACCCAGCTCGCCGGCGGTGTAGGTGTTGAAGTCGCAGTAGCCGCACCGGGTCGCGCAGAACGGCACGTGCACGTAAAAGGACAGCGTGCGACGGGCCGCGCCCAGGTAGGCCTGGTCGGGCAGCGACCCGTCCGGCGGCACCGGGTCGCCGTCGGGGAGCGTGGACGGCACGACTGCCAGTGTCGCCCACCGCGGGACGGCGGCACGCCGCCCACCCGGTTCAGCGCAGCACCGCCACCAGGATCGCCACCAGGATGAGCGCGACCAGCGCCAGCGTCATCCACCGGCGGGACACCTCCGGCAGCGGTCTGCGACTCATCTCCGGTCACCGGCGGCCGTGACCCGCTCGCCGGCCGGGTTCGTCTCCCGCCGCGAATGCCAGGCCAGCACGGCGTCCACCCCGCGGTCGATCAGCCCGGCGAGCAGGTAGCACAGCGGCCCGAGCACGGCCAGCAGCAGCACCACCTGCACCCAGTACGACTGGCCGGCGACCCACGATTCGACCGCGTCGACGACGTCGAGCACGGCCTGCCACATGCCTGCAGGGTACGCAGCGAGAGCCCACGGCCCGGCACTACGGTGAGCGTCATGCTCGCCGTGTACGCCGACGCACCGCACGCCGACGATCCGCTGGCCGGGGTCGTCGTCGGGGAGCGGCCGGAGCCGGTCGTCCCCGACGGCTGGTCCCGCGTCCGGGTGCGCGCCGCCTCGCTGAACCGGCACGACCTGTGGACCCTGCGCGGAGTCGGCATCACGCCGGACCGGTTCCCGATGATCCTGGGCTGCGACGGCGCCGGGGTGACCGACGACGGCCGGAACGTGGTGCTGTACCCGGTCATCGGCCAGCCCGGGTGGGCCGGGGACGAGACGGCCGATCCCGGGCGCACGCTGCTGACCGAGAAGTACCAGGGCACGTTCGCCGAGTACGTCGCCGTGCCGAGCCGGAACCTGCTGCCGCTGCCGGCGTCGCTGACCTACGAGACCGCCGCCGTGCTGGGCACGACCTACCTGACCGCGTACCGGATGGTGGCCACCCGCAGCGGCCTGCCCGGTGGGTCCACGATCCTGGTCCAGGGCGCCACCGGTGGGGTGTCGACCGCGTTGATCCAACTGGGCCGCGCGTTGGGCATGCGGGTGTGGGCCACCTCGCGCAGCGAAGCGGGCCGGGCCCGGGCCGCCGGTCTCGGCGCGCACGACGTGTTCGACACGGGCGCCCGGCTGCCGGAACGGGTGGACGGCGTGTTCGAGTCCGTCGGCAAGCAGACCTGGGCGCACTCGATGCGGGCCGTGCGGCCCGGCGGCGTGATCGTCTGCTGCGGCGCCACCAGCGGCTACGACCCGTCCGCCGACCTGCAGCGGCTATTCTTCCTGCAGATCTCGGTGATCGGCTCGACCATGGGCACCCTCGACGAGCTGCGCCGGCTCATCGCCCTGTGTGACGCCACCGGGCTCGAACCGGTGGTGGATCGCACCTACCCGATGGCGCAGGGTGCGCAGGCGCTGCGCGACCTGGAGGAAGGCAGCCCGGGCAAGCTCGTGCTCACGGCCTAGGCGTGCCCGACGTGTCCGCCGATCGAGCGACGGCCGAGCGGTCGATCGTCCCGTTGGCCGGGGTGCTGGCGGCGACGGTGCTGTCGGTGACCGCGAACAGCGTCGTGGCGATCGCCGTGCCCTGGCTGGTGCTGGAACGGACCGGCAGCGCCGCCCTCGCGGGACTGGCCGGGGCCGCGGCGATCGCGCCGATCGTGTTCTCCGCGGTGTTCGGCGGGGCGCTGATCGACCGGATCGGCAAGCGGCGCACGTCGATGATCGCGGACACCCTCAGTGCGTGCGCGGTGGCCGCGCTGCCGCTGGCCGACGCGACGATCGGGCTGGGTGTTGGCCTGGTGCTGGTGCTGGTCGCCGTCGGCGCGGTCTTCGACAGCCCGGGGGCGGCGGCCCGGGAGGCCCTGCGGCCGGATGCGGCGCGGCGGGCCGACGTGCCGCTGGCCCGGGTGAACGCGTGGGGCGAGGTGGCCGAGAACGTCGGCTACCTCGCGGGTCCGGCGCTGGCCGGCCTGCTGCTGGTGGTGGTCGGCGGGTTCGGCACGGTGTGGGTGGCCGCCGCGTTGTTCGCACTGGCGGTGCTGGTGACCTGGCTGCTGGTGCCGGCGCACCTGTCGGCGCGGCCGGAGCCGGAGCCGTACCTGCGGTCGGTGTGGGACGGCGTGCGGTTCCTGCTGCTGGACCGAACGTTGCGCGCGATCACGCTGGTCGCCGCGGTCATCTGGCTGTTCCTGCTGCCGTTCGAGACCGTCGTGCTCAACGCGTATCTGAACGAGTCCGGGCAGGTGGTGGCGTTCGGGGTGATCCTGGCCGGCTACGCGGGCGGCGCGATCGCCGGTGCCCTGGCCTACGGGGCGATCGCGCACCGCGTGCCCACCCGGGTCGCGTTGGTGGCCGCGCTGGCCCTGGCCGGCCTGTCGTTGGGCGCGTTCGCCGTGCTGCCGTCGGTCGCGGTGATGGTGGCGCTGGCGCTGGCCGCGGGGCTCGTCACCGGGCCGATCAACCCGCTGTGCGCGGTGATCATCCAGTCCCGTACCCCGGAGCGGTTCCGCGGACGGGTCATCGGGTCGTACACCGCGCTGGCGCTGGCCGCGGGCCCGCTGGGTCTGCTCGCCTTCGGCCCGCTGGTCGACACCTACGGCCCGGCGGCGGGCTTCGCGGCCATCGGCGGTGGCCTTGCGGCGGCCGCGGTGATCGCCGCGGTCTCTCCCGGGTTGCGCGGGCTCGGCCGGCCACCTCGACACGCCTGAGCTCAGGTCTCGTCGCGCCGCGCCAGCAGACTCACGATCAGGATGCGGTCGATGGTGATCAGGAACGCCACTATCCGCGGGGCGCACCACAGGACGCCGAGCCCGATCAGCGCGTAGACGACCATGGTCGGCCAGGTGTCGATGAACATGCCCGGCCACAGTTGGGCGCCTCGGTGGACGGTCCCGTCCGCGGCGAGCTGCCCGGGCAGGAAGGGCCGCCACAGCGGGTAGGTCACCGCACCCAGGCCGGCGCCGTACAAGCCGACGGCGACCGAGAACGTCAGCGGGGCGATGACGATCTTGCCGCAGAAGTAGGCGACCGCCCGCCAGTTCGCGGGATCGCGCAGCACAGCGCCGATCGCGGCGATCGGTCCGGGGCGGCGCGGCCGGGCCCAGCCCGGCGCGGCGGTCGGCAGGCCGAGCAGGGCCAGTGCCATCGACCGCTGCAGCAGGCCGCCGAACCGGGCCACCAGCAGGCCGAGGACCAGCAGGACGACGCCGACGTAGATCACGGCCAGCCCGACGCCGACCGTGAGCAGGGTGATCACCAGCACGAAGAAGGTGATCGCCGGGACGAGATCGACCACGGCGTAGACCAGCTCGGCCCAGGCCCGAGGCGAGGTCACGTGGCTCGGTCGGGTCCGGTCGACCCACGGATCGTCGGTCCGGATCACTGCGGTTGTCATGCCTCGATGGTTCAACGACGCCGGTCGTCGGGACAGCGGGGCAGGGTGCCGGCCGGGGTGGGGGTAGACCCACCATCGGCGGCACCCCCATTGCGCCTACACGGTCCCGTCTGCGCAATCCTGGTGCACTCGACCGATGAGTTCGCACCCGGCCGCCGGTCGGTACCGGCAGACCCCGTCAGCGAAGGGACCGCTCTCGATGACCACCATCCACCCCGGCGTGCACACCGTCGCCGTGCCCGGCGCCAGCATCCACTACGAGGTTCGCGGCTCCGGCCCGGTGCTGGTGATCGCCGGGTCTCCGATGGCCGCCCGGTTCTTCGGCCCGCTCGCCGACGCCCTGGCCGATGACTACACGGTCATCACGCACGACCCGCGCGGCATCTCCGACAGCCCGATGACCGACCCGACCCGGCCGAGCAGCCCGGAGGACCGGGCCGACGACATCGTGGCCGTACTCGACGCGATCGGCGCCGAGCAGGCGGACGTCTTCGGCAGCAGCGGCGGTGCGGTCACCGGCCTGGCTCTGGTCGCCCGGCATCCGTCCCGGGTCCGCACGCTGGTCGCGCACGAGCCACCGCTGCTGACGATCCTGCCGGACGCCGCCGAGCAGCTGGCCGTCACCGACGACATCGTCGCCACCTTCCATCGGGACGGCCTGGGTCCGGCGTTCGCGAAGTTCATGGCGCAGATCGGCTTCGACGCTGGCCCCGACGCGGCGGACGAACCAGCGGCGGACGAACCAGCGGCGGACGAACCAGCGGCGGACGAACCAGCGCAACCATCGGACGACCAACCGGCCGGACCGCCGGTTCAGCAGCTGTCCGACCGGGACATCGCCGACAGCGTCCGGATGTTCGGCCTGGACATGAAGGGGACCACCGGATACCGGCCGGACGTGGCGGCACTGACCGCGCGGCCGGGTCAGGTCGTGGTGGCCGTCGGCGCCCAGTCCGGACACCTGCTGACGTACCGGACCACCGTCGCCCTCGCGGAGCTGCTGGGCCTGCCGATGGTGGAGTTCCCCGGCGACCACGGCGGCTTCCTGCCGGAGCCGGTCGCTTTCGCCGAGGTGCTCAAGCGGGTGCTGGCCGATCGGTAACCGAGACGTGTTGATACCGGCTACTTCTTGCCGTCCTTACCGGTCACGGAACTGGAGTCGGTGGACAGCGCGGCGATGAAGGCCTCCTGCGGCACCTCGACCCGGCCGACCATCTTCATCCGCTTCTTGCCCTCCTTCTGCTTCTCCAGCAGCTTGCGCTTGCGGGTGATGTCGCCGCCGTAGCACTTGGCCAGCACGTCCTTGCGCATGGCCCGGATGGTCTCCCGGGCAATCACTCTCGAGCCGACCGCGGCCTGGATCGGCACCTCGAACTGCTGCCGCGGGATCAGCTCACGCAGCTTGGCCGTCATCGCCACGCCGTAGGAGTAGGCGGCATCCTTGTGCACGATCGCGGAGAACGCGTCGACGGCCTCGCCCTGCAGCAGGATGTCGACCTTCACCAGATCGGCGGCCTGCATACCGATCTCCTCGTAGTCCAGCGAGGCGTAGCCGCGGGTGCGGGATTTCAGCGCGTCGAAGAAGTCGAAGATGATCTCCCCGAGCGGCATGGTGTAGCGCAGCTCGACCCGGCTCTCGGACAGGTAGTCCATGCCGCCCAACGACCCTCGCCGGGCCTGGCACAGCTCCATGATCGTGCCGATGTACTCGCTCGGGCTGATGATCGTGCACCGGACGATCGGCTCCAGCACCTCGCGGATCTTGCCGGCCGGCCAGTCGCTGGGATTCGTCACCACAACCGTGTTGTCCAGACCGTCCGCCGCGCCTTCCAGAGTGACCCGGTACACGACGTTCGGCGTGGTGGAGATCAGGTCGAGCCCGAACTCCCGTTCGAGACGATCGCGGGTGATCTCCATGTGCAGCAGCCCGAGATAGCCGCAGCGGTATCCGAAACCGAGCGCGGCGGACGTCTCCGGCTCGTAGGTCAGCGCGGCGTCGTTGAGCCGCAGCTTGTCCAGCGCGCCCCGCAGCAGCGGGTAGTCCGACCCGTCCAGCGGGTAGAGCCCGGAGTACACCATGGGTTTCGGGTCGCGGTATCCGCCGAGCGGCACGGTGGCGCCCTTGGCCGCCGAGGTGATGGTGTCGCCGACCCGGGACTGCCGGACGTCCTTCACCCCGGTGATCAGGTAGCCGACCTCGCCGACGCCCAGGCCCTGGGTCGGGATCGGTTCGGGCGAGATGACACCCACCTCGAGCAGTTCGTGCACCGCCTTGGTGGACATCATCTGGATGCGTTCGCGGGGGGTGATCTTGCCGTCGATGACCCGGATGTAGGTGATGACGCCGCGGTAGATGTCGTAGACCGAGTCGAAGATCATCGCTCTGGCCGGGGCGTCGGCCTCCCCAACCGGCGGCGGCACCTCGGCGACCACCTTGTCGAGCAGTTCCTTGACGCCGGCCCCGGTCTTGCCGGAGACCCGGAGCACCTCGTCGGGCGAGCCGCCGATGATGTGCGCGATCTCCTGCGCGTACCGCTCGGGCTGGGCCGCCGGCAGGTCGATCTTGTTCAGCACCGGGATGACGTGCAGGTCGTTCTCCAGCGCCAGGTACAGGTTGGCCAGGGTCTGCGCCTCGATGCCCTGCGCGGCGTCCACCAGCAGGACCGCCCCCTCGCAGGCGGCCAGCGACCGGGACACCTCGTAGGTGAAGTCGACGTGCCCGGGGGTGTCGATCAGGTTGAGCACGTGATCGGCCGGCTTTCCGTCGGCGCCGGGCGCAACCCAGGGCAGCCGCACGGCCTGCGACTTGATGGTGATGCCACGCTCCCGCTCGATGTCCATCCGGTCCAGGTATTGGGCGCGCATCGCCCGCTCCTCGACCACGCCGGTGAGCTGCAGCATCCGGTCCGCCAGCGTCGACTTGCCGTGGTCGATGTGCGCGATGATGCAGAAGTTGCGGATCAGCTCCGGCGGCGTGAAGGTGCGGTGCGCACGGGCGGCGAGACCAGATGTCACGGGAGTCTTCTTCGGATCCTTCGGGTAGGGACGATCGGACGCCTCATCGTCGCACGGCGGCCGATCGGATCAGGTCGACGCCGGACCACGACGTCACGGCGCCAGCTCAGCCCGCCGGCGCTGCAGGAACGTCCGTTCGGCCTGGTTGTCGGTGAGCTGGATCGCCCGCCGGTACGCGCCGATCGCCTCGGCCGGCCGGTTCAGGCGGCGCAGCAGGTCCGCGCGGGTCGCGTGCCAGGCGTGATACCGGTCCAGGTCCAGGGCGTCCACCAGGGCCAGCCCGGTCGCCGGGCCGTCCGTCTCGGCGACCGCGACCGCCCGGTTGAGCTCCACGATCGGCGACGGATGCACCACCCGCAACTGGTCGTACAGGGCAACGATCTGGCCCCAGTCGGTGTCCGCGGCCGAATGAGCATCGGTGTGCACGGCGTTGACGGCCGCCAGGATCTGGTAGTGGCCGGGACGCCCGCGCCGCAGGCAGTCGCGGACCAGCTCGTGCCCCTCGCCGATCAGCGCCCGGTCCCAGCGGGTCCGGTCCTGTTCGTCCAGCGGGACCAGCACACCGCCGGCGATCCGGGCCGGCCGCCGGGCCTGGATCAGCAGCATCAGGGCGAGCAGGCCCGCCGCCTCCGGCTCGTCCGGCAGCAGGGCCTGGACCGTTCTGGCGAGCCGGATCGCCTCGGCGCACAGGTCGTCGCGGACCGGGTCGCCCGCGGAGGTGGACAGGTAGCCCTCGTTGAAGATCAGGTACAGCACCGCCAGTACGCCGGCCAGCCGGCCGGGCAGCTCCGCGGCCTGCGGCACCCGGTACGGGATGCCGGCGGTCTTGATCTTGCGTTTGGCCCTGGTCAGCCGCTGCGCCATGGTGGCCTCCTGGACCAGGAAGGCCTGCGAGATCTCCGCCGCGGTCAGCCCGCCGAGCAGCCGGAGGGTCAGCGCGACCCGCGCCTCCGGGGCGAGCGCCGGGTGGCAGCAGGTGAAGATCAGCCGCAACCGGTCGTCCTCGAGCACGCCGACCTCCTCCGCCCGGGCGGCTCGCTCGGCGATCGGGTCGTGCTGGGTCGGCGTCGCGGCGAGCGCTTCACGCTGCCGGCGGTCCCGGCTCGATTCACGCCGGATCCGGTCGATCGCCCGGTTCACCGCGGTGGTGGTCAGCCACCCGCCCGGATTGGCCGGCATGCCCTGGTCCGGCCAGGTCCGCAGGGCGGTGACCAGGGCGTCGCCCAGCGACTCCTCGGCCAGGTCGATGTCGCCCAGGCGCCGGATCAGCGTGGCCACCAGCCGGCCGTGCTCGGCGCGGAACACCTGCTCGACGTCCCCGGCCGTCGCGGTCGGGATGCGATCGGCGGCCACGGGCCCATTGTCCCGGGCCCACGGCCGCCGCGTCGCGGGCGGCCAGGATCACCCGGCGTCGCCCTGGAAGGGACGCACCTCGACCCGGCCCTCGCAGGCCGCGGACCCCTGTCGGGCCCACTCCAGCGCGGCGTCCAGGTCATTCGCCTCGATGACCCAGAAGCCGCCCAGGTACTCCTTGGTCTCGGAGAACGGGCCGTCCGTGATGATCGCCTCAGCTCCGCGCCCGTCCACGACGGTGGCGGACTCGATGCCCTCCAACCCGCCGGCGAAGACCCAGGCGCCGGCCTGCCTGACCTTGGCGTTGAACTCGTCGACCTGCTTGAACATGCGCTGCATGTCCTCGTCGGAGACGTTGGCGACCTCGTCGGCGGACTCGTGGTGGACGGACAGCATGTACTGCGTCATGGTGGGCTCCTCGTGCTCGAATGGATGGGACGCGACGCGGCGTGCTCGGTCGGACTGGCCCGCTCGATCACCCTCGTCGTGATGACCACGAATGACCGAGCCGACGGACGACACCTCGCGCCGACATCCTTCGAGAAATCTTCTCGACGTACCGTGGCGACGGTGAGACGGGCCGCCGTGGTCGCGCCGCTGACGGCGCTCGTGCTGCTGGCCACCGCCTGTACCGTTCCCGACCCCACTGTTCCTGTTCCGACTGTTCCGACTGCTGCGCCGACCACGGTGCCCACCACCGCGCCGACCAGTCCGCCGGCCAGTCCGTCCACCAGGGTGCTTCCCGACGTCCATCTGCCGGGCCTGAACGACCCGGAGTGCCGCTCGGACGACCGTCCGGTCGTCCTACTGCCCGGCACGTTCTCGACGGTCGCCGGCAACTTCGCGCCCCTGGCCACCGCTCTGCAGGCCGCCGGACGCTGCGTCTTCGGCACCAACTACGGGTCGGCCGGCGTCGCGCCGATCCGGGATTCGGCGACGACGGTCGCGGACTTCGTCGACTCGGTGCTCGAGGTGACCGGTGCCGACCAGGTCGACGTCGTGGCGTTCTCGCAGGGCGGACTGGTGCTGCGCACCGCCCTGCGCCTGCAGGGCCTTGCGCCGCGGGTCGGCACCGCGGTGATGATCGCGCCGACGTTCCACGGCACGACGTCGGCCCTGCTCGACGACGTCCCGTCGGTCACCTGTCCGGCCTGCGCGGACCAGACGGCCGGCTCGGCCCTGCTCACCGAGCTGGACGCCGGCGGCGACCTGGACGGTCAGGTGCGCTACGCGACCATCTCCAGCCGGGACGACACGGTGGTGACCCCGGTGGACACGCAGTCGCCGGCCGGTCCGCCGGACCGGGTGCGGTCGCTGATCGTGCAGGACGCCTGCCCCGGCACCCACCTGGAACACCTGCAGATGCCGGGGAACGCGGCAGTGATCGCCTGGGTGGTGCAGGCCGTGCGCACCGGCGGCCAACCGGATCCTTCGTCATTCCCCTGCGGCTGAACGGCCGACGGGCCCTTGCCGGGCGCCCCCTCGGAGCGCACCGGCGCTGATGCCGGGCCACCTTGGGGAGCCGCGCTGATCCAACGTTCAGCAAACCGGACAAAACGGCACCGAAAGTGGATATTGGATCAGCGCGGGGCGAGATCCAGGCCGGCCAGCACGGGCGATTCAGGCATTTCGGTCACCAGGAGGTTCGACCCGCGGCCGTGGCCGGCCCGCCCGGGGTAGTCCGGAACGTTGTGAGCGCCGTGATCGAACTGGTAAAGTTGACGGCCGTGTGTGCCCGACGGCGGCGCACCGACCGGCCGGCGTCGATGACCGATGTTGTCGCGGCCGATCACCCCGACGACGAAACGAAGGCATTCCGGCGTGGCCAATATCAAGTCCCAGATCAAGCGCAACCGCACCAACGAGATTGCGCGCCTGCGCAACAAGTCGGTGAAGTCCTCGCTGAAGACTGCGGTGCGCAAGGTGCGGGCGGCCGCCGAGGCCGGCGACAAGGCCACCGCCCAGGTGGAACTGCAGGCCGCTTCGCGCAGCCTGGACAAGGCCGCGTCCAAGGGCATCATCCACGCCAACCAGGCGGCGAACCGCAAGTCGGCGCTGACCCACCTGGTCAACCAGCTCTGACGACCGCGTCGCGCGTCACCTGCGCCCGCGGGCGGCCACCAGATCGATCACCGCCTTCTCCAGGGCGTATTCGGGGTCGGCGGCGACGCCCTTGACCGCGGCGTTGAGCTCGGACACGATCGCCATCCCACCGGCCAGGCCGTCGGCGGACCAGCCGCGCGCCATGCCCCTGGCCCGGTCCACCTTCCACGGCGGCATGCCCAACGCCGCCGCCACCGAGTAGGAATTGCCGCCCTTGGCGGCGCTCACCCTGGCCACCGTGCGGACTCCGTCCGCCATGGCGTCGGCGATGAGCACCGGCGCCACCCCGACCTGCAGCGCCCACCGCAGCGATTCCAACGCCGCCGCCAGGTCACCGGACATCACCGCGTCCGAGACGGTGAACCCGCTCACCTCGGCCCGGCCACGGTGGTACCTCTTCACCGCCCGCACGTCGACCGTGCCACCGGTGTCGGCGACCAGCTGATCGGCCGCGGACGCCAACTCGCGCAGGTCCGACCCGACCGCCTCGACCAGCGCCGTCACCGCCGCCGGATCGGTGCTGCCGCCCGCCCGCCGGATCTCGGCCCGCACGAAGTCGATCCGCTCGTTCAACCGGGTGATCTTGTTGCCGGTGATCACCGTGGCCCCCGCCTTGGTCAGCGCGTCGACCAGCGCCTTGTTCCGCGCCCCGCCACCGTGCTGCGCGACCAGCCAGACGGCGTCCACCGGATCGGCGGCGTAGCCGGTGAGCGCGGCCGCGAGCTCCTTCGACGCGTCCTGCACGCCGCGCACGATCACCAACCGGGGCTCGGCGAACAGGCTGGGCGCGACGAGATCGGAGAACTCGCCGGCAGTGAGGCCCGCCGCGGCCGCGTCCCGGCGTTCGACCCCCGGGTCGGCCCGTCGGGCGGCGGCCACCGCGCGGGCGATTGCGCGATCGACCAGCAGCGGCTCGTCGCCGGTCACCAGCGTCAGCGGGGTCAGGCCGCCGGTCCCCCGCTCCGTCTCTGCCATGTGCGACATGGTGCCAGGGGGGTCCGACACGTCCCCACGAGCCACCGGTCCGGCGCTGGCGGCGACAGGTCGGCCGGCGAGCTGGACCCGTGAGCCGACGCTCTCGCCCGGCCGAGGCCATACGTTACGATGGCCCGACAACCGAATAACCCACTCATCCAGAGGGGCAGAGGGACACGGCCCGATGAAGCCCCGGCAACCACTGCCGATGATCATTTTCTCATGAGGCCGGATCCGCCCGGATCCCTTCACTGAGGCCGATCGACAGCAGGTGCCACTTCCGTCCCGCCCCGGCGGGGAAGATGAGCAGAAAGGCCTCGTCATGACGTCTGTGCTGTCCACCCCGGAGTCCGCCGGCCCCACCGCGCGCGCCGAGGGTTCGTCGATCGACCTCGGACCGGCCGTCGCGCTGTCCTGTCGCGAGTGCGGCAACCGCATCGACCTCGGCCCGTTCTACGCGTGTACCGAGTGCTTCGGTCCGCTCGAGGTCGCCTACGAGTTCGCTCTCCGCGGTGACGCCCTCCGGCAGCGGATCGAAGCCGGCCCGTCGAACATCTGGCGGTTCGCGCCGCTGCTGCCCGTGCCCGGCAACGTGGCGCAGACCCGGAACATGAATCCGGGCAACACCAAGCTGGTCCGCGCCGACAATCTGGCGCGCGAGCTCGGCATGAAGCGACTGTGGGTCAAGGACGACTCGGGCAACCCCACGCACTCGTTCAAGGACCGGGTCGTCGCGGTCGCGCTGGCCGCCGCCCAGGAGCTCGGCTTCACCGTTCTGGCCTGCCCGAGCACCGGCAACCTGGCCAACGCGGTGGCCGCCGCGGCGGCTCGCGCGGGAATCCGCTCCGTGGTGATGATCCCGAGCAACCTGGAGCAGCAGAAGATCCTGACGACCGCCGCGTACGGCGGCACCCTGGTCGCGGTCGACGGCACCTACGACGACATCAACCGGCTGGCCGGGGAGATTGCCGCCGAGCAGGAGGACTGGGCGTTCGTCAACGTCAATGTCCGCCCGTACTACGCGGAGGGGTCCAAGACCCTCGGCTTCGAGGTCGCCGAGCAACTGGGCTGGCGGTTGCCGCAGCAGGTGGTCATCCCGATCGCCTCCGGTGCCCAGTTGGTGAAGGTGGACAAGGGTTTCACCGAGCTGATCGAGCTGGGGCTGGTCGACGCCGCGCCGTACCGGGTGTTCGGTGCGCAGGCGACCGGCTGCTCCCCGGTGTCCGAGGCCTTCAAGAAGGGCTGGGACGTCGTCAAGCCGGTCCGGCCCGACACCGTCGCCAAGTCGCTGGCGATCGGCAACCCGGCGGACGGGCCCTACGTGCTGGACGTGACCAGGCGCACCGGCGGCGCGATCGAGGACGTCAGCGACGAGGAGGTCATCGACGGCATCAAGCTGCTGGCCCGCACCGAGGGCATCTTCGGCGAGACCGCGGGCGGTGTCACCGTCGCGACGCTGCGCAAGCTGCTGGCCACCGGCCAGCTCGACCCGGAGGCGGAGACCGTCGTGTTCAACACCGGCGACGGACTGAAGACCCTGGACGCGATCGCCGGCGAGGTCGGGCCGACCGCCACCATCAAACCCAGCCTCGGCGCCTTCGAGGCCGCCGGCCTGACCTGACCCAACCGGCCTGGCCCAACCGGCCTGGCCCAACCAACCTGGCCGAACCAGCGGCGCAAACCCGGCGTCGGTGGGAGAATCGCCGGGGCGGTCACCCTGCGGGGTGTGACCGCCCCACTATCCAGGCAGCGTGTCGGCACCGCCCGTCAGCTGCTGCGGAGCGCGGACACCGGATGCGCGGCCGTCTCCGACTCGTGGATGTCGATGCCGAACAGCGTGTGCAGGGCCTGCACGTAGCCGGCGGCGTCGCCGCTGCGGGCCAACTCCTGGGCGCGCAGGGTCGGCGTGTGCAGCAGCGCCTGGGTCACCCGGTGTAGGGCGCGCTCCATGTCCGCGGCCACGTCGTCCGGGTACTTCGCGCGCAGCCGCGCCATCTCCTTCTCGACGGTGCCGGCCACGTGCTGGCGCAGCGCGACCACCGCCGGATCCAGCCGGCGGATCGCCATCCGCTCCTCGAAGGCCGCCACCCCGGCGATCACGATGTCCTGGGCGGACACCACGGCCTCCAACCGCCCAGGTCCGGCCTCCCGCTGCACGGAGTGCAGGTCCACCACGCGCACCCCCGGCACCAACCGGGCGGGACCGGCGACGTGCGGATGCAGCGCCAGGTCGATGATCGGCAGTGGGGTCGACCGGCGCCGGACGGCGGCGGCGAGCATGTGCTCGTCGAGCATGCCGGCGGACTGACCGCTGCACGCCACCACCAGGTCGACGTCGGCCATCGCGTCGACCAGCCCGTCGGCCGGCACCGCAGTCGCGCCGTGCCGCTGGGCGAACGCCTCGGCACGGCCGCTGGGCGAGTGCACCAGCAGTCGGCCGCAGTCGCGGGATCGCAACTCGGCGGCCACCACCCTGGCGTAGGCGCCGGTGCCGATGATCAGCGCGGACGCCGCGCCGGACGGGCCGACCGAGGTGATGTCCAGCGCGACGGAGGCCACCGACCGGCCGGCGGCGCCGAGCCCGGTCTCGGTGGCCACCTGCTTGGCCACTCGGGCGGCCCACTGGAACAGCTGGTTGATCGCCGGTGACGCGGTGCCGGTCGCCTGCGCGTCCCGCAGCGCGCGGGCGATCTGGCCGGCGATCTCGGCCTCGCCGACCACCATCGAGTCCAGTCCGGAGGCAACCGTGAACAGGTGCGCGACGGCCGGCGCGCCGACCCGGACCTTCAGCATCGTGCTGACCTGGTCCGAGCCCAGCCCGGTCACCCGGGCGAGTTGGCCGGCGACCGCGTCGATGGCGTCGTGGAACCGGCCGGCATCCAGGTAGATCTCCAGGCGGTTGCAGGTGGCGACGACCACGGCACCGTCGATCGGCACGTCCGGCTGTCGCGTCAGGTCGCCGACGGCGCGGCTGAGCAGCGTCGGGTGCGTGGCGAGCCGGTCCAACTGCGTCAGCTCGAGGTCGTGATGGCTGGCGCCAAGAACCATGAGCATGACGCCGGATGCTACCGGTGACACCGCACCTCCGGGTACGAAGGCAAGCCTCACCTGACCGATGCCATACCCTCTGACCTGCGGTTCCGGTTCGGCCGGGGGTGCGGGTCGGGGTGTCGGGGGCAGCCGCGAGCGGGCCGGCGGGGCCGGTCGGCGCGGCGGGGTGACACGATGGACGCGACATGATCGGAACACCCTCCGCGCCCGGGCCGGCCGCGGTCAGCGAGCTTCCGCCCGGGCATCCGCTGGCCGACGGGCGCACCAGCCACGCGCCGCTGGTCGTCGCCTACCGCGGCCTGACCCCGTCGTCCCGGCCGGTGTGGTTCATGCGGCAGGCCGGGCGTTCGCTGCCGGAGTACCGGCGGGTGCGGCGCGGCGTCGGCATGCTCGAGTCCTGCCTGCGGCCCGAGTTGGCCGCCGAGATCACGCTGCAGCCGGTCCGGCGCCACCGGGTGGACGCCGCGATCCTGTTCAGCGACATCGTGGTGCCGATCAAGTTGGCCGGGGTGGACGTCGAGATCGTGGCCGGCGTCGGACCGGTGGTCGCCGAGCCGATCCGGACCGCGGCGGACGTGCTGGCCCTGCCGCCGCTGGAGCCGGACGCCCTGGCCCCCGTCATCGCGGAGGCCGCCGCGGTCACCGCCGAATTGGGCGGCACGCCGTTGATCGGCTTCGCCGGCGCACCGTTCACCCTCGCGTCGTACCTGGTGGAGGGCGGCCCGAGTCGGGACCACCGGCGCACCAAGACGCTGATGCACGCCGAACCGGCGCTCTGGCACGCGCTGGCCAGCTGGGTGGCGTCGGCGACCGGAGCGTTCCTGCGCGCCCAGGTGCTGGCCGGCGCGTCCGCGGTGCAGGTGTTCGACTCCTGGGCCGGCGCGCTGAGCCGGCCCGACTACCAGGCGTTCGTGGCACCGCACTCGGCCGCCGTGTTCGCCGCCGTCGCCGACCTGGGGGTGCCCCGCGTGCACTTCGGGGTCGGCACCGGCGAGTTGCTGTCGGCGATGCGCGACGTGGGCGCCGACGTGATCGGGGTGGATCACCGGGTGCCGCTGGACGTGGCCGGCGAACGGCTGGCGGGCCGGACGCCGCTGCAGGGCAACATCGACCCGGCGCTGCTGTTCGCCGGCCGGGACGCCTTGCACAAGCACACCGCGGACGTCCTGCGGCGCGGCGCGGCCGCGCCGGGGCATGTGGTCAACCTGGGTCACGGCGTGCCGCCGGACACGGACCCGGACGTGCTCACCGAGCTCGTCGACTTCGTGCACGGGTACCCGGCGGCCGCCGGCGACCGGCGATGACGGCGACGACGGACCCGGATGTCGCCGAGGTGGTCGTGCTCGGCGGCGGCATCGGCGGCCTGGCCGCCGCCCTCGAGCTCACCCGGGCCGGGGTACGGCCGGTCGTCCTGGAGGCCGGTGCCGCCCCGGGGGGCGCGGTGGCCGCGCACACCGTCGGCGGCCTGCTGCTGGACGCCGGCGCCGAGTCGTTCGCCACGGCCCGGCCGGCGACGGCCGCCCTGATCGACGACCTCGGCCTGACCGACCGGGTGAGCAGCCCCGCGCCGGCCGGCGCCTGGGTCCGGCACGCCGGTGGTACCGCGCCGCTGCCGGCGACCGCCTTCCTGGGCATTCCCGGGCACCCGTGGGCCGCGGACGTGCGGCGGGTGATCGGACTGCCCGGCGCGGTCCGGGCCGGCGTCGACCGGTTGCTGCCCGCCCGGACCGGTGCGGGCGGGTCGCTGGGCGCGATGGTGCGGACCAGGATGGGCACCCGGGTGCTCGAACGCCTGGTGGAGCCGGTCGCCGGCGGCGTGTACGCGGCCCACCCGGACGGCCTGGACGTCGGCACGGTCGCGCCGGGCCTGCCCACCGCGCTGACCGAGAGCGGTTCGCTGGCCGCGGCGGCGCGGCGGCTGCGCGGCGCCGGCGGTCGTCCAGGGTCGGCGGTGGCGTCGCTGACCGGCGGCCTGCACACGCTGCTGCCCGCGCTGCTCGCCGCGCTGACCGCCGCCGGCGGCGACGTCCGCAGCGGGGTCCGGGCGACCGGACTGACCAGGTCCGGCACCGACGGCGGGTGGCTGGTCGAGGTTCCCGGCGGCCAGCTGGCCGCGCGGCGGGTGGTGCTTGCCCTACCCGCGCAGCAGGCGCGGGCGCTGCTGGCGGCGGCATTGCCGGCCCTCCAGGCCGACGTGCTGGGTGAACCGGTCAGCCCGGTCGCCCTGGTCACCCTGGCGCTGGCGGATGCCCGGCTGGACGCCGCGCCGCGCGGCACCGGCGTGCTGGTGGCGGCCCGGGCCGGCGGCCCGCGGGCCAAGGCGCTCACCCACGCCACCGTCAAGTGGCCGTGGCTGGCCCGGGCCGCCGGGCCAGGCCGCCACGTGCTGCGGCTGTCCTACGGGCGCGGCGCCGGATCCGCGAGTATCCCGGCCGACCCCGACCTGCCCGGCATCGCGCTCGCCGACGCCGCCGACCTGCTCGGCGTGCCGCTGCGCCCGGCGTCGGTGCTGGACTCGGCGGTGGTGCGCTGGGACTCGGCGCTGCCGGTGCCCCGGCCGGGTCACGCGGCGGCGGTGCAGACGTTGCGAGCCGCCCTGGCCGGGCACGGCCTGTTCGTGGTCGGGTCCGCGGTGGCCGGCACCGGCCTGGGCGCGGTGATCGGCGACGCCCGGCAGCAGGCGCAGGGTCTGGCCGATGTGGCCGGTTCAACGCCGGCGGGGGCGCCGACCCGGCGTGTCGGTGAGAGAGGATGGACGCCGTGACCAACGACGACAGGGACGCCGACGTCCAGCAGCCCGCGCGGAGCCGGCCGACGGCCCGGCAGATCAACGAGCAGATCGTGTACACCGGCTACGCCGTCTACGCGCGGTCCGGCGACCTGGACGCGCCCACCGAGAAGGCCACCGCCGAGTTGACCGCGCTCACCTCCGAACTGGCCGACGCGGATGTCACCATCCGCGGCTTCTACGACGTCTCCGGCATGCGCGCGGACGCGGACCTGATGGTGTGGTGGCACGCGCCGGCCGCCGAGCGGTTGCAGGCCGCCGCTCGGTCGCTGCGCCGCACCAGCGTCGGCCGCAGCCTGTCCCCGTTCTGGGCGGCGATGGGCCTGCACCGGCCGGCCGAATTCAACAAGGGCCACATCCCGGCCTTCCTGGCCGGCGTGCCGGCCAGGAAATGGGCCACCGTCTATCCGTTCGTCCGTTCCTACGAGTGGTACCTGCTGCCGGACGCCGAGCGCCGCGGCATGCTCGTCGAGCACGGCATGATGGGCCGCGAGTACGACCAGGTGCTGTCCAACACTGTCGCCGCGTTCGCGCTCGGCGACTACGAGTGGTTGCTCGCGCTGGAGGCCGACGAGCTGCACGACACCGTCGACCTGATGCGTCATCTGCGGGCCTCCGGAGCCAGGCGGCACGTCCGCGAGGAGATCCCGTTCTTCAGCGGCCGCCGGATCGACGAGGCCGAGGTGGTCGAGGTTCTGCGATGACGGCCACCCCGCGGGCCACCGCGGTCACCACCGACCCGGCGCTGCCCGGGTACGACGCGGTGCTGCTCGCCGGGTTCGGCGGACCCGAGGGCCCGGGCGACGTGATGCCGTTCCTGCGCAACGTCACCCGCGGCCGCGGCATCCCCGACGAGCGCCTCGTCGAGGTCTCCCAGCACTACCGGGCGCTCGGCGGCCGCTCCCCGATCAACGAGCAGAATCGCCGGCTGCAGGCGGCGTTGCAGGCCGAACTGGATGTCCCGGTGCTCTGGGGCAACCGGAACTGGGCGCCCTACCTGGCCGACGTCGTCCGGGAGGCGCACGACGGCGGGCTGGTCCGGCTGCTGGGCGTGGCGACATCGGCGTACTCGTCCTACTCCTCGTGCCGCCAGTACCGCGAGGACTTCGGCCTGGCCCTGCGGTCCACCGATCTGGTCGGCCGGGTGCGGATCGACAAGGTGCGGCCCTATTTCGACCTTTCCGGGTTCCGGACCCCGTTCGTCCGGGGCACGGTCGAGGCCATCCGGTCCGCCGACGCCGCCGGGGTGCCGGTGGACGGCCTGGAGGTCGTGTTCACCACGCACTCGATCCCGACCACGATGGCCGACACCTCCGGTTCGGCCGTGCTGGGTGACCACCGGATCGGCGGGGCCTACGTCGCGCAGCATCTCGCCGTCGCCGGTGCGGTGATCGACGAGGTCGCGGCGCTCACCGGGGTGGTCCCGGCCTGGCAGCTGGCCTACCAGTCGCGCTCCGGACCGCCGTCCGTGCCCTGGCTGGAGCCGGACGTCAACGACGTCATCGCGGCGCTGGCGGCGGCCGGGCGGCGGGGCGTGATCGTCGTGCCGATCGGCTTCGTCTCCGACCACGTCGAGGTGATCTGGGACCTCGACCGGGAGGCGGCGCAGTCCGCGCGGGACGCCGGCCTGTTCTTCGCTCGGGTGCGCACCCCCGGCACCGACCCGGGTTTCGTCGCCGACCTGGCCGCGCTGGTCCGGCGGCGGCTGTCCGCCGAACCGGACGACGTGCGGGCGCTGCCGGGGGTGATCCGCCGGCCGGCGGCCTGTCCGAGTGGCTGCTGTGTGAACGCCCGGGTCACCCGGCCGACCACCGCGGCCGCGGATTCCGCCGCGGACTGGGCCGGCCTGGATATCTCGCCCGATCGGCTCGTCGCGTCCGGCATCCCCGGGGTGAGCGCGACGACCCGGTGAGCACAGCGATTCTCCGGGTCGGCACCAGGGGTAGCGCGCTGGCGCTGGCCCAGTCGGGCCAGGTCGCCGACCGGATCGCCGGGATCGCCGGCTGCGCGGTCGATCTGGTCCGGATCCGGACCGAGGGTGACGTGAACCCCGAGCCACTGGCCACCATCGGCGGCACCGGGGTGTTCGTCACCGCCGTCCGCGCGGCGCTGCTCGACGGCCGTGTCGACGTGGTCGTGCACTCCTACAAGGACCTGCCCACCGCCCCCGCCGACGGCGTCGCGGTGGCCGCCGTGCCGACCCGGGAGAACCCGCTGGACGCACTCTGCGCCCGCAACGGACTGACGCTCGACGAACTGCCGACCGGATCCGCGGTGGGCACCGGATCCCCGCGCCGGGCCGCGCAACTGCTGACCCACCGGCCGGACCTGCAAGTGGTGCCGATCCGCGGGAACGTGGACACCAGGCTGCGCCTGGTCACCGACGGGCGGCTGGACGCGGTGGTGCTCGCCGCCGCCGGGCTGCGCCGGGTCGGCCGGGCGGACGCGATCTCGCAGCTGCTGGAGCCGGAGCTGATGCTGCCCGCGCCCGCCCAGGGGGCGCTGGCGGTGGAATGCCGGGCGGCCGACGCGGCCGCCTGGTTCGCCGAGGCGACCCGCGCCCTGGACGACCCGGCGACCCGGTCCGCGGTGCTGGCCGAGCGGGTCCTGCTGCGCGATCTGCAGGCCGGCTGCAGCGCCCCGGTCGGCGCGTTCGCGCAGGTCGCGGACGGGTCGCTGACACTGCGGGCGGTCGTGGTGGCCACCGACGGCCGGGACGAGTTCCGGGTTCGCCGGACCGGCCCGGCCCAGGACGCGGCCGGTGTCGGCGCGGCCGCCGCCGCCGACCTGCTCGCGCAGGGAGCGGCGAACCTGCTGGGGCCGCGCTGATGTCGGGGGCACGCTGATGTCGGGGGCACGCTGATGTCGGGGGCACGCTGATGTCACTGCCGCTGCGGGGCTGGCGGGTGCTGGTGCCCCGGCCCGCCGGACGGGCGGAAGACCTGGTGGCGGCGCTGTCCGCCGCGGGCGCCGCGGCCGAGGTGGTCGAGCTGATCGGCACCGAACCGCCGGCAGACGCCGGCAGGCTGGATCTGGCGGTGCTCGGGCTGTCCCGCGGGGACTTCGACTGGGCGGCGTTCACCTCGGTCACCGCGGTCGACGCCGTCGTGCGCCGCGCCGCCGCGCTGGCGCTGGATCCGGTCGCGTCCGCCGACACCCGGGTCGCCGCGGTCGGTCCCGCCACCGCACGGGCGCTGCGGGCGGCCGGCCTGCCGGTGGACCTGGTGCCGCCCGCCCGCGGGTCGGCCGCCGACCTGGCCGAGGTGTTCCCGCATGCGGCCGGCGACCAGGCGGTGCTGCTGCCGCGGTCCGACATCGCCCCGGCGACGCTGCCGCAGGCGTTGGCCGGCAAGGGGTACCGGATCGAGTCGGTGGTGGCGTACCGGACCGTGGTGCGGCCCCCGGCGCCCGAGGTGGCCGCCCGGTTGGCGGCCGGCGAGTTCGCCGCGGTGCTGTTGACCTCGCCCAGCACGGTCCGCGCCCTGCACGGCGTGCCCATTGCCGCGGACACCACGCTCGGCGCGATCGGCGCACCGACCGGGGCCGCCGCGGCCGCCGCCGGCCGGCAGATCGCCTTCGTGGCCGCCGAACCGACGGCCGCCGGGCTCGTCGCCGCGCTGGCCGCCCACGCCACGACCCACCGACGACCGGAAGGCTGACCGCCCGTGTCCTATCCCGTTGCCCGACCCCGGCGCCTGCGGCGCACCGCGCCCATCCGGCGGCTGGTGGCCGAGACCAGGCTGCATCCGGCGGATCTGGTGCTGCCGCTGTTCGTCAAGCAGTCGCTGACCCGGCCCGCGGCGCTGTCCACCATGCCCGGCGTGCTGCAGCACACCCGAGACTCGTTGCGCAGGACGGCCGTCGACGCGGTCGCGGCCGGCGTCGGCGGCCTGATGGTGTTCGGGGTGCCGGCGGTGCGGGACGCCGTCGGGTCGCAGGCCACCGATCCCGATGGCGTGCTGAACGTGGCGATGGCCGACCTGCGGGCCGAACTGGGCGGGGCCACCGTGCTGATGGCCGACCTGTGCCTGGACGAGTTCACCGACCACGGGCACTGCGGGGTGCTGGATTCGGCCGGCATGGTGGATAACGACGCGACGCTGCCGCGATACCGGGAAATGGCTGTGGCGCTGGCCGAGTCCGGCGCGGACATGGTCGGCACCTCCGGCATGATGGACGGCCAGGTCGGCGCCGTCCGGGACGCCCTGGACACCGCCGGCTTCTCCGACACCGCCGTGTTCGCCTATGGGGCCAAGTACGCGTCGGCGTTCTACGGGCCGTTCCGGGAGGCGGTCGACTCCGCGCTGCGGGGTGATCGGCGGACCTACCAGCAGGACCCGGCCAACCGGCGGGAGGCCGCCCGGGAGGTGGCCCTGGACATCGCCGAGGGCGCGGACCTGATCATGGTCAAGCCGGCGATGGCCTATCTGGACGTGCTGGCCGACATCGCCGCCGCGGCCACCGTTCCGGTGGCCGCGTACCAGGTGTCGGGCGAGTACTCGATGATCGAGGCGGCCGCGGCCAACGGCTGGATCGATCGCGACCGGGCGATCGCGGAGACGTTGACCGGCATCCGGCGCGCGGGCGCGCAGATCGTGCTGACCTACTGGGCGGCCGAGGTGGCGGCGGAACTGTCTGCCGGAAGGGACTTCTCGTGACCTCCGACGTGCAGAGCAGGACCCTGTTCGACCGGGCGCTGGCGGTCACCCCCGGCGGGGTCAACTCGCCGGTGCGGGCCTTCCGGTCGGTCGGCGGCACCCCGCGGTTCATGGTGTCCGGCAGCGGCGCCGAGATCACCGACGTGGACGGGAACACCTACGTGGACCTGGTCGGCTCCTGGGGGCCGATGATCC
The DNA here is from genome assembly GCA_964497705.1 of uncultured Actinomycetes bacterium. Taxonomy (GTDB): domain Bacteria; phylum Actinomycetota; class Actinomycetes; order Mycobacteriales; family Nakamurellaceae; genus Nakamurella. The sequence continues at coordinate 57,497 of CAZCEH010000010.1, read as the reverse complement.
TCGGGCACGCCCACCCCGCGGTTCTCGACGCGGTGGGCTCCGCGGTGAGCCGGGGGCTGTCGTTCGGCACGCCCGGGCCGGGCGAGGTGCTGCTGGCCGAGGAGATCGTGGCCCGGGTCGGCCCGGTGCGGCAGGTGCGGCTGGTGTCCTCGGGCACCGAGGCGACGATGTCGGCGGTCCGGCTCGCCCGCGGTTTCACCGGCCGGCCCAAGATCGTCAAGTTCGCCGGCTGCTATCACGGCCACGTCGACGCGCTGCTGGCGGCCGCCGGTTCCGGGGTGGCGACGTTCGCGTTGCCCGACTCCCCCGGAGTCACGCCGGCCACCACCGCCGAGGTGATCGTGCTGCCGTACAACGATCTGGACGCGGTGCGGGCGGCGTTCGCCGCGCACCCCGGCGAGATCGCCGCGATCATCGTGGAAGCCGCGGCCGCGAACATGGGCGTGGTGCCGCCGCTGCCGGGGTTCACCGGCGGCCTGGCCGAGATCGCCCACGGCGACGGCGCTCTGCTGATCACCGACGAGGTGATGACCGGGTTCCGGGTCGGCCCGTCCGGCATGTACGGGCTCGACGGCGCGTTCGAGGGTTGGGCGCCGGACCTGATGACGTTCGGCAAGGTCATCGGCGGCGGCCTGCCGGTCGGCGCCTTCGGCGGCCGCGGCGACATCATGGACATGCTGGCTCCGCACGGGCCCGTGTACCAGGCGGGGACCCTGTCCGGGAACCCGATCGCCACCGCCGCGGGGCTGGCCACGCTGCGCAACTGCACGCCGACCGTGTACGCGCATCTGGACGAGACAGCCTTGGCGGTCGGCGATCTCGTCTCGGCGGAGCTGGCAGGGGCCGGGGTGCCGCACCGGCTGCAGCGGGCCGGGAACCTGTTCTCGATCTTCTTCGCCGAGCACGAGGTGACGAACTACGACCAGGCTCGCGGTCAGTCGACCGGGGCGTTCGCGGCGTTCTTCCACGCCATGCTCGACGCCGGCGTGTACCTGCCGCCGTCCGCGTTCGAGGCCTGGTTCGTCTCGGCCGCGCACGACGAGAAGGCGTTGGAGACCATCGCGGCCGCGCTGCCGGGGGCCGCGCGGGCGGCGGCCCGGGCGTTGGGCTGATCGTCGCCGGTCCGGCCCGGCCGCGCGACGGTCACCCCGAACGTCAGGGAGTCCTTGACACGTGCAGCACTGTCAGGGAATCCTTGACACCCATGACCGACCGCGACCTGACGCTGACCTTCCATCACCTTCACGAGCCCGTCCCCGGGGAGCGCTGGCGGGCGCTGTTCGACGCGCTGTGGCCCGCCTACCGGGCGTGGTACCTGCAGGACGGACAGGCGGCGCGGCCCACCCTGGACGACGCGGCGCAGGCGTTGCACCGCTGGATGCCCGAGCTCGCGCCGACGTGGTCGAGGCTGGTCGAGCTGGCGGGTGGTGACCCGCTGGCGGCCCGCATGCTGACCCTGTACGACCCGCCGCGGTTCCTGCCCGGCTGCTCGCAGCTCGCGGTCTCCGGGCCGGAGCCGATACTCGTCCGCAACTACGACTATCACCCGGATCTGTGCGAAAGAGTCGTTTTCTCAAGCCAATTCATGTCCCGTCGGGTGATCGGCACCGGCGATTGCCTGTGGGGCCTGCTGGACGGCATGAACGACGATGGTCTGGCGGTGTCGCTGACCTTCGCCGGGGAGCGCGGCAGCGGGTCGGGATTCGGCATCCCGCTGGTCGTCCGGTACCTGTTGGAGACGGCCGGGACGCTCGACGAAGGCATGGACGTCCTGCGACGGGTCCCCGTGCACATGGCCTACAACCTGATGCTGCTGGACCGGCACGGCCGCAGCGTCACGGTTCTAGTTCGCCCGGGCAGGCCACCCGAGGTGTTCGACCTGCCGGCGGCGACCAATCACCGCGGCATCGTCCCGCTGGACCCGGCGCACGCGGCCTCGTTGCGCAGCGTGGAACGTCAGCAAGCGTTGTTCGAGCTGCTCGACGCCGCGCCGGAGCCGCCCGCGATCGTCGCCGCGTTCCTGCGGTCGCCGCTGTACAACACGGAGTTCGCGCGCGGCTTCGGCACGCTGTACACCGCCGCCTACCGGCCGGCGCGCGGCGTCGTCGACTACGCCTGGCCGGGCTCCCGCTGGCGGCTCGGGTTCGACTCGCCGGCCGGCACCCACGACGCCGTCTGCCGGGGTTCGGCCGACGTTGACCCTTGAAGCTGCCCGTCCGGTGCGGCAGGGTCGATCCGACGCCGTCGGACTGCAGTGGGAGGAACCGGTCAGATGTGGAGCGCAGAGGAGTTGGCCGGGGTCGACTCCGACAGCCTGGCCGAGCTGGCCGAGTTGGCCGTGCGGGCCCTGGCCGACCGTGGTGAGCCGGCCGCGTTCACCCAGCTGCTGCGACTGACCGGGGTGGTGGGCGAATGCGTGGGGATCGCGGCCAGGTCCACCGCCGCGCACGGTTCGTGGGCCGGCGTCGGCGAGCTCGCCGGCACCAGCCGGCAGGCCGCCTGGGAACGCTGGCGCACCCCGTGAGCCGTGGCCCGGCAGCCGTTCCGGGCCGATCGAGCATCCTGACCCCGATGTCGTGGGCGGCAATGTCGGTGGCCGATGGCAGGATCGGGCCATGCCACCGCGCCGACGCAGCACGCCCACGCCGATCGATGTCGGGGACCTCAGGTCGCGCCTGGATCAGGGCAAGATCGTCCGGGTCGCCGTCGCCAACAGCGCGCAGTTCCCCACCGGCTCGATCGGGCGAGTGCGCCGGATCGGCGATCCCGCCGTCGACGGTGCGGAGTTCATCCACGTGGAGCTGACCGTGAACGGTGCCAAGGATGTGCTGCCGTTCGCGCCGGGCGACCTGACGGTGCCGGGCCAGAGCCCAGCGGTGATCAGAACGTCGGTTCCGACCACCACCACCGGCACCGCCGCGGCGAGCCCCGACCTGCCTGACCCGGCGCCGCGCCCCGAGGCCGTCCGAGCCAAGCCTCCGGCCAGGCCCGCCGCCAAGCGCCGCGGCCCGGCGGTCGCGATCAGCGTCGGCACCACGGACGCCGACCCGCCGCAGTGGCGGATCGAGGCCAGGGTCGGTTCGAAAGTGGTGCTGCGCAACGGGTCCGTGCCGCCGGCCCGGGTGTGGGAGCTGGTCGGCATGCTGGGCGACGAGTCGTTGATCCGCGCGGTCGGCTCGGTCCTGGACGAGCAGCGGCAGGCCGCCCAGTCCCGGGCCGACGCGCTGGCCGCCGAGCTCGCCCGGGTGCGGGCGGAACTGGCCGAACTCCCGTCGCCGACCGCGGCCGACCGGACCTGACCTCGTGCCCGACTACCGGCAGCCCCTCGAGTTCGGCACCTTCCTGACACCGAGCAACGCCCCCGTCACCGACCCGGTCCGGCACGCGCTGCTCTGCGAGCGGCTCGGCTACGACCTGGTCACCTTTCAGGACCACCCCTACCAGCCGCGATTCCTGGACACCTGGACACTGCTGACCTGGGTGGCCGCCCGTACCGAGCGGATCCGGGTGTCCGGCAACGTGCTGAACCTGCCGCTGCGGCAGCCGGCGGTGCTGGCCCGCGCCGCCGCCAGTCTGGACCTGCTGTCCGGCGGGCGGTTCGACCTGGCCCTCGGCGCCGGCGGATTCTGGGACGCGATCGAGGCCATGGGTGGCCCGCGGCGGACCCCGGCCGAGGCCGTGGCCGCGCTGGCCGAAGCCGTCGAGATCATCCGCGGCATCTGGGCGGTCGACGACCGCCGGCCGCTGCGGGTGCCGGGTGAGCACTACCGCGTCACCGGCGCGAAGCGTGGACCGGCCACCACCCGGGCGATCCCGATCGTCCTCGGCGCCTACGGGCCCCGGATGCTGCGGTTGGTCGGCCGGCGGGCCGACGGCTGGCTGCCCACCCTGGCCAACCTGCCGTCGGGCGGCCTCACCCGCGGCAACGCCCTGATCGACGCCGCCGCAGCGGACGCCGGTCGCGATCCGCGCGTGATCCGCCGGTGGCTCAACCTGTCCGGCCGCGTCTCCGCGGAAACGTCCGGTCCGCTCCAGGGTCCGATCGAGCAGTGGGTCGACGAACTCACCGCGCTCGCCCTGACCGACGGCGTGTCCACCTTCATCCTGTCCTCCGACGACGAGCGGATGATCCGCACCTTCGCCGCGGAGATCGGGCCAGGCGTCCGCGTGGCGGTCGACGCGGAACGCGGATCAGGATGATCCGTGCGTCAACGTCGCGCCCCGCTCGGCCGCGACCAGTTCGCCGTCCTGCCTGCCGACGGCCACATCCCCCTGGGTGTCGGTGCGCAGGATCGTGCGGGTTCCCTCGCTCTCGAGCAGGCGCAGCGCGGTGGGCGACGGGTGGCCGTAGTCGTTGCCGGCGCCGACGTCGATGACCGCGACGGTGGGCGAGACCTGCGCGACGAACCGTTCCAGCAGCTTGGACGATCCGTGATGCGGCGTCTTGAGGATGTCGGCATCCAGGTCCGCGCCCGAGTTCAGCAGCGCCTGCTGCGCCTCGATCTCGATGTCGCCGGTGAGCAGGATGCGGGTGCCACCGGTCTCGGCCATGATCACCAGCGAGTCGTTGTTCGGGTCCGAGTCGGTGCCGTGGAACTCCTTGTCCGGGCCGAGCACCGTCATCGTCACCGCCCCCGTCCGGAACACGTCGCCCGGCCGGAACTGCACCACCGGTAGGCCCTTGCTCTGCGCGGTCCGGTTGACGTCGCGCCAGGCCAGCAGCGGTTCGCGCCCGGGCCCGACGGCGATCGTGCCGGCGCTCCGGCCGTCCAGTGCGCCGGTCAGCCCGTCGACGTGGTCGGCGTGCAGGTGGGTGAGCACCAGCAGCGGGATGCTGCCGATGCCGAGCCGGGACAGGCAGCCGTCGACCAGCCCGGGATCGGGACCGGTGTCCACGACGACCGCGACTCCTTGCTCGCCGGTCGACAGGACCAGCGCGTCCCCCTGACCGACCTCGCAGGCGACCAGCAGCCAGCCGGCCATCGGCCAGCCCGGCGCCCAGACCCGGACGGGCACCACGACGACCGCCATCCCGACGGTGGCCGCGATCACCAGAAGCCGGAACCACCTGCGGCGCAGGAGCACGATCACCGCGACGGCGGCGACGGTCAGCACCGTCGCACCGGTCGGGGTCGCCGGCCAGGGCAGCGTCGCGGCGGGCCATCGCGCCAGCGTGTGCGCGACCGCGCCGATCCAGTTCAGCAGCGGCGCGGTGAGCCGGGCCAGCACGGCAGCCGCGCCCGGCCACCATGGGCCGGTCAACGCGCTGAGCATGCCGAGCACGAGCGCCGGCGCGACCACGGGCGCGACCAGCAGGTTGGCCAGCACGCCGACCACCGAGATCGATCCGCTGATCAGCACGATCACCGGCATGGTGACGATCTGGGCGGCGATCGGAATGGCCAGCAGGTCGGCCCAGCCGGCGGGTATGCCGCGTCGCCGCAGTACCGCCGACCACAGCGGGGCCAGCACGATCAGCCCGACGGTGGCCAGCACCGACAGCGCGAACCCGGCGCTCAGCGCGAGATCCGGGTCGACCAGCAGCAACGTGATCGTCGCCGCGGCCAGGGCCGGCAGGCTGGACTGGGTGCGCCCGGCGAACAACGCGAGCACGCCCACGCCGCCCATCACCGCCGCTCGCAGCACCGACGGTGCCGGACCGACCAGGATCACCAGGCCGACCAGCGTGACCGCGGCGCCGAACGCGGCGGCCCGCGGGCCGAACCGGCCGAGGACGACGATCACCGCCCCGCACAGGATCGCGAAGTGGGAACCGGACACCGCCAGCAGATGGCTGATGCCGGTGGCCTTGGCGTCGGTGTCCAGCCGCTCGTCGATACCGCCGGTGTCGCCCACCACCAGCCCGGGCAGCAGTCCGGCGGCGTCCCCGTCCAGCCCGGCCGCGGTGTCGTGCAGGGTGGCGCGGATCGCGCCGGCGATCAGAAAGGCCGGCGAGGCACCGTCCAGCACGTCCGGCGGGTCGCGGGCGGTCAACGAGATCGTCGGCAGGCCAGCGAACTCCGACGCGGCCAGGCGTCCGGCGACGCGCACGGCCTGCCCGGGCAGCAGACCCGCCCAGGCCGGCCCGCTGCCCATGACGCCGACCGTCACGGTGCTGGTGGTTCGCCGGCCGGCCACCTCGACCGCACCCACGTCGACGTCCACCCGCCAGCGCTGACGGTCGGCGGCCGTCGTCGACGGCGCGTCCCGAGAGGACGTGCCGGGCGAGGAGAAGCCGCCGGACACGGCCCGCGGGAACCCGCCGACCGTCCCGGTGACGTGCACCCAGGACTGCTGGTCCGCGGCCACCGTGACGGGATCGGCCGCCCGCTCGGCCTGGCGCAGGCCGCAGACGGTGAGCGCGGCGACGAGGAAGGCCAGCGCCGGCAGCCACCCGCGCCAGCCGAACGGCCGCAGCAGCGACACCGCGACCAACCCCAGGGCGGCGACACCGGTCGTCCACCAGGCGATCTGGGTTCCGGCAAGCAGACCGAGCAGGGTACCCGCCCACAGCGCGACGGCTCCCGGGACGAGGCGGAGGTCGGGTGGGACCGCGTTCTCGTCGTCCTGGCCGGCGCGGAACACGTCAGCCCACCGTGACCAGGGCGGAGATCTGCGCATACCGGGACGGGCCGATGCCGCTGATCTCCTGGAGCTGTTCCACGCTGGTGAACTTCCCGTTGGATTCCCGCCAGGCGATGATGTTCTGCGCCATCACCGGTCCGACACCGGGCAGCGTGTCAAGAGCGGCCTCGTCCGCGGTGTTCAGATTGACCAGGCCGGCCGGAGCGGACCCCTGACCGGCCGTCGCCTGGGCCGGGCCGGCCGCGGAAACCCCGGCGGCGGAGGGCGTGTCGGTGAGCACCACCGAGTCGCCGTCCGCGAGTTTGGCGGCCAGGTTCATGCCGGTCAGGTTCGCGCCGGGCTGGGTGCCACCGGCCGCCGCGATCGCGTCGGCCACCCGGGCATCCGGCGGGAGGTGCACGATGCCGGGGTTGACGACGAGACCTGTGACCGACACGACGATCTCGCCGGATAGTGGGCCGGGGGCACTGCTGGTCGGCGTATCACTGCGCCCGGTTCCGGCCGCATGGGCCGGCGGATCGGCGCTGGCGACGGCGGCCACCGCGGAGGTTTCGATCGGTCGCGGTTCCGGCCGGTCCCGCCAGACCCCGACCGCGGCGGCCAGCGCGGCGATGGCCGCCACCAGCACCAGCACGATCATGCCCCGCCGGCCGGGGTCGATTCGGGCGTTGCGGAGCGGCTCGGGCACCCACAGCTCGGCGAACCTGCCCCACCGGCCGTTGATCCGGTGCCGGCGGGGTTGAACCGGCTCCTCGATGTCCGGCGGGATGCCCGGATCGCCGTCCGGGTCACCGTCCGGATCGCCGTCGGGCGTGCGGTGCCGCCCACCGGGCCCGGGCGGGGCCCAGCGGGCCAGCAGGTCGTCCTCCGTCGGGTCGACCGCCGACGGCACGTCCGGCACCCATCCGCCCAGTTCCGCGGTCGCGCGACGCCGCAAGGGAGCCAGGCGGTCTCGGGGATCGGGGCGGGCACGCACCGATCCGACGGTAGGCGCCGGGCCCCGACGACGGCGCCGCTCGACCGAGAATGTGGACAGCTTCGGGCATGTGCACAAACCCGGGGGGTCAGTCCGTCAAGAACTTTCCGCCGTCGCCACGATTGCCCTGGCCAGATTCTCCGCGGCAGCCGCCGGCGCCTGCGGCAGCATCAGCGACGGCTCGACCAGTTCGAGTTCCAGCACCACCGGAGCGCCGTCGTCGTCGAGCACGAGATCCACCCGGGCGTACAACAACTCGTTCCGTGGGAACGGGATGGCGTCCAGCACCGCCTCGGCCAGGGCCCGTTCCGCGCCGGACGGCTCCGCCGGGTGCAGCTTCTCGGTGGCGAACAGCTTGTCCTCGTTGGCCCGTTCACCCGGCCGCAGCAACGCTTCCTTGACGACCGCGTGGCTGTACCGGCCACCGACGAAGACCAGCGCGGTCTCACCACGCTCGTCGACACTGGACACGTACGGCTGCACCATGATCGTCCGTCCCCGATCCAGCAGGTACCGGGCGTGGCCGAGGGCCGCCGCCTGTTCGTCGGGCGCGTACCGGGCGGTGTTGCGGCTGCCGGCCGAGATCGTCGGCTTGACCACGAACGGCCCGCCGCCGGGCAGCACCGGCCGCTCACCCGGGGCGAAGAACGACGTCGGCACCACCGGCAGGCCGAGCCCGACGAGCTCGCCCAGATACACCTTGTCGCTGTTCCAGCGCACCACCTCCGCCCGGTTCCGCAGGTGGGTCAGCGCGTCGGTGGCGGCCGTCCAGGCCAGGAACTGCTCCCGTCGCATGGTGTAGTCCCAGGTCGACCGGATCACCGCGATATCGAACGACGACCAGTCCAGCGACGGGTCGTCCCACACCACGACCGCCGGCTCCGCGCCCAACGAGCGCAGGGCGGGCAGCAGCAACGCCTCGTCGTCGTCCGTGCCCAGCGCCGGGGTGGCGGACACGATCGCAACACGCACCCGGCGAGAGTAGCCGGTGCTCCACTTGAGCCTCAGGTGCCGGCGACCTGGTCCTCACCCCGCGGCAACACCAACCCGCCGAGCCCGGCGTTGTAGGAGTGCAGCCGCCACGGCCCGGCGTACCGGTGCAGCACCACCCAATGGCAGTTGCCGACGCCGATCAGGGTGCCCCAGGAATCCTCCGGCAGGGCCAGCAGCCGGCCGGTCAACCCGACGATGGTGCCGCCGTGCGAGACCAGCAACGCGCGGGAGGCCGGCCCGGCGTCCAGCTCGTCCACCACCGCGGCGGCCCGCTGCGCCACCTGCCAGCGGGATTCCCCGCCGGGCGGACAGGCGTGCGCCGACGTGGTGCGCCAGGCATCCCACTCAGCCGGCCAGCCGGCGATCACCTCGTCCCGGGTCAGGCCCTCCCACCTGCCCATCGACGTCTCCCGCAGTCGCGGATCCACCCGCACCTCGAGGCCGCGCAGCGAGGCGACCGTATCGGCGGTCTCCCGGGCCCGCCCCAGGTCGGAGGCGACGACCACCTCCGGCCGCAGGGCCGCCACCGAGGGCGCCGCGTCCACCGCCTGGTTGCGCCCGGCGTCGGACAGCGGAATGTCCCGATGCCCCTGCAGGCGCTGCGACCGGTTCCACGCGGTCTCGCCGTGCCGCATCAGGATGAGGTGCTCGAGCGTCATGCCGTGCCGACGGCCTGGGTGTCGGAATCCGAGTCCGCCGGCGACAGCGTCCGATCAACGAACGGGATCACCGGGCAGTCCTTCCACAGCCGGTCCAGCGCGTAGAACACCCGCTCCTCCGGATGCTGCACGTGCACGATGACGTCGATGAAGTCCAGCAGCACCCAGCGACCGTCACGCTGGCCCTCGCGCCGCGGCGGCCGGCACCCGGCCTCCCGCATCTTCTCCTCGATCTCGTCCACGATCGCGCCGACCTGACGTTCGTTGGCGCCGGTGACGATCACGAACACGTCGGTGATCGCCAGCCGGTCCGACACGTCGACCAGCAGGATGTCGGTCGCCTTCTTGTCGGCCGCCGCCTGGGCGGCCACCGTGGCCAGCTCGACGCTGGCCTGGGCGGCAGTCATCGGTGTATCCCCATTCCTATCGGTACAGACCATGTTTGGCGATGTACTGGACGACCCCGTCGGGCACCAGGTACCAGACCGGCGCGCCCGAGCGGACCCGCTGCCGGCAGTCGGTCGATGAGATGGCCAGCGCGGGCACCTCGATCAGCGTCACCTGGCCGCCCGGCAGGTGCGGGTCGTACAGGTGGTAGCCGGGCCGGGTCACCCCGATGAAGTGCGCCAGCCCGACCAGCTCCTCGGTGTCCTTCCAGGACAGGATCGCGGCCAGCGCGTCCGCCCCGGTGATGAAGAACAGCTCGGCCCCCGGGTTGGCCTCGTGCAGGTCCGCCAGGGTGTCTCGGGTGTAGGTGGGGCCGGGCCGGTCGATGTCCGCCCGGGACACCCGGAAGTGCGGGTTCGACGCCGTCGCGATGACCGTCATCAGATAGCGGTGCTCGGCGCCGCTCTCCCCGCTCTTCTGCCACGGATTCCCGGTGGGCACGAAGATGACCTCGTCCAGGCCGAACTCGTGCGCCACCTCGGATGCCGCGACCAGATGGCCGTGATGGATCGGGTCGAAGGTGCCGCCCATCACCCCGATCCGGCGGGCCGGCGGCACCGTCATCGGCGCCACCGGGACGCGACACGGCTCACGAGGCGGCCCGGATCTGCCCGTTCCCGGTGACCACGTACTTGGTGCTGGTCAGCTCGGCCAGCCCCATCGGCCCGCGGGCGTGCAGTTTCTGGGTGGAGATGCCGATCTCGGCGCCGAACCCGAACTCGCCGCCGTCGGTGAACGCGGTCGACGCGTTGACCATCACCGCCGCCGCGTCCACCCGGGCGGTGAACCGCTGCGCCGCGGCGAGCGAGGACGTGACGATCGCCTCGGTGTGCCCGGTGCCGTGCTCGGTGATGTGCTCGATCGCCGCCTCGATGTCCGGCACCACCTTGGCCGCGATGTCCAGCGACAGGTACTCGGTGTCGTAGTCCTCGTCGGTGGCCGGCACCACCCCGGGTGCGTCGCCGACCAGCTCGCGGACCGTGTCGTCGGCATGCACCACCACCCCCGCCTCCCGCAGCGCGGCCACCGCCAGCGGCACGAACGCCGCCGCGGCGTCCGCGTGCACCAGCAGCGTCTCCGCGGCGTTGCACACCGACGGCCGGCGGGCCTTGGAGTTCATCAGGATCTGCAGCGCCATCGTGTGGTCGGCGGAGGCGTCCACGTACACGTGGCAGTTGCCCACGCCGGTCTCGATCACCGGCACCGTGGAGGAGTTGACCACCGCCTGGATCAGCCCGGCGCCGCCCCGCGGGATGATCACGTCGACCAGGCCGCGGGCGGTCATCAGGTGCTTGACCGACTCCCGGTCGGTGCCCGGGACCAGCTGCACGGCGTCCGCGGGCAGCCCCGCCGCCACCGCGGCCGCGGACAGGATCGACACCAGCACCTTGTTCGACTCGTAGGCCGACGCCGACCCGCGCAGCAGCGCGGCGTTGCCGGCCTTCAGGGCGATGCCGGCGGCGTCCACCGTGACGTTCGGGCGGGCCTCGTAGATGATCGCGACCACGCCCATCGGCACCCGCACCTGCTGCAGGTGCAGGCCGTTGGGCAGCACCGAGCCGCGCACCACGCTGCCCACCGGGTCCGGCAGTCCGGCCAGCTCACGCAGCCCGCCGGCCATCCCGTCCACCCGGGACACGGTCAACCGCAACCGGTCCACCAGGGAATCCGGCGTCCCCGCCGCCACGGCCGCATCGACGTCCAGCTGGTTGGCGGCCAGGATCTCGTCCCGACGATCCAGCAGCGCGTCGGCCATCGCCGTGAGCGCGGCGTCCTTGACCGCGCGGGTCAGCACCGCCAGCTCGGCCGCCGCGGCCCGCGCCCGGCGGGCGGACTCCAGCACCTCCGACCGGCTGGCCGGCACCGTCGGCCGCTTCACGACGACAGGGGTGTGCACGGGCTGCTCAAGAATGGACATGCTCCGACCCTCCGGTGCGCAGTGTCGATGTTGAAGCCGGCTCGGACTCGACCCTAGACCCGGAACCGCCACCGGCCGACCGGCCGACCACGCCGTTGGTGGGCGGCACCGCGACCAGGTCGTCGGCGTGCACCACCGGGTGCCGCAGCTCGGACGGCAGCTCGGACAGGGACCGCCCGAGGATGCCGGGCAGCTCACCGGCGTCGTGCCCGACGAACCCGCGGGCCACGATCTCCCCGGTCGGCGCCAGCAGGTCGACCACGTCCCCGGACTCGAAATCGCCGAAGAAGTGGGTGATCCCGGCCGGCAGCAGCGACTTGCGCCGGCCCACCACCGCGTTCACCGCGCCCTGGTCCAAACCGATCGAGCCGGCCGACGTGGCGGCGTGCCGCAACCAGAACAGCCGGGCGCTGGTCCGCCGGGTGGCCGGCGCGAAGGCCGTGCCGACGGCCGGGCCGCCGGACTCGTCGGTGGCGGACGACATCGCCAGGGCCGCCGCCGCGTCCGCCGCCGAGGCGAGCAGCACCGGGATGCCGGCGCCGGTCGCGGTCAGCGCGGAGGTCAGCTTGGACTCCATGCCGCCGGTGCCGACGTCGCTGCCCGACGACGCGATGCCGATGCCCGCCAGCACGGACGCGTCCGGCACCTCCCGGACCGGCGACGAGCCGGGCAACCGCGGATCGCCGTCGTACAGGGCGTCCACGTCGGACAGCAGGATCAGGGCCTGGGCGCCGACCAGGTGGGCGACCAGCGCGGCCAGCCGGTCGTTGTCACCGAACTTGATCTCCGCGGTGGCCACGGTGTCGTTCTCGTTCACCACCGGGACCACCCCGAACGAGAGCAGCTTGCCGAAGGTGCGCTGGGCGTTCCGGTAGTGCGCCCGCCGGACGACGTCGTCGCTGGTCAGCAGGACCTGCCCGACGGTCAGCCGGTACCTGGCGAACGACGATGCGTAGCGGTGGGCCAGCAGCTGCTGCCCGACGGACGCGGCGGCCTGCTGGGTGGCCAGGTCGCGCGGCCGCCGCTGCAGGCCCAGCGGGGACAGCCCGGCGGCGATCGCGCCGGAGGACACCAGCACCACCTGGGAACCGGCCGCCACCCGACCGGCGATCGCGTCCACCAGGGCGTCCAGCCGCGCCGGGTCCAGGCCGCCGGCGGCGGTGGTGAGCGAGGACGAGCCGACCTTGACCACCACCGTGCGGGCCCGGCCGACCGCGAGCCGCGGCGCCGACAGCGTCTGCGGCACGGTCACGAAGAGCCGTCCTCGTCGCCGAGGGCGTGACCATCGACGTCCAGTCCCCGGCGCAACCGGTGCAGGGCCTTGCGTTCCGCGGCGCCGACCCGTTCGCTGCGGTCCAGCCGCTGGTCGGTGCCTCGGGCGGTGGGCACCGTGTCCACCCCGGCGAGCGTGGTGGGCTCCCAGTCGAACGTGACGTCGCCGATGGTGACCGGCGCGCCCGGCGCGGCGCCGATCGCCGCCAGCTGTTCCTCGACCCCGAGCCGGGCCAACCGGTCGGCCAGGTAGCCGATCGCCTCCTCGTTGCCGAAGTCGGTCTGCCGGATCCAGCGCTCGGGCCGGGCGCCGGTGACGATGAAGCCGCCCTCCACCTCGGGGTCCACGGCGACCTGGAACTCCTCGGAGTCCACCGGTTTCGGCCGGACCACCACCCGTGGTGCCGGTGCCGCCGGGCGGGCCGCCCGATCCGCGGCGACCGCGTCGGCCATGGCGAACTTCAGCTCCGGCAGGCCCTCGTGGGTGACCGCGGAGATCAGGAAGACCCGGTAGCCGGCGGCCTCCAGGTCGGGCCGGACGAACTCGGCCAGCTCGCGCGCCTCCGGCACGTCGATCTTGTTCAGCACCACCAGCCGCGGCTTGTCGGCCAGGTCGGTGGCCAGCCCGGCGCCGTACTCGGCCAGCTCGAACTCCAGCGCCATGACGTCGGACATCGGATCCCGGCCGGCCTCGTAGGTCGCGCAGTCGATGACGTGCACCAGCACCGAGCAGCGCTCGACGTGCCGCAGGAACTCCAGGCCCAGGCCCCTGCCCCGGCTGGCGCCGGGGATGAGCCCGGGCACGTCGGCGACGGTGAACACCTGCGACCCCGCGGTCACCACGCCCAGGTTGGGCTCGAGCGTGGTGAACGGGTAGTCGGCGATCTTCGGCCGGGCCGCGGACAGCACCGAGACCAGCGACGACTTGCCCGCGCTGGGGAAACCGACCAGGCCGACGTCGGCGACCGACTTGAGTTCCAGGACGACCTCGGCGGCCTCCCCGGGCTCGCCGAGCAACGCGAACCCCGGGGCCTTGCGGGCCCGGTTGGCCAGCGCGGCGTTGCCCAGCCCGCCGCGGCCGCCCTTGGCCGCGACGTATCGGGTGCCGACGCCGACCAGGTCGGCCAGCACCGTGCCGTCCGGGAAGAGCACCACGGTGCCAGGCGGCACCTTCAGCTCCAGCCCGTCCCCGTTGGCGCCGTCCTTGTGGTCGCCCTGACCGGGCCGGCCGTTGCCCGCCCGGGCGTGCGGGCGGTAGTGGAAGTCCAGCAGGGTGTGCACGCCCTCGTCCACGACGAGGGTGACGTCACCGCCGTTGCCGCCGTTCCCGCCGTCCGGGCCGCCGAGCGGCTTGAACTTCTCCCGGTGCACGGAGGCGCAGCCGTGCCCTCCGTTGCCGGCCTGCAGGTGCAGCACCGCGCGGTCCACGAATCTGGCCACCGTCACCTCCTCGGTGATCTGGGTTCGAGCGCACGAAAGGGGCGGTCCCGTCGATGCGGGCCGCCCCTGTCGAGGTGAGAATGCGTCGGTATCAGACGGCGGCCGCAGCGGTCGGCGCGGCCGGCGTCGACGCGACCGCCTGGACGATGTTCACCGTCTTGCGGCCCCGCTTGGTGCCGAACGCGACCTGGCCGGCGACCAGCGCGAACAGGGTGTCGTCACGGCCTCGGCCCACGCCCTCGCCGGGGTGGAACTTGGTGCCGCGCTGCCGGATGATGATCTCGCCCGCGTTCACCGACTGCCCGCCGAACCGCTTCACTCCGAGCCGCTGGGCATTGGAGTCACGGCCGTTGCGGGAGCTGGACGCGCCCTTCTTGTGTGCCATGGTGGCGGCCTCTTTCTACCTGGGTCTTCGCTGCTGGGTCCGGGAGTCAGGCGACCGAGATACCGGTCACCCGGACCTTGGTGAGCGGCTGGCGGTGACCCTGCCGCTTGTGGTAGCCCGTCTTGTTCTTGAACTTGTGGATGACGATCTTCGGGCCCTTGGTGTGCGCGACGACCTCACCGGCGACCGACACCTTGGTCAGCGCAGCCGCGGACGCGGTGATCGACGCGCCGTCCACCAGCAGCACTGCCGGCAGGGTCACCGCGGAGCCCGGGTCGCCCTCGAGCTTCTCGACCTCGATGACGTCGCCCTCGGCGACCTTGTACTGCTTGCCGCCGGTCTTGACGATCGCGTACATCAGACGCGCCTTCCTGCCTCTTGTCGTGCCACTGTGTCGTGCCACTGTGTGGTGCTGTTGTCTGTGGTGCTGCTGTGTGCTGCCGCCCCGCGCGCGCCGACCGGCGCCGCGTTCACCGCGTGCTCGACCGGGTGAACCCAGGGCAGTACGAAGCACGCTGCGTCGCAGCGTGCCGACCCGCCAGCGTACGCGGCCGGCCCGGCTCGGGCAAACCGGCGCTCGCGGCCGGGCCGGTCAGTCGGCCGGCACGGTGACGACCGCCGCGGCGCCGCCGTCGGCGCCCGCCGACGGACCGGCGGGGCGGGACGCCGACCGGCGGACCCGTCGTCCTTCGTGCGACTGTCCGTCGCCGGCGTCGTCGGTGATCAGGTAGCCGCCCGCCGGCCGGTCGGCGGTGTCGTCCGGCGCACCGTTCACCGAGCCGTTCGCCGGCGCGTCGGCGACCACCATGTCCACCGCCGCGGCGGCGGCCGACGGCGCCCCGGCCGGGCGGCCCGCCGCCCGGCGACGGCGGGACCGCGCCGGAGGCTGGGCAACCGGTTCCCCGGCCTCGTCGGCGCTGTCCCCCGCCGCGACCGCCGCGTCCGCGACCGCGGCCACCAGGTCGCCCGCCACCTGCGAGTCGACCCGCGAGTCCGGCCGCACGTCCACCTCGACATCGACCTCGACGTCCAGGTCCGCGGGCTCGTCCGCGCCACGGTCGCCGTCGGCGTCGGCGTGCGCGCCCACCAGCGCGGGCGGCTTGGGCCCGCGGGGATCGGGCCGCCGGCTGAGCGACTCCACCCGCGGGATCACGATCTCCTCGCCGTCCGGCACGATCTTGGCGCCGTCCCGCCCACGCCGCCGACCCTTGCCGCGCCGCTCGACCGCCTGGTCGGGCGTGCTGGCCATCGGCAGGTCGTGCAGCACGATGCCGCGACCGCCGCAGTGCGGACACGGCTCGGAGAACGCCTCGACCAGGCCGGTGCCGAGCTTCTTGCGGGTCATCTGGACCAGGCCGAGCGAGGTCACCTCGGCCACCTGGTGGCGGGTCCGGTCCCGACCGAGGGCCTCGGTCAACCGGCGCAGCACGAGCTCCCGGTTGGACTCCAGCACCATGTCGATGAAGTCGACGACGATGATCCCGCCGATGTCCCGGAGCCGCAGCTGCCGGACGATCTCCTCGGCGGCCTCCAGGTTGTTCTTGGTGACCGTCTCCTCCAGGTTGCCGCCGGAACCGGTGTACTTGCCGGTGTTCACGTCGACGACGGTCATCGCCTCGGTCCGGTCGATGACCAGCGAGCCGCCCGAGGGCAGGTGCACCTTGCGTTCGAGGGCCTTGGCGATCTGTTCGTCGATCCGGTAGCTGGCGAAGACGTCCTGACCGTCGTGGTCCCACCGGACCAGCCGGTCGGCCAGTTCGGGAGCGACCGCGTTGACGTACTCGGACACCGGCGCCCATGCGTCGTCACCGTTCCGGTCGCCGTCCACCACCAGCCGGCTGATGTCCGAGTTGAACAGGTCGCGGACGACCTTGATCAGCGTGCCGGGCTCGGCGTACAACGGGGTCGGGGCGCTGCCCTTGGCCTGCGCCCTGCGGGAGATCTCCGCCCACTGCGCCTTGAGCCGGTCCACGTCCCGGGCGAGCTCCTCCTCGGACACGCCCTCGGCGGCCGTGCGGATGATCACCCCGGCGTCCTCCGGCACGATTCGGTCCAGGATCGCCTTGAGCCGCTTGCGCTCGGTGTCCGGCAGCTTGCGGGAGATGCCGGTCGCTCCTCCACCGGGCACGTACACCAGGAACCGGCCGGGCAGCGAGATCTGCGTGGTCAGCCGGGCGCCCTTGTGTCCGATCGGGTCCTTGGAGACCTGAGCCAGGATGGTGTCGCCGCTGGTCAGGGCCGATTCGATGCGGCGCGCCTTGCCACCGAGGCCGGCCGCGTCCCAGTTGACCTCACCGGCGTAGATGACCGCGTTGCGGCCCCGGCCGATGTCCACGAACGCCGCCTCCATCGACGGCAGCACGTTCTGCACCTTGCCCAGGAAGACGCTGCCGATCAGCGAATCGGACCCGGTCTGCGAGACGAAGTGCTCGACCAGGATCCCGTCCTCCAGCAGCGCGACCTGCGCGAGATCGCCCCGCTGGCGGACCGCCATGACCCGCTCGACCGACTCCCGCCTGGCGAGGAACTCGGCCTCGGTCAGGATCTGCGGACGCCGGCGGGACGACTCGCGGGAGTCACGCCGCCGCTGCCGCTTGGCCTCCAGCCGGGTCGATCCGCGGACCCCCTGCACCAGCTCGGCGCCCGACGACGAGGCGCGGGGCTCCCGCACGTGCACGACCGTGTTGTCCGGGTCGTCCTCGCGGGCCGTGGAATCGTCGCCGGAGGACCGCCGACGACGCCGACGACGGCGGCGGCTGCCACCGCCCGAGGTGCCCTCCTCCTCGGCCTCACCGGCCTCCTCCGCCTGCGCGGCCGCCTGGTCGTCGGTCTCGTCGGTCTCGGCGCCGCCGTCCCCGAGCTCGGCGGTGTCCGCCCCGTCGGGACGGTCGACGTCCTCGTCGCCGTCCGGCTGCTCGTCGGACTCGGCCACCCGGCCCCGCCCGCGACGGCCGCGCCGCCGCCGGCGGCGTCCGGATCCCTCGGCACCCTGGTCGTCCGGCGCCTCGGCGGCCTCCGCCGGCTCGCCGGCGTCACCGGTCCGTTCCTCGGCCGCCGGCTGGGCACCGTCGGGTTCAGCGTCCGCCGCGCCGGCGGTGTCGGTTCCGTCCGTGGCCTCCTTGCGCCCGGAGGACCGCCCCCGGCGGCGCCGCGACCTCTTCGGCGCCTCTTCCTCGGCGGGCGGCTCGGCCTGGTCGGCCTGGTCGGCCGACGGTTCGCCGGCCGGGACGGCCGCCTCCTCGGGCGGCAGGAACAGCGGCCCGAGGAGGTCCTCGGGCGCGGGCGCCTCCTCGACGGGCGCGACCACCGACTCCGGAGAGCCCGGGTCGGGAGTGCCCAGGTACTGCTCGATCACCGCGACCGCCACGTCGCGTGGCACCGAGGCCGCGGCGCTCTTGACGGGCAGGCCGCGCTCGTTCAGCACGGCGAGCATGTCCTTGCTGGTGATGCCCACCCGCTTGGACAGCTCGTGCACCCGAGGCTTGGCGGGCAGGTCGGCCAGGGCGGTTTCCAGGGTCAGCGTCATCGCGACGGTTCCTCTCCACGGGCCCCCGGGCGCGTATCGAACGCGTCCGCGCAGGAGCCCTGCAGGTCAATGTCGGGGCCGGGAGGCCCTCGAGAAGTCTGGTGGTCGAGCGATCGACGCCACGGTCAGTACACCACCGCGGACCGGAGGCGGTGACGTCCAGACCGGACCCAACTCGCCGAACGGCGCGGCAGGCCGTGACATCACCCGCCCGGGCGCGCCGCTGGCTGTCAGCAACGCACCGCAGACGATTATCCCACAGCGCTGGACAAGAGTCCCGGCCGACCGATCGGGACACCCGACGCGACCGCGACCGGCGCGCCGCGCGACCAGGCCCGCCCCGGGGTTCCTAGACTGGGCGGTTGGTCGGGCAACCCGACGGTCGCTTCACACGTCTGTTACTCAGACCCGTCCCACCCAGACCCAGCCACGCACCCGAATGGAACGACACCGATGACCTGGACCCGGGCCCTGCGACGGTGGCTCACCGTCGCGACGCTCGTGGTCGGCATGCTCGGCGTCGGCGTGCTGTCCGCGTCGGTGGCGTCCGCCACCACCGTGTGGACCCCGATCGGCACGCCCACCGCCGGCACTCCGGAGGCGCCGCCGACCACCATGGTGCTGGCCAGCACCGGCCTGGACATCATAGTTCCGGTCGTGCTGGGGCTGGCCCTGCTGTTGCTCGGCACCGTCGCCGTCGGCTGGGCGTTCCTGGCCACCGGACGGCGCGGCCAACACCGCTGAGCGTTCCCGCGGCAACGTTCGGCGCTTGTGCGGAAACGTTGGCCGTCATCCCACCACGGCGAACGCGCGCACCGGGAACGTGCCCATGCCCCGGACGGCGGGCGGCGCCGCGGTGAACCGGAAGCCGTCGTCCGGCAGGTCCGCCAGCCCGGTGAGATGTTCCACGACGGGGATCCGGGCGGCCAGCAGCCACGTGTGCGCCGGCCGCCGCCCCGTGTGCGTCGAGTCGATGTTCAACGAGTCGATCCCGACCAGGGCCGGCCTGGCCGACACCAGGTACTCGACGGCGTCGTCGGTCAGGTAGGGATGGTCGACGAAGTAGTCCGCGGTTCCCCACCGGTCGCTGTGCCCGGTGTCGATCAGCACCGCCGCACCGGCCGGGTCCGCGCCGCCGAGGGCGCGCCGCAGGTGCGCCTCGTCGATCGCCCGCCCGCCGGCCGTCGGCCGTTCCCGGGCCCGCACCACCAGGCCCGGCAGGTCGACCATCCGGGCCAGGCTCAGCTGCGCCAGGTCCTCGCCGTCCCGGTACCGGTGCGCCGGCGTGTCCAGGTACGTACCGGTGTTCGCGGCCATCGAGATCGTGCCGATGGCGAACTCGGTGCCGGCCGCGTAGTGCGCCGCCGACTCGTCGAACGTCAGGTGCGCGCCGATGACCGGTGCCGGGATGCCCGGATAGGTGACCATGCCGTCGTGGATCGGGTGGGACAGGTCGACCACCCGGCGGGCGGGCCGCCCGGCCGAACTCACAGGTCGGGGAACCAGAGCGCGATCTCCCGGGCGGCCGACTCCGGCGAATCGGATCCGTGCACGAGGTTGAACTGCGTCTCCAGGCCGAAGTCGCCCCGGATGCTGCCGGTGGCGGCCTTCTCCACCGGGTCGGTGCCGCCGGCCAGCTGCCGGAAGGCCGCCACCGCCCGCGGACCCTCGACGACCGCGGCCACCAGCGGCCCGCCCGTGATGAAGTCCAGCAGGCTCTGGTAGAAGCCCTTGCCCTGGTGCTCGGCATAGTGCTCCTGGGCAACCGCCAGTTCCACGGTGCGCAGCTCCAGGGCCACCAGGGACAGGCCCTTGCGCTCGATCCGGGCGATGATCTCGCCGACCAGGCGGCGCTCGACGCCGTCGGGCTTGATCAGAACAAGGGTGCGTTCGGACATCGGGGACTGGCTCCTCGTACTCGGGCGGGTGGGCTACCGGCCGCCGGTGTGCGGCGGCGGCCCCGGCAGCGTACCGGCCGCCAATCGACGCCGTAACTCGCCGCGGAACCACCAGATCAGCAGCCACACCCCGGCGAACACCAGGCCCATCACGCCCAGCGTCGGGGTGATCAGCCAGCCGGCGATCATCAGCGCCTGCAGGCCCAGCACGACCCGGAAGGCGTAGGGCCGTTTGACGATCACGCAGGACGCGATGAGCAGGGCGGCCAGCAGGCAGATCACCATCAGCCCGACCGGTCCGACGCCGCCGTCCAGGTTGATCGCGACCGGCAACGCGAGCAGCACGACGATCGCCTCGAGCACCAGGGTCGCCGACATCACCCCGCGCAGGCCCTTGTCGATCGCGGCCCGCCGGCGGGCGTACTCGCCGGTGTCGGTCATGCCGGCGGCAATCCGACCAGGGCGCGGCCGTCGCCGGCGGACACCACCGATCCGGTGATCACCACACCGGTGCCGGTGACGTCCTCGACGTCGGTCTCGGCGAGCTCGACGGCCAGCGCGATCGCGTCGTCCATCCGGTCGGCCACGTGCACGACCCCCTCGCCCAGGACGTTCTCGGCCAGCTCGGCCAGCTCGGCCGGCGGCATGGATCGCGGCGAGGAGTTGCGGGTGACGACCACCTCGTCGAACGAGCCGGCGAGCGCGTCGAGGATGCCCCGGGCGTCCTTGTCGCCGAGCACCGCGATCACCCCGACCAGCCGGGAGAAGGAGAACTCCGCGGACAGCGCCGCCGCCAGGGCCGCCGCGCCGTGCGGATTGTGCGCCGCGTCCACCAGAATGGTCGGCGAGGTCCGGACCCGCTCCAACCGGCCGGGGGACGCGACCGCGGCGAATCCGTCCTGCACGGGTCCGATGTCGAGCTGGCGGCGGGCCCCGGCAC
This sequence comes from uncultured Actinomycetes bacterium, assembly GCA_964497705.1. Lineage (GTDB taxonomy): Bacteria > Actinomycetota > Actinomycetes > Mycobacteriales > Nakamurellaceae > Nakamurella. The sequence continues at coordinate 36,458 of CAZCEH010000010.1, read as the reverse complement.
CGAAGAATGCCTCCACCGCGGCCAGCGCGAGCGCCGCGTTGACGGCCTGGTGCTCGCCGGCCAGCGGCAGGAAGATGTCCTCGTACACCCCGCCCAGGCCCTGCAGTGTCAGCCGCTGCCCGCCGACCGCGAAAGACCTCTCCAGCACGGAGAACTCGCTGCCGAACCGGGCGACCGCGGCGTCCACCTGGACGGTGCGGCGCAGAATGGCGTTCATCGCCTCCGGCTCCTGCGGGCCGACGACGGCCACCGAATCGGCCTTGACGATGCCGGCCTTGTTCGCGGCGATCTCGCCCAGGGTCGGGCCGAGGAACTCGGTGTGGTCGATGCCGACGGGGGTGATGACGGCGACCGCCGCGTCGGCCACGTTCGTGGAGTCCCAGGTGCCACCCAGTCCGGCCTCCACCACCGCCACCTCGACCGGCGCGTCGGCGAACACGGCATAGGCCATGGCGGTGAGGATCTCGAACTTGGACAGCGGCAGTCCGTCGGCGCGGGCAGATCCCTGGTCCACCAGGTCGACGAGGGCGGCGACGTCCCCGAACGCCTGCACGTAGCGGTCCGCCGAGATCGGCTCGCCGTCCAGGGCGATCCGCTCGGTCACCGACTGCAGGTGCGGCGAGGTGAACCGGCCGGTGCGCAGGCCGAACCGGCTCAGCAGCGCGTCGATCATCCGCGCGGTGGAGGTCTTGCCGTTGGTGCCGGCGACCTGGATCACCGGATAGCTGCGCTGCGGGTTCCCCAGCAGATCGAGCAGGGCGGTGACGCGGTCCAGGGTGGGCGAGATCTGCACCTCGTTGCGGCGCCGGTCCAGCAGCGACTCCACGTGCTCCAGGGTCAGCGGCGGCGAGTCGGGCACCAGCCCGGTCGTCCCGTCCGGCGCGTGGTCGTCCAGATCCGCGGTGGCGGCGCCGATCTCCTCGGCCATCGCCGGCCCGAGGTCGACCGGCCCGAGGTCGACCGGCCCGAGGTCGGTCGGCTCGATGTCGTCCGCGTCCCAGCCGAGCGGGTCGCGGTCCGGATCGCGGGGCTCGGGCCCGGTCACCGGCCACCCTCACGCAGCGCGGTCAGCCGGTCGGTCAGCCGGGTCACGTCCTGGGTCGCCTTGTCCGCCCGGGCCCGGATCTTGTCCACCACCGCCGCCGGCGCCTTGGCCAGGAAGTCGGCATTGCCGAGCTTGCGCCCGCAGTCCGCGACCTCCTTCTCGGCCGCGGCCAGATCCTTGGTGGCACGGGCGATCTCGGCAGCGACGTCGAACACCCCGCTGGTGTCCAGCTGCACGGTGGCGATCCCGGAGGACAGCCGAACGGGCAGGCTGACGCTGGCCGCGAAGCCCTCGCCGGCGTCGGTGAGCCGGGTCAGCGACCGTGCCGCCCCGACCAGCCCCGCGGCCGGGCCGGTGATCCGGGCCGGCAGCGACCGGTTCGGCGGGACCTTCTGATCCGCGCGGGCCCGCCGGATCTCGGTGATGAGCGTCTGCACGTCGCGCACCCAGTCCGCCGCCGAGCGCTGCGCGGTCCCGCCGGACGGCGCCGGCCAGTCGGCGATGACCAGGGACTCGGCGCCGGTCAGCGACGTCCACAGGGTGTCCGTGACGAACGGCACGAACGGGTGCAGCAGCCGCAGCAGACCGTCCAGCACGGTGCCCAGCACCTGCCGGGTGACCACGGCGCGGGCCGGATCGGCGTCTCCGGCCGCCAGTTGCACCTTGGCCAGCTCCAGGTACCAGTCGCAGACCTCGTCCCAGGCGAAGTGGTAGAGACCCTCGGCCGCCTTGGCGAACTGGTAGTCGGCCAGCAGATCGGTGGTGGCCGTCATCATCTCGTCCAGCCGGTCCAGGATCCACCGGTCGGCCGGGGTGAGATCGCCCTCGATCAGCGGCACGTCGGGCACCACCGCCCCGTTCAGCAGGGCGAACCGGGTGGCGTTGAACAGCTTCGAGCAGAACTTGCCCGAGCCGGCGACCCATTCCTCGGCGATCGCCTGATCGGCGCCGGGGTTGGACCCGCGGGCCAGGGTGAACCGGACCGCGTCCGCACCGTAGGTGTCGATCCACTTCAGCGGGTCGACGGTGTTGCCACGGGACTTGGACATCTTCTTGCCGAACTGGTCCCGGACCAGGCCGTGCAAAGCCACCGTGTGGAACGGAATCTGCGGGGTGCCGGCGTCCGTCCTAGTGGCGTAGAGCCCGAACATCATCATCCGGACGACCCAGAAGAACAGGATGTCGTAGCCGGTGACCAGCACCGATGTCGGGTAGAACGCCTTGAGGGTGTCGGTGTGTCGCGGCCAGCCCATGGTGGAGAACGGCCAGAGCCCCGAGGAGAACCAGGTGTCCAGCACGTCCGGATCCTGGGTCCAGCCCTCGCCCGGTGGCTCCTCGCCGGGCCCGACCGCCCGCAGCTCGCCGTCCGGCCCGTACCAGACCGGGATGCGGTGCCCCCACCACAGCTGGCGGGAGATGCACCAGTCGTGCATGTTGTCGACCCAGTCGAAGTACCGGGCGGCCAGTTCCGGCGGGTGAATGCTGGTGCGGCCCTGGCGGACCGCGTCGCCGGCGGCCTTGGCCAGCGGCGCGACGCGCACGAACCACTGGGTGGACAGCCGGGGCTCGATGACGTCGTCGGACCGCGAGCAGTGTCCGACGGCATGCAGGTAGGGCACCTTCTCGGCGACGATCCGGCCCTGCGCCCGCAGCTCCGCCTTGACCGCTATCCGCGCCTCGAACCGGTCCATGCCGTCGAAACGTGTTCCGGTTCCGGTGATCTCGGCTGCTTCGTTCATGACGGTGAGGGACTGCAGACCGTGCCGACGGCCGATCTCGAAGTCGTTCGGGTCGTGCGCCGGGGTCACCTTGACCGCGCCGGTGCCGAACTGCGGCTCGACGTGCTCGTCGGCGACCACCGGGATCTGCCGGTTCACGATCGGCAGCAGCACCGTGCGGCCGATCAGGTGCTTGTATCGCTCGTCGTCGGGATGCACGGCGATCGCCGTGTCGCCGAGCATGGTCTCGACCCGGGTGGTGGCCACCACCACCGTGTCGGCGTCATCGTCGTCGGCCGATCCGTAGCGGATGGAGACGAGTTCGCCGTCGTCGTCGGAGTGCTCGACCTCGATGTCCGACAGCGCCGTCAGGCAGCCCGGACACCAGTTGATGATCCGCTCGGCCCGGTAGATCAGGCCGTCGTCGAACATGTTCTTGAAGATCAGCTGGACGGCGTCGGACAGGCCCTCGTCCAGGGTGAACCGCTCCCGGTCCCAGTCGACGGAGTCGCCGAGCCGCTTCATCTGGCCCAGGATCGCGCCGCCGGATTCGTGCTTCCAGTCCCACACCTTCTGCACGAACAGGTCGCGGCCGTAGTCGTGCCGGGTCTTGCCGTCGACGGCCAGCCGGCGCTCGACGACGGTCTGGGTGGCGATGCCGGCGTGGTCCATGCCGGGCAGCCACAGGGTCTCGTCCCCGGACATGCGGCGCCAGCGGGCGAGCACGTCCATCAGCGTGTGGTCCAGGGCGTGCCCGACGTGCAGATTGCCGGTGACGTTCGGCGGCGGCAGCACGATCGAGAACGGCCGGCGCTCGCCGCGCAGCACCTTCTGTTCGTCGGCCCGGAAGTAGCCGGCCCTCATCCACCGCTCGTACAGGGGTACCTCGACCGCCGCCGGGTCGTACTGCTTGGGCAGGTCCGGCTGTGCGTCCGGCTGTGCGTCGGCGGCGGGGAAAGTCACCGGGCAAGTCTAGGGCGGCCGGGGTCCGGAAACCGGCCGGCCGGGGTCAGCCGGCGCTGCTGAGCCGCCCGGCCTCAGCCCTGCTCGGCCAGGGCCATCGGCCCGTACACCGCCTGACGATCGTTGAACAAGGACACCGCCGCGATCCCCCGCTCCAACAGGTCGGGCCATGTCTCACCCAGCCACGTCTCGGCCTCCTCCTGCGAACCGAACGCGAGGTCCGGCCCGTCCGCGACGACGCCCGCCTCGTCCGCGTAGCGCCACAGGTACACCATCGTCGTCCCCTTCCGTGTGATCGAGCCCGTGATCGAGCCCATTGCCGTGGTGGCTGCCGACGCTATCGATCCCGTCTGACAGAACCCTGTGAACTGCGGGTTTCACATCCCTTTACGACCGGCCTGCCAGCCGGTCGGCATACTGTCCACCGATGCCCATGGACCTGCCGCCGGTGCCGGCGCCGGACGCCGCCGCGGTTGCCGCCGCCGCGCGGGTCCGGGACCTGCTGCCGGTCGGCGCGTTCGGGGTGTGGGCCGCGATCATCGATCTCCTCGCCGGGGCGCGGGGATCGATCGAGCAACCGCTGACGCCGCGACCGCGGCTGACCGTCTTCGCCGCCGACCACGACGTCGCCGACCTGGGCATCTCCGCGACGCCGCGATCGCAGACCCGTCGACGGGCGGTCGATCTGGCCACCGGCTCCGGCTTCGCGGCGGAGTTGGCCCGGTCCGCCGGTTGCCCGGTCGGCGTGGTCGACATCGGCATGAACGAGCCCGCCGCACAGGTCCCCGACCGGGTGCCGGGGTGCGGCCCGGCCGCCCGGATCGACCTGACCGACGCGCTGGACGCCGACCGGTTGGCCGCCGCCGTGCAGGCCGGGCGGGACCGGGCGGACGCCGCCGTGGACTCCGGGTCCGACCTGCTCATCGGCGCGACCTGCGGGGTCGCGGCGAGCACCCCCGTCGCCGTGCTGACCGCGGCGTTGACCTCGATGGAGCCGGTGGACGCGACCTCCCGCGGCTCCGGCATCGACGACAACTCCTGGATCCGCAAGGCGGCCGCGGTGCGCGACGGGCTCTTCCGCGTCCGCCGGGCGGGCGGCGACGCGCTGGACATGCTGCGGGTGGGCGGCGGACCCGACCTGGCCGCGCTCACCGGGTTCATCGCCCAGGCCGCCGTGCGGCGCACCCCCGTGGTCATCCACGACATGCCCAGCACCGTCGCCGGGGTGCTGGCCCACCGGCTCGCGCCCGGCGTCGACGGCTACCTGATCGTGTCCTCGCTGGCCCCGGAACGTGGCCACCCGCGGCTGCTGGAGCTGCTGGGCCGCGAGCCGCTCACCGACTGGTCGATGACCGGACATTCCGGGGTCGGCGCGCTGATGGTGCTGCCGTCGCTGCTGGCGGCCGTCGGCGCGTTCGACGGAATCGATCGGGCCGCGCCACCAGTCCGGTCGCCGGAGGCCATCAGCACCTGGGACGCGATGCTGCTCTGACCCCGATCAGCCCTTTTGAGAACTTTCGGCACGAGGTATCTGGCCGGGCTCACCGCCTCTCCGAAAGGCACCAATCGCGCAGAAGGTGAGCCGAGATGCCCGACGACGAGGTACGGACCCCGGCCGGTCCGACGAGCAGGAGCAACGTGCACGCGGTGCGGCCCGGCGAGGCGGTCGTCGCGGACGAACACGGCCTGCAGATCCGGGACGAGCTGGTCCTGACGCCCGGCGGGTGGAAGCCCCGCGATCTGGTGCACCACGTGGCAGCCGGCCACAGCGTCGAGCATCGCGACGAACGCCTGCTGATCGTCGACGACCGGGGCGCGATCGTGCGCGAGTGCGGACCGGCGCCGGCGCACCCGACCGGCCGGCCGCTGCATCCATGGGCCTCGCGCGAATCGCTGGCCGCCCGGGCCGCCGGGCCGGCCGCCCGGGCCGTGCCGGCGCTGGCCGAGGGCTGGATCACCTACTCCTCGTGGGCCAACGACACCGGCCGGCCGGTCTCCCGGTTCGCCACCACCTGGACGGTCCCGCCGGCGCCCCGCACCGACCACGGGCAGACCGTGTTCCTGTTCAACGGCATCCAGAACTCGACGATGATCTACCAGCCCGTCCTGCAGTGGGGACCGTCCGCCGCCGGTGGCGGGTCGAAGTGGTCGGTGGCCAGCTGGTACGCCGACGGGCAGACGGGCCAGAGCTTCCACAGCACGCTGGTGGACGTGCACGAGGGCGACGTGCTGACCGGCGTGATGGTCAGGGGCCGCAAACGCCCGAACGGCTACAACTACGGGTGCTCGTTCACCGGGATCGCGAACACCAACCTGCCGGTGTTCAACATCCAGGAGCTGACCTGGTGCATCGAGACGCTCGAGGTCTACGGCGCACAGAGCGAGTCGGACTACCCGAACACGCCGATGACCGCGATGCGGGCGATCGAGCTCATCTGCGGCACCACCGCGCCGACCTTCACCTGGACGGTCAACAACGACGTCACCGACATCGGCCAGCACACGATCGTGATCAACGAACAGGTGACCGGGGCCGGCGAGGTCGACCTGTGGTACCGGCCGAGCCCGTACTGGCTCAGCGGCTTCGGCAGCATCGCCGCCGGCGCCGCGCAGGACTGGTGGTTCTCCTGGGGCGGCACCGGCGACGTCGGGCCGCAGCTCATCCAGGCCCAGCCGGTCGAGCCGTCGGGTGAGCTGACCACCCTGGTCAGCGCCGAGAGCCTGGACGGCAACGGCCATCTCACCTACCACGCGACCGTCCGCAACGACGGACCCAACCCGGTCCGCTTCCAATGGCGCGGCGGCGGCCGCTGACGGCGCCCTGCCCGCCATCCCGGCACATCGACGACGGCACATCGACGAACAGAAGGAGACCGACATGGCATGGACATCCGGCTCGGGCACCATCGCTCCCGGCGCCTCCCAGGACTGGTGGTTCTCCTGGGGCGGCAACGGGGACGTCGGGCCGCAGCTCATCCAGGCCGAGCCGCTGGCCGCCTCCGGCGAGCTCACCACCACGCAGATCGCCGAGAGCCTGGACGGCAACGGCCATCTGACCTACCACGCCACCGTCCGCAACGACGGACCCAACGCCGTGCACTTCCAGTGGCGCGGCGGCGGCTTCTGACCGGACCGACCGGCGCCCGAGAAACGACACCCAGGACAAGGAGCGGATCATGAACATGGTGCAGGTGTTGCTCGACGAGGACGGCAATGTCGTCGGGACGGCCCGCGCCGGCCGGCCCGTGGGGGACGGCCCCACCGCGACACTGGTTCCCCGGCAGGGGCAGCGGGTCGTCGAGGTGGAGCTCAGCGACGCGGAGCGCCGGCTCGACGCCGCCGGCCTGCTGGAGGTGCTGCGAGACCGGGCGCGGTAGCGGCGAGCGTCCGCCGGCGGCGGCACCGGCGGGATATGTTGGCCGCTCGGACCCGCCGATCCCAGGAGTGGTGCCCCGATGGCCGACTCGACCACGCCGCCCGCCGCGCCCACCCCCGCCGGCCCTGCCGCCGGACCGAACCCGGCGAACATGGATCCGGTCAAGGTCATCCGGTCGAAGGAGTATCTGTCCGCGCTGGTCCTGGCGGCGATCCTGGGCATCCCGATCTCGGCGATCGCCTACGGGTTCCTCGCCCTGGTCAGCCGGATCCAGCGATACCTGTTCGACGACCTGCCGACGGACGTCTTCGGCGGGTCGACGCCCGCCTGGTGGCCGGTGCCGTGGCTGCTGTTGTGCGGGCTGCTGACCGGGCTGACCATCCGCTACCTGCCCGGCAACTGCGGCCATTCACCGGCCTTCGGCTTCACCACCGGCGGCGGCCCGCCCAGCGGCCCCGAGCTGGTCGGCGTCTTCCTCGCCGCGCTGACCACCCTGAGCCTGGGCGCGGTGCTGGGCCCGGAGGCCCCACTGATCGCCGTCGGCGGCGGGCTGGCCGCGCTGACCGTGCACCTGGCCCGCCGGGACGCCCCGCCCATGGCGGCCACCGTGATGGCGTCGGCCGGCAGCTTCGCCGCGGTCAGCACCCTGCTCGGCTCCCCCGTCCTGGGCGCCTTCCTGATCATGGAGGTGGCCGGCATCGGGGGTGCCGCGCTCAGCCTGGTCGCGCTGCCCGGCCTGCTCGCCTCCGGCATCGGCGCGCTTATCTTCCTCGGCCTGGGCACCTACACGGGGCTGGGCACCTTTTCGTTGTCGCTGGTCACCGTGCCGCCGGACGTCGACCCCACGGCCGCCACGCTCGCCTGGGCGGTCGCGATGGGGGTGGTGGGCGCCGCGGTCGCCTGGGTCATCCGCTGGGGCGGGCTGAGCCTGCGGCCCCTGGTGCACACCAACCGGGTGCTGGTCACCGCGGGTCTGGGCGTGTTGATCGGCGGGTCCGCCATGGTGTACCAGCTGGCCACCGGCAACAGCTTCACCCAGGTGCTGTTCTCCGGCCAGGACGCGCTGCCCGCCCTGGTCGAGAACGCCACCAGCTACTCCGTCGGCGTGCTGGTGCTGCTGGTCGTCTGCAAGGCCTTCGCCTACAGCCTGTCGCTGAGCGCGTTCCGCGGCGGACCCGTCTTCCCGTCGATGTTCATCGGCGCCGCGATCGGCATCGCCGCGGCCACGCTGCCCGGCATGAGCCTGGCTCCGGCCATCGCGATGGGCATCGGTGCGATGTGCTCGGCGATGCTGCGGTTGCCGATGACCTCCACCCTGCTGGCCATCCTGTTGCTGGGCACCGACGGGCTGTCGGTGACCCCGCAGGTGGTGATCGCGGTCGCGGTCGCCTTCGTCGTCACCTACCTGCTGCCGACACCCGTGCCCGCCCGGGCCGCCCGCGCCGGCGGGTGAGGCAGGTCACTCCGCCGGCGGGCTCTGCTGCTTACGGGCCATGCCCCGCTGGGCGGCCGACGCGAGCACACGGATGACCAGCCCGAACACCACCAGGTTGAGCAGCATCTGCACCGTCACCAACAGCTTCATCGAGTTGGACGCGGCCACGATGTCGCCGAAACCGACGGTCGCGAACACGGTGACGGTGAAGTACAGCGCGGTGTCCCTGTCGAGCGCCTGGGTGAACACCGCGGGGTCGCTCACCGAGTTCGACAGGTAGACCCGGGCGAAGATCAGCAGGAACAGCAGGATCGTCAGCGCCAGCGACTCCATGCCGCGCAGCAGCGGGTACCGCGCGCGGCTGATCAGCGGCACCTGGACGCCGACGATCGCCCCGAAGATCACCAACTCCAGGATCAGCCACGGCAGGTCCGAATCGCCGTCGGCGCCCTTGACCGGGATCGTGTAGTACACCCAGACCAGCGCGACGATCGAGGCGACCAACCGCAGGGTCATCCAGATGACCGGCTTGAGCATGCCCTTGGGCAGCCCGCCCGGATCGCGGCCGACGCTCACGAGGGTGAACTCTGCCGTCCGACCGGGGGTCGGTCCAAGTGCGGCGCGCCGAGAAAGGCGACAACCGCGGCCGCCGCGGTGGCCGCCACCACCATGGCCGTCGCCGCCGGCCAGCCGCCGCGGGCGTACAGCACCGCGCCGAGCAGACCGACCAGGCTGGACCCAGCGTAGTAGGCCAATGAATAGACCGCCGACGCCTGCGACCGCGCCCGCGGCACCCGCTGACCGGCCCAGGTGGCCGCGATGGCGTGCGCCACGAAGAACGCGAAGGTGGTCAGGATCAGTCCGGCCAGCACGCACCACAACGGGGTGGCCAGGGTGATCGCCGATCCCAGGGCCATCGCCGCTGCGGCACCGGCCAGCACCCGCCGGCGGCCGAACCGGGCGACCAGCCGGCCCACCCCGGACGAGCCCGCGGTGCCCACCAGGTAGGTCAGGAACAGCAGGCTGACCACCGACGCGGGCAGCCGGTAGGGGTCGTCGAGCAGCCGGAAGGGCAGCAGGTTGTAGATCGTCACGAAAGCGCCCATGAGCAGGAACGCCTGGGCGTAGAACACCAGCGCCGCCGGGTCGGTCAGCGCGATCCGGAGCCGGGCCCGCTGGCCGCCGGGCGCGGCGGGACCGGCCGGTGCGTCCGCCGGCCGGTGCACCCCGGGCGATTCGAGCATGACGACGAACACCGCCGCCGCGACGGCCACGAACACCGCGGTGCTGACCAGGCCCCACCGCCAGCCCAGCAGCCCGCCGACCGCGCCGGTCAGCACCCGGCCGGTCAGCCCGCCGATGGTGGTGCCGGCGATGTAGAGACCGCCGATGGCGGCCACCCGGGCCGGCGGCGCCGCGGTCACCAGGTGCGCGACCGCCAGCGCCGGCAGGGCGCCGAGCGCGGCCCCGGAAACCGCCCGCAGGGCGAGCAGCACCCCGAACGACGGCGCAACGGCCACCAGCAGCCCCGACACCGCGGCGACGACCGCGGACACCCGCATCGCCCGGGCCCGGCCCACCCGGTCCCCCACCGCCGCCCACGGCAACACCGACATGGCCAGGGCGCCGGTGGCCACCGAGACCGCCAGCGTCGCCGCCGACTCGCTGAGGTCCCACTCCGCGGCCAGGCCCGGCAGCACCGCCTGCACCGCGTAGAGCCCGGCGAAGGTGGCGATGCCGCCCGCGAACAGGGCCGTGGTGAGCCGGCCGGCCTGGCCGGTCACAGGGTCCAGTCGACGGGGTCACCGCCCTGCTCGGCCAGCAGCCGGTTGACCCGGGAGAACGGCCGGGAGCCGAAGAATCCGCGGTCGGCGGACATCGGGGAGGGGTGCGCGGAGACGATCACCGGGGTGTCGCCGAGCAGCGGCCGCAGGGTCTGCGCGTCGCGGCCCCACAGGATGGCCACCAACGGGCCGCCGCGCCGGACGAGCGCTCGGATCGCCTCCTCGGTGACCGGCTCCCAGCCCTTGCCGCGGTGCGAGGCCGGCTTCCCGGGCTGCACCGTCAGCACCCGGTTCAGCAGCAGGACGCCCTGGTCCGACCAGGCCGTCAGGTCGCCGTGCGCCGGCGCGGTGAGCTGCACGTCGGAGTACAGCTCGCGGTAGATGTTGGCCAGCGAGCGGGGCAGCGGGCGCACATGCCGGTCGACGGCGAACGACAGGCCGATCGGATGGCCCGGCGTCGGGTACGGGTCCTGGCCCACCACCAGCACCTTGACCTGGTCCAGCGGCCGCTCGAAGGCGCGCAGGATGTGCTTGCCGGCCGGCAGGTAGGAGCGGCCGGCGGCCACCTCGGAGCGCAGGAACTCGCCCATCGCGGTGACCTGCCCGGCGACCGGGGCCAGCGCGGTGGCCCAGTTCTCGTCCACCAGGGATCGCAACGGTGCCGGCATGGCCGGGAGGCTACCGGGCCGGGTCAGCGGAAGTGATCCCAGCCGCCGGCCGCTTCCCACGCCGCGCCGTCGACCAGCACACCGCTGCCCGGGCGGACCGCGCCGATCGGCGTCCAGTCCGGTGGCAGGTCGGCGGACGGGAAGGTGGCGGCCAGCGCGTGGTCGTCGCCTCCGGTGAGCGCCCACTCCATGGGGTCCCGGCCGAGCGCGGAGGCCACCTCGGTGAGCCTGGGGTGCACCGGGACCACCGACGTCGCGATGTCGATGCACACCCCGGACTCGTCGGCCAGGTGGCCGAGGTCGGCGATCAGGCCGTCGGACACGTCGATCATCGCGGTGGCGCCGGCCTCGGCGGCCACCACCCCGGCCGCGAGCGGCGGGTCGGGCACCCGGTAGGAGCCGACCAGGGCGGCGGGCGACCGGAAGCCGCGGGACAGCACGGCCAACCCGGCCGCCGCCCACCCCAGCCGGCCGATCACCGCGACGACGTCCCCGGGCCGGGCACCCGACCGGCGCACCGGATCCCGGCCGGCCAGGTCGCCGAGCACGGTGACGGAAACCGTCAGCACGCTGGACCGGGTGATGTCGCCGCCGACGATGCCGGCGCCGGCCCTGCTCGCCTCGGCGTCCAGGCCGCGGCCGATGTCCATGACAAGGTCGGTCGGCGTCTCGCCCGGCGCGCACAGGCCGACCAGCAACGCGGTCGGCGTGGCGCCCATCGCGGCCACGTCGGCCATCGCGGCCAGCGCGGCCCGCCGGCCGATCTGCTCGCCGGTGGCCCAGTCGGTCCGGAAGTGCACGCCGTCCACCAGGACGTCGACGGAGACGACGACCCGGCCGTCCGGGCAGCTGACCATCGCGGAGTCGTCGCCGGGTCCGAGCAGGGTGGTCGGCGGCTGGCCGGTCCGCGCGACCAGCGCATCGATGACCGAGAACTCGCCGGTGGTGGCCAGGGTGGCCGGTTCGCTGCTGATGGTGCACCTCGCTCACACGCTGGCTCCACGGAACGCTGCCCACCGCGGTGGACCCGAGCGCCCATCATCCCCGATCCGGGCCCGGAAACCGGACACGGCCGGGCCGGATAGGCTCAGGCGACGAAGGTCCGGCACGGCCGGGACGGTCACCGCCATACGAAAGGGGCACACCGTGGTGCAGGCGTTCATCCTCATCCAGACCGAGGTCGGCCAGGCCGCCGCAGTGGCCCAGGCGATCACCGAGCTGCCTGGGGTGACCAGCGCCGAGGACGTCACCGGGCCGTACGACGTGATCGTCCGGGCAGAGGCGCAGACCGTGGACGAGCTGGGCAAGCTGGTCGTCGCCCGGATCCAGGGGGTCGCCGGCATCACCCGCACCCTCACCTGCCCGGTGGTGCACCTCTGACCGCGACGGCACCCGGAGCACCGCCGCGGGACGGCCTGCCCCGCTGGCGGGTGATCGCCGCCATCGGGGTCGCGGTGGCGGCCGTCGTGGTGGTGATCGTGCTGGCGGCCGTGGTGAACTCCCGTCCGGTCGGCTCCGTCGACGACCCGCTAGCGGTGCCCGCCGCCGAGGCTCCCGGCGCCGGTACGCCGGCCTGCGCGGCGCTGGCCGCGGCCCTGCCCGACCAGTTGGGCGGGCTGCCGCGCCGGACGATCGAGCACGGCGACGATCCGTCGCTGGCCGGTGTGGCGGCCTGGGGGCAGCCGGCGGTGGTGCTGCGCTGCGGGGTGCCCACACCGAGCGAGCTGACCTGCTCGGCCGCCGTGCAGGAGGTCGACGGGGTGGCCTGGCTGCCGCTGTCCATCGGCGGCGACACCACCTACCTGGTCGTGGACCGGGCGGTGCGGGTGGCGCTGACCGTGCCGGACAGCCTGACGTCGACCGGTCCGTGGCAGGACGCCGCCAAGCTGGTCGCGGCGACCCTGCCGCAGCGGGCGATCTGCGAGAACGGGCAGCCGCTGGCCGCGGACGGTGAGCCGACCGGCGGGAACTGACCGGCCCGCCCGGTCGGTCGCCTCAGCGCAGCCCGGTGCCCCGGGCCAGCGCGGTCCGGATCAGCACGGTGATCAGGTCCCGGTAGGACACCCCGGCCTTGGCCCACATGGCCGGGTACATGGAGATCGGGGTGAACCCGGGCAGGGTGTTCACCTCGTTGACGACGACGGCCTGCTCTGGGTCGTCGCTGGGGCGCACGAAGAAGTCGACCCGGGCCAGTCCCTGGGCGTCCAGCGCGGTGAAGGCCCGCTTGGACAGGTCCTGGATCCGCCGGGTGACCGCGTCGGGCAGGTCGGCGGGGATATCGAAAGTGGCGGCGGTGTCGTCCAGGTACTTGGCGTCGAAGTCGTAGAACTCGTACCGGCCGCCGACGTGGATCTCGGCGGTCGGCGACGCCTCGATCCGCCCGTCCGGGTGCTCCAGCACCCCGCACTCCACCTCCCGGCCGACCACGGCCGCCTCCACCAGCACCTTGGGGTCGGTCTCCCGGGCCAGGCCGATCGCCCGGTCGAGCTCCGCCCAGTCGGCGACCCGGCTGACGCCGAGCGACGAGCCGGCGCGGGCCGGTTTGACGAACACCGGCAGCCCCAGCCGGTCCCGGTCCGCCGGGGAGAGGGTGGCCACCCCGGGTCGCAACACCACCCAGTCCCCGACCGGCAGGCCCTCGGCGGCCAGCAGCTTCTTGGTGAACTCCTTGTCCATCGCGGCGGCGGACGCCAGTACCCCGGCGCCGACGTAGGGCACCCCGGCCAGCTCCAGCAGCCCCTGGATGGTGCCGTCCTCGCCGTAGGGGCCGTGCAGGATCGGGAAGACCACGTCGACGTCCAGTTCGACACCGGGCTCGATGGAGACCAGCGCAGCCGCGGTCGGGTCGGCCGGCAGCGCGACCACCGACCCGGCGGTGACCGTCGGCAGTTCGCCGCCCCGCGGCGCGGGGATCGCCGCGGCGTCCATGTGCAGCCAGCGGCCGGCGGGGGTGATGCCGATCGCGGTGACGTCGAACAGGTCGGTGTCGATGTTGGCCAGCACTCCGGCGGCGGAGATGCACGACACCGGGTGTTCGCCGCTGCGGCCGCCGAACACCACGGCCACCCGGATCCGGTCAGCACGCATGACGCCGACCCTATCGGCGCGCGGGCGCGCGGCCGTCGACCAACGCGGCCCCGGATCATCCGGCCGTTCACTCGGCCGTTCACTCAGCGCTGTGCGGCGCCTCCATCAGGTAGCGGATCATCTGGGTGGGCGGCAGGTGCCGGTAGCAGACCTGGTAGACGGCCTCGGTGATCGGCATGTCGACCTTGTGCCGGACCGCGAGGTCGCGGACCGATCGGCAGCTGACGACCCCCTCGGCCACCTGGCCGCCGGTCGCCTCCAACGCCGCCTCCAGCCCGAGGCCGGCGGCCAGCCGGCCGCCGAGCGTCCGGTTGCGGGACAGCGGCGACCAGCAGGTGGCCACCAGGTCGCCCAGGCCGGCCAGGCCGGCGAAGGTGGCCGGGGAGGCACCGAGTTCGACTCCCAGGTTCGTCACCTCGTGCAGGCCGCGGGTGATCAGCGAGGCGGCCGCGTTCAGGCCCAGCCCCAGTCCGTCGGCGATCCCGCAGGCCAGTGCGATGATGTTCTTTCCGGCGCCGGCGATCTCCGCCCCGATCACGTCGGTGGTGGTGAACGGCCGGAAATAGGGCGTGGCGCAGGCTTCCTGAACGGCTCTGGCCCGGTCGTGGTCGGTGCAGGCCAGCAACGAGGCGGTCGGCCGCTCCAGGGCGATCTCGGCGGCCAGGTTGGGCCCGGTGAGCACGACGATCCGGTCCGGCTCGATCTGGCCGACCCGGGAGATCACCTCGCTCATCCGCAGCCCGGTGCCGATCTCCACTCCCTTGGCCAGCGAGATCACCGGGATCTCCGGCGGCAGGCTGTCCCGGAACACGCGCAGGTTCTCGCGCAGCGCCTGGCTGGGCACGGCCAGCACCACCGCGTCGATCCCGCTCAGCGCGGCATCGAAATCCGAAGTGCCGTGGAGGTTCTCGGGAAGGTCGATGGCCGGTAGGTAGTCGGGGTTGCGGCGGGAGTCGCGGATCGACGCGGCCACCGATTCGCGGCGGGCCCACAGGGTGACCGTCCGGCCGGCGTCGGCGAGCACCTTGGCGAAGGTGGTCCCCCAGGAACCCGCGCCCAGGACCGCCAGTCGTTGCAGGGCACCGTCGTTGGCGGTCAATTGCCCGGCGTCTCCGGGGCCGCGGCCGGGGCGGACTGCTGGCCGCCCTCGGTGCCGCGGCGGGCGAGCCGCTCCGCCTTGCGCTGGTCGTAGAACTCGGTGGGCGGGGTGACGCCGCGGGTCTGCCCGACCAGGTCGCGGACCGCCGACATGATCCGGATGGACGCGGCGCGCACCGCCCGCGCGTCGTGCGGTCCGGCGCGCAGGTCGGACAGGTCGATCGGCTCGCCGAACACGGTGTGAACGTCCTTGCGGGGCAACGGGTGGAACCGGCGGCCCTCGACGTAGGAGCTGTAGACCTGGTTGGAACCCCAGTGCGCCAGCGGGATCACCGGGAAGTCACCGGTCAGGGCGAGCGCCCCGACGCCCATCCGCGGTTTCATCGGCCACATGTCGGGGTCTCTGGTGACGGTGCCATCCGGGTAGATGAGCACCACTCGACCGGCCCGCAGCGCTTCGACGGCGGCGTCCAGGCTCGCCTGACCGGCGCCGCCGCCGGCCCGGTCGACGGGGATCTGATCCGAGCCGGCCAGTGCCCGGCCCAGCACCGGAACCTTCCACAGCGACGCCTTGGCCATGAATCGGGGGACGCGGCCGGTTTTGCGGACCGCGACCGCGTCGAACAGCGGATCCAGGTGGGAGATGTGGTTGCCGACCAGCAGGTACCCGCCGGTGCGCTGGGCATGTTCGGTACCCGCGACCTTCTGCCGGCCCAGCAGCCAGGCGGCCGGGTACATCACGACCTGGCAGAAGGTGAGCCATGCGTTGCCCTTCTCGTGCACGGGACTGCGCGCCACCCTTGGCTCCCCTTCCTGCCCAACCTCGCCCGTCACCCTAGTCGCCGAGGCTTGCCGAGGCGCGCATCAACGCAGTCGCCGGCGCTCGCGCAGGCGCGCATCGACGCAGTCGCCGAGGCTTGCCGAGGCGCGCATCGACGCAGTCGCCGAGGCTTGCGCAGGCGCGCATCAACGCAATCGCCGAGGCTTGCGCAGGCGCGCATCAACGCAGTCGCCGAGGCTTGCGCAGGCGCGCAATCAACGACACGCGCCGTTCACACGGGAGGGTGGCGGGTCGTGCTGGGCACGCTGGACAATGACGCGGTGACAGCCAGCAGAACGTCCAAGCGGAGCACCACCACCACCGATCAGGCGCCGGCGGCGGCCGGGAACGGCGGGACGGCGCCGGACATGGTGGTGGAGCCGTTCCACGGCGGGCCGTCGGAGGTGGCCGTGGACAGCGCGGTGATCGCCGAGATCGAGGAGGAGCCGTTACCCGAGGACCGGTTCTCCAACCGGGAGTCGTCCTGGCTGGATTTCAACGCCCGGGTGCTGGCGCTGGCCGAGGATCCGCGGCAGCGGCTGCTGGAACGAGCCAAGTTCCTGGCCATTTTCGCGTCGAATCTGGACGAGTTCTACATGGTGCGGGTCGCCGGCCTCAAACGCCGCCGGGACATGGGTCTGTCGGTGACCAGCGCGGACGGGCTCACCGCGTCGGAGCAGTTGGCGCTGATCTCCACCCGCACCCGGGAGTTGGTGGAGCGGCAGGGCCGCTGCTTCGTCGACGAGGTGTTGCCGGCGTTGGCGGAGGCCGGCATCCGGATCGTCCGGTGGGGCGGCATCGATCCGGCGGACCGGGCACGGCTGGCCGAGTACTTCACCGCTCAGGTCTTCCCGGTGCTCACCCCGCTGGCCGTTGACCCGGCGCACCCCTTCCCGTACATCTCCGGGCTGAGCTTGAACATGGCGATCATCGTGCGGGACCCGGAGACGAAGGCGGAACGTTTCGCCCGGGTCAAGGTGCCGCCCAACGTCGACCGGTTCGTCCAGGTGCGGCGGGGCGTCTACGACTTCCTGCCGGTCGAGGAGCTCATCGCCGCGCACCTGGGCCAGTTGTTCCCGGGCATGGACGTGGTGGAGCACCAGGCGTTCCGGGTGACCCGCAACGCCGATCTGGAGGTCGAGGAGGACCGGGACGAGGATCTGTTGCAGGCGCTGGAGCGGGAACTGGCCCGGCGCCGTTTCGGCCCGCCGGTGCGCCTCGAGGTCACCAACACCACCAGCGAACGGGTGCTGGCGTTGCTGCTGACCGAGTTGGACGTGGACCCGGCCGACGCGGTGGAGGTGCCGGGACTGCTGGACCTGTCCAGTCTCTGGCAGCTGTACGGGGTGGACCGGCCGGCGTTGAAGGACCCGCCGTTCGTGCCGGCCACCAATCCGGCGTTCGCCGAGGGGGAGACACCCAAGAGCGTGTTCTCCACGCTGCGCGACGGAGACGTGTTGTTACACCACCCGTACGAGTCGTTCGCCACCACCGTGCAGCGGTTCATCGAGCAGGCGGCGGCCGATCCGCGGGTGCTGGCCATCAAGCAGACCCTGTATCGCACGTCCGGTGACTCCCCCATCGTGGACGCGCTGATCGCCGCGGCGGAGGCCGGCAAGCAGGTGGTCGCGCTGGTGGAGATCAAGGCCCGGTTCGACGAGCAGGCCAACATCTCCTGGGCCAAGGCGCTGGAACGCGCGGGGGTGCATGTGGTCTACGGGCTGGTCGGCCTGAAGACGCACTGCAAGACCGCCCTGGTGATCCGGCAGGAGGGCAAGACCCTGCGGCGCTACTGCCATCTGGGCACGGGCAACTACAACCCGAAGACGGCGCGCATCTACGAGGATCTCGGACTGCTGACCGCCGACCCGGACATCGGCGCCGACCTGACCGATCTGTTCAACGTGCTGACCGGCTACTCCCGGCAGACCGAGTACCGGAACCTGCTGGTGGCCCCGCATTCCATCCGCAGCGGGGTGATCACCCGGATCGAGCGGGAGATCGAGCACCAGCGGGCCGGCCGCGGCGGGTTGGTCCGGCTGAAGATGAATTCGATCGTGGACGAGCGGGTCATCGACGCGCTCTACCGGGCGTCCCGCGCCGGCGTGCGGGTGGACGTCACCGTGCGCGGCATCTGCGCGTTGCGCGCCGGCGTGCCGGGCCTGTCCGAGAACATCACCGTGCGATCGATTGTCGGCCGCTTCCTGGAGCATTCGCGGATCTTCTACTTCCGCAACGGCGCGGAGCGGACCGAGGACGGGGGCACGTCGGAGGAGTTCTGGATCGGCAGCGCCGACATGATGCACCGCAATCTCGATCGCCGGGTGGAGGCTCTGGTGCAGGTCAAGGCCAAGGGCGCCACGGAGCGGATCCGGCGGCTGTTCGATCTGATCACGGCGCCGGACACCCGCTGCTGGATCCTGGGTCCGGACGGCTGGACCCCGTCCCCGGCCGACGGTCCCGGCGTCGACGTGCAGGAGGAGCTGCTGCGGGGCGGGGGCGCTCGTGGCGAGTGAGGCCGCCGCACCGGCGATCCGGGCGGCGGGTGCCGTGCTGTGGAAGCCGTCCCGGCGGGACGGCCTGCGGATCGCGTTGGTGCACCGGCCCAGGTACGACGACTGGTCGCTACCCAAGGGCAAGGCCGAGCAGGGCGAGGTCGTCCAGGTGACGGCCGCCCGCGAGGTGGCGGAGGAGACGGGTTTCCGCGCAGCGATCGGACGGTCGTTGACGACGGTCTCGTACAACACCAGTGCCGGCCCAAAGACCGTGCAGTACTTCGCCGCTCGCCGGATGGCCGGGTTCTTCACACCGAACAAGGAGGTCGACCGGCTGGACTGGCTGCCAATCGACAAGGCCACCGCCCGGATGAGCTACGAGTTCGACCGGGCGGTGCTGTCCACGTTCGTCCTGGAACCGGCGGCCCAGCAGGGGGTGTTGCTGGTCCGGCATGCCCGGGCCGGTCAGCGTGACTCGTACCTCGGCGACGACGACCGGCGGCCGCTGGATGCCAAGGGCCGCCGGCAGGCCGCGGCCCTGGTGGACGAGTTGAGCGTGTTCGCTCCGTTGTCGGTGTACAGCGCCCCGCTGGAGCGTTGTCGGGGCACCGTCGCTCCGCTGGCCGAGAAGCTGGGCACGCCGATCACCCCCGACCCGGCGTTCTCCGAGGATGCCTATCGGGACGACCCGGCGGGGGCCCGGCGTCGTCTCGTCGAGCTGGCGGCCGTGCAGAGTCCCGGTGAGACGACGGTGATCTGCAGTCAGGGCGGGGTGATTCCGGGGGTGGTCAAGTCACTGGCCACCCGCAACGACGTGCAGGTGGCCGGGGTGAGCACGCCGAAGGCGGCGTACTGGTTCCTGTCCTTCGACGGTCCGCGGCTGGTCCAGGCGGATCCCTATCCGGCGCCGGCGGTCTGACCCGGCGGCCGGGCCGGTGTCCTGAGTAGAACCGCAAGAGCCCCGGCGAGGTGGACGTTCGCCACCCGGCCGGGGCTCTGTGCGATCGGTGCCCGTCAGCTCGACGCCGCGGCTGCCGCCTTCGTGCTGGCGCGCCGGGCAGGGGCCTTGGCGGCGGTGGCCTTGGTCGCGGCGGCCTTGGGTGCGGCCGCGGTCTTGGCCGTCGTCGACTTCGCCGCCCGGGCCGTGGTCTTCGGTGCGGCGGCGGCGGTCTTGGCGGCGGTGGCCCGGCTCCGGGTGGTGGTGGCCGCGCTCGCGGCGGGGGCGGCCGCCGGCTTGGCGGCGGCGGCCCGGCTCCGGGTGGTGGTGCCGGTGGCCTTGGTGGCGGTGGACCGGGCCCGAGTGGTGGTGGCCCGCGCCGGTGCCGCTGCGGCGGCGGCCCGGGCCGCGGCCGCGGCCGCGCGCGCGGTCAGCGGGGTGTTGCTCGGCTTGGGCAGTTTGACCGTGCCGGCGATGACGTCCTTGAAGTACTTGCCGGGACGGAACGCGGGCACGTTGGTCTTCTTGACCTTCACGGCCTCGCCGGTGCGCGGATTGCGCGCGGTGCGGGCGGCCCGGGCCCGCTTCTCGAACACTCCGAAGCCCGAGATCGAGACGTTGCGGCCCTTCTGGACCTCACGCTGGATGAGGTCGATGAAACCCTCGACCGCGATCTGCGCTTTCTTCTTGTCTCCGTCCAACCGGTCAGCGAGCTGGTTGATCAGATCGGTCTTGTTCACTGTCCCTCCCGGGGGCTCCTCGGGCCCGCGGCACATTGGGGGCCGATTGGTCGCACACGGTATGCGCAAATCGGCGAAAGCGCCAGTCAGGCGCGCCCAGGAAGCTGTGTGTTCTAAGGCTTCTCAGCATCCCCGAGGGCCGGCCGGCCGGCCCGCCGGCAATTGTCGGAAATCGAGCCGTATGCGGTAAGTGTTATCCGGCAACGGTTCTCGTACCGGCGGCGGCCGACGGCAGGTTATCGGGTGACCGGCTTGAAGGCCGGCCGAGCCGCCTCGAATTTCTCGATCTCGTCGGCGTGCCGCAGGGTCAACGAGATGTCGTCCCAGCCTTCGAGCAGCCGCCACCGGATGTACGGGTCGATCTGGAACTCGACGACCAACGACCGGGCGGAGATGGTCAGGTTCTCCAGATCGACGGTGACCTCGGTGCCCGGCTCGTTCTCCAGCAGCTTCCACAGCAGCTCGACGTCGTCCTGGGTGACCTGGGCGGCCAGCAGGCCGGCCTTGGCCGAGTTGCCCCGGAAGATGTCGGCGAAGCGGGGCGAGACGACCACCCGGATCCCGTAGTCCATCAGCGCCCAAACCGCGTGCTCCCGGGACGATCCGGTGCCGAAGTCGGCGCCCGCGACGAGCACCGAGCCGGCGCTGAAGACCGGCTGGTTCAGCACGAACGAGGGGTCGCCGCGCCAGGCGGCGAACAGCCCGTCCTCGAACCCGGTTCGGGTGATCCGCTTGAGGTACACGGCGGGGATGATCTGGTCGGTGTCCACATTGGTGCGGCGCAGCGGGATCCCGACCCCGGTGTGGCGGCGGAAGGCGTCCATCGTTGTCTCCTTCAGGCGTTCGCGGCGGCCGGCGCCGGGTCGAGATCGGCCGGGGAGGACAGGGTGCCGCGGATCGCGGTGGCCGCGGCGACCAAGGGTGAGACCAGATGCGTTCGGCCGCCCTTGCCCTGCCGGCCCTCGAAGTTGCGGTTCGAGGTCGAGGCGCTGCGCTCGCCGGGGGCGAGCTGGTCGGGGTTCATGCCCAGGCACATCGAGCACCCGGCGCTGCGCCACTCGGCGCCGGCGTCCAGGAAGACCCGGTCCAGGCCTTCCTCCTCGGCCTGCGCCCGCACCCGCATCGACCCGGGAACCACCAGCATCCGCAGCGTCGGGTCCACCCTGCGGCCCCGCAGGATGTCCGCGGCCGCCCGCAGGTCCTCGATCCGGCCGTTCGTGCAGGAGCCGAGAAACACCGTGTCGACGTGGATCTGACGCAGCGGCGTGCCCGGGGCCAGATCCATGTAGGCCAGCGCCTTCTCGGTGGCCAGGCGCTCGTTGTCGTCGACCATCGACTCGGGGTCGGGCACCACGTCCGACAGCGGCAGCCCCTGACCGGGATTGGTCCCCCAGGTCACGAACGGGGTGAGGGCGCCGCCGTCCAGGACGACCTCGGCGTCGAAGACGGCGTCGTCGTCGGTGCGCAGCGACCGCCAGTACTCCACCGCCTGATCCCACAGCTCGCCGGCCGGCGCGTGGTCGCGGCCCTTCACATAGTCGAACGTGGTCTCGTCCGGCGCGACCATGCCGGCTCGCGCCCCGGCCTCGATCGACATGTTGCAGATCGTCATCCGGCCCTCCATGGACAGGTTCCGGATCGCCGCGCCGCGGTACTCCAGCACGTAGCCCTGGCCGCCGCCGGTGCCGATCTTGGCGATCACCGCCAGGATGATGTCCTTGGCCGTCACCCCGGGGGCCAGCGTGCCGTCGACCGTGATGGCCATGGTCTTGAACGGCTTGAGCGGCAGCGTCTGGGTGGCCAGCACGTGCTCGACCTCGCTGGTGCCGATGCCGAAGGCCAAGGCGCCGAACGCGCCGTGGGTGGAGGTGTGCGAGTCCCCGCAGACGATCGTCATGCCGGGCTGGGTGATGCCCAACTGCGGCCCGACCACGTGCACGATGCCCTGCTCGGCGTCGCCCATCGGGAACAGCCGGACGCCGAACTCGGCGCAGTTGGCGCGCAGCGTGTCCACCTGCGTCCGGGAGACCGGGTCCTCGATGAACAGGTTGCGGCTGCGGGTTCCGGACGGCCCCGCCTGGAACAGCGTCGGCACGTTGTGATCCTCGGTGGCCAGGGTCAGATCCGGCCGGCGCACCGGCCGTCCGGCCTGCCGCAGCCCGTCGAACGCTTGCGGGCTGGTCACCTCGTGGATCAAGTGCAGGTCGATGTAAAGCAGGTCGGGCTCACCCTCCGCGGAGTGCACGACGTGCGCGTTCCAGACCTTCTCGGCGAGCGTGAGCCCCATTGCCGACCTCTCCCGTCCCACGGTGGAATCTGCTCCGGCGATCGGGCTCCCACGGTGTCCCGCGGCTTTCGGCGGCCGGGTGGACATCTCAATATGTGGGAAACTAGTATCGCCTCGTGGGACAGCATAGCGGCATCGGCGTCTTGGACAAAGCGGTCGCCGTGCTGTCCGCCGCGGCCGGCGCACCGATGACGCTGGCCGAGCTGTGCATCGCCACCGGGCTGCCGCGCGCGACGGCGCACCGCCTCGCGGTGGGGCTGGAGGTGCACGGGCTGCTAACCCGGGATGCCGGCGGCCGCTGGTGCCAGGGGCCGCGGCTCGCGGCGCTGGCCGCCGGGGCGCCCGACCCGCTCGTGCTGGCCTCGGCCGGCGTGCTGCCGGGGCTGCGCGACCGGACCGGGGAGAGCGTGCAGGTGTACCGGGCCGACGGCCTGTCGCGGGTCTGTGTGGCGGTCGCCGAGCCGGCGTCCGGCCTGCGGGACACGGTGCCGCTGGGCGCCCGGCTGCCGATGACCGCCGGCTCCGGCGCTCAGGTCCTCACCGCCTGGGCCGACCAGGCCTATCAGCGGGCGGTGCTGGCGCAGGCCGGCTTCACCGAACGGTCGCTGACCGAGGTGCGCCGGCGCGGGTGGGCGCAGTCGGTGGCCGAACGGGAGGCCGGCGTGGCCTCGGTGTCCGCACCGGTCCGCGACGGGACCGGCCAGGTCATCGCCGCGGTGTCGGTGTCCGGACCGGTGGACCGGATCGGCCGGCGGCCGGGGGCCCGCTGGGCCGGGGATCTGGTGGACGCGGCGCGGGCGCTCACCGCGACCCTCTAGGAAACGGACCCTGTAGGAAACTCTGTAGCCCCGAAGGGATTCGAACCCTCGCTACCGCCGTGAGAGGGCGGCGTCCTAGGCCGCTAGACGACGGGGCCCTAGAAACAAACAGATACTACCGGTTCCGCTGGGGTACTAGGACTCGAACCTAGAATGGCTGAACCAGAATCAGCTGTGTTGCCAATTACACCATACCCCACTGGGTATCCCATCCGGGCGAACCCGGCCGAGGCACCGGCAGACGATACTACCCGTCGGGTCGGCGATTCCTAAATCGTCCGCCGGGCCAGCCGCAACCGGGTCAGGCAGACCTCCCGCCCGAGCAGCTCCATCGACTCGTACAGCGGCGGTGAGATCGTCCGGCCGGTGATCGCCACCCGGATCGGCGCGAAGGCCACCTTGGGCTTGAGCCCGAGCCCGTCGATCAGCCGCGCCTTCAGGTCGGTCTCCAGGGCCGGCGCGGTGAACACCGGCACCGACTCGACGGCCGCCACGGCCTCGTCCAGGACCGGCGCCGCGGCCGCGGTGAGCACCTTGGCCGCGGCCGCCTCGTCGATCGCGAAGTCGTCGCCGGCGAGCAGGAACCCGGCCATGGCCGCCGCCTCGGACAGCAGCGCCGAACGCTCCTGCACCAGCGGCGCCACCGCGCGCACCAGCTCCAGCTGGGCCGCCGACGGCGCGGCCGGCAGCATCCCGATCCGGCGCAGGTAGGCGCCCAGCCGGTCGGCGAAGTCGTCCGGCGCGAGCATCCGGATGTGCGCGCCGTTGATCGCGGTGGCCTTGCGCCGGTCGAATCGCGCCGGGTTCCCGGAGATCCGGGTGCCGTCGAAGGCGGCGACCAGCTCGGCCGGGGTGAACACGTCCCGGTCGTCGCCGTCCCCGGTCGGCAGGGACCAGCCCAGCAGCGCCAGGTAGTTGACCATGCCCTCGGTGATGAACCCGTCGTCCCGGTACTGGAACAGGTTCGACTGCGGATCCCGCTTGGACAGCTTGCGGTTGCCCTCGCCGGTGACGAACGGCAGATGTCCGAACTGCGGCACCAGCTGCGCCCGGCCGATGTCGATCAGCGCCTCGTAGAGGGCGATCTGCCGGGGGGTGGAGGGCAGCAGGTCCTCGCCACGCAGCACGTGGGTGATCCCCATCAGCGCGTCGTCGACCGGGTTCACCAGCGTGTACAGCGGCTGCCCGGTGCCGCGCACCAGCACCGGGTCCGGCACGGTGCCGGCCGGGAAGGTGACGTCCCCGCGCACAAGGTCGTGAAAGCCGATGTCCCGATCCGGCATTCGCAGCCGCAGCACGGGCGCGCGACCGGCCGCGGCGGCCCGCTCGATCACCGCCGCATCGGGCGTGCGGTCGTGGTTGTCGTAGCCGAGCTTGGGATCTCGGCCCGCGGCGAGGTGCCGGCCGGTGACGTCCTCGGCACTCGAGTGCGACTCGTACAGGTGCCCGGCCGCGAGCAGCTCGGCGACCACCTCGCGATAGATGTCGCCGCGCCGGCTCTGCCGGTAGGGCGCGTGCGGCCCGCCGACGCCCGGACCCTCGTCCCAGTCCAGGCCCAGCCACCTCATCGCGTCGACGATGGCCAGGTAGGACTCCTCGGAATCCCGTGCGGCGTCGGTGTCCTCGATCCGGAAGACGAAGGTGCCGCCGTGGTGCCGGGCGAACGCCCAGTTGAACAGCGCCGTCCGGGCCAGCCCGACGTGCGGGGTCCCGGTGGGCGAGGGGCAGAAGCGGGCGCGCACGGGACCGCCCGGGGGTGCCGCCGTCATCAGCGGGCCTGAACCGGGTTGCGCAAGGTGCCGATGCCCTCGATCGTCACCGACACCGTCTGGCCGGCCACCATCGGACCGACCCCGGCCGGCGTGCCGGTCAGCAGCACGTCACCGGGCAGCAGGGTCATGACGCCGGAGACGAACTCGACGATCTCGCCGACCGTGAAGACCATGTCGGCGGTCGTGCCGTCCTGCTTGACCTCGCCGTCCAGCTCGGTGGTCACCCGCAGGTCGGCCGGGTCCAGGTCGGTCTCGATCCACGGCCCGAGCGGGCAGAACGAGTCGTAGCCCTTGGCCCGGGTGAACTGCACGTCCGCCCGCTGCTGGTCGCGCGCGGTCACGTCGTTGGCGACCGTGTAGCCGCGGATCACCGAGGACGCGTTCTCGGCCCGCACGTCCCGGCAGGGCCGGCCGATCACCACGGCCAGCTCGCCCTCGTAGTCGACCCGGTTCGAGGAGGCCGGCAGCCGGATCGGCACGCCCGGACCGATCACGCTGGTCGAGGGCTTGAGGAAGATCATCGGGGTGGTCGGCACCGAGTTGCCGAGCTCGGCCGCGTGATCGCGGTAGTTGCGGCCGAGCGCCACCACCTTGGACGGCAGGATCGGCGCGAGCACCCGGACCGCGGCTAGCGGCCAGGACCGCCCGGTGAACTCCGGCGGGCCGAACGGGTGGTCGGCGATCTCCCGGGCCCGCTGGTCGCTGCCGTCCGGACCGTCGACGGCCACGAAGGCCACGCCGTCGGGATGGGCGATCCTGGCCAGGCGCATGGCAACCCTTCTCAGCTCGCCGTGGTCGTGGTCGTGGGCGTCGGCAGCACGTAGACCAGCGCATCCACCAGGGCCTGCCAGGACGCCTCGACGACGTTCGGGTGCACGCCGACGGTGGTCCACTCCTGCGGCCCCCGCGCGGACGACACCAGCACCCGGGTGATCGAGTCGGTGCCGGCGTGCCCGGCCAGGATGCGCACCTTGTAGTCGACCAGCTCGACCTCGTTGAGCTCCGGGTACTGCTCGGCGACGGCGCTGCGCAACGCGGAGTCCAGCGCGTGCACCGGGCCGTTGCCCTCGGCGGTGGCGATGATCCGCCGGCCGCCCACGTGCACCTTGACCGTCGCCTCGCTGGTCACCGCGCCGCCGTTGTTCTCCACGATGACGCGGTAGGACTCGAGGGTGAACGCCCGCGGCGGCTCGGCCCGCCCGGTCGCCGCGGCATCCGCCGCCGCCAGCTCGTCCCGGATCAGCAGCTCGAACGACGCGTCGGCGGCCTCGTAGGACCAGCCGGCCGCCTCCCGGTCCTTGACCGCGTCGACGATCCGGCCGACGGCGTCCGGCCGGCCGGCCAGCTCCACCCCGAGTTCCCGGGCCTTGAGCTCCACCGAGGCCCGGCCGGCCATCTCGGTGATCAGGATGCGCATGTCGTTGCCGACCAGCGTGGGGTCCAGGTGGTTGTACAGGTCCGGATCCACCTTGATGGCCGACGCGTGCAGGCCGGCCTTGTGGGAGAACGCCGAGAAGCCCACGTAGGCCTGGTGGGTGTTGGGCGCGATGTTGGCCAGCTCGGCCAGCGCGTGCGAGACCCGCATCATCTCCGCGAGGGCGCCGTCCGGCAGCACCGGCAGGTTCATCTTCGTGGTCAGGTTGCCGACCACCGCGAACAGGTCGGCGTTGCCCGCCCGCTCGCCGTACCCGTTGGCGGTGCACTGCACGTGGGTCGCGCCGGCCTGCACGGCGGCCACCGTGTTCGCCACCGCGCAGCCGGTGTCGTCCTGGCAGTGGATGCCGAGCCGGAAGCCGGTGCGGGACTTGACCTCGCCGACGACCCGCTCGACGTACATGGGCAGCATGCCGCCGTTGGTGTCGCACAGCACGACGACGGAAGCGCCCGCACCGACCGCGGCCTCGGCCACCCGCACCCCGTAGTCCCGGTCGGCGGCGTACCCGTCGAAGAAGTGCTCGCAGTCCAGGAACACCCGCCGGCCGTCGTCCACCAGCAGCCGGACGGTGTCCGAGACCATCGCCAGGTTCTCCTCCAGCGTGGTGCGCAACGCGCGCCGCACGTGCCGGACGTCGGACTTGGCGACCAGGGTGATCACCTCGGCGCCCGAGTCCAACAGGGCCCGCACCTGCGGGTCCTGTTCGGCCCGGGTGCCGGCCTTGCGGGTGGCGCCGAACGCGACCAGCTTGGCCGTGGTCAGCGCCAGCTCGCCGGCCGCGGCGCGGGCGAAGAACTCGGTGTCCTTGGGCATCGCGCCGGGCCAGCCGCCCTCGATGAAGCCGACCCCCAACTCGTCCAGCAGGGTGGCCACGGCGATCTTGTCGGCCACCGAGTAGGTGACGCCCTCGCGCTGGGCACCGTCGCGCAGCGTGGTGTCGAAAACGTGGAAGGCGTCGCCCAGCGGCGACGAGCGGCGGGCGGCGGTGGCGGACCGGGTGGCTACGGACATGATCACCTCAGCTGGCGGCGAGCGCGGCGAGCCGGTCGCCGATGGCGGCGGTCCGGGCCACCGATCCACTCTGCCTGGTGGCGAGGTCGAACGCCACCGCCGCCTCCACCCGGCGGGCGGCCTCGGGCAGCCCCAGGTGGTCCAGCAGCAGCGCAACGGACAGCACGGTGGCCGTCGGGTCGGCCGTGCCGGTGCCGGCGATGTCCGGAGCCGAGCCGTGCACCGGTTCGAACATGCTCGGGTTGGTCCGGGAGACGTCCAGGTTGCCCGACGCGGCCAGGCCGATGCCGCCGGACACCGCGGCCGCCAGGTCGGTGAAGATGTCGCCGAACAGGTTGTCGGTGACGACCACGTCGAACCGCCCGGGATCGGTCACCAGGTAGATCATCGCGGCGTCGACGTGGCAGTAGGCGACCGAGACGTCCTGGAACTCCATCGACACCTCCTCCACCACCCGGCTCCACAGCTGGCCGGCGTGGGTGAGGACGTTGGTCTTGTGCACCAGCGTGAGGTGCTTGCGGGGGCGGCGGGCGGCCCGCCGGAACGCGTCCCGCACCACCCGCTCCACCCCGAAGTAGGTGTTCAGCGACACCTCGGTGGCGATCTCGTGCGGGGTGTCCTTGCGGAGCAGGCCGCCGTTGCCGGCGTACGGGCCCTCGGTGCCCTCCCGCAGCACGATCAGGTCGATCGCCTTGTCGCCGGCCAGCGGTCCCGGCACCCCCGGGTAGAGCCGGGCGGGCCGCAGGTTCACGTGGTGGTCGAGCTCGAACCGCAGGCGGAGCAACAGGCCTCGCTCCAGGATGCCGGAGGGGACCGTCGGGTCGCCGACGGCGCCGAGCAGGATCGCGTCGTGCTCGCGCAGCTCGCGCAGCACCGAGTCCGGCAGCAGCTCGCCGGTGCGGTGCCAGCGCGTCGCGCCCAGGTCGTACTCGTTGGTCTCCACGTCGGGCACCACGCCCCGGAGCACCTTCAGTCCCTCGGCCACCACCTCTGGACCGATGCCGTCACCGGGGATGACCGCCAGCTTCATCGTCGACCTCTCCTGTGCCTTGCCGGCAGTTTCGTCACGCGCCGTCGTCACGCTCCGTCGTGGCGACGGTTGCCGAGCCCGCAAAGGGTACCGTCTGCCGCACCCCGGCGTTCCCGGTGTTCACCCGGCCGGGATGCCGCGGACCTGGATCGCCTCGATCGCGTCCCCGATGCGGTCCAGCATGGCCTGGTCCGGCAGCCGGTCGACGCGCAGCACCATGATCGCCGCGTGCCCGTCCAGCTCCTGGGAGAGCTGGGCCGCCTCGATGTTGATCCGCTGCTCGCCCAGCAGCGCGCCGATGGTGCCCATCACGCCGGGCCGGTCGGCGTAGGCGAACACCAGCAGGTTCCCCTCGGACCGCAGATCGAAGTGCCGGCCGTTGATCTCGATCAGCTTGGCGACCAGCCGCGGGCCGGACAGGGTGCCCGACACGGTCCGCTGGGCGCCGTCGGCCATCGCCGCGCGCAACCGCACCGAGGAACGGAAGTCGCCGATCTCCTCGGTGGACACCCCGGTCAGCGTCAGCCCGTGCTCGGCGGCCAGCGACGGTGCGTTGACGAAGGTGACCGCGTCGGTGATGACGCCGCCGAAGATCCCGCGGACGGCGGCCAGCTGCAGGATCGAGGTGTCCAGCGCGGCCAGGTCCCCGCGCACTTCGACCACCACCTGGCTGGGCACCCCGCCGGCGACCGCGGTCAGGATGGTGCCGAGCCGGGAGACCAGCGGGATCCAGGGCTGCAACTCGTCCGACACGGGGCCGGCGGCCTGCACGTTGACCGCGTCGGGCACGAAATCGCCGCGCAGCGCCAGCTTGACGGACCGGGCGACCGCGGTGCCCGCCTTGTCCTGCGCCTCGGTCGTCGAGGCGCCCAGGTGCGGGGTCAGCACGGTGTTGGGCGCCTCCCGCAAGGGGCTGTCCGCGGCCAGCGGCTCGGTGACGTAGACGTCGAGCCCGGCGCCGGCCACCCGGCCGTCGGCCAGCGCGTCGGCCAGCGCATGCTCGTCGACCAGGCCGCCCCGCGCGGCGTTGACGATGATCACCCCCGGCTTGACGGTGGCCAGCTCGGCGGCGCCGATCAGGCCCAGCGTCTCCGGGGTCCGCGGCAGGTGGATGGAGATGATGTCGGCGGTGGCCAGCAGGGTGGGCAGGTCGACCAGCCGGACGCCCAGCGCGGCCGCCCGAGCCGGCTGCAGGTAGGGGTCGTAGGCGATGACGGTCGTGCCGAAGGCCGCGATGCGGGCGGCGAACAGCTGCCCGATCCGGCCAAGGCCCACCACGCCGACGGTCTTGTCCGCGATCTCCACGCCGGTGAAGGCGCTGCGCTTCCACTGCCCCGCCCGCAGCGACGCGTCCGCGGCCGGCACCTTGCGGGCCACCGACAGCAGCAGCGCGATCGCGTGCTCGGCGGCGGTGACGATATTGGACTGTGGCGCGTTGACCACCAGCACGCCCTTGGCGGTGGCGGCCGGCACGTCCACGTTGTCCAGGCCGATGCCGGCCCTGGCCACCACCTTCAGCTGCGGCGCGGACGCCAGCGCCGCCGCGTCGATCCTGGTGGCCGAGCGGATGAGCACCGCGTCGGCGTCCTTGAGCGCGGGCAGCAGCGCGCCCCGGTCCGCCCCGTCCACGTGCCGGATCTCGACCTCGGTGCCGAGGACATCCAGCGCGGACTGGGCCAGTTGCTCCGCGATCAGCACGACGGGTTTGGGCACGGCTTGTCATCTCCACGGTCGGGTTTTCGGGCGGTCGGCACTGCAGCTCTCGGTGAGTCCGCACCGCGACCTCGGACGCGCGCGGGATCGCCCGCCGCCGTCGGGCATTCATGCTAACCGGCCGCCGGCGACCGCCTGGACGCTCGGTGCCCGGCGCCGACCCGACACGCCAACACGACACGCCGGCCCGACACGCGAACACGACGCACAGCGACGGCGCGTCGCGCCCGGGTGATTCACACCGATGGCGGTATCAACTCGATTGCAAATTGTTCTTCAGGGTCACCCGCGGCGATATCGTCCTTGGCGTGCATCGTGGTCGACAAGGTGTCGGCCGGCGCTCCGACAGAACGGAACCCCCATGAGCACATCCTCCGGTTATCCCGGTCCCGGCAACGACCCGTACGGCACTCCGAGCCAACCGGATTCCGCCGGGAACAACCCTTATCAGGCCTCCGGCGGGTACCCGCCGGCCGGCCAGTACCCGAGCCAGCCGTACGGTGCGCAGCAGGGTTACCCGTCCACCGGCGGCTACGGCGCCGCGCCGGCCGCGCGGCCGGGCATGGTCACCGCGGCGGCCGTGCTCGCGTTCGTCGTCGGCGGGCTGTCCATCCTGGTCGGCCTGGTGGCCCTGTTCGCGGGCAGCGCGCTCACCAGCGTCATCGGCGGGTTCGGCGGTGTGGTGATCGTCATCTCGATTCTGGTGCTGGCGGTCGGCGGGCTGTACATCTGGTCCGGGCTGATGGCCCTGCAGGGCAAGAACGCCAAGATCCTGACGATCGTCGCGATCGTCGCCGCGGTGCTCGAACTGATCAGCCTGATCAGCAGCTACAGCACCGGCACACTGGTCAGCCTGGCCATCTCGGCCGCCATCATCGCCCTGCTGCTGCAGCAGCCGAGCAAGGCCTGGTTCCGCGCCAAGGGCGCGCCGACCTTCTAACGGACTCCGGAAAGACGGTCTTCAGACGATGAGCACGGCGTCCGGTTACCCCGGTTACCCCAACGATCCCAACGCCCAGCCGGGCGGCTACCAGCAGGGCGGCTACCAGCAACCGGGTTACCAGCAACCGGGTTACCAGCAGAGCGGGTACCCGTCGGGCGGATTCCAGCAGCCCTACCCCGGTCAGCAGCCCGGCTACGGGCAGCAGTACCCCCAACAGCAGTACCCCCAACAGCAGTATCCCGAGCCGCAGTACGCGGGCGGCGGCTATCTGGGCTACGGGCAACCGGCCAAGGCCGCCCGGCCCGGCATGGTCACCGCGGCGGCGGTCCTGGCCTTCGTGTGGGGTGGGCTGGCCATCATCTTCTCGCTGTTCGGCCTGCTGGCCGGCAGCATCCTGAGCACCGCGAGCAGCGCGGTGTGCAGCTCGAGCAGCACCTACTACAGCGACGCCAACACGACGGCCGCCTGCGACACCGCCAGCAGCGTCGGCGGCTTCCTGATCGCCACGACCATCGGCCTGATCGTCATCGCGGCGCTGCTGATCGCCGGCGGGGTCACCGCGATCAACGGCAGGAACGGTCAGATCCTGGTGGTCGCCTGTGCGCTGTACGCGATCCTGGCGATCGTCTCGCTGATCATCACCGGCTTCGGGTTCAGCTACCTGCTGGGCATCGTGGTGCCGGTGCTGATCGTGGTGTTCATGCTCAACGGCCAGTCGCGGTCCTGGTTCCGGTCGGTGGGCGGCAAGACCTTCTGACCCGACCCTCGTTCGGCCGACGGCGCCACCGGGATCCGGTGGCGCCGTCTCCGTTTCCGGACCCGACCGTCGGGGATCGGTTCACCGGGCTCTACCCTTTTGCCCGAGTAGCCGAACCAAGGGGTGGACATGACGTATCCGGAGCAACCGGGGCCGCAACCGGCGGGATCCTGGTCACCGCAGCACGGATGGTCCGCTCCTGCGCCACCGCCGCCGCTCGCGCCGTCGGTCCGGTACCCGACCGGCCCGGCCTATTCCGCGGGGCCGTACGCCACCGCCCCGGGGGACGCCGGGCTCGCGGCGCCGGCACCGGCCGGCCGAACCGGGCTGACCGCCGGCGCCGCCCTGTCGTTCGTGACGGCGGTGTCCATGGCGCTCGCCGGCACGCTGGCGCTGATCGTCGTGGTCGCCGCCTCCGCAATCAACTCGGCGCTCGGCTCCCTCGGGTCGAGCGGCTTCGGGTCGAGCGGCATCGGGTCGACCACCCGCACGACGACGAGCAGCGGCATCGGTGAGGCAGTGCTGGTCGTGGTGATCACGCTCGGGCTGGCGTTCCTGTTGTTCTGGGGCGGCCTGCAGGCGGCCCTCGGCCGGGGCATCGGCGCGGCGATGGCCGGCAACATCATCGCGATCGTGCTGGTCGTCATCGCCGCGGTGCAGTCGTCCGGCTACGTGCTGCTGCTGGCCATCGTGCCGGCGCTGGCCGCGGCCATCCTCGCGGCGTCCGCCCGGCCGGCGCCGAATCCGGCGCCGGCCGGATGAACGAGGGCGTCGCTCAGCCGCGGGCGGCGGTGCCCTCGTAGTCGTCGGTGACGGCCACCCAGCTCATCAGCGGGCGCAGCTTGCGGCCGGTCTCCTCGATCGGGTGCTGCTCCTGCTCGGCCCGCAGCTTGCGGAACTCCGGCGCGCCGGCGTCCTGGTCGGCGATGAACCGCGCCGCGAACGAGCCGTCCTTGATCTCGGCCAGCACCGCCCGCATGTTCTCCTTGACGTGGTCGTCCACCACCCGCGGGCCGGAGACGTAGTCGCCGTACTCAGCCGTGTCGGACACCGACCAGCGCTGCTTGGCGATGCCGCCCTCGTACATCAAGTCGACGATCAGCTTCAGCTCGTGCAGGCACTCGAAGTAGGCGATCTCGGGCTGGTAGCCGGCCTCGACCAGGGTCTCGAAGCCCTGCTGGACCAGCCGGGACATGCCGCCGCAGAGCACGGCCTGCTCGCCGAAGAGGTCAGTCTCGGTCTCCTCCGGGAA
Source organism: uncultured Actinomycetes bacterium (assembly GCA_964497705.1). Lineage (GTDB taxonomy): Bacteria > Actinomycetota > Actinomycetes > Mycobacteriales > Nakamurellaceae > Nakamurella. The sequence continues at coordinate 3,274 of CAZCEH010000010.1, read as the reverse complement.
GGTGGTCTTGATGACGCCGGCCCGGGTGCCGCCGATCGCCTTCGCGTAGGACAGGGCCAGCTCCTGCGCGCCGCCGGTGGCGTCCTGCTCGACCGCGATCAGGCAGGGCACGCCCTTGCCGTCGACGAACTCGCGGCGGACCAGGTGACCAGGCCCCTTCGGCGCGATCATGATCACGTCCACGTCCGCCGGCGGCTTGATGTAGCCGAACCGGATGTTGAAGCCGTGACCGAAGGCCAGGGCCTTGCCGGCGGACAGGTGCGGCTCGATCGACTCGGCGTAGACGTGCCGCTGCACGTGGTCCGGGGTCAGGATCATGATCACGTCCGCCTCGGCGGCGGCCTCCGCCGGCGTCACCACCCGCAGACCCTGGTCGACGGCCTTCTGCCGGGACTTCGAGGTCTCCGGCAGGCCGACGCGGACGTCGACGCCGGAGTCGCGCAGGCTCAGCGAGTGGGCGTGGCCCTGCGAGCCGTAGCCGATGACGGCGACCTTGCGCCCCTGGATGATCGACAGGTCGGCGTCGTCGTCGTAGTAGATCTCCACGGCCATGATGGGTGTGCTCCCGCTTTCTGTTGGTGGTGCTGACTGGCGATCAGTCTGCCCTGCTGCTTGACGAGGTGATGGATCGCGGCCCCCGGCCGAGCGCCACCATGCCGGACTGCACCAGCTCCCGCACCCCGAACGGCTCCAGCATCTTGACCAGGGCGTCCAGCTTGTCGGTGGTGCCGGTGGCCTCCACGGTGACCGCCTCCGGGGTGATGTCGATGATGTGCGCCCGGAACATGTCGACGATCGTCACGATCTGCGGCCGGGTCGCGCTGTCCGAGCGCAGCTTGATCAGCAGCAACTCCCGCTGCACGGCCTGCGCCGGGGCCAGCTCGACGATCTTGAGCACGTTCACCAGCTTGTTCAGCTGCTTGGTCACCTGCTCCAGCGGGAGCCCCTCGACCGCCACCACGATGGTCATCCGGGAGACCTCGGGGTTCTCGGTCGGCCCGACGGCCAGCGAGTGGATGTTGAAGCCGCGCCGCGAGAACAGCGAGGACACCCGGGCGAGCACGCCGGGCTTGTTCTCCACGAGCACGGACAACGTGTGGCGGGACAAGGAATTGCACTCCTCGGACAGGTCGGCCGACGCGGACGGGCAGCCGACCGGACAGGCTAGCGGGTGGTGGAACGACGATCGCGAACCGGGCTCATTCTTCGTCGAACAGTGGCCGGATGCCGCGGGCGGCCATGATCTGGTCGTTGCCGGTGCCGGCGGCCACCATCGGCCACACCTGCGCGTCCGCGCCGACGGTGAAGTCGACCACCACCGGCCGGTCGTTGATCTGCATCGCCGACTCGATGGTCTTGTCCACGTCCTCCTTGGACTCGCAGCGCAGGCCGACGCAGCCGTAGGACTCGGCCAGCATCTTGAAGTCCGGGATCCGGTGCTTGTGGGTGCCCAGGTCGGTCTGCGAGTAACGCTCGCCGTAGAACAGCGTCTGCCACTGCCGGACCATGCCCAGGTTGCCGTTGTTGATCACCGCGACCTTGATCGGGATGCCCTCGATCGCGCAGGTGGCCAGCTCCTGGTTGGTCATCTGGAAGCAGCCGTCGCCGTCGATGGCCCACACGGTCGCCTCCGGCCGGCCCATCTTGGCGCCCATCGCGGCCGGCACCGCGTAGCCCATGGTGCCCAGCCCGCCGGAGTTCAGCCAGGTGGCCGGCTTCTCGTACTGGATGAACTGGGCCGCCCACATCTGGTGCTGACCGACGCCGGCCGCGTAGATGGCGTCGGGCCCGGCGATCGCGCCGAGCCGCTCGATGACGTACTGCGGGGCCAGCGAGCCGTCCGTCGGCCAGTCGTAGCCGAGCGGGAAGGTGGACCGGAAGTCGTCCAGCTCGGCCCACCAGGCGGTCAGGTCGGCCACCACGCCGGCCGCCTGCTCGGCCTGCACCGCGGCGACCAGCTCGGTGATCACCTCGCGGGCGTCGCCGACGATCGGCACGTCGGCCACCCTGTTCTTGCCGATCTCCGCCGGGTCGATGTCGGCGTGGACGATCGTCGCGCCCGGCGCGAACGTCGAGAGCTGGCCGGTGACCCGGTCGTCGAACCGGGCGCCGAGCGCGACGATCAGATCCGCCCGCTGCATGCCCGCCACCGCCGCCACGGTGCCGTGCATCCCGGGCATCCCCAGGTGCTGGATGTGTGAGTCCGGGAAGGCGCCGCGGGCCATGAGGGTGGTGACGACCGGAATCCCGGTCAACTCGGCCAGCTCTCGCAACGGCTCGGTGGCCCGAGCCTTCAACACCCCGCCCCCGACGTAGAGCACCGGACGGCGCGAGGCGGCGATGAGCTTCGCGGCGGCGGCGATCTGTCCCGCGTGCGGCCGCATGGTCGGCCGGTAACCCGGGAGATGGACGTCCGGCGGCCAGACGAAGGTGGTCTCCGACTGCAGGACGTCCTTGGGGATATCCACCAGCACCGGGCCGGGTCGGCCCGTCGATGCCAGGTGGAACGCGGCCGCGATCGTTTGTGGGATCTCGGCCGGGTCGGTGACGAGGAAGTTGTGCTTGGTGATCGGCATGGTGATGCCGCAGATGTCGGCCTCCTGGAAGCCGTCGGTGCCGATCATCGGGCGACCGACCTGGCCGGTGATGGCCACCATCGGGACCGAGTCCATGTGCGCGTCGGCGATCGGGGTGACCAGGTTCGTGGCGCCCGGCCCTGAGGTGGCCATGCACACCCCGACCCGCCCGGTGGCCTGCGCGTAGCCCGTCGCCGCGTGCCCGGCACCCTGCTCGTGGCGGACCAGCACGTGGCGGACCCTGGTGGAGTCCAGCAACGGGTCGTAGACCGGCAGCACGGCGCCGCCGGGGATGCCGAAGACCACATCGACGCCCATCTCCTCCAGCGACCGGACCACCGACGCCGCGCCGGTGACCCGCTCGGCGGTGCGGGCGGCGGCTGCGTTGGCGCCGGTCGGGGGAATGACGGCGGTGCGGCCCTGCGTCATCGGAACCTCTTCTTCGCGTGTGCGTTCGTCTGTCTTCGTTCTGGCGCCATGTGACACGGGTGTGACGGGCCCCGGGCAACAAAAAACCCCTCGTCACCATGCGGTGCCCAAGGGGTGGCGCGTCGTCGCCGATCGGCGAGGACGCGCTAGCTGATTACGAGGATCCGTGCCACCCGGGCAGACTAGGACGCCCCTCGACACGCTGTCAAACAGGCGACGAGACTCACGAAAACTGCCCGCGAAACGCTCTCCGTGCCTCACGTAGGAAT